>CAYQJG010000052.1:0-28847 GCA_964417715.1 uncultured Lentisphaerales bacterium | reverse complement strand
CCGCTGGCCGGGTCAAACGCCACGACGTCGGTGGCGACAAAACACTGGTTCTCCAACTTCCCGAACTCGGCGCTGACATCCACCGCCTGGTTCAATATCCTGCTGCTCGTCTCACTCATCATGTTGTTTCCTCCCATTCCACCGTGACAGCATTGAACTCCTTCCTTCCCGTGCAGGCGTGGGAGAAGTGGAGGAGGTTCATGTGATTGAAATAGAGGCTCATGATGGGCACCGTCCGCTTGTCCCGCCACGCGAAGATGTCCTCGGGAAACTGGCCCCGGTCCCGGTGGCGATGAGGTAGAGCAGGCAACCCGAGGTGTGCTCGACGTTGGAGTCGAGCCGGGTGAAACCATATTCCACTCGCACGTCGCCCTCGAAACGCGGACAACGCAGTGGCGCTCATCAGGATGCACAGGATCGAGTTTTTCACTTTGCGAATGTCTCAACGAACAATTGCAGGCACTCTAGCCGACCGGCTGGGGACTGAAAAGGGAAAGATTCGGAGTGTTTGTTTCACGGCGCTTCCGAGCTCTCACTGGCGGTTGCGACTGTCAGCGGTATCCGAAGAGAGTCGAGTGTACGAAGGTGTATGAGTACGGTTTCTGCTTCCAGGTACGCTATTTTCCTCCCCGGCCTCGGTCCCACGCCACGAGCATGCGCACAGTATCCGCGAGGTGCTGTTTGCCCGCGACGACCGCTTGCTTGTTCTTCGTCTGTTGTTCTCGTACACCTACTCGTACACGCCGATCTCTCCATGATTCGGCACACCCAATGGAATATTCCCCGCCAATCCCGGAAGCGTGCGGGATCGTAGTACGGAGAACGACGACGTCAGGATGCAATGGATCGCCACCGCGTGACCGAGTCGGCGGGAAGCCAAGAAAATCCCGACGGTGAGTATGCGCATACTATGCGCAGAGCATACCTAAGAAATATCACTTGTCTTGCGCTGCGCATTTCATATAGGCTGACACCCATGCCCACGCTATGACTTTTCCATTTTTGAGCGAGACCAGCGCCATGCCCAATCAAAAAGACCTTTCCGCGCTGCTCAAGGTCAGCCAGGGAACCGTGTCGCGCGCGCTTCGGGGAACAGGGCGAGTCAGTCCCGAACTTTGCGACCGCGTCCTTCGTGCGGCGCGACGCACGGGCTATCGCCCGCCGGAAAGCACCGCGCCCCGCCGCATCCGGGCAAGCCGTTACCGCGGGGTGATCTGTGTGGAAATCGCAAATGGCGACGTCTGGCATGAGCGCTTGATCGGAGGCGCGATCGAGGCGGCCCGGGAAGTCGGGCGCGAGGTGATTGTGGCGCCGCATCGGGCCGGCCTGTTTCCTCAGGTCGTGTCGGGCGGGCAGGTGGCGGGGCTGGTGCGCCTGATGGTTCCAGACGAGTTCGAGCCGGGCGTTCGCATCGAGGAAGCGCCCGTGCCGACCGTCAGCATCCTCTATCCGATGCCGGGCGCGGATGTCGTCAGTGTGGACGCGTTCGCGAGCGCCCGCGAGCTCGGGTTGCGCTTGGGCGAAAAGCGGCCCGGCCTGGTCGCCTGCCTGGCCCACCACAGTTCCATCGGCCATGCGCGGTCCCTGGGGGTGCTGGCCGGACTGCGGGAGTGCGGCGCATCGCTGCCGTTGGAACTGATCCGGACGACCAGCGGCTTGTCGCCGAACGCCTCCATGCCGAAGGTCGAGGAGTTGCTCGATCTGCGCGCCGCCGGCCGGCCGGAGCACCAGTTCAGCCTGATCGTCTTCTACAACGACTTCCTGGCCCGCCACGCCATCGCGAGAATCCGGGCGCGCGGACTGCGGGTGCCGGAGGATGTCGGCGTGGCCGGCTACGACGACGTCGATCCGGCGCCGTCACCCGACATCCGCCTGACCACGGTGCACCTGCCGGTCCGGGAACTCGGCCTGGCCGCGGTGAAGCGGCTTCACGCGCGGCTACAGCGACCCGGCGAGCCGCCGCTGCACTGGCTGCTCCAGACGCACGTGGTGGAAGGCAACAGCGTGATAAACCGATAGGAGAGTTTTCGGCGGTCGGGTGACCGTCGGGGAGCGCACGTGTACGAATCGATGAATGGAGGGAAACACGATGAGCACACGCACAAAGCTGGAAGGGGGTCCGGCCCTGCTCCGTCCACTTCGTCAAGCTGGCGGCAGTCGCCAGAATGACATGAATGCAGCAAGAGTCCAGGAGAAGAAGGAGGGAGCCATGACAACGAGAACCGGCATAGCGGCGAAGATGCCCGCATGCAAGCGGGGTGTCCTGATGAGTCTCGCGCTGGCGGCGGCGGTCGGCACTGCTCAGCAAAGCCAGGCCAACACTAGAAACTGGGACGGCGACACCAGCGCGGCGTGGGCTACTGCCGGCAACTGGGATACCCTTCCTGCCGATAATCTCACCGACGACATCGCGAATTTCAACCTGCCGACCTATGGTGGCAATCCCGTCTATGCGCCATATGTAACTGCCCGGAAGGTCTACGGCGTCACCATCGGCAGCGGCAATGGTGCCATGGTCCTTGATACCAACTCCAGCGGCAATCGCCTCGGGATCGGTGCCGGAGGCATCACCATGGCCGCTGGCGCGGGCGCATTGACTGTTGGAGCTAGTTACAACACCAGCGGTGTTCTCGTCGGCGCGAGCCAGACCTGGACGAACAACTCCAGTAGCCTTCTGGCGTTTAGAAGCGTGTCCACAAACGTTGAGGGCAATCACATACTGACATTTTCGGGGTCCGGCTCCGGCGGCTTTTCGCAAAACGGCACCGGCTCCAACAGACTCATCTCGGATGGCGCCACTGGCCAGACGCTGGCGATCGTTGTGGACTACGCGGGCAGCGGCACGGTCAAGTTCCTGAACGCCAACACCTACACCGGCACGACGACAGTCAAGAGAGGCACGCTCGAGCTGAATGGTGTGAACGCGATCCAAAAATCCACGCTCGACACCGACGCGTCCGGCACGCAGCTCGTGACGTTCACCGTTGCCGGCGCCAACACCTACAACCTCGGCGGCCTGCAGGGAGCGGATGACCTGGCCATCGGCAACAACACGATCAGCGTCGGCGCGAATGGCGCGAGCACCACATATAGCGGGGCCATCAGTGGCACCGGCGGACGCTTGACCAAGGTCGGCGCGGGCACACTCACACTGTCGTCGGCGGCCAATACCTACTCCGGCGGGACCACGGTCAGCAATGGCACGCTGCGGATCAACGGAAACCAGTCGGGTGCGGTCTCGGTTCAGAACGGCGCGGCTCTGGGCGGCTCGGGGACGGTCGGCGGCGCGGTGACGCTGGCCACCGGCGGCGCCTTCAAACCGTACGACATTGGCGGCGGCATGGCGAGCAAGCTGACGCTCGACGGAGGCTTCGCTTACAGCGCCGGGACGCTCGACCTTTCCGCGTTGACCAATCTCGCGAAAGTCACACACGTTCTGGCCGAATTCCCGTCCCAAGCGGTGGGCACGTTTGCCTCCGTCGTCGGACTCCCCTCGGGCGCGACAGTCGGCTACAGCCCCACGCAGATCACGATCAAGAATGGATCGGCCGGCACGGTGGTCACGATCCGGTGAGGGCAGCTCGTCCTCGCCCTCAGAAGACGGATACGGGGAATCGAGGACGAGGAAGAACGCGGATCACGTTCCTATGCCAGCAGTCCCACAATCCCAGCCGTCCCCCCGCCGGAATGGATGAATGGGCTTGGATTCTGGAGATGCTGGGATGGAAGCAGGCAACCATGGACCGAAGGGGAGATATTGGTGAAGCACAGCGACAGGCGGCGAATCTTCCGCATTGCAGCTTTCCTGTCCATGCTTCTGCTGAGCATGCTTCCGGTTAATGCCTATGTGGCGATCTTGAACAAGGCGGACCATCCGCGGATGCACGTCGTGCCCGCGCCCGGCAAGGTGGCGATTGACGGCAAGCTCGACGACTGGGACCTCTCCGGGGCCAACCTGATGTTCCTCGACGAGGCGAGCAAGGCGAGCTACTCGGTGCGCGGCGCGATGATGTACGACAAGGACTACCTTTACGTCGGCGCGCAGGTGAAGGATCCGACGCCGATGGTCAACCACTACACCTTTGGCGGCGAAGCCAACATGGCCTGGAACGCCGACGCGATCCAGATCTTCCTGGTCTCCGACCCCGCGATCGATTCAAAGGCCTCAAACAGGACCGGCGCCCGCATGCCGCCGGAAGAGCAGGCCTTTGTCAACATGGCCACGCTTTGGTACTCGACCCGGGACGGTAAGGCGGGCTACTTCACGACCTACACCCTGAGGTACGCGGACGCCAAGCTCAATCCGCCCGGCGTCGAGGGGGCCTATGCCAGGGATCCCGACGGCATGGGCTACACGATGGAGTACCGCATCCCTTGGGCGGTTCTGCGCGTCCCCCGTCCGCTGACCGGCGGCGACCGGATCCGGATGGCTTGGCTGATGAACTGGGGGAACGACCAGGGGACGTCGCTCCGCACCGGTATGGCCGACATCCGGAATCCGGCAAGCAGCGACCTGCTGTACATGGGGCCGGCCTGCTGGGGCAAGGCGGTCTTCGAGAAGACCGGCAACCTCAAGCTGGCCGAGAAGGCCGTCGTCAGCCGCGCCGCAGGGCACATCCCGGTCCCGTTCAAGCTGGAGAAACCCGGCAAGGTGAGCTTGGCGCTCTGCGACGCGAGCGGCAAGCTCATCCGCACCTGCCTCGGCGCCGAGCCGTACCCGGAGGGCGAGCAGACCTACCTGTGGGACGGTCTCGACGACGGCGACCAACCGCTGCCGGCCGGCCAGTACACCGCGAAGATCCTCACCCACGACGGCATCGGGCAGCGTCTCGTCTGCAACATCGGGGTGAGCGGCACGCCGCCGAACCAGACCGAGGACGGCACGGGCGGCTGGGCCGGCGACTACCGCTACCCGACCACCCTGGCCGTCGAGGGCGAACGGGTTCTGCTCGGAACCCCCGTCTCCGAGGCCATGGTGCCCTCCATCATCACCGACCTGGACGGCCGCAAGCGCTGCGGGACGGCAGCGGTGGGCGGCGCGGCCGTGCTCCACAAGGGGTTCGGCTACCTCCTGGGCATGGGCAGCGGCAAGATCACCAGGATCGAGATGGAGAAGGGGATGTTCGCGCCCTTCACCAGCGGCCGGCCCGAGGCGATCGTCACGACCCAGCGGCCCGACGAGAAGAAAGAGGACTGGGGCAGCCGCGTCTGGCAGATGCAGGGCCTTGCGGTCGCCGGCGACCTGCTGGTGGTCAGCAGTCTCACGGAGGACAAGTTGTACCTCCTCGACCTGGCCTCGGGTGAGCCGCGCGGGGAGTCGAAACTCGCCACGCCGAACGGCTTGGCCGTGGCGCCGGACGGCACGCTCTACGCCATCAGCGGCAACGCGGTGGGCCGCTATGACCTGAAGACCCTGCGTTTTACGCAGATTGTGGCCGACCTCGACGAGCCCCGGCGTCTGGCCTGCGACCAGGACGGCAACCTCTACGTCGGTCTACACGGTAAGACCATGCAGGTGTGGAAGCTCACACCCAAGGGGCAGGTCCTGACCAAGTACGGCAAGGCCGGCGGTCGACCCTTGGTGGGCACGTTCGATCCGGCAGGCCTGCTCAACCCGCTCGGCATCGGGGTGGACAAGAACGGCCGACTCTGGGTCGCCGAGGCCGACGCGCAGCCCAAACGCTACTCCGTGTGGAACCCGGACGGCACGCTGTGGAAGGAGTTCTTCGGGTCCATGGACTACTCGACCACGGCGTACGTGGATCCCGCGGCGCCGGAGTTCATCTACGCCCAGTCCGTCCGCTACCACGTGGACTACGAGAAGGGCTCCTGGTCTCCGGACGCGACCATCCTGCCGCGCCAATGGAGCGACGGAGGCATGGAGTTCGGCCTGCCAGGTTCACACCCCGGCGCAACCTTCGTGAATCTCCAGGGACGCAAGTTCTTGGTGTGCGGCAATCGGGGGCTGACGATCTACGAGCAGGTCGGCGAGGCCTTCATTCCACGACTCGCCTACCTCCCTTTGAAGGGCGGCAAGCGGGCTGAGAAGGCGGGGAGTCTGTGGATCGATGCCGACAACGACGGCCGCGTGCAGCCCAACGAGATCGCGGCGACGAAGGGTTTTGGGTTTGCCTACTACTGGACACCCGTGGTGGACGACCGTCTGCACCTCTACAGTCCTGTTGGCGATCGATGGAGCCTCCATGGCGGCACAAAGTCCACCAAGCCCTACGACATCGTGCGCTGGGACTTTCTGGGATTCAACGACCGGGGCGGGCTGCGCTATGGCGATTACGCCAACCCCACGGTCGTGGCCACTGACCCGGATGGCGGTGCCGTTGCCAGCGTCGCGGTGGGCGACGACGGCAGTTCGTACGCGCTGGTTTCCGGCGGCTCGCTCGAGCGCAGCCAACGCGCCCAGGGCTCCGGCCACAGGCTGGTCAAGTTCTCGCCCGACGGCAAGAAACTCTGGGAGTATGGGAACGTGCACTGCGCCTTCGCCTGGACCAGCGCCCCCTACACGCCCGGGGATCTTGTCGGCGCCTTGGACATGCGACGCGCGCTGCCCGACCTCGTGGCCGTAACCGGTTACTATGGCCAGTACTTCCTGATCGACGCGCAGGACGGCCTGTTCGTGGACGCGCTGGGTCAGGAACAGCGCAGCGCCTACCAACTCGACCAGACCATGGTGTTGACCGAGAACTTCAACGGTACCCTGTACCGCCATCCGAAGACCGGCAAGACGTACGTCTCCGGCGGCGATGCCGACTGCCGCATCTGGGAATTGACCGGCCTGGACACCCTGCAGCGTTCGGCCGCGACGGTGCAGGTCACGGCCGCGATGGCGGCCACGGCCGTCGACAACGCCCAGCAGAACGCGCTGGCGCAACGGGAGGCGCTCGGGCCGAGGGCCTGCACGCTGTCGCGTCTCAAGAGCGCCGCAGCAGACGGCAAATACAACGAGTGGGGGACGGTCCAATGGCTCCCCATCTGTAGGGAAGGCAACCGCACGGCCCAGGCCCAGGTCGGCTACGACGACACGAACCTCTATGTCCGCTTCCAGGTGGCCGACGAGTCGCCGTTCATCAACACGCCAACCGACCAGCGGCTGCTGTTCAAGAGTGGCGACGCGGTTGAGCTGTACTTGGCCACGGACCTGGGCAAGCGGACTGAAAACGCCGTGCACAAGACGGAGATGAAGCCTGGCGACGTGCGGATCATCCTGGCCCGCACGGCCGACGGCAAGCTGCTGGCCACGCGCTACCGCTACGTGACCGCGGAGAAGGAGAAGCCCAATACCTTCAGCGTCGAGACGCAGAGTTCCGGCAAGGACACGCTCGACGACGTCACGTCGTGGAACGACCTGCCGATGCACGCCAAGCTGGACAAGGGCGAATACATGGTCGAGGCGGCGATCCCGTGGGCCGCGCTGGGCGTGACGCCGAAGAGCGGGCTGGAGTTGCGCGGCGATGTCGGCGTGATCTACGGCAACGAAGGCGGCACCAGAAACGCCATCCGCTACATGTGGAGCAACAAGATCCCTGAGGTCTCGGTCAACAACGACATTCCCACCGAGATCCGCAGCCACCCGAACCAGTGGGCTGTGTGGGTGCTGGAGTGAACAGCAAAAGGCCGGATCCCTGCGCGTCAATCTGCACATCTTTGACCACAACCAACCCGGCCTGGATTTCTGGTCCGTGCAGGGCTGGACGCTCTACAAAGGGCTGCTGGTGCTGCACAAGGATTTGTCATGAGTGACCCAACCCCTGTTTTGCATCACGCATAAACGGGCGCCCGCGCCGGCGTATCCGCCGCGCTTGCACCGCAACGCTCACGGGTAACCCATGAAAACGATTCCCAGACTTGAAACAGCGCGGTTGATGCTCCGACCCTTCTGCGCCGCCGACGCCGCCGAGGTCATGCGCCTGGCGGGAGATCGCGCCGTGGCGGACACGACGAGCCACATTCCTCACCCCTCCAGCCCGGAATGGCCGAGGAATGGATCGCCAAGCATCAACCGATATTCGACCGGGATGGAGGCATGACGCTTGCCATCACCCGCAAGCCGGACGGTGCGCTTGTCGGGGCGATCAGCCTGATGGACATGACCAAGGGCCACCAGGCTGAACTGGGCGGCGTGCTCAAACAAGAATGGGAATGGCCTGCAAACCAAGCGGGGTATTAATAGGGACTCCCTATTAGGAGTTAGACTCTAGGGGCTAGGCCGTAGTGTGGAGAATGAAAATGCTGGATGAGGAAGCATGAAACACAAGGAGCTTGAACTCGCGAAGCGCAAGAGCGGGTGCTGCGCACGCTGCTCACGCCCGCGCGGGGCGTTTCTTCGTTCGGTAGGCGCCGCGCCGTTCGCGGACCCGGCCGGGCTCGCCCGTCCCGGTGCCGGCGGCGAGCGTTCGGAGATCGACGGTGGCCAGCCCCAGCCGCTTCGCGGCCTTGAGTTGCCGGTCGTCCGCGGAAACGAATTCTGGGCAACCCCACTGCAGGGCGATCGCGATATGAATCAGGTCCAGCGTGCGGCAGCCGGTCGGGATCGTCACCCGTCGGCTCATTTCGCACGCGGCTGTCAACGCCGCTACCCAGTTGACCGGGCGAACCTCCAGGCGGCCCGCTCCGATATGCACTTCGATGGCGTCGAGAGCCTGCAGATGGTCGACCGCTGTGAGTTCGCTCCGGAACACTCGCAAGTGCAGCGCGTTTTCGAGTTCCAGACGGTGGAATCCACTGAAAGGGATCGGTTCGGCGCGCACCTCAAGATAGGCATTCAATCGTGCACTGAACACTTCGGCCACATAGATCGGCACAATTGCGCCTGTGTCAAAATAGGCGTTCACTTACCGATCTCCGCGGGATTCGTAGACAATCTCCGAAGTCGGTTTTCCAGGCGCCGGCTTGTTACCCCAAATGCGGAGCCTGAACTCGTACATATCCGACCAGTCCACCTTCCGCGGCGGCGTGGTAGTCTCTTCCGATGGCACGAGGCGAGCCACCGCCCGGTTGCGCCGCCGGATCACGATTTCCTCGCCTTGTTCAACCCGCCGCACGTAGGCCGCCAGGTTGTGCTGCACCTCTCGAATCGTCGCCGTTTCCATGGTTGCCGTCCTTTCCGGTTCGCCGCACATATTGCAGCACGTTACAGGGTTGTGGGCAAGCACGAATGAAGACACCCCGCTTATTGATCAACGATATTGGCGCCTTGCGCCGCAAGCTGGCCAACCCGCCGCCGCTGCTGGGGCGGCTCTACCGGCGCTTCCAGGAGCGGCTGGCGGAGGATGCCCAGTTTCGTCGGCATCACATCTTCCTGCCGGCGCTCTTAGGCGATGCCGCCGCCATCGCCGAGTCGAAGGGGCTGATCCTCGCCTTGGCGAGCGATCCGCTCCTGCTGGCAGGCAAACAGTCGCCCTCTGCGACGTGCACAGCGCAAGAGAGCCTCGACGCCCATATCTGGTGCGTGGCGCCGCGGGCGATGCGCCTGGCGGTCTATTTCACCTGGCTGGATGCGCAGGGGGCGTGGACGCCGCAGGAGCGCCGGCAGATCGGCGACGCCTTGATGGCGTTCTTCCATGACTATGTCGTTCCGGTGCTGCGCGCGCGGACCCCGGCCGGCCACAACCAGCAGTTCTCGATGACCTTCTGCAGCGCGGTGGCGGGGCATGCCTTTGCCGCGGTGGACGGCGTGGGCGAGCGGGCACGGGCGCTGCGCGACTGGGCGCTGCCGAAGTTCCGGCAGGTGCTCGGGCTGATGCCGCGAAGCGGCTACTCGGGCGAGGGCTCTACCTACCAGTCCGACGTGGTCTCTCCGCTGGTGATGTGGGCCGGGGTATTCCTGGAGCAGTTCGGCGAGCAGGACGTCTGGGCGCGGCGTCACGAGCCCAACGGCGCCTGCCTGGCCGACACGCTCCGGATCGAGGCAGCGATGGGCAGTTGCGGTGGCCTGCTGCCGCCCTGGGACCACTACGGCTGGGCTCGCATCCACAACCTGGCGGCCCGCGCCTTGTGGGCCGGCTTGTCCGGTGAGACGCAGCTCCTGGAGATCGCGGAGACCGCGTGGGACGAGGAGAGTTTCATCGCCTGGCGTGACGACGACCGCCTCTGGACGCTGGTGTATTGGCCGACTCTTGGAGAGAGTAAACAGTTGGGGAAAGTGAACAGTGAACAGGCGGGGAAAGAGGGAAATGAGTCGTTAGGCGCCGTCCTTTCGCCATCTGCGGAACTGTTCGCCGTTCACCGTTCACTGACTACCGATCACTGTTCACTGTTCACTGATCACTCTCCCCTCCTCACCAGCTGGAGCCTGCCGGCGGTCGGCGCGGCGATCGAGCATGTGCCGCGAAAGTTGCGCGTCATGTCGGTCTGGGACCGCTGTTCGGGGAGTCTGCAGGCGGTGTGCCGGGGGCAAGTGAACCCGAACCATCTGATGATCGAGCTGGGCGGCGAACCGGTCAGTGCCGACGGCTGGGAGGATGGCCGCGAACTGCTGGTATCGGATGCGTCGCTGGCCCGCACGCTGGCGACGTTGACTGCGGTCGAGCAGGCGCTGATCCGGCAGCAGTATGGCAGCACCGAGAAATGGGCGTGCAACCAGCAGCACGGCTTTCTCGGGCAGGCCTGCGCCATCGTGGTCGACGGATGGGAGAGCTACTTCCCGCGTCAGGCACGCGAGGGGCGGTTGGTTTTCGAGCGCCGTGCGGCGGAGCGCCACACCTTCGCTGGCGAGTCGGCCGCCTACTACCAGCCTGCGTTTGACATCACCCGCATGCGGCGGACGGTCTCCATGGGCGCCAGCGGCGTGACCTGGATCGTGGACGACATTCGCGCGGGCTCCGCGCACGCCTTCACCTCGCGGTTGTGGTTGCGGCGCGGGGTGCGCCAGACCGGGGCGCGACAGGTCCGGCTGGAGTTGGCGTCAGGCCGGGCCGTGACGCTCGCTTGGTTGGCGGAGACCGAGGGCGCCAATCAGGCCGCGCCGCTGACGGTCACCGCGGTGCCGACCTTCCCGCAGGGGCGCGGGCCGCGCTATCCCTGGCCGGACGAGGGAAGCGAGCGCTGCGATCTCTCTGTCACCGGCAGCCGGGCCCGGTTTGTGACCTGCCTGGTGCCCGAGGGTGTCGAGGGGTTGAGCGTCCGGCAAGTCGCCGCCACGGAATGGGAAGCCGCCTGGTCTGGCGGTTCGGAGCGTTTCGCCCTGCCGCCGGAAGTGGAAGCGGCGGCCGATGACGCGTCCATTTCCGGCGAACAGCCTGCCGAGGCGCACACCCTGTGCGACCTGGACGAGGCGCCGTTCGACCTGCTCGACGAGTCGGAGGCGACCCTATTGACGGCGTTGGATCGGCCCCCCAAGGACGCTTGGCGGCGGACCGGCGCGGCGATGCAGACGCTCGTCGTGCGCGGCAATCAGCAGGCACTGCCGAAGATTGAGGTCCTGCTGCTGGATGCGAAGCAGAATTACACGGTCCATTCCGTCGCCGCCTGGTGCTTGGGGCACGCGCGATACGCGCCAGCGTTGGAGGCGCTGCGGCGCATGGCGAGCATCCCTGAGGACAACACCGCCGCACGGGCGCGCTGGGCGGTGGCCCGACTGACGGGAACGGGCGAGGTGAGAGGATCGCGAGGAACGCGGAAAGGTGTGTCTTGATGATGACCCTCCAAGTGACACGGTTTCGGATCGCTGCCTGCTGGTTGCCGACGGCATTCCTGATGCTGAGCGCAAGAGCGGCGGCCGCGGACGCGACGACCGGCGGACAGAGGCAGACGCCGGACTTGACGCCGGTTGCATTCGTGGACGCCGCCTCGCATCCCCCGGTGGAGCTGGTGCGGGACGGCAAAGCGCTGGCGGTGGTGTACGTCGCTGCGCCCCAGCCGTCGGCGAAACTCCAGCGGCTGGTGAATGAACTGGTGACGGTGGTGGAGCTGACAAGCGGTGCGAAACTGACAGTAGCTACGGGTGCGCCGACGACGGATCAGCCGGCCATCATCATTGGCGACTGCGAGCAATCTCGCCAGGCCGGCATCGACGCGGCCAGGCTGCCTGCCGAGGGATTCGTCATCAAGACCGCCCCGAACCGAGTTTTCCTGGTCGGCAGTACGCAGGCGCTGCCCCCCGGTGGCACTGAGCTCTGGGCCAATGAGGCCGATGCCTGGGCGGTGGCGGATTTTCTCGAGCGCTTCATCTCCGTGCGCTGGTACTGGCCGGCGAGCCTCGGCGGGCGCTCCATCAAAGCCAATCGAACGATCAACATCGGTCCCGCACATTATCAGGATCAGCCCGTGTTCCGCCTCCGCGGATTTCATCCACCCTATGGCTGGAAGCTGCCGGCGCGGCCGCGTCTGTCCATCAAGGAACCCTTGCCCTTCCCGGAGGGCGCGATTCCGGCCGGCGTGGACAAGATTGATATGCCCGACTACCTGCCCCTCGTGCGTGCGGGCAACAGCTGGCCGTACGTGGTCAGGGTGCATGAGCCTCAAGGGCACCATCGCAATCCGGGTAAGTGGGCCGACAAGGCTTACCTGTTCCGCAAGAACGAGGACGGCACGCCCAATTTCAAGCAATTGTGCTACAGCGAGCCGCGCACGCTCGAGTACTTGCTTGAGGGCTGTGCGGATGCCTGGGATCACGGCAAGCCGGTGTCGTGGGTTACCTCCACCAGCGTGACCGTGTCACCCAGCGACTCGATGTTGAACTGTGCCTGCGAAGCTTGCCAGAAAGCAATCAAGGAAGGCGGGGAAGTCAAGGCCTCGCTGCTCATGGGCCGGTTCGTGCTGAAGATGTGCCAGGCAGTCAAAGAGCGCTGGCCCGACAAGAAAGTGCTCTACCTGCCCTACTGGAATTATCAGAAGGCGCCGAAGGGCCTAGAGTTTCCGGATAACCTGGAAGTGATGGTCTGCACGACCGGAGAGCCGATGGCGCTGCGCAAGCAGCCGGGCACGCGCAAGGCGCTGGACGCCAACCTGGCCGCCTGGAGCAAACTGGCCGGCGGACGCATCACCAACTGGGATTACTCGGACCGCGGCAGTGGCTGGACGTATGCCCCGATGCAATATCCCAACCTGATCGTCGACTTTTACAGGTCCAGGCAGTCCGACCTGATCGGCACGTTCATCAACGGCGGGGCTGCCAGCGACTGGACCACCACCGCGCCGACGATGTACGTTTGGATGAAGGCCTTGTGGAACCCGCAGCTCAACGCCGAGGCGATCTTTGATGAGATGTGCCAGCGGATGTTCGGCAACGCCGCGGGCACGACGCGGGAAATGCTGCGCGTCGAGACGCAGCTTTGGGAAGATGGCAAATGGGGAGGCCAGGGAGACAACGGCGTATTCACACCCAAGCAATTCAACTCCATCTGGACGCCCCAGACGGTGGCCCAGCTCAGAGACCTGCGCGAGCGAGCGATGAAGGAACTGGCGGGCGATCCAGTTGGACGGCAGCGGCTGCTGTACTGGACCTGGACTTTCGAGTCGTTCCTGACGGAAGCGGCCGAGGCACAGGGCGAACATGCCGCCGACAGGGACATAGCCGTCACCCCGGATCAAAGCATCCAGACAGCGCTCGACGCCGCTAAGCCGGGCGACACGGTGAGTCTGGCGCCGGGCGTCTATCACCAGCGGGTGCAGATCAACAATTCCGGTACCGCCGAAGCGCCCATCACTCTGCGCGCCCGCGAGCCGGGCACGGTCACACTTAGCGGCGCGGCCACCGAAAGGCTTGCATTTGAGCCCGTCGGCGATGACGTTTACGCCGCCTCCGTGCCCTGGGAGGTGCTGGCGGTCATGGTGGATGGACGCAAAGTGATGAGCTATCCCAGCGTGGACGATGTGCGCCGTTCGACGGTGCGCTCTCAGTCCGGGCCGATGGAAGGCTATCACTGGAACCCCGCCGACAAGCGGCTTTACCTCAAGCTCTTTGCAGGCGGCGATCCACGCAAACGCCAGGTGTTTGTCAGCGATCAGCACGCAGCTGGCCGGAAGGTCGACAACCGCGACTCCGATCCGCGAGGCCAACTGATCCGTGCCTTGGGCAGCCATGTAGCGATCGAAGGTCTGAAATTGCACCTGGCGCCGGACATAGGGGTGCTGATCGAAGGAGACCATGTGGCCGTGCGCGATTGCTTCTTCAGCGGCACTTGGTGCGGCATTGTGAACCCCGCCGGCGCCTCCGCCCGGATCGAGCATAACGAGTTTACCGGCTATCCCAATTACCAGAACCAGCGGCTGTTGCAGGCGCACGGAAAGGACAGTTTTAAACTGCTTTACTCCGACAGCACGTTCCTGCGAGGCATCGGTCCGGGCACGACCGTTCGGCACAACTACATCGCCGAGTCGTGGGACGGTGTCCAGTATGGTCGCAATTCCAAGGAAGCCCAACTGCGCCTTCCCAGCGACTTCTCCTATAACTTTCTGCAAAACTGCGCCGACGATGCCATCGAGTTTGACTCCGTTAAAGAGCGCGCTTGGGATAGCCGCGTGCATCACAACGTGTTGCTCGACAATTTTTGCAGCCTCGGGATCTCGCCAAAACTCCACGACGGCGATTTGATGATCGACCACAATCTGGTGCTGGTTTCCCCCGAGTACGGAATGCTCTACAACGTGATGCTCAAGCTTCACAACCCCTGGCGGGCTAAACGACCTTTCCCCACCCACGATGTTCGTCTAGTACACAACTTGTTCGCCAACTCCAAGTATTACCTGGCATGGGGCCAGCCACTGACGCCCAACGCCTTTGAGAATATGACCTTTCAGAACAACCGCGTCTATCTCGGAGTGCGCACATTGGAGGGCCCTGATGGCGAACACACTTGGGAGCAGACGTATGACAAGAATGGCTTCCCGCTGGGCGCTAACAACGTGATCGGTGGACCGGCCCTGCAGTCGGGCGATTTCCCGCGGCTCGTGCATGCCCCGGAAAAGGACTGGCCGCTGACGGACACCTTCGCACGCGCCAATGGTCTCCCGCTGGTATTGCCGGCAGGCATGCGGCAGGTCCCCCATAACCGCGTAGTGGGCGAGCCGCGGAACCCCACTGCACTGCCGGCTTCGAGGTTCCATCTGGAATTGACGGAGGGTTCGGTGGCCGTGGACGCGGGCCAGGCGGGGAGGGAACAGGAATGGCATCACCCGGGCCATGGCAAGGCGCCGGACTGCGGACCTCTGGAGTTGGGGCAACAATGGGAGTTCCCAGCCCCGGGCCCGCGCTGGATTCGCTCGGCGAAGGATGCCCCGTGGCGCGTGCCGCTGCCACCATCATTTGATCCGGCATGGATCGGCATGACCTCGGAACATTTTCCAGCCGCGCAAACCAAGCCCGATCCGATGCCCGAGATGCGTCCCGATGCCCAACTCATGAGGTTGCTGGACCATCCCTCAGGCAAGATTATCGTCTCACCCACACACCCGCTGCTTCCGACCGTGGTGTTCGTCAGCGGTCGCCAACCGCTGACCAATTCGGATCTGGCGGGTTTGGAGAAAGCCTCGTCCCTGGTTGAGCTGGATTTGTCCAATGCGGGCATTACGGATGACCTGCGGATGGGCCGATACCCTCACTTGGAGCGGGCTCAGTTGGGCGGCACTCAGATCGGCGACAAGGTGCTGACCAAGATTGTCGAGAGCTCTCCGCTCCTGGATCGGTTGAGCGTCGACAACACCAAAGTGACCGATGCGGGTTTCGCCAACATCGCCAGGCTTACGAAGCTGCGCAGCCTGGTGATCAGAGGCACGGGCGTCGGCGACGCCGCCGCCGGTGAGATCGCCAAGCTACCGATGCTGGAGGGGCTGGACGCGGCAGGCTGCCCGTTTACGCGAGCCGGCCTGAAAGCCCTGGCCGCCAGCAAGAGCCTCAAAAAGATCAAGATTGGCGTCAATAAGGCGATAACGGATGCAGATATCTCTGCGGTCCAAGCCATGAATCCAAACCTGAAGATCACCCAGTGAAGGCGCGGCAGCCTGGCGCCCGACAATCCCTCGGAGGCATGGACCGAAGCCTGGTTCCTTGACGGAGATCAGGCGAGCGTCAAACGCACGGACAAAGGGTTTGTTCTGAAGTCCGGTCCCATCGACGCCCAGGATGCCGGCACGCAGTGCTCTGGACCAAGCGGTCCTTCGCAGGCGATGTGCGAATCGAGTATGACTTCACACGTCTTGACACGGCACTGGAGCACACTTCTGTCTGCATCCTGTACATTCAAGCCACGGGCGTCGGGAACGGGGAGTTTGCGCGCGACATCTTCGAGTGACGTGGCACATGGCAGTCGAGAAGATCGGGAAGCAGCTTTCGCTGACTGCAAGTCGCGGGGAAGAGAAGCACACATGGACGGCTAAAGAACACGACGAGGTCATTGAAGGACGGATGGGGCTGCGTCAGATGAGAGGCCGGGAGTCGCGATACGAAAACTTCAATATTTTGACGCGTCCGGCGTCGAAGTGAACGGTCGGGCGACTGACCTTCTCGCCATGAGCCACAGGGGCGATCCGAACGTGCGGACCCCGTCATGGATCGCTTGGCCCGCGAGCTTATCCCGCTATCACGTCTTTAGCCCTTCAATCCCTCACCCACAGATTCTTCTGAGGAGGCATCATGTCGTTTCCTCCAATTCCACCGTGACAGCGGATTTCTCGGCCCGCGCCATGGCCTCAATCACTTGGATGCCGGCCACGATCGCGCGGTCCAGGCTCTCGTTCGTCAGGGTTCCGGTCTGAATCGCCTCGGCGAATTCCTTCCACTGATAAGCACTGCTGGTCTCTTGCAGTGTGACTTGCTCGGCGATGTGGCGGTGGCCGTCCTTGACCACAACCACCGACAGCTCAGCCACGCCGGCGGTTTGTGTCGGGCCGGCATTGCGATAAACCGTGCCGTTCTCGAAGTTCAACGTCAGACCGTTCCGGTACTGGTCGCCGTCGTTGACGCAGAATGAGGCGAAGATATTGGCCAGACCACCGTTTCGGAACCGGATGGCCAATTGCGCGTTGTCCGGCGTGGGTCGCCCTGTATGCAGCCGGGTATGCATAACCTGCACGGCCGCCGCCTCGCCGAAGAGGCTGATCAGATCGTTGATGAGGTAAATCCCCAGCCGGAAGACCGGCGCCACCGGACAGCGGTTCGGGTCGTCGTACCAACTGCCGTCGGTTTGTTCCCGGTAACTCGCCCACACGTCGGCGCGACATCCCACCGGGCGACCGAGTTGGTATTGGCGTTGCCATTGTTTTATCTGCGCAAGATCCGGCGGCAATGTGGGGCCGGGCGAATTCAAGTGAATGACGCGTCCCAACTGGCGCGCTTCGGCGAGCACCTCGGCCGCGGCCAGCGCATCGAGTTCAAACGGCTTGGTGGTGAGCACGTGCTTGCCGGCGCGGATGATTTGCCGGATCAAGTTGGCTCGACCGATCGGCGGGGAAAACAAGCCGACAGCCGGGACGGTGGGGTCGGCCAGCAACTCCGTCAGATCCCGGTAGGCACGCGCACCGGTCTGTTCGGAATACTGACGCACCTTCGCCGCGTCGAGATCGCAGACCCCGGCCAATTCGAACCAATCGCGGCCGGGACCCGTGGTCAACTGTTCGATGATGTGCCGGCCGAAATTCAGCCCAACGATGCCGATGCGGACCCGCGCCTCCACCTGGACGCGCCGTGTGATCGCCGCGACCGCCTTGCGCGCCTCGCAGGCGGTGCACCACTCTTCATCCTGCGTCGCCTGTTCGACAGCCGGCAGGCTCCCCGGGCAGGCGAGTTGGCCCAGGGCTTTGCAGGCGGCGGCGCGCACCACGTAGTCGCGCTTCTGGTCGGTCGCAAAATCGTGCAGCAGGTCCAGCAGCGGCGCAGTGGGCGAACCCAGATTCCCCAGAGCGAGGCAACCGGCCTGCAGCAGGCGTCCGCGCCGGCGCCAGGCTTCCTTCACCTCCTCCGTCGTCCCTGCGGGGAATGCGATCGGAGAGACGTGCGTCGCGCCGGCGTATCCGCCTCCTTTCAGCGGCGGTTGCGTGAAGATCGGCTCGGATGCCTCTGCCCGCAGCAGCGCACACAGCGGATCGACCGCTTGCGGGTCGCCGAGATCGCCGAGGGCCACAATGGCGGCATAGCGCACCCGCCAGTTGGGATCGCCCAGCGCGCCGACGAGTTCGGAAAACTTTGACGCGTCGCGTCGCTCGGCGATAGCGGCGCAGGCATCCATTCGGTGAAGTGTCGTTTCCATAGATCAGGTTTCCAGTAAAGTGTGGGCTATGGTCCACTCCCGCCCCCCGGCGCGGACAGTAACTTGGCCGTTGCGGTACTCGGCACTTTCGATGCCGGGCGCCGACTGCGGCACCAGCAGCGCCGGATGCCCCGAGAACCCGGATCCGCCATTGCCGCCTGCGGCATATTGGCTGTGGCCGGTGTCGCAGCGCAACAGGATTTCGACTGTCCGGCCAGCGGCCGACGGCGGTAGCGAAATCTCCGGCTCCAGCAATCCCATGCGCATCGCGTGAGATGCGAGATCAATCTCGGCGCCATCGATCCACAGGCGCGGCTCCAGCATCCGCCGGGGCAGACGCAACCACGAGGCACCGGCCGGGATCGCGATCGTCTTGCGGAACCACCAGCGACGAGAGACCGGCAGGTCGGCCAGCATAAAGGGCGGTTCGGTGAACGGAATGCGCTGTGCAACGGTCACTAGCCCCGCCCGCGCCGCGGCCGGGTCGAGTGCGCTGGCGGCATCGGGCAGCGCGGCCCATCCGTCCGACTCGTCGGAGGCGACCCGCCGGGTTGCCTCGGGCCACGCGAGCCACAACCAGCGGCATTCGGTCCCGTGCTGGATGAAGTCCACGCGGAGCGAGGCACCGTCCAGCCGGTCGGGATAGCCGGCCACCGTCTCGACGTGGACGTTGTCGCTGCCGAGGAGCGGCAACAAATGGAGTCGGATGCCTTCCGCCGTCTCGATCATGACGCCGCGCGTTGCCGGGATGCGCTCCGGCCGCAGGTAGAAGCGGGCGGTGAATGCATGCGCCTGGTCGAAACGAGCGAAGTCCTCGATCAGCCAGAAGCGTTCGTGGCAAAGGCGTGAGCGGCGGCAGACGACGCGCGCATCAGGCCAGCGCTCGCGGTACAGCGGGGTCACCTCCGCGGTCACGGACTTCTCCTTCTCCAAGAACTCGCACAGCTTGGCCTGCGGATACTCGGAAAAGGCGCGCATCCCCTCCCAGCCGTCCACGAGCAGGACCGAGTGGCCACCGGCGCAGCCGACGCCGAAGTTGAACTTCCGTTTCTGTCCGAGGTCCATGTACCCGACTTCGCGCCAGGTGTCCGGGTAGTCAAATGCCGTACAGCCCTTGCCGGGAATGCCGTCCACGGTCAGCGGGCTGCCGTGCGCGGCCAGGACAACCGCGTTGGGATTGACGTGCGCACGCGTCGGATAATGCGGCGCCGACTCGTCCCACATCTGCATCAGGTAGAGTTCCGCATCGTCCGACACCAGCGCCGCTCCCACCTCAGGCTCGGCCCACGAACGGAATCCGTTCGCGACTCCGGGCTGTTCGTCCCTCCACCCTCCACCCTCCACCCCCGACCCCTTCCCCTCCGGCCACCAGACGAGTGACCACGGCAGGTCGTCATACCCCCAGCCAATCTGCACGTCGTAGGCCCAGTCCGCCTGACGTTCGAGGAGCCCGGCATAGAAGGGGTCGCCGGTCCGGCGCGCGGCGTAGGCGAGGCAGGATCGGACGCCGGCGCCATACCCGTAGTGATCCCACGGCAAGGTCAGGCCGCAGGACATCCATTCGCGGCCGATCATGCGGCAGACGCTCGCCGCGCTGCCGCCATTTGGAGGCAGTTCTCGGTTAAACCAGTCCCCGCCTTTGACCCGCTCCAGAAGTTCGACGACAAACGGGATGGATGGTCCCACCACGTGGTCCATATAGGTGCTGCCCTCGCCCGAGTAGCCAGAGGGCGGGAAGCCGCCGAGCATGTCCGGCAGCCGCCGCAGGCCGTCCGCCGCCATCCGCCGCGCGATCGCGCTGTCGCCACCGAAGAGTTGTCCGATCAGCGCGTTCGAGAAACAGAGCGACAGGGCCTGGTTGTCGACGCATTCGGGCTCAGGCTTGGTCCGCATGCCGCTGAAGAAGTTGACGTACTGGAACGTCAGGAATTCCTCGCGCAGGCGCCGCTCCTCCGCCGGATCCCAGGCCCCGAGGGCGCACAGCCACTGGAAGTAGAGCGCCCAGCGCGCGTGAGGAAACGCCCAGCACCAGTAATGAAAGTGCAGCCCCATGCCGAACGACTGGGCGTCCAGCGTCCCCAGGTAGCGCCGGATCGTTACCTTCGCGTTCTCGATGTCCTGGGGCTCGCTGTTGACCAGCGCCACCAGTGGGGTGAACCAGGGGAAATCGCCGGGCGCGTTGCGAGCCCGGCGCACGACCGAGTCCCACACGCGGCCCATGCGTGTGCCGTCCCGGCTGGCGCGGGTCAGTTTCGCGCGCAGGGCATCGAGATCGTCGAGATAGAAGAAGCGGCTATTCATGGACCGACACCGTTGCCTTTCCGCCGGCCACGCAGAGGCTCTCCAGCTTCAGTTCCTGGGCCTTGGCGTCGTCGAACACCGGTTCGATCTCCAGCAGGTGTGGGGTGGCGGGGTCCAGCCCGCGCGCGATCTCGATCAGCAGAAATCCGTTGCCATTCTTCCATCGATTGCCGTCAAACAGGTCGGAGTCCTTCTCCTGCAACCCCGGAACTCCGGTGACCGGCTTGCCGTCGAGCCTCACGCGGAACTTCCCGGAGTCGGCGGTGCATTCGCCGAAGAGCAGGATCGCCGTCGCCTCCACTTTCAGCCGCAGCGGTTGCACCGGCTGAGACTCTTTCCCGGGTTTCCCCTTCTCGTCGAGTTTGCGGTTCCGCGCGACGACCAAGTCGTCGAGCCAGCGCGACATCAGCCAATCGTGGTTGACCGCGGTGAGATTCGGACGGCCCTTGCTCCACCCCTCCGGCAACGCGGGGAGTTCGGCCAGGCGGACCCGGCGCTGGACCATGTAGGTGGCACCGTGGAGTGGTTGCGGTGGCACCTGTGGCGCGAGCTTGGTTTTGACGGCGGTCTGATACCCGTCCCAGGCCGCCGCGGCGAACTCGCGGTAGCCCGGGTCGTGCGGATGGACGCCGTCGGTCACCCACAGGTCTTCGCGCCGCAGGCGGCCGGCATCCACCTCGTGGCAGATGCGCGTCACGGCGTCGCCCCAGCCGTTGCCGTAGGCCTCGGCCAGGGCGCGGTGCGCGGCCAGACGCTTCATCTTTGGCAATTTGGCGGTGTCGATGTCCCACTTGAACGGGAAGGCGACCTGCACCACCGGGATGCCCGCTGTGGCCAGCCGGCGCAGGATGGACTCGTAGGAGGCGAGCCTCTCGGGGTCGGCGGAGTTGATGTCGTCGTTGGCGGTGAAATCCACGAATACCAGATCCGGTTTGTGCGCGAGCACGTCGCGCTCGAGGCGGAAGACGCCGAGTTGTGAGCCGGTGCCGCCGATGGCGGCGTCTTGAAACCGGAAATGCGCGGCCGGGTACTCCTGCTCGAAGCGGTCACGCATCACGGCCCGGTACGAGGTCTCGGCCGGGTCGGACGCATTGGCTCCCCAGGTCAGGGAAGCCCCGAAGAAGACGACGTTCAGGCGCTCGCCCGCTTTTGCCCGGGCATCGAACTGGGCGAACGAGCCGGCCTTGGTTTCCGCCGCCAGGGCAGCCGAACCCACGAGGAGGGCCGTCATGCATGTGGTCAAGCTTCGTAGTGTGTTCATTCTGTTCCTTCTCGCCTTAAGTCGCGGGCAGCGTCGCTAGGATAGCAGACAAAGAGGCGTTCGCGGCGCAGATTGCTTTCAAGTTACGTGCCTTCGACGAATTGATCCTGCGCGCGGAGCACGCCGCGAATCTGTGCGGCAGACACATCGCGAACATCATGTTTGCCTTGCCGCGCCGTGAGCGCACCCGACACGCCGGCCGCCTGGCCGATTGCCGACAACGAAGCCATAATCCGGTAACTCGAATGCGCCTCATGCGTGCCACTGATGCAGCGCGAACCCAGCAGCAGGTTGGTAAACCCTTTCGCACGCAGGCACCGATACGGGATGTGGTAGTAGCCGGGCGGAGGAATCGGCACGATCCGCGTCGCGCCGCCCTTGGGGTTGTGAATGTCAATCATGTACGCGCACGCGGCCACCATGTCGTCGAACTGCGCCGGGCGCAAACAGTCCTCCGCGGTGAGCATGTAGTCGCCGACGATGCGGCGGCCTTCGCGCACGCCCATTTTGGACGAGATAAAATCGAGTTTGGCGTTCGCAAATGCTGGATGCCGGCGGAGAATGACCAGCAACTCGTTCACTTGGCGTTCGCCCGTCTGCCGGGCGGCCTCTACTGAACCTGGTTTCGTTGGGTCAATGCCCAGCACGTGAGTCGAGTTGAACAACAGTGCTTGCCCGTCGGGGCAGGGAACGCCAAAGACGTTCTCTCGAGGGTTGTCGGTTTCACCGGCGGCCTTCGCCGTGTGGTAGAGCACACTGAGTTCATCGTTGAAAGCGCTCACCTCCGGCCAAGTGGGCAACCGTCCGACCGGCCAGCGAACCTTGGCGGCCTTGGAGAAATCAATCTGACTCATCTGGAAGGTTAACGTCCCCGGCTGCAGCGCCCCATCACCGTCGCGTCCCAATTGAAACTCCGCGCCGGCCAAAAACGCAAGATTTCCGTCTGCGGTCGAATCCACAAACACCTTACCGGCAGCTTCGCCAGTCAGCGTCCCGGCAACGCGCAAACTGCTGATCTGTCCATTCGCCACGTGCGCTTCGACGACGCGAGTCCCGGTGGACACGGTCAACGTCGGCTCACCGGCCAACGCGCGGTGATACCGCGTCAACAAGTCGCGCGGGTCGTACGGTTCAACGCGTGACCCGTACCAGACCTTCTCGGGCTTCAAGTCCGGGGGGGCCGGATGGTCGTACACGTGCGGAACAAATTCCCTGTGTAACCCGGTGTTGATCGGCCGGTCTGACGAATCCCGGTACGTGCAAACCAATCCGACCGGTGAATGCACCCCCGTGCCGCCCACTTCCGCATCGGCCTCGATCAGCATCACGCGCGCGCCCGCTCGTGCCGCCGCGACCGCGGCGCAAATCCCGCCGATGCCAGCACCGGCCACCACGACATCATATACTTCCGATTTCATTGAGAATCTCCCGGACCGGGTTCTTGCAGGCACGCACGAACTCCACTTCCCGAGGCAGTGGCACGGGATCGAGGTCCGACAATTGCTCGATCTCGCCGGTCTCCAGATCCACGCCAAAGAGATTGGTCCGGTTGTTGCGGTCCGAGGCGAACAGCAGCTTGCGGCCGTCCGCATACCAACCGGCGTTGGTGAAATAGAAATGGTGGCTGTGCCCCCTGTGGTCGGTCAGTTGCGTGACCTCCACGCCGGAGGCGCGATCGATATAGGTTTTCTTCTCGGTTTTCATGGTTGCAGTTTTTCTTTTTTCACCAGTTGGCCGTTTCTCAGTACACCAGCCCCCGAAATCCCTTCACCCGGTGGAAGGTGATGAGGTTGCCGTCGTGCGGGCTCTTGGCCTGTTCGTCGCCGCTGCGACTGAGCACCACCAGGTCGTCGCCGTCGATGGTCATGGAGGCGTAGTGGCGCGAGGCCTTTTCCACCGGGCCGATGGCGACCAGTCCGGCGAAGCACCAGTCGATCATGTTCCGGGAGAAATGCAGTTGCAGGCGGCGGCGTTCGTTGTTCGGCAGGTTGTAGCGGTCGGCGGGCATGCGGTCGGGCCGGATCATGCTGTCGGTGGCCTGGGTCGAAAGCAGCCAATAGAGCCTGGTCTCCGCGTCGTAGAGCACGTGGAACTTCATCTGCCCGCCGGGGCACGGCACATAGAGCATGGTCTTGCCGGAAGGGACCTTCTCCAACATCGTCGTCATCTCGCCCGTGCCGGGCTTGTCACCTTGTTCGACGACCTTGGCAATCGCGGCATAGCCGGTGCCGCCGGTGTGCGCGCGGCTCCACAGGTGGAAGGTCTTGCCGGTAGGATCGTGCCAGAGATGATCGGGGTTGGTGAACTGGACGACGTTGGCCTCCAGCCAGCCAATCGGCGCCATCGGTCGCTGGGGCGCTACCTGTCCCGCGTTGAAGAACGGGATGCCAACGAAGTCAAGATTGACTTGGTTGACGGTTTCATTAAACACGAGTTCGGAAGCGAAGGTCCAGTTCTCCAATTGCCTGAGGTCAGCATTGACGCGACCACGCAACAAAACGGGTGCAAGCTCCGACCACGCAATGCGTCCGCGCGTGTATCGCTCCATCGGGATGTAGACGCAGCCGTTTTCGTAACAGATGTTGTGAGCATGGCCGGTCCAGAACTGCCCTTTCGTCAGCTTCGCGACTTCCGACCATGTTGCACCGTGGTCGGTGGAACGAATG
This sequence comes from uncultured Lentisphaerales bacterium, assembly GCA_964417715.1. Classification (GTDB taxonomy): domain Bacteria; phylum Verrucomicrobiota; class Kiritimatiellia; order RFP12; family CAYQJG01; genus CAYQJG01. The sequence continues at coordinate 4,419 of CAYQJG010000052.1, read as the reverse complement.
ATCATCAGGTCCCCGGCATGGCCGAGAACATAGAGACTCTCTCCGGCCACGAAAGGAGTTGCGTGAAAGAAAGGAAAATCGGTGCGGTGCGTCCAAGTAAGCCCACCGTCATCCGACGTGAACACCTTGCCCTGAACGAGTTCGCTCCCCCGGCGTCCCTTCGGTTCCGGCCAGTCTTTCATCCCCGGCCCGCCGAGGTCGAGAGTGGCGATCAGTCGCCCGCCGTCCAACCGCGCAATGCCGGGACTGTAGGCATAGATATGTTTGGGATCTGGGGACTTGAATACGGTAACGAAATCGTCGGCCAAGGGACGAATCGCTTGCGCGTTTGCGGTCATGGCGGCTCTCTCCTTGTTTTGTTCCTGACTCCATGCGGGGTATCCCATGCCCACAACCAACAGCAGGCTGATCACGAAGCCGTTTCGCTTTATCATGATATTCTCCTTTGTTTTGCGTCTCTTGCAGCCGTGTTCAGCTTCCCGTTAGTACACCAGCCCGCGGAAGTCCTTCACGCGGTGGAAGGTGATGAGGTTGCCGTCGTGCGGGCTCTTGGCCTGTTCGTCGCCGCTGCGACTGAGCACCACCAGGTCGTCGCCGTCGATGGTCATGGAGGCGTAGTGGCGCGAGGCCTTTTCCACCGGGCCGATGGCGACCAGTCCGGCGAAGCACCAGTCGATCATGTTCCGGGAGAAATGCAGTTGCAGGCGGCGGCGTTCGTTGTTCGGCAGGTTGTAGCGGTCGGCGGGCATGCGGTCGGGCCGGATCATGCTGTCAGTGGCCTGGGTGGAGAGCAGCCAGTAGAGTTTCGTCTGGTCATCGAAAAGGATATGAAACTTCATCTGCCCGCCGGGGCACGGCACATAGAGCATCGTCTTGCCGGAAGGGGCCTTCTCCAGCATGGTGGTCATTGCCCCAGTACCCGGCTTTTCGCCCTGCTCCACCACCTTGGCGATGCAGGCATAGCCTGTGCCGCCGGTGTGCGCGCGCATCCAGAGGTGGAAGGTCTTGCCGGCCGGGTCGTGCCAGAGGTGGTCGGGGTCGGTGAACTCCACCACATCGGTTTCAAGCCAGCCCATGGGGTTGCAATGGCGCGTCGGGGTAACCAGGACGCCATGGATCGGGTCCGCGGCAAAGAACGGCACGCCGAACCAGTCGGGCTTGGTCTCGGTCATCACGTCGCGGAAGGTCAGTTCCGAGGCGAACGTCCAGTTCTCGCGCTTGGTGAGGTCGTCGCCGAGGCGGCCGCGCATCAGTACCGGGGCTAACTCGCCCACAGGCCAACCCCGCACCTCGAAGCGGGTGCGCCGCTCCATCACCAGGTAGACGCAGCCGTTGGCGTAATGGACGTTGCACGCAGACTGGTGCCAGTATTGGCCGTCGGTGAGCTTGACGGGCGCGGACCAGGTGGCGCCGCCGTCATCGGAGCGGATGATCATCAGGTCGCCGGCCTGACCCAGAACGTAGAGACTCTCGCCCGCCGCAAACGGCCGGGCGTGCATGAACGGGACATCGGCGCGGTGCGTCCAGGTCGCGCCGCCATCGTCCGAGGTGAAGACCTTGCCCTGCCAGGACCAGCCCATCTCGCCGCGCGGGTACTTGGGTTCGGGCAGTTCGGCCGCGCCGGGGCCGCCGAGGTCGAGCGTGGCCACCAGCCGGCCGCTCTTCATCCGCGCAATGCCTGGACTGTAGGCAAAGAGCCGCTGTGGCTCGGGCGACGAGTAGAGGGTGATGAAATCGTTGGCGAGCGGGTGCATCACGAAGCCTCCTGGTTTGTTGGACTCGCGACTTGCGACGCGCGACCAGCGGTTTCCTGTCGCTGCGAGTCGCCGGTCGCGAGTCGCGAGTCCCGAATAGCCTCATCGCCGATATCCCGACTGCCGCGGCAATCGGGATACGCCGAGCAGCCCCAGAAATCGCCCTTCTTCGAGTGCCGCCGCGACATGGGTTTTCCGCACTGCGGGCATTCCGGCGCGGCGGACTGCCGCGCCGCGAGGCGGGCGGCGGACATGCGTTCCCGCACTCCGCCGCTTTCAAGAAAGGCGGCCTCCTGCGCCTGCAGTTGCTTCCCCAACAGCGACAGCGTCCGCTGCACCAACACGATCAGCGCATTCGCGACGACGGTCGCGTCCTGGTTCTCGAGCCAGGGATTGAACTTGCGTTTCTCGCGAAGCAGATAGACCCAGTAGTCGTGCAACACGTCGTCGGTGTAGACGAAGGGTTCGAGCTTGATGGCCGAGATCGCCTGATGATTCTCATCGTGTATACTCCAGGGAATCTCGCCGCGACCGGCCAGGTAGTCCTCCAGATCGCCCAGCAATTCCGCCAGGCTCGCCTTCGCGACATCCGTGAGCTTGATCTCGGTCTCTGCGGAGGTCTTGGCCCGCTCGGAACCTTCGATGATGTTCTGCTTGCCGGACCGGGAGGCACCCATCATCTGCCCCAGCGTCTTGCCAAGCGGATCCTCTTTCCAGTCAATGAACCGCCTGCAGAAAGCCATGGTGCCCAAATGCACGATCGTGGCGAGATTGAAGGAGTGAAGCCGCCGATAGCCGCCGCTCTTGTTGAAGATCTGACTCATGGTTTCGTTCCTTTCTTGCGCTTGTCATGTTGTTGTTTGGTTAGGACTCGCGACTTGCGACCAACGACTCGCGTGTCGCGCGTCGCAAGTCGCTAGTCCGCCGTCGGGCGCCAGTCCTCCACCATTTCCCGTAGGTTCTCCAGCAGGAGGGTCTCGTCGTCGTCCGGCCGCCGCGCGGGCACCGGCACCCGGCAGGTCTCGCCGATGGGCAGCCCCAGCATCCCGAGCCAGCGTTTGGCCGAAGCCGGGTAACGGTTCCAGTAACGCGTTAATCATCATGGTCCTTTCAGTCGAAGAAGTATGGCTCTCATGCCGAACCCGCCGGATGCGCTGCGCGTCCCAGGAATATCTCCCGGATGGTGCCCTCTTGATTGAAACCATTCGGGCAACTGTCGCTTTGCGTATTGGAGCGGTAATCGCCCTTGACCGTCAACGTGTAGCTGCCGTCTCCGTTATCCGCGACCTCGGTTTTTTCTTCCTTCAGATAGCGCAAGACCGCATCCCGATCACAGTTCGGCAAAGGCTTATAGAGCATCGTCGGATAATAGGTAACCACTCTGCGGCACACCGGCTGGAGGAAATACTGCTGTTTCCCCTCGGAATCCAGAATCTTCGCGGTGTTGCACAAAAAGGCATCACACTCCTGCAAGAACTGATTGCGGTACCATTCCGGTTGGAGGGCAAACCAGGTAACATCATCGTAACCCCAATTATAGAAATTCTGTGGCGTGGCAACGCCCGGAGGAATACGACTGGAGCGGCCGTAGTTATCTAACTCGATGATCGTGAAATTCACCTCAATCTTGAATCCAAGCGGATGAATGCCGCCGCCGCTTCGACCAATCCAGGAGATCTTGCACTCATCGTAGTGCTTAAGTCGGCATTTTTGCACGCCATCTTCCTGGACGGTTTCATCCGGAACCATCCCAGCGCCCTGAATGTCGAACAGGAGCCGGTCATCGATCATGATTCCCGCCGAATCGACTGCATCGTGGTTGTCGAACAAGGCGATGCCGCGGCGGGCATGTGTTTTTGCATACGCTCGCGCCGGGGCAAGCACCGCATCCCAGTGGTGCGCGTAAGCATTCCCCTGGTAACGCATCATCTTCTCCGCCTGTCCCATATGGAAGGCTTCGTACCCGGCATCAATATACCGGGTGATGCAGTAGTAGAAGTACATCTTCGTCTCAAGCTGCGTGATGTCCGGCACGCCGGAGGAGGGATTTCCCCAGCACCCGATGCCGCTGTCCATGCCGTAGAGAACATCCCTTGTGCCGGCTGGAAACACCATGTCCAGATAGCGAAACGTTCGCTTTCCCGCCGGCAACCCGAATTGCTCGAACACCGGCGCGGGAATGACGGTGTTGTTGACCGTCTGCTCGTAGGCGATCTCGAAAACACCGGCTTGAAGAATGATTTCCGGATCAACCGCATGAACGGCAGCCGCCCGCTCTTTGGCGATCCGATAGTGGGTGTCGATCTGCTCGGCGGTCATGTTGCCGTTCCACGAATAGAACGCCGCCCGGCCGATTAATTTCGCGCCCATATTGCAGACCATCCGCAGATCCTCTTCAAAAATCGGATCCGGAGAGGTGCCGACAACACAAAGCCCTTGATGGGTGATCGCACGGGAAGCAAAGCTTCGCAAAACCTCTTTCGACATACGGCCTTCGAACTGAAAGCCGCTTGCCGCATCTGCCTGTGTCGCTGATTTCATAATCGTAAGACTCAGCACTTTCATTTCATGTGGCTTGAAGGTTACTGGAACCGCCAACTCAGCGGAAGAAACCGTTGCGGTCTCCGCATCCCACCATTCGCTGGCCCCCTTCAAGACGGGCGTG
>CAYQJG010000051.1:3649-28972 GCA_964417715.1 uncultured Lentisphaerales bacterium | reverse complement strand
CGCGGCGTCTTCTACACGCTCCACAAACTGGGCGCCACGGTCACCGGCGACATCGGCTGCTACACGCTGGGCGCATTCCCGCCGCTTGAGGCCATGGACACGACGGTCTGCATGGGCGCCTGCATCGGCAATGCGCTGGGCATGGAGAAGGCCGGACTGAACGGGCGCATTGCCGCGGTGATCGGCGACTCGACCTTCTTCCACTCGGGGTTGACCGGTCTGCTGGACGTGGCCTACAACCGCGGCCGGATCACGACGGTCATTCTCGACAACCGCATCACGGCCATGACGGGCCATCAAGATAACCCCGGTACCGGCCGCACGCTGATGGGGGCCGAGACGGGCGTGGTCGACATTGCCACGATCGCGCGTGCCTTGGGCATCCGGCGTGTGGAGACGGTCGCGGCTTACGATCTGGCCGAACTGGAGCGTGTGCTGAAGGCGGAATTGGATGCGCCCGAGGCATCCGTGGTGGTTGTCCGCGGTCCGTGCGTGCTGGTGGCCCGTCCGGCCGACGCCACGCCTTACGCGGTGGATGCGTCGAAGTGCGTGGGGTGCGGGGCCTGCTTCAAGCTGGGGTGTCCGGCGATCACGCGCGGGGCGCCGGCGGATGCCGGCCACAAGCGTTTCAAGTCGTTTGTCGACCCGGTGTTGTGCTCGGGTTGTGACCTGTGTCGGCAGGTGTGCCGGTTCGGCGCTATTGGCAAGATGGACTGACGGCTGTAGGCTGAAGGCTGTGGGAGAGAGACGACCATGCGAGATCATACGAAGCTCAGGGCCTTTGAGATGGCAGACGAGATCGTGATCTGGATCTACCAGAAGACAAAGGGGTTTCCCAGAGACGAGATATACGGACTGACGTCCCAGTTGAGGCGGGCGTCTGTGTCGGTTCCAGCTAACATCGTCGAAGGCTGTGCGCGGGAGAGTCAGGCTGAATACCTTCGATTTCTTGAAATCGCGTCTGGTTCCTTGCGGGAAGCACATTACCTGTGCAGTTTGGCAAAACGACTGGGGTATCTTGACGATGGCGCCAGTGCGCTTGACATGAAGATTCAAGAAGCCGAGAAAGTCCTGGGCGCCCTGTTCCGGTCGATGCGCAAGCCCTCCCAACCTACAACAAAACAGCCTATAGCAGCCTACAGCCTATAGCCTACAGCCGGTGGATACTTTCTATGAACATGGTGATGAGCGTCTCCCTCGTGGGCGTGGGCGGGCAGGGCATCTTGCTGACGAGCGAGGTGCTGGCGCGCGCGGCGGCGCTGGCTGGTCTCGATGTCAAGAAGAGCGAGATCCATGGCATGGCCCAGCGCGGCGGCAGCGTGATCAGCCAGGTGCGGTTCGGCCCCCGCGTCTATTCCCCGATCGTGCCGGACGGCGGCTCCGACATCCTGGTCGCATTCGAGCGGCTCGAAGCGCTGCGCTGGCGGCACTTGCTGGCGCCCGACGGTCGTATCGTGATCAGCGTGCAGGACCTTGTGCCGGTGTCCGTGTCCAGCGGCCAGCAGCCTGGCGTGGCCGACATGGATGAGCGCATACGGGCGTTCTATCCTGCCGCCGTGCTGGTGGATGCGGCGAAACTGGCGGCCGAACTGGGGCAGGTGCGCGCGACCAACATGGTGCTGGCCGGTGCCTTGTCACGGTTCACGCCGTTTGATGTAGGCGCCTGGCATGCGGCTATGCAGGCTCGTATCCCTGCCAAACTGCTGGCGCTCAACCTGCGCGCGTTCGACGCCGGGCGGGAGGCGGGGCAGTGAACCGTGAACAGTGAACCGTGAACCGTGAACAGTGAACAGTGAACAGTGAACCGTGAGTCTTGTCGTCCCGTTCACTGTTTACTGTTCACTTCGCGTCAGGGGCGACCCATGCGTTTGGTCGACACGTTGCCGGTCTGGCTGAAGCGGCTGCTGATGCGCGGCCAAACGGCGCCGGGTTGTGACGACATTGATGTGGGGCGTTGGGGTGAGGATCTGGCCGTTGCGCACCTGAAACGGGCCGGCTACCGGATCCTGGGGCGGCGCGTACGCCCAGACCGGCGCGACGAGATTGACATTGTTGCCCGCACGGACGATGTTCTCGTCTTTGTGGAAGTGAAGACCCGAGCCTCCGAGAGTTTCGGTCGTCCAGCTGAGGCGGTGAACCACGCCAAACGCCATGCGCTCAACCGCGCCGCCGTACGCTATTTGCGCCGATTGGGCTTCCCGCGCCTGGTCTACCGGTTCGACGTCGTTGAGGTGATCGGCCACCCAGGTGGGACGGCGGTCCTGCGCCAGACGGAGAACGCCTTCCCGTTCGACCGCCGTTACCTTCTTCCGTCCTAGGAGCCCTCATCCTTGTCACGAAAAACTCCAGAACAGGGTTGACCGCCGCTTCGGGTCGTGGCACACTTGTTCCTAGGCAATTTTAGCTTGGCTTGGTGCCAGGCTTACACGTAAGGAGTTCTACTCATGACGATCCGTAGGCAGAAGGGCTTCACCCTTGTTGAAATGCTGGTTGTGATCGCGATCATCGCGATCCTCGCCGCGGCGCTCTTCCCGGCGATTCAGAGCGCAATCGATCAGGCGCGCGCGACGGCCATGAAGAACAAGGGCCGCGGCGTGTGGGTGGCCATCATCTCCTCGAACATGGAGCGTGAACCGCTCGAGAAGGGCCCCCTGTGGCCGTACGAATTCAAGCTGCCGGTGGCCCAGGGCGGCGAAGGACAGACCTACACGGGTGCGGCCGAGTACTTCAAGAAGCTCATGGAGGGGGATCGCCCCGAAGATCAGCTCGTCACCGACCTGAAGCCCGAGATGCTGGCCGCCAGCGGTTTTCCGTCTGCGGGCAGTGCGTCGGCTCTTGGCGCGAACAACGTCGCTTGGCGCGTGGCCGAGGTGTCCGACTCGTTCGCCAGCGGTGATGCGTTCATGATGAGCAAGGACTTGGGTTCCGTGTCCACCTCCGGCGCGTCCAATGACGTCATCACGCTTGTGGCCAACGGCCCCTTCAAGGGGCGTCGCATCGTGTGGGTGACGCGCGGCGGCGGTCTGTATGACGCCCGCAAGAAGTACGCGCGCGACTGGAGCACGTTCTTCAAGCTCACCAACAACGTGCCGATGCTCGCCGACTAGTCGTGTGCGTGCTGCGTATCGACTGAACGGCAACCGTTCAACCTGCGAACCTTTGGCGCGTCAGCGTCAAAGGTTCGTTCATTTCCGGCGGCTTGCATGATTGTCCGCGTGGCTGTTGACACCCTGCTGGACCGGCTTTTCGACTACGCTGTTCCGGCTGGATGGGAACCTCGGATCGCTCCGGGGTTGCGCGTGCGTGTGCCGTTCGGCGGCCGCACGGTCACGGGCTACGTGGTAGAGCCGGCCCCCGCATCGACGCCCGAGACAACCACGCCGGGGCTGTTCGGTCCGGAGCACGCCGATGGTGCCGGCCACGGGCGGCGCGTGCGGTCGATTCTTTCGATCGAGGATGAAAGGCCGTTCCTGTCCGACACGCTCGTGCGCCTCTGTCGCTGGATCGCGGAGTATTACTGTGCTCCAGTCGACCGGACCATACGCGGCGCGCTGCCGGCGCCGGTGCGCGAGGGCGGTTCGCGGGCGCAGGAACGCCTGTTTGTCACTTTCCCAGAGCCCACCACCGAAGCCGCATCCGGGAGTGAAGACGCGTCCAAGACATGCGGGGAGGCTCGGGCTCTGACGTCGCGTCAGCAGGAATTACTGGATAACCTGCGCCGCGTTGATGGCGGTGCGCTGCAGGCCGTCTGCCGTGAGTTCAAGTGTGCACCGGAGACCATCCGCAAGCTTGCCGCCGCTGGCCACCTCGCGTTGGAGACGCGGCAGGTTCGCCGCAATCCGCTGGCAAACCGCCGCATCCTGCCGACTGCGCCGCTGGAGCTGATGCCCGAGCAGGCGGCCGCCCTGGCGCTGGTCAAGTCTGCCTGTGACGAGGCGGCGGTCCACACGGTCGTGCCCAAGCCCATCCTGCTGTTCGGCGTGACCGGTTCCGGGAAGACCGAGGTCTATCTTCAGGCGATCGCGCACGTCCTGGCTGGCGGCGGCGGCGCCATCGTGCGCGTGCCCGAGATCGCGCTGACGCCGCAGACCGTGCAGCGCTTTGCCGGTCGGTTTGGCGACCGGATCGCGGTGCTGCACAGCGCGCTGGGCGACGGCGAAAGACATGACGAGTGGCACCGCATCCGCAACGGCCAGGCGCGCGTGGTGGTTGGCCCGCGGTCGGCCGTATTTGCGCCCGTCTCCGGTCTGGGGCTGATCGTGGTCGACGAGGAACACGAGCCCAGTTACAAGCAGGACGAGGCGCCGCGCTACAACGCGCGCGATGTCGCCGTGATGCGCTCCCGGCTTGAGGGGTGTGCGGTTGTGCTGGGCACGGCGACGCCGGCCATGGAGTCGTGGCTGAACGTGCAGCGCGGCAAGTACCTGCTGGCGCCGCTCTCGAAGCGCGTCGTGGGGCGGCCGATGCCCTTTGTCCAGATTGTCGACATGCGTGTCGAGGCTGTCCGAAGCGGTCGTGTGCAGGTGTTCTCCCAGACGCTCATCGACGCCGTGCAGGCACGACTGCAATGCGGCGAGCAGGTTATCCTCTTCCTCAACCGGCGCGGCTATGCCACGTCGCTGGTTTGCACAAAGTGCGGTTACGTGGCGGAGTGCGATGCGTGCAGCGTCGCCTACACGTACCATCAGGTCGACACGTGCCTGCGCTGTCACACCTGCGGCGCCTGGAAACCGGTGCCTGCCTGTTGTCCAGGCTGCGCCGATCCGGCCTTCCGGTTCGCCGGGTTTGGCACGCAACGTGTCGAAACCATCGTCCACACGTGTTTCCCGCAGGCGCGTATTGCGCGCATGGACGCGGATGCGACCTCCCGTCGGCACAGCCACGATGAGATCCTCGGCGAGTTCCGTTCCGGTCGGACCGACATCCTGATCGGCACCCAGATGATCGCCAAGGGGTTGGATTTCCCGAACGTCACGCTGGTCGGTGTGCTGCTGGCCGATGCCAGCCTGCACATGCCCGATTTCAGGGCGGGCGAGCGGACGTTCCAGCTGCTGGCCCAGGTTTCGGGGCGGGCCGGTCGCGGTGAGGTCCCGGGTGAGGTGATCGTGCAGACCTACTCGCCGAACCACCCGGCAGTCGAGGCTGCGCGCGATGCCGCGTTTGAACGGTTTGCCGCAGCCGAGTTGGCGGATCGCCGCGAAGCCGGCTTCCCTCCTTACGTCCATCTCGTCTGCCTGACGTTCAAGGGCGTCGACGAGGCCAAGGTGGCCTTCGTTGCGCAGGCGTTTGCCAAGGCGCTTGCCGGCCGTGTCGGCAAGGAGGTCACCTGTGCCGATGCCCTGCCGGCGCCGTTGGCGCGCGCCAAGGGCGTGTACCGCTACCAACTGCTGCTGCGCGCCGCCAGCGTGCGCGCCATGACCATGCCCTTGCGAGCGGTGGTCCGCGACCTGCACCCGCCGACCGAGGTTGCGCTGACGGTGGATGTCGATGCGGTGTCGATCATGTAGTAGACAGACCAATAGCGCGCCTTTCCTTGCCGATTAGCCGACTTGTGGCGCTGTTGACGCCCGCAGCGCGATGTGTCAAACTCTGGCATCCTGAATTCAGGAACCTCAGCAAGGAGTCTCATATGCGTCTGACACCTGCCCTCGTCGCCTCCCTGTGTGTCATCGGTCTTGCGGCCGGCTGCGGCAAACCCAAGCCCGCCGACGCATCTGCCGCATCTGCCGCACCTGCCGCGCCCGCCGTTCAGCCGGTCCGGCTGACCTACAGCGTGTTCTTCCCGCCGACCCATGTGCAGTGCAAGCTGGCGGTGGAATGGGCCGCCGAGATCGAGAAACGGACGCAGGGCAAGCTCAAGATCGATGTGATCCCTGGCGGCGCGCTGACCAAGCCCGACCAGTGCTACGAGGGCGTCGTCAACGGCGTTTCCGACGTTGGCATGAGCTGTTTTGCCTATACCCGCGGCCGTTTCCCGCTGCTCGAGGGGTTGGATCTGCCGGTTGGCTATCCCGATGGCGTGGCCGCCACGCGTATCGCCAATGAGCTGATTGCGAAGTACCAGAGCGACCTGAAGGAGCTTCAGGATACGCACCTGCTTTACGTCCATGCCCACGGTCCGGGCGTACTCGCCAGCAAGAAGCCCGTCAGGTCGCTGGACGATCTGAAGGGACTCAAAGTGCGGGCGACCGGGCTCTCGTCGAAGATCGTTCAGAACCTGGGTGGAGGAGCGGTCGGCATGAGCCAGGGCGAGACGTACGAGGCGCTGCAGAAGGGGGTGGTTGATGCCACGCTCTGCCCGATCGAAACGCTGAAGGGATGGAAGCAGGGCGAGACCATTTCGTCCGTTACCGAGTCTGCCGCCTTGGGTTACACGACGGCCATGTTTGTGACCATGAACAGCGCCAAGTGGGACAAATTGTCCGCCGAACTACAGCAGATCGTCACGACGGTCAGCAGCGAGTGGATCGCCAAACATGGCGAGGCGTGGAATACCGCCGATGCCGAGGGCCGCGCGTTTGTCGTTGGTCTCAACCGCGAGATGATCACGCTGGCTCCCGACCAGCAGGTCGAGTGGCAGGCAAAGGTCGCCCCGGTCCTGCAGGACTTTGTTGATCGTTCGGCACAGAAGGGGTTGCCGGGCGCGGCGCTCCTGAAGGATCTGCAGGCGCAGGTAGCGGCGGCGAAGACCGCCTCGAAGTGACCGTGACGACTGCATCGACAGACCATCGTGGGTGGGGCCTCGTGCGCGGACTGGTTCTGGGCATGGCCGCCGTTGCGGGCGTCTGCCTGGCCGGCATGATCCTGATCGTCTGTCTTGATGTTGTGTTGCGCCAGTTCGACCGCCCCATCAAGGGGTCTTACGATATTGTGCGTCTGGCAGGTGCGCTCACGATTGCCTGCGCCCTGCCGATCACCTCGGCCGTCAAGGGGCACATTGCGATCGAGTACTTCTTCCACAAGTTCGGCCGGCGCGGTCGCGTGGTGCTCGACACGCTTGTTCACGGCGGGATCATGGTGCTCTTCAGCGTTGCCGCATGGCAGTGCGTGCGGTACGGGCAGAGCTTCCTGAGTCACAGCGAAGTCACGCCGACGCTGCAGATCCCGCTCTTCTGGGTGCCCTGGGTTATGGCGCTGGCATGCGCGGTGAGTGTGCCCGTTTCATGCTATCACCTGCTGCACCCGGGACGGGAGATGATCAAGCCATGACGCCGCTGCAAGTGGGCATTCTAGGGTGTCTGGCGCTGATGCTGTTGCTCGTCACGAGCATGCCGGTGGCTCTGGTGATGGGGGCCGTCGGCGTAGCCGGGTACGCCATCGCAATCTCGCCCCAGGCGGCGATGGCCGTGTTGCCGGCCGACATATTCGATACGTTCGCCAACTACGGGCTGACCGTAATCCCGCTGTTCGTGTTCATGGGACAGGTCTCTTTTCACGCCGGAATCAGTCGCCGGCTCTTCAATGCAGCCTACCACTGGCTGGGCTGGTTGCGCGGCGGGTTGGCTATGGCGACGGTGGGCGCCTGCGCGGCTTTCGGCGCCATCTGCGGTTCGGGGCCGGCCACCGCAGCCACGATGGCCGCGGTGGCGTTGCCTGAGATGCGGCGCTTCAAGTATGACGACGCGCTGGCCAGCGGCACGGTCGCCTCGGGGGGTAGCCTGGGGATGCTGATTCCGCCGAGCGTGGTCTTCATCGTCTACGGTATCCTGACGCAGCAGTCGATCGGAAAACTGTTCATTTCCGGCATTATCCCGGGCATTCTGTGCGCGTTCCTGTTCTGCATCGTGATCTGGGTCCAGTGCTGGATCAACCCCGCGCTGGGTCCGGTGGCGCCGCCCACCACGTGGCGCAAACGTTTCGTTTCCCTGCTGGGCGTATCCGAAACCCTTCTGCTTTTTGCGCTAGTGATGGGCGGCATGTTCGCCGGTTGGTTTACGGCCACTGAAGGCGCGGCCGTGGGGGCGGCCGGCAGCGTGCTGGTCGCGGCGTTTGGCGGAAACTGTTCCTGGCGCATGCTCTGGCGCGCCACGCAGGAGACCGTGCGCACCTCCTGCATGGTCATGATTATCGTGGCTGGCGCGACGATGTTCGGGCACTTCCTGGCGGTCACGCAGATCCCGTCGCTGCTGGCGGCCTGGTTGGCCGGCTTGCCGGTGCCGTCGTGGATGGTCATCGCACTGATCATCGTTTTCTACCTTATCGCCGGCTGCTTCGTGGACGCGCTGGCGCTGATTCTGCTCACGATCCCGATCTTCTATCCGGTTATCCTTCAACTTGGCTACGACCCGATCTGGTTTGGCGTGATCATCGTACTCGTCACCCAGATGGGCGTCATCACGCCGCCCGTGGGTGTGAATGTCTACGTCGTAAGCGGCATCGACCGCAGCATTCCGCTGCAGACGGTGTTCCGTGGGTCCATGCCGTTTTTGCTGGCACTCATCGTGGCTTGCGTGCTGCTGATGCTGTTCCCCGCGCTGGCCACCTGGTTGCCGTCGATGGCCAAGTGAGACCGCACAGAAGGAGGGCCAGATGGATATGACTGCGCGCTACGGCCACTTCCGGCGCATCCTGTTCGGCACCGATTTCTCGGCCAATGCCGACTTTGCCTTCAACTTCGCGGTTGATGCCGCGCTGCGCAACACCGGCTGCACGCTCCACCTGCTGCACGTGCTGGCCGAGGCCGAAGCGCAGTTCTGGAAGAGTTACATCTACGAGGTCGACAACGTCGACGCCAATGCACGCACCGAAATCGACCGCAAGATCGATGGCCTCTACCGGCCGCGCGTGCCGGTGGGGCTCGACTTCCGGACGGCGTTCCGGGTGGGAAGTCCCGATAAGCAGATCCTCGACTATGCGACCGAACAGGACATTGATCTGATCGTCCTGGGGCGGCAGGGGCACGGCTCGGTCTTCTTCGGCAACGTGGCGTCGAAGGTTGCCCGCCATGCCGAGTGCCCGGTGCTCATCGTGCCGATGGCTTTCGCCAAGCGCGTGTCGGCTACTCCCTGATCTGGCCGGCACGCACGAACTGGCGGTACAGGGCGGCATAGGTGCCGCCGGTTGCGAGCAGTTCCGTGTGCGTGCCACGTTCGACGATCCGTCCCTTGTCCATCACCAGCAGCTTGTCTGCGTGTCGGATCGTGCTCAGGCGATGCGCAACGACGAAACTCGTGCGCCCCTTGAGCAGCAGCGCCAGCGCATGCTGAATGCGCACTTCGGTCAGGGTGTCGATCGAACTGGTGGCCTCGTCCAGGAGCAGGATCCGCGGGTTGGCCAGCATGGCGCGGGCGAAGCAGATCAGCTGGCGCTGTCCGAGACTGATGCCGGAACCACGCTCGCCGATCGCCGTCTGGAACCCGTCGGGCAGCGATTCGAAGGCGTCCAGACAGTCCAGTTTGCGGACGGCATCCACGACCTCCTCGTCGGTCGCATCGCGGCGTCCCAGGCGGATACTCTCCATCACCGTGCCCGCGAACAGGAAGTTCTGTTGCAGAACCAGCCCCATCTGGGCGTGCAACGCACCCGAGGCGATGCGACGGACGTCCAGTCCGTCGAGCATCAGCTCGCCGCTCGTCGGCAGGTAGAACTTGGCGATCAGGTTGATGATCGTCGTCTTGCCGCTGCCGGTGTGGCCGACCAGTGCGATCATCTGGCCGGGTTCGGCCACGAAACTCACGTCGCTGAGCACGGGGCGTGCGGCATTGTACGCGAAGCCGATCCCGCGGAATTCCACCCGTCCCCGCAGGCTGGGCTTTTCCGCATCCGGCGGATCCTGCCAGTCGGGTTGCGTGTCGAGCAGGCGGAAAATACGTTCGGCGCCGGCCATCGACGACAGGGCATTGTTGAACTGCTGGCCGATCGTCACGATGGGGCCGAAGAACGCGCCGCTCATCAGCACGAACTGGTAGAGGTCCTCGACCTGCGCCAGGCCGTGCATGACGCGCCAGCCACCCGCCATCAGCACGCCTGCGATGAAGAGCTGGTTGTTGAATTCGAGCAGCGGGATGAATACGCCCGACGCCCGGGCGACGTCGAGGTTGAACTGGGCATGGTCCGTCAGCAGTTCGCCGAAAAGTCCGGCATTCAGGCGTTCGCGGGCAAACCCCTGTGTCACGCGGATGCCCCCCACGGATTCGGCCAGCGTCGCCGTGATGCGGCTGAAACTTTCCTGCACCGCGCGATGCACCATGCTCAGGCGTTTGCGGAAGAACTGGTTCAGCGCGTATAGGATCGGCGCCATGCCGACGAGCATCAGGAAGAGCGCCCAGTCGTAGTAACACATCACGGCCGCCGCCACGAGCATCTGGCCGGTCTGAACCATGGAGACGAACAGCACGTCCTGGACGCCCGACCGGACCGCGTCGGCGTCCGCCGTGAAGCGCGCGATCAGCCGCCCGATACGCATCTCGCCGAAGAACTTCATCGGCTGGCGCTGGAGGTGGCGGAACATATCGCGGCGCAGGTCGTGAAGCACGGACTCGCCCAGCCGCAGGCCGAGGAACTGGCGGAACACGAACGTGCCCTGAGTCAGCAGGGACAGTCCCAGATAGCCCGCGGCACCCCACAGGATGCCGGCGGTGTCCATGCGCTTGACCGGGCCGCCCAGCACTTTGCCGATGGCCCAGACCAGCAGCGGCAACTGGATTGAGCGTATGATCACCAGCACCAGTAGCGCGTTGCGGGTGCGTGCGTAAGGCAGCGTGTAGGCGTAGAGCCGGCGGATCAGGCCGAAGTCTAGCGGCCGCGCCTCGGCCTCGTGCGCCTCGCGCTTGACGTGCGTGATGAACGACAGCTCGCGTTTGATGCGGCGCGGGCGCTTCATAGCCGGACCCCTTCCGCGTCGGCAATCTGGATGTCCACGACCTCGCGGTAGAGGCCGTCGCGGAGCATCAGTTCGCTATGCGTGCCCGATTCGACGATTCGTCCGTGGTTCAGCACAATCACGCGGTCGGCGCGCCGCAGCGTGCTCAGGCGGTGCGCCACGACAAACGTGGTGCGGCCGGCCATGGCACCCTCCATGGCCTGCAGGATTTCGTGTTCCGTGTGGGCGTCGATCGCGGCGGTCGGATCGTCCAGCAGCAGGATGGCTGGTTCGAGGAGGATTGCGCGGGCGATGGCGATGCGCTGGCGCTGGCCGCCCGAGAGGTTGCTGCCGCCCTCGTGCAGCAGGGTGTCGTAGCCCTTGGGAAGCTGGCAGATGAAGTCGTGCGCGGCGGCGACGCGTGCCGCGCGTTCGATACTGGCCCGTGAGGCATTCGGGTTTCCGAACGCGATGTTGCCGGCCACGGTCGTGCTGAAGAGGAAACTCTCCTGGAATACCATGCCGACGGCGTGGCGCAGGTCGGCCAGTTCGAGGTCACGCACATCGTGCCCGTCAACCCGAACGCACCCCGTCACGGGATCATAGAACCGCGGGATGAGGCTCATGAGGGTGCTCTTGCCCGAACCCGTGGCGCCGAGGATGGCGATGCAGGCGCCGGCTGGCGCCTCCAGGTTGATATCGTGCAGCACGGGTTCGGATGGCGCGTAGCCGAACGTGACGCCCTCGAACGTGACCGCGCCGCGTGCGCGCGGCAGGCGGACAGGCTTGGGCGGACTTTCGATTTCGACCGGCGCCGACAGCACTTCGTAGACGCGTTGTGCGGCGATCAGGCTCTGCTGGATGCTGTTGGCGATGTTGGCGATGTTGGCAATCTGACCCGAGAACTGCTGCAGCAGGCCGGAGAACACCAGCAACTGTCCGACCGAGAGGCCCGCGCGCGCGGCGCTGATGGCATCGGGGGCGCGCTCGTACTGCACCACCAGCCAGCCGCCGTAGCCCAACAGGATGACGATGCTGAGCTGGCTGACCAGGCCGACCAGCGGATTGAAGAGGCTGATTTTCCGGAAGATGGCCTGCTGCTGGTTCAGGACCGCATCGTTGGCGCTGTCGAACTTGGCGACCTCGGTCGCTTCCAGGCCGAACCCCTTGACGACGCCGACGCCGTTGAGATGCTCGCTCAGGACGGCCACGAGGTTGTCGGCCAGGTCGCGCACCCGGCGGTAGAAGGGACGCATCGTCTGTGAGAACCGTCGCGTCGTGTACCAGAGCGCGGGCGTCACCGCCAGGCACGCCGCTGTAAGCGGTGCACTGATGCTCACCATATAGAACAGGTAGACGACGAGCGACAGAACCAGGACGACGCAGGGAATCACCACGCCGTCGACGAACAACCGCACCGACTGCACATCGCCTGTGACCCGGTTGATGATCGAGGCGCTGGCATGGGCGTCGAAGAACCGGAAACTGAGTTGCTGCATCTTGGCGTAAACCTGCGCACGCAGATCGACCACGATATGGCCCTGGACGAACTTGTTGACCTCGACCGTGTAGACATAGTTCAGGAATCCGCGCAGGAGCGCCAGCAGCAGGATGGCGCCGGCGATCAGCATGAGAATCTGCAGATCAGGCAGGTCCGTCGGCGGCTGCAGGCCGAACGGCCACTTGGGCGGCTTGGGGGGCGCGCCGGGCGAGGGCACCCGTGACCGGATGAAGTCCACGCCCACTCCCATCAACCCCAGGCCGAACAGCCCCATCGTGAGCAGCACAATCTGGAGCAGCAGCACTTTGATGCTGCCCCAGCGGTACTTCCACGCCAGTGAGAGCAGGAATCGGAACAGCGTCCGGTTCGTGGCGGGATCGAGCGAACTGAAGGAAGAGGTGCGTTTCATCTGCCGGACGGAGCTAGTCGGCGACCTTGGCGTGAGAGGCGATTTCGCCGATCAGGTCCTGGTCGTCGGCGTACCGGTAGGTGGCGCGAATGTCGCTGTTCACCTGAATCAGATCCGGTGCGCGTGTGTTGTCGCCGGCTGTCTGGCGGGGAAGGTAGCGGACGGTGCGCGCCGTGATGGCGCGGCCGCGCGGGTCGGTCTTCTCGATGAGCAGCCCGTCGGCGGTAAACCGGTCGGTCAGGTCGCCGCGCTGGCGCGTCCAACCGGTCATCTTGCCGGCGGGGGTGTAGCTGTAGGTGTCGCGCCAGTGCCGCGCCAGCGAGAGCGAGGGGTCTGTGTAGCGGCTGGCGGCGGCGCCGTAGTCCACCGACAGGATGCGCCCGTCGTCGCCATAACGACGCAGTTCGTTCCGCAGGTAGTGGAATGTAACAAAGGCCGGGGCCGAGTAGTGCTTACCGTTGAAGGCGAAGGCCCCAATGTCCACGCGCGACGAGCGCAGCGGGTTGCCCGGTTCCACCGCGAACGCCTCATGATAGGCGACCGTGATGGCAACGGCTGAGCCGGATGGGTTGAGCGGCTTGATCTCAACCCTGGATGGGTCGCCCTGCAGCAGAACCCAGTGCCACGTGAGGTTGGTTGTTGCCGGTATGGACGTGGCGGCGCCGACGGTGATGCGGCGCTTGTAGGCGACGCCGCGTACAACGCGGGCAATGGCGCCGGGGGTATCGAAGAGTCCCTCGCTGGCGACCGCATCAAAAAAATCACGGTTGGGCGTGGCGGCCTCATCCCGAAGGGTGCGCAGCGCCACCATCGGCGGGACGTCATTACTGGACAGGCTGTGAGCCATGCGGATCATCGCATCGACGACCAGGTTGGTGGGGTTCAGCACGGGGCGGTGCGCGGCGCCGGTCAGGTAGTCTTGCGGCTGCCGCACCTGGCGCTGCGTGGCTCGTAGGATCATCTGTAGCGTGGGCATCAGCAAGCCATGGCGCCTGAGGAACGTCTTGGTTTCCGGCTGGAATGCCGCCAGTGTGCCGGACAGCGCGTTCAGGACGGGCTGGTCCGATCCAGACGATCCCTGTGTGATGACCACGTACGGCGTATTGGCCGGGAAGACGTCGCCTTCGTTGTCGGCGTCGTAATCACGGTGCTCGGGGTAACAGTAGAGTTGGCTGCCCATGTACTGGGCAAACTGCAGGGCGACCTCACGGCCGTCCACCATGAGTGCGCGTGGGATGCTGCGCCAGTATGGGCCGACGGTGAGCGCGGTTGACGAGTTCCCGAGCACGACGTTGTTATAAAGCAGGCGCGCCGCGCCATAGTTGACCCGGTACTGGCGCGCCTGGGCGTCGTAGGCGATCAGTGTGAGACCGGGGAAGGGGCGCACATTCAGGCGCGAATGACCGTCATCGCGGTTGTCGTAGAAATCGTCGCGGTTGCCGGCCGCCGTACCGGCCGCCAACCAGGTGCGCATGTCGCCTGCGAGCGGGCCGGTGTAACCGGCTGCGACAGCGGCTGTCGCCAGAGGCCGGCTGGGTGGTGCGAAGTACGACTTGAACACGCCCAGATCGTAGTCCCAGATCGTGTTCTGGGCCGACACCCAGGCGACGCCATTGGTGTCGGGCGGTGTGGCGCGGACAACCGGCGTACCGGGCACGGCCTTGCCCTGCAAGTCGCGCGCCTTCTGCAGCAGTTCGGCGAAACGGGGAGAGATCTTGAGGCTGAGCAGATCGCTGTCCTGGGCAATCGCCTCCGGATCGCGGAACCCCAGGTCGATGGCTTTGGAGAGGGCGTCAAGCCCCTCGTCGCGCTGTCCCTGCAGCGACAGCGCACAGGCGAGGTTGAACTGCCAGACGGGATCTGCGGGCAGCAGCGCGATGCCGCCCCGGCATGCGCTTTCCATGGCCTGCCAGTCCTTCTGCTGCACGGCCTGCTGAAACTGCTGCCGGAACGCCATGTGGCGCCCCCAGAGGGCTGGCAGCTCAAAAACGTTTGTCGTGGCGCTGCCCGTTGAGACGAGGCAGATGACAGCCACCCCGATGGCGAACACCTGACGGGTCGATGCCGAAAGGCCAGTGTGGTTCATGGGATTGAGGATACGCTCTTTGCGTGTGAATGTCGACTGGCCCTGAAAAGGCAACGGACACCGATGCTTACGCACCGATGTCCGTTGATTGAAGTCCAAAGCAACCGGTATTACCAGCGCTTGGGGCCGCCGCGGCCACCGCCGCCGAAGCCGCCACCGCCGCCGCCACCGCCGCCGAACCCGCCGCCGCCACCACCGCGACGGTCATCCGAGCGCGGCTTGGGCTGCGACTCGTTCACGCGCAGCGGACGACCCATGAAATCGGCGCCATTGGTGGCGTCGATTGCCTTCTGAGCCTCGGCGCGATCCGGCATCTCAACGAAGCCGAAGCCCTTGGCGCGACCCGTGGCCTTATCCATCACCACGCGGGCGGAATTTACCTTGCCGTGCTTCTCGAACAGCGCCTGCAGTTCGGCATCAGACACCTCGTATGGGAGGTTGCCGACATAGATATCCATGATACTGACCTCATCTGTGTCACATGAATTAAGCAGTAAACCAGGTCCTCAACTATGACACAGGATGAAGTCTGGGTACGATCCGGCCAAATCCGAACCGCACACATACAATGCACAATTCGACGGAGAATGCCAAGGAAATTTTTCCGCCGCCGTCTTTTGCTTGCGCCGCCTGTCGGAACGGGGCATCTTGGCTGCCGTACCGCACCGCTAACCCTCGTCCTACGTCAGGCGCCATGGCCGGAAAAGCCCCTATCCTTATCGAGGCGCTACGCAGCGCCATATTGGCCCCCGCTGGTCCTTTGCCCGTCTGCGCCGACTGGCCGGGGCTGCTGGCGGCGGCATTGCCGCACGGGGTCGCGCCGTACCTTTTCCCGGCTGTGGCGCGTACGCCGGGCGTCCCTCCGGAGGTCCTGGCCGCCTGGCGAACGGCCGCGTTCGTGGCGGCACGGCATGGCGTGCGTATGGAATGCGCCACCGCGGCAGTCTACCGTGCGCTGGGTGCAACCGGCATACCGGTGGTTGCGCTCAAAGGCGCCTTCCTGGCCGAACGGCTCTATGATGAACCTGGACAGCGTCCATCAGGCGATATCGATGTTCTGATTCCCCGCGACTGCGTCACGCGGGCCTGCGCAGCGCTGTCACCTCTTGGCTATGCGCCGCACGGTGTCGCGGACGCCAACCCCGTCACCAAGGACCTGCCGCTGTATCACTCCGAAGGCGGACCTCCCGTGGAACTGCACTGGCAACTCACCGGTCGCCAATCTGGATTGACGGGTGACGTCGACATCGACGCGTTCTGGGCGGCCGCGCGGGAGGCGCGTGTGGCAGGTGTGACCGTACAGGTGCCGTCGGCGGAGGACCAGCTGCTGCACCTGTGTCTGCACGCGATGCACCATCGCTACATCGTGCCGCTGCGCATGTTGCTCGACATGGCGTTGGCCCTGCGCTGGGTTGGGCAAGGCGGGCCGGCCGCCGCCGGACTCTCCTGGGACGCGGCGCGTTTCTGGCAGCGTGCCCGCGCCTGGCGCATCGAGCGCGCCGTCGCCTTCCACCTGCTGGTGGTGCGCGACCTGTTCGACCTGCCGTTGCCAGCCGGGCTGACTCCGCAGGTGGATCCGGATTGGGCCACGGCCGAGCGCGTCTGGGTCATGTCTGGCGCGGTGGTGCCGCCGGAAGAGGTGGTACTGACCGACCGGTCGCTGGCTCGGTTGGCCCGGGCGGGAGGCGTGGGGGCGAAACTGCGACTGGCAGGACGGCGGATATTCTTGCCGTTGGCCGAAGCACGCCTTATCTATCCCTCCTGGTTGCGCGCGCGCTGGCTGCTGCCGGTGGCTTGGGGTTGCCGGGCCGTGACGTTCGGTACTCGCTACGTCAGCGCCGGGCTGGGACTCGACAGGCATCGCGGACGCCGGGCGGCGCGCCAGGCGCTGGCGCACATGTGCGAGCGCGAACGGATCTTGGCCTGGTTGGCCGACATCCGACCTCGGACCTCCGACCTCGGACCTCGGACCTCGGACGCCGGACCTCGGACGCCGGGCCTCGGACGCCGGGCCCCACATAACCCACATAACCCGCTTGGCGGAAGGCGGGCCTTTCTGTAATATGTTGTCGGGTTTGATGGCATCAGTCGTTTTTTAGCTGATGCCGCGGTTTCCTGCGGGCGCGAGTAGAGTTTTCTAAGTACTTATCTGCTAGCTAGTTATGGAGTGGGTTCGCGAAAGCGGGCGCATAATCCATGGGGCGGAGCTTGCTAAAGACGAGCCGCCCGCCAGGGACGTCCGAAGACACATGCAGCGCATACTTGTCACTGGAACCGCCGGGTTCATCGGTTTTCATCTGGCCAACCGCCTTCTGGGCGAGGGGTTCGATGTCGCCGGTCTGGACAATTTCAACGACTACTACAGCGTCCAACTCAAGCGTGATCGGCACGCACGACTCGTCTCGCAGTCGCGCTACCGGGGGCACGAGTTGGACCTGTGCGATGTCGATGGGTTGAGCCGGTTGTTTGCCGACTTTCGTCCGGACTGTGTCGTTAATCTGGCGGCCCAGGCTGGCGTGCGCTACTCGTTGACCAATCCGTTTGTCTACCAGCGCTCGAACGTCGAGGGATTTCTCAGCGTCCTGGAGTGCTGTCGCCACGCCCGTACCAAGCCGCGCCTGATCTATGCTTCCACGTCGTCGGTCTATGGCGGCAACAAGACCATGCCGTTCAGCGAGGACCAGTGCGTGGACGCCCCCTTGACGCTCTATGCGGCGACCAAGAAGGCCAACGAGTTGATGGCGCACAGCTACAGCCATCTGTTCGGCCTGCAGTGCATCGGGTTGCGGTTTTTCACGGTCTATGGCCCGTGGGGCCGGCCCGACATGGCCATGTGGCTGTTCGCCGATGCGATGCGCCAGGGGCGGCCGATCCAGGTCTTCAACCATGGCGACATGTACCGCGACTTCACCTACGTCGACGACATTGTGGCGGGCATCACCGGCTGCATCCGGACCCCGGACCTGCCGAAGTGCGACGTTTTCAACATCGGCAACCACCGCTGCGAGCGTCTGCTGGACATGATCCAGATCATCGCCCGCGAGATGGGCGTCGCTGAACCGAGGATGGAGATGCTGCCGATGCAGGACGGCGACGTGCCGGCCACGTATGCCAGCGTTGAGAAACTGCACGCCGCGGTCGGCTATGAACCCACCACCCCAATCGAGGTCGGTATCCCGAAGTTTGTGAAGTGGTACCGGGAGTATCACGGGATATGAACCAGGTGGCACTGATTGCTTTTCTGGAGCGACTGGATGCGGCCTTGTCTGCGCCCACGGTTCTGCACATCTACGGGAGCGCGGCCTTCATCCTGCTGGGCGAAGTGGAGCGGACAAGTCTGGACATTGATGTGGCTGGTCCCTATTCAGTCGCCGACATGGGTGAGTTGCGGCGCGTGGCCGAGAACTTGGGTATGCCGGTCAATCCCGGCGAGCAGGATGACCGCCAGCATATCGAATGGGTGGGGCCGTTGCGGCTGTGCTTGCCGCCGCCAGCGCCAGAGACAGACATGGTTCTGTGGACAGGCCGCCGCCTGACAGTGAAAACGGGGTCTGTCGCGGATCTGGTCGCCAGCAAGCTGATTCGCTATGACGAATCCGACCGCGCCGATATCCAGTTCCTCGTGCGGCAATGCGGCGTGGCGTGGGCCGACGTCCAATCAGCGGCGCAGCGATTGCCTGTTCCTTTTCGCGACGACGCCCTGGTTCGCGAGAATCTCGGCAACCTCCAGACCGATATGCTTCTATGGCAGGGAGCGTGTGCATGACCGCGCGCGAGAAGATCCAACTGGGATATGAGTTGGCGTTCTTCCCGCCCGCTCTGAACAAACTGTGGGGCGGCTTGCGGCACCACCCCGTGCTGGAGAACGCCGCCGTCGGCGAGGCGCTGGACATGGCCGCCCTGTTGCATCTGACGTTACCGGAAAGTGGCTATGCCTCGCAGCGCGCGCTTCAGCGGCTGGCGCTCTATCAGGCGCAGTCGCGGGCGTTTGGTATGCCGGCTTTCGTACGCGCCGTGCGTGCGCGTCTGGGCCGTCCGACCCTCAACGCCAACTCGGTTCCCGGCGCGCTGGTGCGAGACATTGCCCTGCCCGTGTTTGGCCGTGTGTCTGCAACTTGCCCGACATCCCAGTCAAACGCCGTGCCCTTCGTGACTCCCGTGAGGGACGTTGTCCCGCCCCAACGGGACTCACGTCCGTGAGAGACATCTCTCCGCGTTCCCCGTTCAGAGTTCGATGTTCAATGTAGGCAGCCTGGACCGAAGCCTCCCCCAGATCACCGCACTCCAACCGACCGCCCGACCGTCCAACCGCCCGCCCGCCTGACCGCCCGACCGCCCAACCGGCCCCGCCCATGTCCTTCCTGACCCGCAATCTCGTGATGCTGCACGTCGCTGCCTTGGCCATCTACCTGGCCTGGGTGCATGGAGGCACGCGCGTCGATCACCTGGATGGCGTTCCCTGGCTGAGCTTGGCCATCATGGAAATGCTGCTGTTGTGCCCGCCGATCCGCAAGGGCGAGTCGTATGGCGACGCGCTGCGGCGCGTGAGGCGCGGGCTGGCGCGCGATCCCCTGTTCTACATTGGCTTGGCGCTATGCGGGTTGCTGACGATCCAATGGGCCAATGGGGGCGAGGGCGTGCGGTTGGACCCATCCAGAACACGGTGGATCTATGACCTGCCGCCGCTGCCCTGGGCGCCCTCAAGTGTGGTGTCATCCGAGTCGCGTCAGCAGCTCTTCTGGTTTCCGCCCGTGTGGGCCGCCTTGCTTGCTGTCCGTCATGGCCTGTTGCGCGGTGGTCAGCGTCGCCTGTTGCGCATTCTCGCCTGGAATGGCGCGCTGTTGTCGGTGTTCGGGTTCATCCAGAACCTGAGTGGAACCCGTTCGCTCTTTTGGATAACGCCCCTCGAGGGCTACTTCTTCTCTTCCTTTGGCTATCCCAATCTGGCCGGTGCCTTCTTCACGCTGCTCTTCGCCGTAAGTGTGGGGCTCTGGTTCCAAGACGCGACTGATCCTGACGAGCGCCGCGGCTCTGGCTGGCTGCTGGTGCCTGTGGCGCTCAACTTCGCCGGCGCCATGGGTTCGCTCTCGCGCGCCGCGATGCTACTAACGCTGGTTCTGCTGGTGGTTGGCGGCACGTATTGCCTACGCGTAGCCTGGCATCAACTGGGATTGGCCGGTCGGATCAAGGTTCTCGGGATGGGTACGCTGAGTGTTCTGACAGTCATTGGACTCTTCTTTGCGTTTCCGCAGAGCAACCTGCGAGCGGAGCTGGCGAATATCCAACCATCCACGTTCTACCATGACACCATCGGCATGCGCATCTTCCAGTTCCGCAGCGCGAAGGACATGATCAAAGACCATCCTGTCTTTGGTGTGGGAGGGTGGGGGTACCGTCACTTCGTCAACGAGTATGTGACGCCCGAAGAGTATAAGGAGATGGTGAGCGGCAAGGGCAGGGCCAATGTCCACAACGATATCCTGCAGTTTTTCGCCGAACATGGCTCGGTGGGTTTCGGCCTGATGCTGGCCGCGGTCGGTGTGTTGCTGGCGCCCATCTGGCGCGGTGTGCGGCAAGTCGTGCGCAAGCCTGCCGAGAGCGAGTGGACCGCGCCCTCCAGAACCCCCGTTTTGGCGCGTGTCCCCCCCGTGGTCTGGTGCGTCTGGGCGGGCACCACCGCGACGGTCATCCACAGTCTCATTGATCTGCCGTTCCGGTCGCCGGCCATTCTGCTCGTCTGGACGCTCTGCCTGGCCTGCACGCCCGCCTTCCTGCCGCGCAGCGACGGTGTGCCAATCGGACGGTTGGACGGTGAGGCGGTTGGGCGGTCAGGCAGTCGGCCGGTTGGGCTGTGAGGCGGGCTGTAATGTTGACATGATGACCATACATGATATCATGCCGTTATGAAAACGATGATCACGATGGTTACTGAGCGTGGGCAGATATCGATTCCTTCCGCTATCAGGAAATCGCTGGGTGTCAATCCAGGCGAACGGCTGGTATGGGAGGCATCGGGAGAACATGAGTGTCGGGTTCGACGTTTAGAGGAAGCGCCCATTAGGGGTGCCATGGCCATGCGCGGGTATGCCAAACGTTTCCGTGCATTGCGTCCGACTGAAGACTGGCTGAGTGAAATACGCGCAGGTGAGGCTGACTGATGGCATGGGTTGTCGACACCTGTCTGTTGTTGGACGTGTTGGACGATGATCCGTCGTTCGGCGAGTCATCGGCGAAACGCATTGAACGTCACCAAAGCGACGGTCTGACAATTTGCCCGGTTACTTTGATCGAGTTGGCTCCTGCGTTTCTGGGCGATTGGCAATGGGCAGGCGAATTCCTGTCGCAACTGGGCATTGACCAGCACGAAGGCTGGGTTCTGGCGGATACCCGTGCTGCTTTCTCTGCGTGGTATCGGCATATTGAACTCAAGCGTGCCGGAAAGGCTGGACGAAGACCCGTGGCTGACATCCAGATAGGGGCCTTCGCATTGCGTCACCAAGGCTTGCTCACGCGCAATGAAAGCGATTTCAAGCGCTGGTTCCCCTCCCTCAGAATGCCGTGAGATTCGTGCTGTGATCAGCAAGATCGTCAGAATCGGGACTGTAGCCGACCAGGACTCCTTCCGACGTCAGGATGTCATGGCTATGACGCCTAGTGAACGCATCATGTGTTTGGTGCGGCTGCGAGACCGCCAGTTCGGTGCAGTTGCCATCCCCGTTAGGACTTCCTGTGCAGTCAGCTATCGCGTTCTGGCAGCCAGTCGCAAGGGTTGAGCATGCAGGATATCTCGCCAGACATGCGCGATCTGTTGCGACTTCTTCTGCAGTACGAGGTGAAGTTCGCGCTCTGCGGCGGCTTCGCGGTGAGCTACTACGGGTTTGTTCGTACAACGATGGATCTGGATATCCTGATCTGCCCCTCGCAGGAGAACGCGGGGCGTACCATGCGTGCGTTGGCGGCGTTTGGGTTTGGTGATGCCGGTATCCCTGAAACGTCGTTTGCCGAACGCGGCACGGCCGTTACGCTGGGTGTTCAGCCCAACCAGATCGACCTCTTGACTTCGATCTCATCCGAACCGACAGACCAAGTCTTCGCCGACATACATTTCGCTGAGATGTGGGGCATGCGTATACCGGTCATCAGTCGCCGCGCCCTGTTGCGTGCCAAGCAGGAAGCCGGGCGACCGAAGGATCTGATCGACTTCGAAGAGATCACTAGGATCGGACAAATGGAAGATGTCGCCTCTCTTCCCTCCGTCCCTCCACCCTCCAACCGTCTGACCGCCCAACCGATAGACCGCCCAACCGTCTGACCGTCCAACTGATGGACCGCCCAACTCTCCACCGGACCTCGGATCTCCGACCTCGGACCTCTGTTCACCGTTCACCTTCCACCCTCCACCCTTCACCCTCCACCCTTCACCCTCCAACCGTCTGACCACCCAACCGTCTGACCCTCCAACCGTCTGACCGCCCAACCGATAGACCGCCCAACCGTCTGACCGTCCAACTGATGGACCGCCCAACCCTCCCCCGGACCTCGGATCTCCGGCCTCGGACCTCCGTCCCCCTCCACCCTCCACCGCCCACCGCCCCCGGACCTCGGATCTCCGACCTCGGACCTCCATCCACCCTCCACCCTCCACCCTCCACCGGACATCGGATCTCCGACCTCTGACCTCCATCCACCTTCCACCTTCCACCCATCCACCTTCCACCTCCCACCCATGAACACCGCCACCCTCCTCGCTTCCATCGAAACCCGCCAAGCCCGCCTCGCCGTGATCGGCCTGGGGTACGTCGGCCTGCCGCTGGCCGCCGAATTCGGCAGGACGTTTTCGACGACTGGTTTTGATGTCAACACGCGCCGTTTGGATGAACTACGCACCGGTCGCGACCGCACGCTTGAACTGGATGCCGGCCAACTCGCCGCCGCGACGCGTCTGTCCTACTCCTCCGACCCGGCTGCGATGTCCGACGTCGACTGCTTCATCGTCACCGTCCCGACGCCGATCGATGCACATAACCGCCCCGATCTGACCCCGCTGATCAAGGCCAGCGAGACGGTTGGCAAGGTCATGAAGCGCGGCGCCATCGTGATCTATGAGAGCACGGTCTATCCCGGTTGCACCGAAGAGGACTGCGTGCCGGTTCTGGAGCGGTGCAGCGGCCTGAAGTTCAATGTTGATTTCTTCTGCGGCTACAGCCCCGAGCGCATCAACCCGGGCGACAAGACGCATACCGTCACGAAGATCCGCAAGGTTACATCCGGCTCAACGCCTGAGGTCGCCCGGATCGTGGATGCGCTCTATCGCACGATCATCACGGCTGGCACGCACGCCGCGCCCAGCATCCGGGTTGCGGAAGCGGCCAAGGTCATCGAGAACTCCCAGCGCGACATCAACATTGCCTTCGTCAACGAACTGGCGCTGATCTTTGAGCGACTGGGCATCGATACCCAGGACGTACTCGCCGCCGCCGGCTCCAAGTGGAACTTCCTGCCCTTCCGTCCCGGTCTCGTGGGTGGGCATTGCATCGGTGTCGACCCCTATTACCTGACACACAAGGCCCAATCGGTGGGCTACAACCCCGAGATCCTCCTTGCCGGTCGTCGGTTGAACGACCACATGGGCGTTCATGTCGCCAACCGCATCGTGAAACTGATGATCAAGAAGGGACAGCGCATCCAGGGCGCCAAGGTTCTCGTGCTGGGCATGACGTTCAAGGAGAACTGCCCCGACATCCGCAACTCCCGTGTGATCGACGTGATCCGCGAGTTGCAGGAGTTTGGCTGCGAGGTATCCATCCACGACCCGTGGGCCGATGCCGAGGCGGTCTGGCATGAGTACAAGCTTCGTCTCAGTGACTGGCCGACAGCCGCCGCGCAGGCCCAGATGGATGCCGTGGTCCTCGCCGTGGCGCACGACCGCTTCCGCGGATTGGATCTGGCCGCGTTCACCAACGACAAGGTCGTCGTCTACGACATCAAATCCTTCCTCCCCCGCGACCAGGTCGACGGCCGGCTCTGAACAGTGCTTCCGGGTTTTCGTGGGTTCTTTCTCCTGACCATTGCGCATGACCACGCTCTGAAAGGCGCTTAAGTGGGTCGGTTAAGGGTATCCGGTTAAGAACGGCGGTTAAGGGTGGCGGTTAGGAGTGCGGTTCCCGCCCTCCCGGCGCCGTTTCCGACACTTAACCGCCCCACTTACTCGGTTACCCTTAACCGACTCGCTTACTCGATTCCGTTCACCACACCCCATCCCGCCACAGAAAATCCCCCCCACAAACCCGGAAGCGCCCTCTGAACAGGGGATCTCATCCGCGGCCACTGGACATGAGCCCGATACTCCAAAGAGTTGCCGACTTCTTTGACCTCGACGACAAGGTTAGGCTGGTTGTCGTGTACGGGTCTGTGGCGGCAGGCAAAGAGCGTCCGGGCAGCGATGTGGACATTGCCGTGATGGGACGGGACGCGCTGAGCATTGAGAACAAGATTGACCTGCAGTGTCGACTCGAGGAGACGTTGCGGCGACCGGTTGATGTGGTTGATCTTTCGCAGGTGAACGGGCTGATACTAAAACAGATCCTCTGCAAAGGGAAAGTGGTCGTCAGGCGCGAGGCCGCCGTCTATGGCCATCTGATGGTCAAGATGATGGACCAGCAGGCCGATCTGCAGCCATTGGTCAACCGGTTGCTGCTCGAGCGGCAAAGGAGGTTTGCTCATGGATAACGAACTGGTCCTGGTCAAACTGGAAAGAACGCATCCAGTAGCTCACTGATGACAAACGAGGAGTTTAAGAAGGGGCTGGAGGAACGGACATTGGTTTTCACCGTTGCCGCCATGGATTTCCTCTATCGACTACCGAGACATCCGTTGTGCGCCGTCATCATCACGCAACTGGCCAAATCCAGTTCGTCAATGGGTGCCAACTACCGCGAAGCGAACCGGGCAGAAAGCAGGCCGGATTTTGTCCACAAGATAGGCGTTGTGGAGAAAGAGTCGAGTGAAACCGTCTACTGGCTAACCGTCCTGTCACGCGTGTCGTTTATCGAGGAGCAGTTGAAGTTGGAACTGGCCGCTTTGTCTGACGAGGCGACTCAACTGCTCAAACTCTTCTCAACGATCAAGCGGAAATGCAGTTCTGGAGTTCTAAAGTTCTAAAGTTCGAGAGTTCTAAAGTTGGGTGAAATAAGACGGCGCGTGATGACACACTCTCATCGATCAAGCGGAAATGCAGTTCTAAAGTTCGAGAGTTCGAGAGTTCTAAAGTTGGGTGAAATAAGACGGCGCGTGATGACACACAATCAGCGATCAACGCAAGTCAGGCTGCAAACTCTCGCACTGTAGCACTCTAGAACTCCCGCACTTTAGAACTTCTTCCCCTCTCGCCCTCCCGCACTTTAGCCCTTTAGCCCTCCCGCACTTTAGAACTTCTTCCCCTCTCGCCCTCCCGCACTTTAGAACTTTAGCCCTTCCGCACTTTAGAACTTCTTCCCCTCTCGCCCTCCCGCACTTTAGAACTTTAG
>CAYQJG010000051.1:0-3549 GCA_964417715.1 uncultured Lentisphaerales bacterium | reverse complement strand
GCACTTTAGAACTTCTTCCCCTCTCGCCCTCCCGCACTTTAGAACTTTAGCACTTCCGCACTTTAGAACTTCTTCCCCTCTCGCCCTCCCGCACTCTAGCACTCTCGCACTTTAGCACTCTCGAACTTTAGCACTTTAGAACTTCTTCCCTCCCCCCATGTCCCTCGTCCTTCCATACGCCCTGAAGCGTTTCATCGCGCAGTTCCTGATGCCGATCCCTCTCGTGATCGAATGCTTCATCCTGGGTTGGTTCTTGTGCCACTTCACACGCTTCAAGCGACTGGGGACGGCCATTAAGGTGC
The DNA here is from genome assembly GCA_964417715.1 of uncultured Lentisphaerales bacterium. Lineage (GTDB taxonomy): Bacteria > Verrucomicrobiota > Kiritimatiellia > RFP12 > CAYQJG01 > CAYQJG01. The sequence continues at coordinate 3,247 of CAYQJG010000051.1, read as the reverse complement.
TGTCGGGGTGTTTGTTCCTGGCGTTTGGCTACGGCTGGGGCAGTTCATATCTCTACCGTACCGAGCGCCTGTACCCTCCCTTTGACCCGACTTCCGAGCAATGCGAGCAACTGCGTGGCTGCGATGTGGTTGTGCTGGGGCAGGGGATGGTGTCCGACTCGGAGCTGCCGGTGCGCTACCGGAACGGCGCGAGTTTTTATCAGCGTTTGCTGGAAGGGGTGCGCGTCGGTCGTCTGATCCCCGAAAGCCGGATACTGGTCTCCATGGCTGGCGAGGCCCCGCTTGACGGCAAGACGCAATTTCTCGACGAATACGCCCTCACAGTCGACTTCCCTCGCTCACGTTTCGTCATCATCAACGGCGCCCATGACACGACCGAAGAAGCCCAACTCGCGCTGGCCGCTACGCGCACCAACACCATCATCATCGCCACCTCGGCCGCGCATATCCCCCGTGCGGTCACGATCTTCGAGAAGAAGGGTGCGCACCCGATTCCTGCTCCTTGCGACTACGTACGTGTCTCGCCAGACAGGACAGAGTTCTCTCTCAGTACCTTGCCATTTCCGTCATCAAACGGCTTCGACTGCTCAGCCAGAGCGGCCCACGAGTGGCTGGGGATGGTCTACGAATCGCGTGATGCCCGCTAATCGTGCGTAACCAACCGCCCGACCGCCCACCTGCCTCGTTCGTCGTTCAATGTTGACTGTTCGATGTTCGCGTTCACTTTGGAACTCTCGACCTCGCGCACTTTAGAACTTCTCCCACCACCCGACCGCCTAACCGCCTAACCGCCTAACCGTCCAGCAGCCCATGCTCAGCCCCCCCCTCCATACTCGTTTCACGGCGAGTCTCTTCTGGGATGTCGAACCTGAGGCGATTGACTTTGACAAGCATCGGCGATGGGTTGTCCAGCGTGTGCTCGAATATGGCCGGATCGAGGATTGGCGTGCCATCCGTGAATTGTATGGCCTGGACAGCGTCGTTGAGGCAGCTCAACAGGTGCGCACACTCGATCCCAAGGCGCATGCATTTCTGTGCCTGATTTCCGGAAAGGCAAAGGATTCGTTCCGATGTTTCACTACGAAGCATGTCACCCGGCTGCACTGGGCTTACTGAAGCGGTTGGCGTCCGATCCGCTGCTTATGGGTTTCCGGTTGGTCGGCGGAACGGCTCTTGCGCTGCGTCTCGGGCACAGGATGTCGGTCGACCTTGACTTCTTCAATGACGAAGGTCGTGTGTGTGGCGACTGGACAGACTCGCTTTCTGTGTATGGCAACACGCGATTGGAGCAAGCATCCCCGCACATTCATGTTTACGACCTTGCGGGGGTCAAGGTTGACGTTGTGTCGTTGAAATACGTCTGGCTGGAGCCGCCGCTTGTGGAAGACGGCCTGTGCCTGGCGTCCCTGCTCGACATTGCCGCGATGAAACTGTCGGCCATAACCAACCGTGGTACGCGTAAAGACTTTGTCGACATGGCTTTTCTTCTGGAACGCTTCAGCCTCAACGATATGATGGACGCGTACCTCCGTCGTTGCCCCGACGGCATGCCGTTCCTTGTCATCAAGAGCCTCTCCTTCTTCGACGATGCCGAGAATGAACCCATGCCGCGCATGTTGATCAACCGCGACTGGGAACAGATCAAGCTCACGGTGCGCGATGCCGTGAAAGGCGCCAATCTCTGACTCCCCCGACCTCCGCCCTCAGACCTCCGACCTCCCGCACTTTAGCACTTTAGAACTCCCGCACCTTAGAACTTCTCTCCCGCCCACCCGTCCTGGAATTGCCTGTGGTTCAACATTGTGGTATCGTCACGCCATGACTGCTTTGCTGCAAGAAACTGAAACCCTCTTGGCGCGGATGACCCGCGCCGAGAAGGCCCGTGTCCTGAAGTGGATCGTCAGTTCGATGGACGAATCCTTCCCCGGGGTCGAGAGTTGCCCGGGCGTCTGCGGGGGCGAACCTTGTATCGTGCGGACGAGGATTCCGGTCTGGACGCTCGTCCGTGCCAGGCAACTTGGTCTCTCGGAAGTTGAATTGCTTCGGGCGTATCCCACCCTGAATGCCTCAGACCTGTCCGAAGCTTGGGCATATGCAGGCACCAATCCCGGTGAAATTGAGCATCAAATCGCTCTTCATGAAAGATCCTGACTCCATGCGAATCTACACCAACGAAAACTTTCCGACGGCACTTCATCGCCCTGCATCTTGAAAAGAGAACCCACGCGGGCATTCTCGTCTGCTCCTTCGATCCGGATTTCGTCCGCCTTGGCCGTCGTGTCCACGAATGCCTGCAACGCTGTGGACCTTGGGTTGGCAGGCTCGAAAGACTCAACCGCGAATAACTCTGCGCAATCCGCGCAATCCGCGTAATCCGTAGCCAAGCGCATTTATTGTCCTCTGCCAAACCACCAACCGCCCAACCGCCACACCGACTGACAGTTCTCCGCCCGCCGGACCTCTGTCCTCCGACATCCGCTCTCCCACCGCCCAACCGTCCAACAGTCGGACCGTCTATCGGATCTCCGCCCTCGGGCTAACCGCCCACCCGTCCGACCGCCCACCCGCCCGCCTGCCTCGTTCGTCGTTGAATGTTCAATGTTGACTGTTCGGTGTTCGCGTTCACTCTAGAACTCTCGACCTCTCGACCTCCCGACCTTTAGAACTTTAGAACTCCCGAACTTCAGAACTTCCTCCTGCAAGAACCCGATTGCCCTAGTCCTGTTGTTTAGCTAATATGGGTTATCAAGAGGAAGACGTGTCATGACTATTGTCAGGAACATGCATGCGGCCAAGACCGAGCTTTCGCAGTTGGTAGCCATGGCTCTGGCTGGCGACACGGTCATCGTGGCCAGGAGCGGACGTCCGATCGTGCGTCTGGTGCCATGCAAGGAGATGCCGGATGCCTCGCGAACCCCCGGTACAGGGACGGGCAGTTTCACGGTTTCTGATGACTTTGACGCGCCACTGCCCCAAGACGTGACTGAAGGGTGGTACGCGTGAGAGTCCTCCTGGACACGCATGCCTTCCTATGGTGGTTGTCAGACGACGCGCGCCTGGGACGCAAGGCCAGGGAATGCATTGCGAACCAAGGCAACGAGGTGCTTCTGAGTGTCGCTTCCGTCTGGGAATTGACCATCAAAAGTGCCTTGGGGCGTTTTGACGTCAAGACCGATTTTGAGGCATGGCTTCTTGGGCGCTTCCGGGTTTAGCGTGGGATGTTTCATTGAGCGGGATAGAGGTCGAG
>CAYQJG010000050.1:0-29820 GCA_964417715.1 uncultured Lentisphaerales bacterium | reverse complement strand
GGGCGTTGCCCTGGAACGCGCCGCAGAGCGCCGTCTCGGTGAAGTAGATCGGCAGTTTGTCGGCGTTCTGGCGATTGTTCTTCGGTTGGAGGATGCGGCTCCACGCCGCACCCGACAACTCCTTCAGTTCGGCGGCCTCTTTGGCCATGGCGGCCTGCTGCTGTTTGAGGGCTTCCGCCTCGGGGGATTTCTTGTCGACGATGGCTTGCAGTTTGTACCCAAGGTTGCGCCGTTCGCGCTCCAGCCACTGGGCGCGCGCGCCCCAAACGGTTTCGTCGGCCTCGAGCGGACTCGGCGTGCGGTACATCGTGCCGCCTTCCGTGATGTAGTAGTAGTCGAGTCCCATCCGACGCGTCACAATCCAGCCGTAGTCCATCGCGCGGCGCTGGTCGCCGCCGCGCAGGTTCGGACGGTCGACGCTGCGGGTGTAGGGATGGTGGCTGAGTCCCGCGATGAGTCCTTTCCAACACTCCGGGAAGGGCTCGACGTGGTCCTCCATGAACATCACGCTGTTGCCGGCCAGGATGCGCATGTCGGGGTGCAGCGCCAACGCCATGCGCGCCCAGCCGGTCTGCAGTTCGCGGTACTCGGCGGGCGTGTCCCCCCAGGTCCAGCCAATGATCCACGGCTCGTTCCAGAACTCCACGAGCCGAATCTCCGGATAGCGCTCCAGGATCGTCCGCCAGGTCGCATTGAACTCGCCGAAGTGGCGCGGCGGACCGTACATGTTGACGATTTCCGCCAAATGGGATCGAAGCTGCTTGGAGCCCGCGAAGAACGAGTAGCCAGGCACAGTCATCGGCGTGATGCCAAGGGCGCGCGCGCCCTCGAAGTCGGCGTCGATGCGGCGCATCTCCAGTGGCAACGGCTTGTCCGACGGCTCGGGAACGTCCTCGGCCCTGAACGTGGTGATGCCCGGGACCTGTCGGCGGGAGACCTTCATGCCGAGGAGCTGCGTCATCTCGCCGCCCTCGCCAGGCTGGACCGGGGCGTTGTTCGAGCCGAAGAACGAGTTCGGCCGCGCGCCGGAGTGCGGGGCCGGCACGATGCCAAGATCGCCTTCCGCCGTGAAACGCAGCCCATCCGGCGCGCCGAGTTCGGTCCGCAGTCGCCACCACCCGACGCTGGGCGCGGCGAAGGGCAGTTCCGTCAGCACGAGGCGTCCGCCCGTCGGCACGTCGAGCGTGAACGCCTGCGTCCAGGGCTCGCGATCAGCGCCCGGCATCGGCTTGCCGTCGGCGTCGTACGCTTGGAGCCGCACGGAAACCGGCCCCGCGAAACCGCCGACGCCCCGCAAACCGAAACGCAATACCTGCGGACTCGGACGCTGATCCAGGCCGCCGGATGCGACCATACGCCCCGCTACCGGGTCCTTGCCGCGCACGACTTCCCAGACGACCTGCGGCAGTGGCCTCGGCGGCGGCGCCTCAGGAGCGGCGCTGGGTCTGCGAGGTGCGCCCAGCGCGGCAATCGCCGTGAAGAGAGAAAGGAATGTTACGGCGTGGCGGGGGATGTTCATCGGGCGGGTTCCTTTCTTGGCGGATCGAGGAAGATGGCCGCCAGCGGGCAACCGAAGGCCTTCTCAAGTTTGGTGATGCGCACCTCGACGCGACCCCGGACGTCCCAAGTCATATGGCGGCCCTGACCGGGGCCGCGGGCGGCGGTCTCGCGCGCGTCGAGGACGCGGCCCGTGAGCGGGTCGACGATCTCGACCTTCTCGCCGTGGCCATTCCTGTGACCGGCAAAGTAGAGCGTCAGCGCATGCGTACCACCGTCGCCCAACTCGAACAGCCATCGCTGGCTCTTGTTCTGGAATGCCGAACCGGCAAAGGACGTACGTCGTTCCGTCGAGCCCTCGGCCGTGGTCAAAGGATACCAAGGTTCCTTCGCGACCGACGAGGCATGGCCGGCGAACTTCCGCAACCGCCCGCCTTCGAAGCGCAACCAGTCTGGATTCTTGGGGTTGGTGGGGGAGTCGTCGCCGTCGATCCACCACGCCGTGGTGCCGTACTTCCCCTTCCAGTCGCCCTGGGTCGTGGCATCCTCGCCGACGAACGTGGCGGCGGGTGCGAGCGAGAGCCCGGCGACCGGAGAGGAGAAGGGCCCCGCGCCCGCCGCGTTCACCGCCGCGACGCGGTACCACGCCCACGCACCATCCGCGAGCCCGCGGTCCTGGAACGTCGGCCTCGTTGCCAACCCCTCCTCAAGAGGACTCCACGGTCCTTCTGCCTTCAGGGCGCGCTCGACGCGATAGCCGACGATGAAGCCGCTGACGGGCATCCGCCAGCGCAACAGGGCCCCGTCCGCCGCGGTGAGCGCGTCCAGTTCGGGTGCCACCATCGGCGCGACCTGCGGTGTGCGGTCCGGTCGCCACCGGTAGGCCACGATGCGACACCAACCGTTCTCCTGACACAGCGCGACCTGCTCACCACCGGGTAACGAGAACGCCTGCACGGCGCTCTGGTCGTTGTCAAAATAGCCCGCCGTGCCGTTGATCTCGGGTCCCGCCACGAACTCGATCACGCGGTTGCCGCAGTTCAGATCGCAGACCGACACGTTTCCAGGACGCGCGCCGACGTACAGCAGGTCGCCCAGCACGGACATTCCCATGGCGCCGTCCATGAAGTACGGACCGTCGCCGCCCTTGCAGAACGGGAACCACGTTTCGGCCTTGCGGTTGCCCTTGAGCCAGTCGCGATACCGGGCCACCGTGGTGGTCTTGCCGCGCACATCGCTGGAACCGGGGTACTCGCGGTGATCACCCGCCAAAACCATCGTGTCGGTCTCCGGATCGTAGAAGGCCCACTGCACCGTCGCGAGCGGCGCGACGTTCGTGACCGGTTCCTCGCGTTCCCAACCCGGAACGCCGTCCTTGAGTCCTGCCATGCGCCAGCGCACGACTTCGTTACGGGACCAACCGGTCTGCCAGAGGTCGCCGCGCGCGTCGGGAATGTAACGAGCACTCCCATTCGGTTCGGCTGCATCCCACACACGATACTCCCCGGCCTGGGCCACGCCGTCGCGCGGACCGCCCGAGCCGTCCTGCCAGACCCAAGCCTGGCGCAAGCGTCCCTGCGGAGCAGACTGTGGAAACGCCGGCGGCGACTTATAGTCGGCGGCAGCGCACACCACGGCGCACGGGATCGCCAATTCGCCGCTGGCCGGTTCGAAGCGATAGACGTAGAGACCGTTGCCACCGACGAGCATCAGAAACCGCTGCCCGTCAATCCACCGCACGTAAGGCGTGCAGCGCGTGCGTCTCCCCGATGCCTCCTCCGGAAAGCGTCGGTGGTCCGTTAAGTAACCTGCCCATTCGCCGATGCGGCCCGAAGCGCCCCAGTCGATCCGGTACCGCTGATCCGCGCCAGCGACCGCACTTGTCGGGTCGCGCGGGTCGAGCGTGGCGCCGTCGAAGATGTAACCGAGCGAATCGAGCGACCACAAGGCCTTGCCGCTGTCGCCCATCGTCCCGGCGGGCAGTGCCACGAGCCGGACGGCGTTGGCCATCAACCCCGCCGCGACGTACTGGTACGGCCAGCCGGTCTGCGAGACGTAGACGTTGCCCTTGGCATCCACGCCGACCCCCGTCAGACCGTTGAACGCCAAGTCGTCGACGACTCCCTTGGCTGCCATCAGTCCGCCCTTACGACCGATGGCGCCGATGAAGCGCGGCGTGCCGGCGATGTCGTAGACGCGCACCTGCTGGTCGGCGCCGTTCTCGGCCACCAGAAGGCGAGGGGAGACGCCCGTCCGGTCGACCGCCAGCGCGGTCGGCACCTCCAGATCGGCGATGCGGGCGATCTCGGCTCCCGTCGTCCGGTCCAGTTTCAGGACCACGCCGCGCTCCGCGTAAGGTCGCTCGTAGACGTTCGTCACGAAGTTCTCGCGCACCACCCACAGCGCCGGACCATCGACCGCGAGCGCCCCGGCCTTCGCGCAGGGAATGGAGCGTTTCCGCGCCAGCGTCGCCGCGTCCAGCACCTCGATGGCGCCGCCCGCGCGGTACGACGCGTAGACCTCGCCGTCGGCGGCCGCGAGTCCGCGCACGGCCTCGTGGCCCTTGTAGTCCTTGGCGGTCTCAAGGTCAACACGTAGCGGCTTCCCGCCTAGGGAAAGGTCGAGCCGCAGCACGCCGCGTTCGCTGGCGGCGAACACGGCGTCCTTTGTGATTGCGATGGCCTTGCCGGCTGCGGGCGTCTTCGCGTCCGGATACACCTGCCTTCCATCCCGATATGCCGCGAGGCAGTGTCCTTGCTCCTCGAAGAAGCTGGTCGTGTAGCAGGTGCCGTCGGGCGCGACGGCCAGCGAGGTCATGTTGAAGCTCACCGTATCGTGGACCGAGCCCGGCAAGGTGTTGCCGAACCAGGCCGTAGTGTAGCCCGGCGCGGATGTGTCACGCTCGCGGACGATCTCGATCCGCGCCGAAGCCGTGGCGCTCGCGGGAGCTTCGAGCCGCAGCCGCAACCGCAACGGCGCACCGCCGCGGAGCGTTCGACCGCCCATGCGGTTCAGCCAGCGGATGCCGTCCGTTCCCTCGTGGAAGGCGACGTTGCGACCGTGCAGGAGGACGCGCAGGAACCGCGGCTGCTCCTCTTGGTCCGTCGAATCGATGCGTTGCGAGAAGACACGCACTGCCGGCAACGCGTCGTCTGCGGGAACGACCTCGAAAGCGATCTTCCCCGTCGCGGCCAGAACGCGGAACACCCATTCGCCATCACCCGCGAGCGGCGAGCTCACCGCATAGCCGTTTGCGCCTTCGATCTCGATCGTCGTCGGCGTGGCCGCGCGGAATTGCCCCACAGGCGCGGGATCCCCGAGCGGCGTGGGTTCCCACGTGACGCCCCAGGCGCTCGCGGCGGAGAGTAGCATGGCGAGAAACGCAGTCGTACGTATCATGGACGCCCCGGGTTGGAAGGACGGCGCAGGTCGCGCTGTCCAAGCTTAGTCGACAGGAACCACAGCAGCAACCGTTCGCGCAGGCGCGTCGTGACCGCCTCCGCGCCCGGCTTGCCCACCAAGTTCTCGGCCTCGGTCGGATCGTTTGCCAGGTCGTAAAGCTTCAGCGTCTCGCCGGAAGCGCAGACGACGAGCTTGAACCGACCGTCGAAAACCATGGTGCGGTCGTCGATTTCGCTGAAGACGGCGTCGTGGTGTGCGGCAGCCGCGTCGTGCGCCAACGGCAGCAGCGAACGGCGGAACGACACTGGCCGCGGCGGTGCTCCGGCCAGGTCGAGGAGCGTGGGAAAGGCGTCGACCAGACTGACAATCTGCGAGCGTACCGCGCCCGCGCCGGCACGGTCGGGCGTGCGCAGGATCAGCGGCACATGCACGGACGGTTCGTAGAAGAGCATCTTGTGGACGCGCCGCTTGTCGCCCAGCATCTCGCCGTGGTCGGACCAGAAGAGCACCGCCGTGTTCGCGTCCCAGCCGCGCTGTCGCACGACGTCGAGAACGCGCCCGATGCAATGGTCCACATGGCTGATCTTGGCGTAGTAGAGCGCCCGGATGCGGGCGATGGCTTCGGGGTGCAAGCGCGGATCGAAGCGCTGCACGTGGCGTTGGTGTGCGGCAGCGGCCGGCGGGACCCACGGGCCGGGTTCGGTGGCAGGCAGCGGCGCGTCCATCGCCTGCCAGTCATAGCGTTCGGCCCACTCGACGGGCGGGTCCCATGGCTCGTGCGGTCCGCCGAAGCCTACGAACGTGAGCCACGGCTCGGACCGGTCGTAGTTCGAGAGGTAGTCCTCGGCGGTCTGCCCCACGACATCGTCCATGTGCTCGCCGGGCGGCATGGGGCTGGGCCAGGTGGCGATTTCTTTCGAGTCCTCGCGGCGCGTATAGTCGTCCCGGAAGGTGTCCAGGCACCCGCACGCGCGCCAGCGATCGGTCAGAATCGAATCGGTGGTGCGTGTGGCGTGTGGCCCGGTCGTTTCGAAGACGTCGTCGAAACCAATGTCGTGCATCCAGTCTGCGCCGTCGCGCAGGTGCTTCCCGGCGACGTGCGGGTGGAGGTGCGACTTGCCGATGTGGCAGGTGCGATAGCCCTGCGCACGGACGTGGTGCAGGTAGGTGTCGATGCCGGGCGGCAACACGCCGTAGTTACCGAGCTGGCCCAGGTTGTGCGGAAACAACCCGGTCAGGAACGATCCGCGCGCAGGCACGCAGATCGGGCAGGTCGTATAGGCGCGGGCGAAGCGCGTGCCTTCTGCGGCCAGGCGGTCCACGTTGGGCGTCCGCACGATGGGGTGTCCGGCGCACGAGAGGCAGTCGGCGCGCCACTGGTCGGGCATGAGGATCAGGATGTTGGGTGTGTCCGGCATTTAGACTCCAAAGTTCAGTTGTTGCCACGCGGACCCATGGAGGGGGTCATGCGTTTCCTTCATCCAGTGCAGCAGGCGCTGGCGTCCCTCCGCGGCCGCGCCGGCGCAGACCGGGTCGGTGAGACGGTTGCGCAGCTCGTGCGGATCACTGGCGAGGTCGTAGAGTTCGTCCGTATCGGGCGAGTTGCAGACGTACTTCCAGTCGCCCCAACGCACCATCCGCTGGTTGTAGCCCACGCGCAGGCCGTGGAACTCGGCCATCAAGTCGTCGCGCCACGCCGCCGCCGGGTCGGCCAGCAGCGGGGCCAGCGACCGCGCGTGCAGTCCCGCGGGCGGCGCGACGCCGGCCAGGTCGAGAATCGTCGGCATCAGGTCCATGTTGGCGACAAAGGACCGACACACGGCGCCTGGGAGCGTGCGGCCCGGGGCGCGCACGACGAGCGGGATGCGGTAGGCGTCTTCGTACATGAACTCGCCCTTGTCGAAGAGGCCATGGCCACCCATCATGTCGCCGTGATCGCTCGTGAAGGCGACCGCGGTGTCGTCGCGCAGCCCCTCGGCGTCGAGTGCGGACAGGAGCCGGCCAATCTCGGCATCAACGAAGGCGCAGTAGCCCCAGTAGAGCGCGATCACCGTACGCCAGTCGTCGTCGGTCCGGGCCGCCTGTTCGCGGTAGAACGACCGCCGCCAGCGCCGGTGGATCGCGGGCTTCCCCGCGAAGTCGTCGCGGAAACTCGCGGGCAACGCGACGTCGGCCGGCGCGTACATCGAGGCGTACGGCTCAGGTACGTAGCAAGGGTGGTGTGGGCCCCAGAACGAGACGGTCAGAAAGAAGGGGTGCTGCTTGCGGCGCGCCCGCGCGCCCATCTCGCGCAGCAGGCGGATGGCCCAGTCGGCGACGTAGGCGGGCTCGCAGGCTTCCGCAGGCCCCGGTAGGCGACCGCCCGAGGACCTGCAGCCCGGCACGGCTTGAACGCCTTCTGGCGCCGCCGCAAACAGGCCCCCTTTGCACAGGAATGCTGCCGGATGCGCAAGGCCGCGCACTCTCAGGAAGGCCTCGAACTCGGGCGCGGCGTAGGGATTGCCGTAGCCCGGCCCCGGATCGGGGCCTTCCGTGAAGCCAAAGCGCTCCGGGTTGCGCGTTTCGCCGCAATGCCACTTGCCGACATACCCGCAGCGGTAGTCCGCGAGCAGGCGCGGCAACGTCGGGATGCTCTCGGGCAGATCGGTCGTCGGCCAGAGCGCCGGGCTCTCGGTGTTCGTGCGCACCCCGTGGGCGTGCGGGTAGAGGCCCGTGAACAGGGAGACGCGCGCGGGCGAACAGAGCGCGCAGGTCGTGTAGGCGCGGTCGAAGCGCACGCCTTCCCCGGCCAGCCGGTTGATGCCGGGGGTCTGCACACTGCGGCCGTAGCAGCCGAGTTCCCGTCCGAGGTCGTGGCAGATGATCAGAAGGATGTTGGGTCGCTCTGTCATGGACGGTCTCCTGCCTTCCGCGGCACTGCGCCGTCGGCTGGGACGGGCAACTCGAAAGCGTCGAGGAACAGGCCGTTGAGCGCCTGGATGCGCGGGCCGTCTTTCCGGGGGGTGTAGCGCACGCGCGCAGGTTCCGGGATTTCGCTGCACCAGATCGTCAGCCCGTCAGAGCCCAGAGTGCCCATGGCGGCCCGGAACGCGCCGTCCGCACCCGCGACCTCGAAACCCAGCTTGGCCGGAGATGCCACCCCGGTCTGCGTCAGATGGTCCGCGAATCGGAGCGCGACGCTGATGCGCTCGGGCTTCTTCCCCGGCGCGCGTGCGGCGGCGACGGCCTGCGGCTGTGCGAAGAACACCCGGAAGGGTGCGGCCGGAAGCCCTGCTCCGTTCTCCAGAAGCGGGTGCGCGGGGTTCGAAACCCACGCGTAGCGCACTCCGGCGGGGGCCGTCACGCCCTCAGCCTCAGCCCTCAACCCCCCGTCCTCGACGGTGGCGGAGGCAGGATGCCAAACGCCGACCGTGTCGACGAGTTCGACACCCGCCACAGCACCCCCGCCGCAGACGCGAAGTCCCTCAGCGGCGGATAGACTAACCCGCACGCTACGCCCATGCACCTCGGCCTTTCGCAGCATCGGGCTGCGCGCTGACAGGTTGCGGCCATAGACATCCTGTAGTGCCATCCCCGCCAATCGCTCGCCCACGGGTCGCTTGTCGGGTGCGTGGACCTGCTTGGGGTCTCCGACGTCGATCGTCACGGCCATGGCCGTATGCGGCAGAGCCAACGCGGCGGCCTGGGCGTTGCGGAATTCCGGCCACGTCGGCTGGTTGTCCTTATTCGGCAGTTGGACAAACAGGAAGGGAAGGTCGGCTTGATTCCAAGCCTTGCGCCACGATGCGATCCAGGCTGGGAAGACGTCGTAGTAGAAGTGCGTGTGGTTGTCGAGCCAGGAGTCGGACTCCCCTTGGTAGATGATCGCGCCCGCGACAGGCACTCTCGCAAACGGCGCCACCATGCCGTCAAACATGGCGCCGGCCCGCTTCTGCGGCGCCCAGATTTCGATCGCCGGCTTGCTCTTCAGTGTTTCAGCGGGAAGCTCGTTCCACAGGCGTTCCACACGGTAGCGCCACGCGCCGGTCAGCGGAAGTTGTCGTCCGTCGTAACGCTGCGGCTCCACGCGGAACCACTCGGGTTCATCACCAAACCCCCCGAAACCCGTGAAACTGGTCACACGTATGGACAGCACGTTGTGCTCGCGGACGAGCGCAGAGGGAACCGTGTAGGTTCTGAACGATCCCAGCCCTGCCGGGGTCGAAAGTCCGATGCCGCCGATCCTCTCCCCGTTCCACCACGTCGTGTCAGTGTCCATGATGGGACCCAGGAAGAGCGAGAGATCCTCGCCCTTCCAGTTTGCGGGAACGTCGACCGCGCGCCTGAACCAGACGACGCCGTTCTGTTTCAGGCCTGCGCGTTGCCAGAGCTGCGGCAGTTCCATGGTTGCCCAACTCGTGTCGTCGAATGTCGGCGAGTTCCACTCCGTGCTCGTCGCGGAGATGCCGGAGTCCACGCGCCCGTGCTCCGCAAACCACGTCTCCAGCGTCGTGCGGTACGCTTCCCAACGGCGTGCGAGCGCCGCGGGCGCGTAGTCCTTATCGTAGATGGCGATGCTGAAGCGCAGTCCTCCCGCGCCGGCCCGCTGGGTGTCGCGGTCGATGAAGGTCGCGGCCGTCGCGCTGCCCATCGCGACCTGGATCAGACCTACGGGCACGCCCAACTCGTGGCGCAACCGTCGTCCGAAGTAGTAGCCCACACCGGAGAAGTGTCGCGTGCTCGTCGGCGTGCAGCGGTTCCAACGCACCGGCAGGTCGTCCTGCGGCGTGTCGGCCGGGTTGAGCGGCGCGACGAGCAACCGCAGACCCGGGTCTTCCGCGGTCGTCAGCGTTTCCTCGCCGCCGGTACACTTGCCAAGCGACCAATGCATGTTGGACTGCCCCGCGCACAGCCAGACCTCGCCCACCATGACATCGGTGATGCGCCGCGCGGAACTCCCCGTCACGTCTACCTGCCACGGCCCGCCGGCAGCCTGTTCGGGCAAACGCACTTCCCAGAAGCCATTCGTGCCGGCGCGGCCCTCGGCCAGCGCCCCCCCGGGCTTGCCTTCGCGCGCCATCGACACGCCGACTTTCTGCCCCGGCAGGTCCCAGCCCCATACGTGTACAGGTTGCCCTCGCTGCACAACCATGCCGTCGGACAGCACATTGGGTAGTCGGAGTTCGGCGTGGACTCCCAGAGCCGTCGCCAACCAGACGGCCAAGATGCGGGCACATTTGTGACTAGGCCGCTCAACCGTCCGTGTCGTATTCATGGTTCTTTCTCACCAGGATATCTCACCGCGGAAGGTTTGCTCGACCCGCCCCGGCAGATCAAGGATGCCGCCGACTCCCTCCGGCAGGCTGGCAAAGCCGTGTTCCTCGCCCTCGCAGCGCACGCACACTTCGCCGCCGGCGGGGTGCGGCACAACCGCCGCCAGGCGCTCCAGACCGCCGGGCCGCGGGCGGATGCGTACCGCGGCCAGGCCGGGGGCCGCCGGCCGGATACCGGCCAGGGAACAGCGCAGATGGTAGAGTGGGTGGGCGCCCCAACCGTGGCAGTCGCTGCGGCTTGGTTCGGGCATTTCAGGGCAGGCGGTCAGGCCGAGGGCTGGCATCGCCGCCCAGCGCGCCCAGCGTGCCACCAGAGCGTCGCAGCGGTTGCGGTCGGCCAGGGCCGCGAAAAGGTAGTGCTCGAAGTAGATGGTGCAGCGCGACAGGTCGGCGTGGCCGAGAAGGGCGGACTCGACGCGGGCGGCGCGTCCCTCTGGCAGCGATCCGGCAAGGAGCGCCAGAACTTGCACATGCTCGCTGGCCGTTTCGAGTCCGGGTGCGTCGCTCAGGCGGCCACGCGTCTCGTCCCAGGTGGCGGCTTCGATGTCGGCGGCGAGTTCGGCGCGCTGGCGCCGCCGCAGGGCAGCGAGTTCGGGCTCACCCAGGCCTGCCTCCAGTTCCGCTGCCCAGCCCAGGCCTAGGACCGCGAACCAGTTGTAGAGGCCCATGGCGCCGCGGTTGCCGCCGGGAGGAATGCCGGAGCCACGGTCCCAGGGCTCGCACCAGTCGGCGAAGTTCCATCCCGGATGGCCGGCGAGCAGGCCGTCGGTGCGGCGGAAAGCGTAGAGCCGGTCGAGCACCGCCCGCACCGCTGGCAGGCGTTGGCGCACGAAGTCCGCGTCGCCGCGCCACATCCAGTGGTCGTGAATCAGTCCCAAGAAGGGGGCGGAGAACGCCGGAATGGTCTGGCGCCAGCGGGTCGGGGCGCGTGACGATGGCAGGCCGTGGGCGTCGCGCGAGCGGTCAAAGTCGAGGATGGCCTTGCGGTGCAGGGCGGTGTCGCGGGTGCAGGCCAGGGCGGTGAGGCCAACGACCCGCGTGTCGCCAATGTACTGCAGGCGCTCCACGGTCGGGCAGTCCATCCAGTGTTCGTGGGCGTTAATCTGCATGGATCGCCAGCACAAGCGCTCGATGGCCGGCCAAGCCGGATGGGAGCATGCGGCGGAACCGGCCGGATCGAGGGGATAGCCCGTTTCGGTAAGGCTGGCCTCGCCGAAAGTGAGTGCTTGTTCGCCCGTCGTCACGCAAAGCAAGACGTAGCGGCCGGCAATCCACCACGGAGCCTCCAGGAGGCGCTCGCGCCCATCGAGCAGCCATCGATCGCCGCCGCCGCCCCACCACTTGCCCGCCACCTCGTCGCGGTTGCCCTTGCCGAGCTTCCACCAGCACGTGGGATCGCCACGCGGTTCGGAAAGGAGCAGCGCGTCGGCTGCCTCCAGCCGCACCTCGGCCCCGGCCCCGTTTCGCACCGCAAGGGCGGCATACGCGCAACTCAAGACACCCAGATCCACCAGAATTCGCAGGCGCCGCCGTGCCCCCACTTCCAGTGAGCCGCCATCGAGCCATGCCTGCGCCGCGATCTCCGTGTCGCGGTCCCGTTTGGCATCCAGGAATGGACCTGCGGTCTCACCATCCGCGTGCCGCACGCGGCCCCAGGACCGGGGCTGCTCCCGCTGCGCGAGCAGAACAGCGCGGCTGAGTATGTGCCCGGGCTTGGTGTCGGTATGGAAACACCCTTGGCCGGAAATGCCCGTTTCGGGTTCTTCCCAGTCGAGAGCCACGGCGTCCCAAGACGGTGGAATGCCCGTGCAGTCGGCCGCGACTCGGGCCGCGGCGAGGATGAGTTGGGGCGGGCGCACGAAGCGCCAGCCTGGCATGCGGCGTACGCGCCAGGGCGCCGTGCCAGTTGCGAGTTGCCCTCCGAGCGCGCCCTCGGCGGCGAGCAGGAACCCCGCCTGCCAAGTGGGTTGGGCCATGCCCGCCTGTTCGCCGGCGCACCACACGCGGGCGGCGAGGCGATGCGGACCCGGCTCGAGGCGCAGGTCCCACGTTGCGAAACTCCAGTGCGCCATGTCGCTCGCCTCGGCGTTGCGTCCCAGGCGAAGGCCGTCGAGAAGCAGTTCGCATCGCTGGTCGGCGGCGACATGAATGCGTACCGCCTCCGCACACCCGAGCGCGAAGTCGAGAACGGCGGCAAAGACCGCTGGCTCGCCCCGGGCCACGCCACGCGGCCGGATCCAGCGCGCCGGCCAGTCCCACGCGCCCCAGCGAAAGGACTCCGCGGCATTGATGCCGAACGGTTCCTCGTCGAGCAAGACTCGTGTGTAGGCGTTCATTTCCATTGGCGCACGGCCTCACGATGTTGGACGATGCCACGCCCACTGATCGCATAGACACGGTGCCTCTTCGCCTCCACCTGGCGCCCGACGGTTTCAGTGCCCGCCAGCACGTCGCAAATCCGCACCCGCTCCTTCAACGACAGGTCGAGCGCAGCGAAGGCCCAGAGCACAACCGTTCCGTCGGTACTGTCGTAGCGCACGCCGGTTTCGCCGGGCAGGATGGTGCGACGGCCGCGCATGTGGGGCTCCAGTTCGGCGAACGCCTTGAGCAGCCGAATCTGCGCTTCAGTGGGGAGGTCCTCGTCGTCCCGGATCGTGCCATAGCGCCAGGAGACGGCGTCGCGCTTCGGCAGCCAGTAGAGTGTCCAGACGGAGCGGTAGGCGAGCCCGCGGAAGAACACGTCGGCGGGGTCGTGGCCGCGCTCGCGGATCAGCGCGGCGTCGAAGTGGCCGTAGGTGTCGGACCAGAGCGGCAGGCTGTCGAGTTGGAGGGCGATGCCCGGCCCGGTGCGGTGGGTGCCGAAGACGCCGAGATCCTCGCCGCAGTAGGCGAAACCCAGTTTCTGCATTTCCGCCATCAGCGAGAGATGCGCCGGAAACTGCGACAGAATCGCCGACGGCGGCTCCGGCGCGGGTCGCCGGAATCCGATTACACCCTCCTGGTCGGGGGTCGCACCCTTTGCGGCGTGCGCATGTCGGTTGTAGGCGTAGTGGTGCTTGTCGCTGCTCAGGTTGAACGAACTGTCGAGGAAGATGCCGTCGAGGCCGACGTGCCTGCGCAGGTGCTGCCAACACGCCAGCCAGTAGGCTCGCACGGTGGCGTCGCGCAAGTTCAACAGCGCAAAGACGGGCGTGTAGTGGTCGGCCTCGATCGCGCCCGAGGGATTGCGCACGAACGGCGCCTCTGCCTTCTTGAGGGCTTCCATGATGCCGCCCTCGCGCGGCGGGAAGGCGATGCGCTTCGGCGTGCCGTTGCGTTTGTCGAGGATGATCGATAGGGTTGAGATGGCGGTGTTCGCCCACATCTCGACGGTCATGCCCGCTGCATGCGCGTCGTCGCAGAGACGCTTCAGGTTTGCCTCGCCAACCGTTTCGGCAATCTTGTAATCGAGCGTGCAGCACATGTTGCTGACGCCGTAGGTGTTCATGTTGTGGGCGCAGTGGTTGGCCAGTCCGACCTTGCGCACGCCGCAGGCCGCCAAGGCCGGGACGGCCTGGCGCCGGTAGCGGTCGATGTCGGCGTCCTCCCACTCCTCGGCGACGGCGTAGGCGGTCGCGTATTCTCGCTTCAGGCCGGTTTGGCGGTGCAGCACCTGCGCGACATGCTCGGCCATGGCACGGTGGGCGTTGGCGCGGTCGATGCGGTCAAAGCGCCCGGCACAGAAGAGCACCTCGATGGGTGCGGTGTCGAATCGGTGCGCGAGATCGCCCGTGTGTTCGTGCCAGTGCGCGATCACATCGTCTCCGGCGCGCTTTTCAAAGTAGCTTCTGATATGGCTGGTCCGCGTGGCCCAAGTCACCAGCAACCCGGCTTCATGCGCCGTGAAGGTGAAGCCCTGCAGCGCCGTCTGCCAAGGCACGAACTGGAAGATGTTCGGTTGCTCGATCTTTGGCAGGTACCATTCCGTGCACCAGGCGTCCGCGGCCTTCGCGAAGTGGCGGACCGACGGCGCGTACCCATTGCGCAGCCACACCTCGTTGCCGACGGCACAGCCGCCGACCTCCCACGTGGCCCGGTCGAGCAGGCGGAAAATGGGATGCTTGCGGCTGCGGTAGCGGTACTGGTAACTGAACCCCTTGAAGGTCAAGCCGCCGATGCGGCGGTTGACCGGCTTCAACACCAACTCGGTCGTGGCGGCGCCCTTCTCGGACCCCCGCGCCCAATCGCCCGTAGGCCACCGATCACGGACCGTGTGGAGCATCCAATCCATCGGCCCGTCGGTCTGCGCCTGCGAGTCCAGAACAAGGCGTACGGCACGTTCGTCGACGTCCAGGCTCCTCACGGTCGGTGCCACCAATCGCACACCCCACGGAGTCCGGATGTCTGGCGACATGGGCCGGTCGCTCGAACGCAGGGCCACGCTCTCGCACGAGATCGAACCGAGACCACGGAACACGCCGTCCTCCGAGAGGGGGACGATCTCGATGCCGTTGAAGAAACGGATGGGGGCCACGATTGTCATACTGAATGTCTCATAGGTCAACACACTGCGCTACCGTTGACGTGGGCCCCGCGCGCCGAGCGACTGGCCGGCCGACCAGCCGACGGCGGGCACAAGACAAAGACCAGCTGCGGCGAGCAGTGCCCGCCCCATGGAGAACGAGGGGGTCATAGGCCGATACGGGCTGCTACCGAACCATCACGGCCGTACCACCTGCCGGCAGTCCTACAAAAGTCAACTTCACGGCGTCGTTGTAGGTGTCGGCGTTGGTGTCGACCTTGTCGGCCGTGTAGCCCTTAGTAACCGACGAGAAACTTCCCGACACGGTCGCAACCGCCTTCTTCTCGGCCGTCATGACGATCCAACTGTCGTTCTTGACCGGCGTGAAACCGGCCAGCGCCGTCACATTGAGCGTGCCACCCAACACGATGTCGCCGACGGGGACGCTGACCACGTCGAAGTCGGTGGTCAACGCCCTGAAACCGGCCAACTCCAGGTTCACGACCGCCTTGGTTCCGAGCGTCAGTCCGCCGGTCGCACTGGTGTTCGAACGCAGCGTCAGCGTGCCCGTCTTGAAGGCGTCGTCCGCCAGGCCGGGTGCAAGCGTGCCCGTCGTTGCGCCGCCGCCGATGATGAAGCGCGCCGCGGTGGCCGTGCCGCTGCCGACAACGATCTTGGTCGCTGCGTTGTTCATCTTCACTTCGCCGATGCCGGCGACGCCCGCGACCGTTTCGGTGGTGTTGCCGACCAGCAACTGGCCGTTGTAGCCCAGATGGACGGTGGTGCCGTCCGGCAGGAGTTCGCTGGTGCTACCCGTGGCGAGGATTGCGACGGCCGTCGGCGAGCCATTAACGTAGGTGTTGCCGGACCACGATCCACTGGCTCCAAGCGTCACGGTCCGGGCGGTTGTCCCTGTGTCGGTGAGGCTGAACGTCAGGTCCGTGGCATTGGCGATTGCGGCATTGATCGTTACGCCGCCGGCACCGAAGACGACATAGCCTTTGCCGCCGCCGAACTGAAGCTGCGACAGGCCGAGCGTCAGCGTGCCGCCGTGGTAAGCATTGATCATGCCGCCTGCCACGTTTAGGATGAAACTGCCGTCGATCGTGGCATTGGCGGCCCCGCTCCAGACCAGGCTGTTGATGGTACGGTCGGCCGTGAGCGTCTCGGCGGTGCCGCGGCGGACATTCTGGTCGGTGGTTGCGCCCACGCCGTTGATGCTGGAGGCAAACTCCGTCGCGGTGTTCAGCCCGACCAACCCCAGCGTGCCGTCGTAGGTCACAAGGCTGACGGAGGCAGCGGCCGTGCCGAGACCCAGGCCCCGGATGATCGACCGGTTGGCGGTACCGGCACCGCCCCCACCGCCAACCAGCGTTGGCACCGCCGTGAACAGGAAGGCGTTGGTTTGGCCGGTAGTTGTTGTTGGCGCGAACCGCAGGGCGCCGCCGTCGGACAGACTCAAGGACGATGCCTGGAGCGTCGCCTTGTAGCCGGTCTTGCTGCCGCCCGTCAGCACGGACTGTCCCTGGCCAACCTTGAGCGTGCCGATGGTCTCCGTGTGGTTTCCGTTCTGATTCTGCCCGTCCGTGAAAGCGAATGTGCCGCCGTACAGTGCGACGGCGGCGTCGTCGTTGATGAAGTTGCCGGCCGGGACGTTCCACGGTTTCTGCGAGAAGGTGGCGCCGTAGCCGATCTGGATGCTGGGGGTGGCCGACAGCCGACCGGTATCGGCAGTGGTGCCGCCGTTCACCTGTAGCACGCCTCCCCGGACGATGGTGTTGCCCGTGAAAGAGGCGTTGTCATACAGGATCAAGGCTCCCACGCCCATCTTGGTGAGCGAGTGCCCGGCGCCGCCGTCGCCGACGGTCGCGTACAGGAGGCTGTTCGGGTTGGTGCCGCTATTCTGCAGGTTCCAGAGACTGTTGCCCGATAGCGTGATGGCGCCGTGGTTGCCCGCACCGGAGGCGTAGAAGGTCACGGGGGAGTTGGCGGTGGCGGTGGCGGTTCGCGTGACGTCCCGCAGCGTCAGCGCGCCGCCGCTGAGAGTCAGGGTGTTGGCGCGGCTCCACTCGAGACTCAGCGACCGCACGACTCGGTTGCCGTCCAGATTCAGGTCAGAATTGCCCGTGGCCGGATCGTAGGTCGGGCCGAAGACCAGGTCGGCGGTGGAGTCGAAGGTTGGCATCCCATCGGGATTCCAGTTGGCGGGTGTGGACCACTTGTGATCCGTCGTGCCGTCGGCGTCCCACGTGTAGGTGGTGGCTGTTGCCCGCGTCGTCAGTGAAAGCACCACGGCAGCGGCCGTGCGTAGGGTTGACCCAATGATCCTTTTCTTCATCGCGGCTCCTCCTTGCCTTTTCGGCTACTTGTTTCCCGACACGTTACCAGTCACAATCAATTCCGGCGCCACGACGCGCCGCTGCGGCGCGTCGGGCAACCGCCTCGACATCCGTTCCAGAAGCAACTCAACCAGCGCGCGACCGCAGGCCGCGTTGTGCTTGTCAACCGTGGCCGCGGGCGTGAAGGGCTCGATCCGCCGCTCGATACAACCCTGCCAGTAGTTGTCGTAGCCGACGATGGCCAAGTCCCGCCCCGGCTCGCGGCCGTGGAGGCGGCAGGCGGCGGCCAGCATGGGGCACACGCCATCCGAAGGCGCGAGCAAAGCGTCGGCCGACGACGGCCCGCGCAGCGCTTCCAGCAGACACCCGGCATAGAAACGCGTAGCCCCGGCGAAACGGCTGCGATCATCCCCGATGAAGTCCGACGCGAACGGCGGCGTCACCAGTGTCTCAACGGGCTCACCGGCCTCGCGGCAGGCGCGCTCGTACCCGGCGCGGCGCTGTCGGACCCAGTAACTGTCCTGCGCCTCGGCGGGCACGATCAGTAGCGGGCGGCGACGGCCCTGTCCCAGCAACCAGCGCGTCAGGACGTACGCGCCGGCTTCGTGGTCGGATACGATTCGGTCGCAATCGGCAAAGGTTGGATCATCGCCATAGACCACAAAAGGCACGCCGCTGGCGCGGATCCGCTCAACGACGGTCAACCAGCGTTCGCGTCGTCCGAAGACATCCGCAAGCGCGACACCCGCGACGCCCTCGGCCAGCAGATGACTGATCTCGTCGCCCGCCACCGCGTCTGGGTTCAGTGCCAAGGCGTGGCGTCCCCCGCCATGCGCCGCTTGCTGGGCAGCCTGCACAATCTGGTCGGCCCAACCTGGTTCGACGTGGCCCGAAATGCGCGCTCCTGCTGCGCTGCCCAGAACGGCGATCGTCTGTGCCAAGACGCTACTGCGCGGTCGCAGGGTTCCTACCACCGTCCTCACTGCCCGCGCCTGCGACCTTACTAGCCCTTGTACTTCCAACACATCGAGCCCACGCCGCACCGTGCCGCGGTCCACTCCGAGTCGCTCCGAGAACTTGCGCTCCGACGGCAGCCGGTCCCCAACCGTCAGTTCCCCCGCTTCCAGCGAACGTCGGACACTCTGAACCACGCGCATCGCGGGTGAAGTCTCGGGATGATCCAAAACCACGTTTTCCGCCATAGGGCACGCCTTTCGATTACCAACGACCAGAATACTACCAGAAAAGCCACAATACGTCCACGATGGATTTCAAGCTGCGCCGGTGACGCCATCTACGTGACCCAACGCAGATGGGGCAGTGTGCTTTCTGATCTTGCCGCATCCACGTGTCATCCGTAAACTGACTCCATTCTCCTGCTTCGTTGTTCACGGTCTCATCTTACCCGTTCAAGGACTGCCACAATGATGCGACGAACCTGCATGGTTGCCCTCCTGCTCGGGTTGCTGGCAACGGGATCCGCACAGGCACAAGCGACGTCTCCGGTCGCCTGGCCGGGTGCGGTGCTTTCCAATGCGAACATCCGCCTCACGGCGCACGCCCCTGCGCCCGGCACGGGTTACTACCAGGCGGTTCGGTTCGACTGGTCGAGCCTGCTTGGCGAGATCGACGTCGGCGGGCATCGGTTCTTCATTAACCATCACGCCGGAAAGCACGACCCGCGCGGCCACGACAATGTCGCGGGCCCCGCCGAAGAGTTCGATCTGGAGACGCCGCCGCCCGGCTTCGCGGACGCCAGGACCAACGGTACGTTCCTGAAGATCGGCGTGGGCGTGCTGCGTCGTCCCGACGAGAAGGCGTACTCCTTCGGGCGCGCCTACGAGGTCGCCGACCACGGAACATGGGGCTTCACGCCCGTCGGCTCGACCTCCGTGGTGTACCGTCACACGGTCACCTTGCCGGACCGCCGCCTGGGCTACGTGCTGGAGCGGCGGCTGTCGCTGGCCGCGGAAGGTCGGCGCCTGCTCATTGGACGGTCCCTGCGCAACACCGGGACTCAACCCTTGCGGACGCGACACTACGCGCACAACTTCGTGCAGATTGACGACCACCCCATCGGGCGCGACTACCGGGTCGAGTGGTCCTTCGTGCCGCACGCCGTCAAGCCGGAACAGGTCCCAGCCGCGGGCATCATTGAGGGGCAGACGCTGGGGTTCGTGCCGGAGCAACTCGAGCGCACGTTCTGGATCAGCCTCGGCGGTTTCAGCTCTGCCCCGGAACAGAACCGCGTGACCGTGCGGCACGTTCCGAGCGGCGCGGCCGTCTCTTTCGCGACCGACCGTCCGCTTTGCGATTTCCGCGTGTATGCGAACCAGCGCATCCTCTGTCCGGAGCCCTTCACGGACATCGACCTCGCTCCGGGCGACACGGTGGTGTGGAACACGCAGATCGCGTTTACGCCGCCGCGTGGGACTCCATAGACGCGCCGCGTCTGCCTACCGCCTGGATTGGGCTAAACTGTTACTACAGACCCCTATGACCCCTGCAACTAATTGAAACATTATGATCATCAGACCCGATTTTGCTGCCACCCCGACCCCCTTCCGCCACACGTGGGAGGGCCTTGTCAATGTCGACCAGTTCAGATGGTTCGTGCGCGCGGACGTGCAGGAGCAGTTGGCGCTCGCGCATCGCGAGCTCGGCGCACGCCATGTCCGCGCGGTCGGCATGTTCGATGACGAACTGCGCGTGCTGACCCGCGACCCGGCCCGTTGGCGGTCGAAAGAACCCGGGCACACGGAACCGAACTGGCAGATCGACACGTACATCATCGAGCGGCTGCTGGCGCTCGGTGTGAACCCGATGATCACCACCTGCTTTATGCCCGGTGCTCTCGCGGCGGGTGAGCGCACTGTCTTCGAGACGCGCGCGCGGATCAGCCTGCCCACGGACTGGCCCGCCTGGCGCGCGCTGGTCCGCAGTCTCGTGCGCCATCTGGTGGATCACTTCGGCCTCGCGGTCGTCCGCAACTTCTACTTCGAGGTCTGGAACGAGCCCAATCTGCAAAACGGGTTCTTCGAAGGCGACCAGGCCGACTTTTTCAAACTGTATCTGGAGACGGCGCGCACGATCAAGGAAGTGGATCCGCTGCTCAAGATCGGCGGCCCCTCGACCGCGCGTGCCGAGTGGATTCCCGAGTTCATCACGTTCTGCCGCGACAACGGCCTCGAACCCGAGTACATCATTGGCCACATCTACAACAACGACAGCGACAGCCAGCCGCTCTCGCCCTTCGATGGACCGCAGGAAGACCGCATCTCCAAGTCACCGCATTTCGCGTCCGGCGTTATCCGCGGCACCCGCAAACTGCTCGATAGTCTCGGCTTCAAGGGTGAAGTACACTGGAATGAGTGGGGGCGCTCGTGGTATCCGTGCGAACCGCTCCGTGAAACGGCCAACGAAGCAGCGTTCATTGTCAAGACGATGGCCGAGGTGTCTCAATTGGGCGACTATTTCGCCTATTGGTGTCTCAGCGACATCTACGATCAGGTGGGCTACGGCGGCAGCGCCTTTCATGGCAACTACGGCCTGCTCAGTCTGCAAGGGTTGCGCAAGCCCAGCTATCAGGCATTCCAGCTTCTCGGGCGCATGGGATGCGAGCGAGTCCCGGTCTCCGGCGAGGGGCTTGACCTGATGACAAACGCGGTGGCGACGCGCTCAGGCGACGGCGCCGCCGATGTGCTCGTGTACAGCCACGACAGCTCCGACACGACACAACCCCGCACGCTCGATGTCTGCATGGAACTCCCGCGCGGCACCCGTGTCCGCTCCCTGACTGTTCTCTCGGAAAACGAGAACAACATTATCAGCGACTGGCGTGAGATGGGCTCGCCGAAGTACCTGAAGGCCGACGTGCTTGCAGCCCTTCGTGAACGAAACGAGTTGCGCGACACAACCGCCTTTCACGTGGAGGACGGTGACGACGTGACGCGTGTCTCATGCGCGTTGCCTGCACCGGGGATTGCCCTGCTACAAACCGTCAGAAAGTCATAGACGGCGGAGAACGGTCGACCTTTGTACCGGCGCTCAATATGCGTTCGTCAACGGAACATGGACTACATCGACACATCGCGTGCTTCAGGTCAAGAACAAGTGGGTGCTTTCCCAACGCGTGACCCGGTAACGCTCATTCACCCATTGCTAACCGCGGCAAATGCCGCAGATCCGCATTGCTCCCGGACACGCCGCACAGGATGCCATTGTGACCGGCTAAGATCATGTTGGCGACGGATGGCCAGGATCATGAATAGGATTGCAATAGCATTACAATTGTAGTACGTTTCAGCCGCAACCAATTGGAAGGACTCGGTATGAGCACGGCGACACTTCAAGTACGTCTGGACCACGAACTCAAGAAGAAGGCCGACCGCTTCTTTACGGCGGCAGGCTTGGACACCACAACGGCGGTCAGGATGTTTCTGCGGCAGGTTCTCATCCGGCAGGCAATCCCTTTTGACATCGTCGCCGATGATCCCTTCTACGCTGCTGCCAACCAGAAGGTCCTCAAGAAATCTGTCCGGCAATTGGAGTCGGGCAACGGAAAAGCGCACGCACTTACCGAGGTCTAGCCATGAACAAGGTCTTCTCGGACGATGGCTGGGCCGACTATCTCCATTGGCAGACGCAGGACAAGAAGACTTTGAAGCGTATCAACGCTCTCCTGCAGGATATCGAGCGGAATGGACGCCATGGGATCGGGAATCCCGAGTTGTTGAGGGGGCTGTCCGGTTATTGGAGTCGCCGCATTAATGAGAAGGACCGATTGGTCTACAAGATTGTGGACGACGCGATCTTGATAGCGCAGTGTCGCACACATTACGGCGATCACTGAGAACGCCAACCAAGCGATCCACCAGCGGCAGTAGAACGGTTTGCGGTCGTTCCAAGGTGTAATGGGGGTCAGGTCGGAATGGCGCTTAGTTAAGGTCGTCCATTCGGGCAATTGCGGTGGGGTAGATTGCCCATGTCGTGACGGGCTCTGTTGAGTCGGTGGTAGTGTTCGGGTCGTCCTTTGACGGCCCGTGGTTCGGAGCGCGGACGTCGCAGGGGTACATGGTCTTCGGCGAGCGAGTCGAGGGCAGGTGGACGAGTCGGCGGCAGGTGCGTGGTTGGAGGGCGGAGGCGGAACCTCTGCGCCTCGGCGCCTCCCGTGAGGGACGGCAGGCCGTCCCAACGGGACGCGAGTCTGCGGGAGAAGCATTGGGCGAACTGGTGGGAAACCGCAGAATATCGAACAAGAAACCGCAGAATGTCGAAGGCGAGAAGTCACGTCTGTGGCAGGTGATGGTGGGATGGTGGTGATCCGCAGAACACCGAAGGGCCTCCCGTCGATGCCCGCGGCCCCTTCGACATTCGGCAATCTGCGGTTCCCTCTTCGGAGCGTTGTGTCGTCGTCATTCGCGACGCATGTCGCGCGCGCCAGCTGCAACCGCACCCGCACGGGCTGGTGTTGCCAGAACCGCGTGCGTGGTGCTAGAGTCATCATACAGTTGACGCTGGAAGGGCCTGGCACCGGTGTGTCCGGCAGAGCGTCTGGGCTCGTAACCGACGTAGGATGACCATGAAAAGAATCCTGATGGCGCTCCTGATGGTGGGGTTGGCCGGTTGTCAGAAGGTCGAAGTCGTGACCGCGAAGCCGGGCGCGGAGGTCGAGTCGCGCATCCGGGCGTACTACGTGGGCAAGTATCCGTCGTTCGCCGCGCTTGTGGCCCTGCGCACGCAGACGTCGTCCGCCGCCGAGGGCATCAAACTCGCCGAGCTCTACAAGACCTGTCCGGTCGCCGAGATCATGCACTCCTATGCGCCCCGGGGACGGTACCTGACCTTTGTGGAGACGGCCGCTGCATCGCCGTCGACCGTACGTATTCTGTCGCTGGATGTGTACTCACAGAAGGACGGGACAAGCCGGGTCGGCGTGCGCGTCGAGGAGCGGAAGAAGAAGGGCGACGAACCGGCGGCACCGGGACCGCTCATGACCGAAGCGGAACTTCGGCAACTGCTGAAATGAGTGCCGGTCGCGGACGGGGCTTTGGGCCAACTGACTGGTGGAGGTAACCGGGTTCGAACCGGTGACCTCTTGAATGCCATTCAAGCGCTCTACCAACTGAGCTATACCCCCGAAGTCTGAGGGCCCAAAAGCGGGTGAGTTGTACCATGTCCCTGTCGGAGTTGTCAACCCGGTCGAAATGGTCTCGCTGGGCGGTCCGGATGATCGAGTCAGAGCAGCTTGATCCAACAGCCCCTTGTCGGTCATAATGGCAGCCGAATCCGCCCTGACATGCTTGAGATCCACCAGCTTGGTCGCCGCTTCGGCCGACGTATCGCGCTTGACGATGTCTCCTTTGACGTCGCCCCGGGCGAGATCGTCGGGCTGCTTGGGTCCAACGGCGCCGGTAAGACGACCCTGTTACGTGTGCTGGCCGGCTATCTCGAGCCCACGTCGGGCGACGTGGCTTTGGACGGGCGCAGCACCTTTGAACAGGGGCTGGATATCCGCCGCGTCACCGGGTACCTGCCCGAACGCTGCCCTCTCTACGATGAGATGCGTGTCGGCGATTACCTGCTGTTTCGCGCCCGGCTGCGCGGCCTGTCCGTGCGGCGGTCGCGCCGGCGCGTACGCGAGGTGGTGACCGAATGCGGGCTGGGCGAGGTGGTGCGCCAGCCGATCGGCACGCTATCGAGCGGGTTGCGCCGTCGCACCGGCCTGGCTGAGACGCTCCTTGCGCACCCGCGTATCCTGCTGCTGGATGACCCCCTGGCCGGGCTGGACCTGGCGCATGGGCGGCACATCCGCCAGTCGATCGTGGCGGCCTCGGTCCGTGCGGCCGTCATCGTTAGCGGCCACGGTCTGGCCGACCTGGTCGAGCTCTGCACGCGCTTTGTCGTGTTGCGCGAGGGACGGCTGGTTCTGACGCGGCGGGTGACGGACTTTCCCGGCGGCCGCGCGGCCGAGATCCTGGGACGCGTGCTGACCGGCGAACTCGCGCCCGATGCCGCATGCATGGCGGCCGGGGGTGCCGCATGAGCGCGGTCCGCATCCTCTGGCGACGCGAGGTGCGCGCGACCTTCGGCGCGCTGACGGGCCATGTCATGCTGGCCGTCTGGCTGGCGGGGTCCGGTTGGTCGCTCGTGCTGGCTGTGAGGAACGGCGAGGGCGGGTTCCTGCCGTTGGCGGTCCTCTGGGCCCAGGTGCAGGCCGTCTGGCTGCCGCTGTTGTGCGCCGCGGCGACGATGCGGTCTTTCGCCGCCGAACGGGCCGCCGGCACGCTCGAGACCCTGTTGACGGCGCCGGTGCGCGAACGCGAGGTCGTCTTCGCCAAGTATGCCGCCGCGCTGACCAGCGTCGGCGCCGGCCTGTTGCTGGCGCTGGTCGGCCCGCTGCTGCTGCTGCCGCACCTGGCGCCCGCGCTGGCCGATGGGGTGTCGCTCGTGCCGCTGGCGGCCGGTTGTCTGGCGCTGCTGCTGCAGGCCGCGCTCTGGACGGCCGTGGGCATTCTCTTTTCGCTTGTCTGCCGCCAGCAGGTTCTGGCCGCGGCGCTGACGCTGCTGGCCGCGGCCGCACTTCCCAATGTGCTGGCATCGGCCGGGCGTTTCTGGCCGCCGCTGGCGACGCTGTCGGCCGCCGGCCTCCCGCCGCCCCGGCTGGCAGCCGACATGGCCTCCGGGTTTTTCGCGCTAGCCCCGCTGGTCTGCCACGTGGCGGCGACGGCGTGTCTGCTGTTCCTGGCCATCCGCCTGCTTGAAACCCGCCATTTCCGGACGCGCTGATCATGCCACCCACCGAACCACGCACGTATCGACCCGGCGGACGCGGCACACGCCGCGCCTGGGCGCGCGCCAACAGCCTCGTCGCGAGCGTGCTGGCCGTTGCGCTGGCTGTGCTCGTCGGCCTGCTCGCCATCCGGCTCGAACTCTCCTTCGAACTGCCGCTGGTCGGCACGCCGCATGTGTCGGCGCGCACCCGCGACGTGCTCTCCCGGACCGAGGGCACGCTGCGTGTGACCTGCTACGTGGAGCGCAACCACGCGCTGCTGCGCCCCGTCGTCCGTCTGCTCAAGGGCCTGCGCGCGGCGTCCGCCAGCGCCGGCGGCGCCGCGCTCGAGATCGTGCTCGTCGATCCGCGCCGTGATCTGGCCGAGGCGACGCGGCTGGCCCACCTGGACACGCCAGCCAACGCGCTGGTCTTCGCAAGCCGCGGCCGCCGGATGGTCATCCCGGTCGACGACCTGCTGACGCACCCGTCGGCCCTGGGCAAACGCACGGGGGCCGCGCGTTTCTCGGGCGAATCCGTCTGCGCGGCGGCCATCGCGCAGCTCGGGCGCGCCGCCCCGCCGACGGTCTACTGGCTGACCGGACATGGCGAGATGGCGATCGATGACTACGACCCGCTGACGGGCGCGTCCGATGCGGCGCGCGAAATCCGGCGCGAGGGGTACGACCTGCATGCCCTCGCGTTCTGGGAAACGCACCGCGTGCCGGCCGATGCCGATGTGCTGGTCGTCGCCGGGCCGCGGCGTGCGCTGGCGGCCGATGAGCGGGGCGCGATCGAGGAGTTCCTGAGCCGGGGCGGACGCCTGTTCTTCATGGCTCCGCCGGACGGCGAGACAGGGCTTGAGCCGATCCTGGAACGCTGGGGTGTCAAGGTGACGCCCTTCGCGGCCGTTACGCCGCGCACACTGTTCGGCCAGGACGCGGTGATCGTCAGCTATGGCGACCACGCCGCCACGCGCAATTTCGTGAACACGGCCACCGTCTTCGCGGCGCCGCGCTGCATTGCGGCGGCCGCGCGCGTCGATACCAATGGCGTGGACCGCACGCGCGTGACGCTGCTGGCGCTGACCGAGCCGGATGGCTGGGCCGAAGCCACGCCGGCACCGCCGTACCGTTTTGACGCCGCGCGCGACCTGCCTGGCCCCGTGGCGGTGGCGGCGGTGGCCGAGCGTGGCGGCGGCGCGGCCGTCGACGTCGCCTTCCGTCCGACACGAATCGCCGTGTTCGGCGAGGCCGCGTTTGCGGCCAACGGCCTGTTGGGGGCGCGCTCGGGCGCCAACCGCGACTTCTTCCTCAATGTACTGAACTGGCTGGCGGGCATCGACACGGCCACGGCGCCCTCGATCGGCGGCACCGCGGTGCTGGCCACAGGCTTCGACCATCGCGGCTGGCTGATCTTCGCCGGGGCACTGGTCGTGGGTCTGCCGGTGGTGGTCCTGGTGTTCGGGTTGCTGGTGGTGGCCGTGCGACGGGCAGGGGAGCGCTAGCGTGTTGCGTTTGCGAACAACCGTGATGATGCTGCTGGCGACAGGTGCGTGCATCCTGCTGCTGCATCTTTTTGGGCGGCGGGCTGCGATCCAGACGGCGCCCGATGGATCGGCGGCACGGCTGGTCCCCGGCGGTCTCGCGGATGTCGATTCCCTGATCGTTGAGCGCGGCGGTCAACGCCTCGAACTGCGTCGGACCGGCGCCGCCTGGGACGTGTGCCAGCCGTTCGCGGCCGGGGCCGACCCGGTGGCCGTGCTGCGCCTGCTCGACGCATTGGAGCGCGCGCCGGTGCGCGAACGGCTGTCGATGGACGAGCTTGGGCGCCGCGCGCTGGGGCTGGGTGACCTGGGGCTGGCACCTCCCGTGGCCCGGATCGTGGCGCGCAGCGCCAACCGGCGCGTCGAACTCCAGTTTGGTGCCTGCCTGCCGTCCGGCCGCGAAGTCTACGTATGTTCCGATCAGGCCGAAGAATCGGTCCTGGTGACCGACCAGGACGTGTTCGCCGCGGTGCCGGATTCGCTCGACCAGATGCGCGAGCGTACGCTGTGGCGCGAGACGCAGAGCCGCGTGACGGCGATCGAACTGCGCCGGCCCGGGATGCCGTTCGTGAAGCTCGTGCGCGATGGCGACGACTGGCAGATGGCGCAACCCGTCAGCGCACGCGCCAACCCAGCCGTCGTGGGGCGCGCCCTTGACGCGTTGCGCGGCGCGCGCATCGAGCGCTTCGTCTGGCCGAGCGGAACCAACGGTGTGACGGGGGGCATCCGCACGCGGCTGGCTTACTACGGCCTCGATGGCGACAGCGGCGTGCAGGTTCAACTGTGGGAAAGCGGTAACCCCGTTGGCGTGCGGCTGCGTTTCGGCCGTCCGGTTGATGGTGCGTCCGGGTGGGTCTATGCGCTGGCGCCGGGCGACGCCAGCGTCGTGGCCGTGACGAACGCCGTCCTGACCGGGCTGCTCGTCTCGCCCGCCGAATTGCGCGACAAGCGCCTGATGTCGGTGAAGGCCGACGAGATCACGCGGCTGATGCTGCAGACCGCCGACCAGACGGTGACGCTGGTGCGCGCCAACGGCCACGGCTGGAACCTGACTACGCCTGTGCAGGGACGCGCGGATGCGGTCGCGGCCGACCGGCTGGCCGTGGCGCTGGCCGATCTGCGGGCCGAGCGTGTGCTGGACGCCGATGCCGCGGCGGTCGCCGCCGGCACCGAACCGGCCTATTCGGTCGAGGTGACGGCCGGTCCGGCCGGGTGGCGTTTCTCGGTGACCCCGTCGTTGGTCGAGACCGGGTGCGTCAACATTGTGTTCACGAACGCGCCGGCCGTGTTCGTCGTGGCGGCCACCAACCTGCCGCCTGCGCTGTTCTCGCCCGAAGGCGTGCTGGAACTGGTTGACCGTACCGTGTTGTCGCTTCCGGCCGTGACGGTCCGCCGGCTGATCGTGCGCCGCGGCAATGAGAGTTGGGACGTGCAGCGCGCGGCGACCGGCGAGGGCTGGCAGGCCGCCGACGGGCGCGAACCCGATGCCGCGGCGATTGCGGCCTGGCTGGGGCTGCTGGGGGCCTGTCGGGCTGACCGGACCGAGAGACTTGGAGCCGGTGCGCGCGACCCGGCCGCTTTTGGCATGCGTGAGCCCTGGCTGGAAGCCACGGTCGTCGTCTCGGCCGATGATGCCCTGCGCAAGGTGCTGCTGGTGGGCCGTCCGGCCGGTGCAAACGGCCGCTTCGCCATGCTGCGGGGCGACGACGTGATTTTCGTGCTCGGACCGGACGCGTTGCGCGTGTTGGAGATGCCGCCCGCGAAGTGACCAGCCTCAGCCGCACGCATCCAGGATTGCACCCGTGCGCGAGCAGCCGATGCGGCTGCACCCCAGGTCACGGAAACGAACGACCGCCGCCAGGTCGCGGATGCCGCCCGAGGCCTTCACCTGCACGGTCGGCGGACAGTTGGCGCGCATCAGGCGCACGTCCTCGGGTGTCGCGCCGGCGGGCCCGAAGCCGGTTGAGGTCTTGACCCAGTCCACGGCCAGCTCCGTGCAGATCTCGCAGAGCTTCAGCTTCTGCGCCTCGGTCAGGTAGCAGGTCTCGAAGATGACCTTGAGTTTCGCGGCCTGTTCGCGCGCTTCGTTCAGCACGGCATGGATGTCGTCGTGGACGAAGCGCCAGTCATTGCTGACCGCCTTGGCGATGTTCACCACCATGTCCAACTCGGTCGCACCGTCATCCAGCGCCCGGCGCGCCTCGGCCGCCTTGACGACGGGCATGTGCGCGCCATGCGGAAAGCCGATCACCGTGCTGGGCGCGACGTTGCTGCCGGCCAGGATCTGCGCGCAGCCCTTGACCCAGTGGGGCAGGATGCAGACGCTGGCCACCTGCCAGGCGGCCGCCTGCCGGCAACCGGCGTCGAGTTCGGCGTCGGTCAGGTTCGGCATCAGCAAGGCATGATCGATCAGCTTCGCGATCTGCGCGCGGTTTTCCATGTATAACCTCCCGGTATCTACACCTGCCCCGAAGCCTGCTGCAGCCGTTCCCACTCGTCGAAGTAGCTTTCCAGAAACGCGGTTTCCGGCTTCTCCGCCAGTTCCATCAGCAGATCGCGCACGAGTTGCTGTTCGTCCTCGTACTGCGCGTCGCTGAATTTGCCCGCGAAGTGCGCCAGGCGCAGCCAGACCAGGTAGGTCGTGAGCGCGTCGAAGCAGTTGTACTGGACGATCTCCGCGAGCTTGCCGTCGAGCCAGAGTCCGGCCACCTGTTCGCCTTCGGTGCCGAACTTGCCCGGTATGCCCGAGACGGTGGCGATCTCGTTGAGCGACACGCCGCGCTTCTCGCCCCAGCCGCTGAGGATGTCCATCAGGTCGATGTGGCTCTCGTTGTCGCGCGCGAAGTAGTCGACGCCTTCCCAGGGCTTGTCGGGGCGGCGGCAGAAGTCGGGTGCGCTGAGGCCGGCGGCCACGGCGCGCTGGACCAGGATCTTGAGATCGGCGCCGCGCGAGTTGAAGCCGACAAGTTGCGGCTTGTGACGGCCGATCGCCTGCAGGAAGGTCCCGATCACGCTCTTCTCGGTCTGCTGGCTGGCGTCGGCGGGGTCGCGCGGCAGCCAGAGCAAGTCCAGCTTGATCTCGTCGCCGCGGACACGGCGGCAGACCGCGGCGATCGAGACGACGCGGCACAGGATCATCTTGAGAAACGGGGCGGGGTCCTCGGGCGTGGCGCCACCCTTGAGCCACATGACTTCCACCGCCTTGCGGTCCGGGGTGGCAGGCGGCAACCCGTACAGCAGCCGGCCGGCCTGGGGGTCGGGCGCCCACTCGCAGTCAAATGCCCAGACCTGATCATTGACGCTCTTCAGCATGGTGCCCCCGGTCGCCGTCCGCTATCCAAATATCGTTCCCGTAAGCATACCGCATTGGGTGATGAAGGCAATGCCAGAATGCACGGGGGGTGCACGACATAGAAGTAGGTTAGGCGGCAGGAGAGATGCGCTCATAGGCA
>CAYQJG010000049.1:0-29935 GCA_964417715.1 uncultured Lentisphaerales bacterium | reverse complement strand
CGCTCATCCGCGCGCTTCCCGCCCGCCGCCCCAATCGCTTAGCCGTACATCAGGGTCCCCATCCCGCATCTTGCCCTCGCGCCCCTCTCCGTGTATCGTCCGCACTGTGCATGTGGGTTGCCGACGGCAGCCCGCCTTAGGATATGAACGAGCGAGCCGACGGAGGTCTGGCGACTGACGGGGCAGATTGAGGGGGGAGATGGGACACACGCACACAGGAAAATCGGGTGGGGGGCAGCGTTCGTTCCGGCGGGGCGGACGTTCGCGGGGCAGCCATTTCGGACAGGGCGCGGCCAAGGGCGGTGGCTGTGGCGGACTGATACTGATGGTGCTATTGGGACTGATCGCCCTGATCGTCTGGAGCGTGGGCGGGTTCCATGCACTGAAGAAGTGAGCCCTCAGGCCGGCGCGGCCGGCGTCCGGGCTGGCGCCTGACGGCCGAGGTGCTTCAGCACGGCCTTGAGATCCTCCCACGAGTTCTTCTTGGCCGTGGGGTAGCGCAGCAGGTAGGCCGGGTGGAACGTGGGCATGAGCGGCACATCGCCGTAGCGCGTCCACTGCCCGCGCAGACGCGAGATGCCGGCCTGCGTGTCCAGCAGGCCCTTCACGGCCACAGCCCCCAACGCCACGATGGTCTTGGGACGGATGATGGCCAGTTGTGCGCGCAGGTAGGGCAGACAGGCCTGCATCTCGTCAGCCGTGGGCGCGCGGTGTTTCGCGAGGCGGCACTTGCAGACGTGGGCGATGAACACCTGATCGCGCGTGAACCCCATGGCGGCGATCATCTTGGTCAGAAGCTGTTCGGCCGCGTCGGGGTCGGCGGAAGTCTGCGCGTCCTCGCCTGCTCCCGGGGCTTCGCCGACAAACATGATCTCAGGTGCGCAGGGGTTGCCATGGCCGGGTTCGACTCGCATGCGCGTCTGCCCGAGCGCACAGCGCTGGCAGGCAGCAACCGTGGCCGCAATCGCCGCCAGTCCGGCCTCGCGCGCCTCCAGCGAGTCGCCGGTTGGCTTGGGCAGGTTCGGGGTCGGCGGAGTGGCGTGCGGCGGCGTGGCCGCCGCCGGTCGTGCGGCGGCGGGCGGGGTCGACACGGCATGCGCTGTTGCCGCGCCCGGTCGCGGGGCCGTCGGCAGGGCCGTGAGGATGGCCAGCACGGCGGGGTCCATCTCGATGCTGCGTTCCCCGCACTCCTGCCGATAGCGCAGGTAGCCGATCAGGGCGTCGATTGTCTCGGTCCATTCGGACATGGGGCGATATTGACGGGGGACGCCGGTGCAAGTCAAGCCGGCTCACGACGCAGGCGCGTCAGCAGGCGCCGCATGTCCGCCGGCGGCGGGCGTTTGAAGTCGAGCGCCACACCGCTGATCGGATGGGCGAAGGCGAGGCGCTCGGCGTGCAGCATCTGGCGCGCCGGGCAGTCCGTCA
Source organism: uncultured Lentisphaerales bacterium (assembly GCA_964417715.1). Classification (GTDB taxonomy): domain Bacteria; phylum Verrucomicrobiota; class Kiritimatiellia; order RFP12; family CAYQJG01; genus CAYQJG01. Next base: position 28,510 of record CAYQJG010000049.1, on the reverse strand, counting down.
GCAGCCGGTCGCGCGGGGCGCGGCCGTAGACGGGGTCGCCGATGATCGGCAACCCGATGTGCGCCAGGTGGACGCGGATCTGGTGCGTGCGGCCGGTTTCGATGCGCGCCCGGATCAGGCACGTGGCGGCGAAGCGCGCGACCACGCTGTAATGCGTCACGGCCAGTTTGCCGCGTTCCGGCACGACCGCCATGCGTTGGCGGTCGCGCGTGTGCCGGCCGATCGGGGCGTTGATCGTCCCCTCGTCCTTCGCGGGCGCGCCGTGCACGAGGGCCAGGTACTCCTTGCGGACGCCGCCTTCCTGGAACTGGCGTACCAACGCCGCCATGGCCGCGTCGTGCTTGGCCACGACCATCAGGCCCGACGTGTCCTTGTCAAGCCGGTGTACGATGCCGGGGCGCTCGACGCCTCCGATGCCGGCCAGGTCGTCGCAATGGTGCAGCAACCCGTTGACGAGTGTGCCGGTGCCGTGCCCGGGAGCCGGGTGTACGACCAGACCGGCGGGCTTGTTCAACACCACGATGTCCGCATCCTCGAAGACGATGTTCAATGCCATGGCTTCGGGTTGGGGGATGGCCGATATGGGCGCCGGCACGTGCACGGTCACCTGGCGACCGGCTTGTGCGCGGTTGCTGGGTTTGGCCGGTTGTCCGTCCACGGTGACCTGGCCCTCGCGCATCAGCGCCTGCAGGCGCGCGCGAGAGAGATCGGGCAGGGACTCGGCAAGCCAGACATCCAGCCTGACGCCTGACGCGTCGGACGGCACGGTCAGGGTGTGGCAGGTGGCGTCAAGGCCCGGCGCCCGGGGGGCGGGAGGCAGTTGGTCGTGCATCGTCGTGTCATCCTTGCTGGGCTGGGAACCAAGGGTTCAGGGTCTCAGGGTTCAGTCCCGCCGCCGGCCTGCGGTCCGTTGGATCGCGCAGGGGAACCGCAGAATATCGAACACCCAACCGCAGAATGTCGAAGGGGCCGCCGCTGCTGCGCCGGCGCGTCCCTCGACATTGGACATTCGTTATTCGATATTCTGCGGTTCGGCCCCCGAGTCAAAAGCCCCTGATCTCCAGACCCACGTTCCATCGGAAGAGCCCCGGGCTATCTCGTCTGCGTGGCGGCCGCCCGGCGACTCACCCCCAAGATGGCCAATCCTAGCACAAAAACCGCCAAGCTGATGGCCTGACTGATGGAAAGGGGGCCGACGGCCTGTCGCTGGTCGCCACGCAGGGATTCCACGGCGAACCGGATGACGGCGTATCCCATCAGGTAGGCGGCGGTCGTCAGGCCGACGCGGTTGCGGCGCCGCCGGTAGAGCCAGGTCAGAACCGCGAAGAGCACCAGGTTTGCGCCAGCCTCGAACAACTGGGTTGGAAGCACCGGCAGGCTGCGGGGTGCTGAATCCGGCAGCCGGCCTTCCTGAACATGCAGGACCCACGCGGGCGAGAAGCGCGGGAAGGTGATGCCCAGCGGGCCATCGGTAACCCGGCCGTGGCAGCAGCCGTGCATGAAGCAGCCCAGCCGGCCGAAGGCGTGCCCCAGCGGCAGGACTGTCAGCAGGAGGTCGGTCAGAGCGAGGAAGCGTTCGCGCCGCAGACGCGCGAAGAGGGCCAGCGCCAGTCCGGCGCCGGCCATGCCGCCATAGAACATCAGACCGCCCTGGTCGATCCGGAAGAGGGCGCCTGGCTGGCCGGCGAACTCAGTTGACCAGTGTTCGGCGATGTAGGCCAGGCGGGCACCCACCACGCCGGCCAGCATGAGCCAGACGACCAGCGTCGAAAGGTAGTCGGCGTTGCGGTGTGTGCCGCGGGCCAACCGCATGGCCGCATAGCCGGCGGCGAGGAAGCCCAGCGCCATCAGCAGTCCGAAGGCACGCAGAGTGAAGGGGCCCAGGTGGAGGAGGTCCGAATGCATGCGGTGCCTTTTGGGTTTTGGGTCGACAATTCGGGGAACGGCTTCTAGTATACGACTCTTTCTATTTGTTCCGGCAAGGCAATTTGCACATGAGCGACGGTGCCAGCGTACAGATTCTGACCGATCCCGTGCAGCAGACGACCTGCAGCAAGTGTCGTTGCACGATGGAAACGGCGGGACTGCCGGTCTTCTCCCAGATCGTGTGTCCGCAGTGCGGCAACGAGATGCAGGTTCCGGCGCGCCTGGGACACTTCCTGCTCATGCACCTGATCGGTACGGGCGGCATGGGCGGCGTCTACTGGGCCCACGACCAGGTGCTGAACCGCGACGTCGCCATCAAGGTCATGCTCAAGAGCCTCGGCGATGACCGCAAGTTCGTGGAGACGTTTCTGCGCGAGGCCCAGGCGGCGGCGCGCATCAACCACCCGCACATCGCGCAGATCTACTCTTTTGGCCAGGAAAAGGGACAGCCCTACATCGTGATGGAGTTGGTGCCCGGCGGCGGACTCGATAAGCTGATGGCGGTCACGCCGCAACTTGACCAGGCACTGGTTATGCGTGTGGGCGCCGAGGTGGCCGACGGACTCAAGCGCGCCAGCGAGGAAGGCCTGATCCACGGGGACATCAAGCCCGAGAACATCCTGATCAGCGACACCGGCGAGTCGAAACTGGTCGACTTCGGCATCGCATCCATGTCCGGCGGCAAGTCCAACGAGATCTGGGGCACGCCCTACTACATTGCGCCCGAGAAGGTGCGCCGCCAGAAGGCCGATCATCGGGCCGACATCTACAGTCTGGGCGGCACGCTCTACCACGCGCTAACCGGTGTCCCGCCGTTCGACGGCCCCGATGCCGTGGCCGTGGTCAAGGCGCGTTTTGCCGGGCCGCCCAAGCCGCTGGCCGAACTCCGGAGGGATATCAGCCCCGAGGTCACGGCCATCATCGACCGCATGTTGTACCTGGAGCCGGCGCGGCGCTATCCGACGTATGACTCGTTGCTGAGCGACATGCGGCAGTTCGTGAAACGTGCCGGTCCGGGACAGATTGCCGTCAGCAAGAAGGTGCTGCTGAAGCGCAAGGGCGGCGCAGGTGTTACGACCGGGCATGTGACTGGAAACGTGACCGGGAGCGTGACCGGGAGCGTGACCGGAGCCGTGGCCACGGGCAATGTTGGCTCCGTTACGGCGGGCGTGCCGATCGGTAAGGTGGCGGTTCCGCCCGGCAAGGCGCCGTCGGCCCCCGCGCCGTCGGGCCGCCCAAAGGGGATCGTCCTGCAGAAGGGTGCCATGGCGGAGGCCGTTCGCAACGGGCCGACGCCGGCCACGAACGGCGATGCCGAGTCGTCGGAGGAGGAGCGTGGGCACAACTGGACGCTGATTCTCCTGGTGACGATCGGACTCCTGGTGCTCGCGGCCGTTGGCACGGTGGTCGGGCTGATCATGGCCAAGGCGGCGCGGGAGCGTCAGGTGCAGGCTGTCGCCAGTCAGACCGAAGGTACGCGCAATGATGCCATGAAGGCCATCCGCGGGGTTGTGGCCAAGGTCGAGACGCTGTCGGTCGCCATGACCGACCGCGTGGCGAAGGGGACGGTGATTGTCGACGAGGCGGCCAAGCTCGTGGCGGATGCCCTGGGCGAGGATGTTCGGGCATCGCTGACAGCCGGCGACGCGGGGGCGGCGCAGGATCAGCCGCCCGTTGTTACGAGCGCCCGCGCGATGTACGCGGAGCTGTCCGTGTTGCAGGCGGCGGCCAGCGGAATCAGCACGCAGGTTGCGGCGGTCGTTGAGGCGGCCCGCGCGGCGGACGTCGGCACCAACAGCGTGGCGGCACTGCAGGCGGCGCTGGCTGACCTGCAGCGGCGCACGCTCGAGATCGAGGCCGCGCCGGGGTTGACCCAGGCCGACCGCAGTCTGGAGAAGCTGACCGCGTCTCGTGATGTCGTCCGCCGCCAGGCGGCCTCGGCGCAGGCCGACCAGCAGCAGCGCGAGAAGGAACGCAAGCGGATTGAGGATGAGCGTCTGGCCAAGGAGGAGGCCGAGCGCAAGGAGGCCGAGCGCAAGGCGGCCGTCGAGGCCGACGTTGCCAAGGTACGCGATTGTGAAGGCGAGAATGTGGCGTTGCTGCACAAATTCGAGTTCAAGGAGGCGCGCCGCGCGCTGGGCCGCCTGGTTGACGAACTGAAGAGCGAAGAAGGACGCAAGGCGTTGGAGGTCGCGCAGGAACGGGTCGAGCGGCTGGCGGAACTGCACGTCTTTCTCGTCGGCAGGGTTGTCGGGTACAGGCATCCGACTGAGGGTTGGACGGTGCAGGCTGCCGATGCCCGCAGTCTGACGGTCGGAGGCAAGGATGTCGACTGGGCCGAGGTGGGCGACGTACGCATGGTGCTGTTCATCAACACCTTCCTGGGGGATGAACGTCAGGCGCGCGAACTGAGACTGCGCGAGCGCGTGCGGCAGTCCATCAACGGGGCGCTCTATTGCGCGACGTTCGTGAAGGCGAGCGTTCCCGTGCAGGAACTGGCCGGGAAGCTGGTCGCCAAGGCCATCGAGCTCTATCCCGACGCCCAGGCTGATGCGCGGCGGATCGTGCCCGAGTTGATCAAGGAGTAGGCGGACCCGCGGCTGCGCGTCGTCTCGAGGGAACCCCATGGCGAAGAATATTGTCGAGCAGATTCTGGCGGCGCACCGGGTGTCGGGCGAGTTGGTAGCAGGCCATGAACTGGCCATCCGCATCGATCAGACGCTGACGCAGGATGCCACGGGCACGATGGCGTACCTGCAGTTCGAGAGCATGGGGTTGGCGCGTGCCAAGGCCGAACGTGCGGTCAGCTACGTCGATCACAACACGATCCAGGTGGGCTACGAAAACGCCGACGATCACGCCTACCTGCGCAGTGTCGCCAGACGATACGGCGTTGTCTTCTCGCGGCCGGGCAACGGCATCTGCCACCAGCTTCACCTGGAGCGGTTCGGTCAACCCGGAAAAACGCTTCTCGGCAGCGATTCGCATACGCCGACAGGCGGCGGTCTCGGCATGCTGGCCATCGGCGCCGGAGGCATCGATGTGGCCGTGGCCATGGGCGGCGGGCCGTTCTACCTGACCTGTCCGAAGGTTACGCTTGTGCGCCTGGCGGGTGAGCTGAAGCCGGGCGTTTCGGCCAAGGACGCGATTCTCAAGGTGCTCTCCGTCTACGGCACGCATGGCAACGTCGGCCGCGTGCTGGAGTATGGCGGACCCGGTGTGGCCACACTTGACGTGCCGGCGCGCGCCACGATCGCCAACATGGGCGCCGAACTGGGCGTCACCACGTCCGTCTTTCCCAGCGATGCGGTCACGCGCCGGTTTCTCAAGGCTCAGGGGCGCGAACAGGACTGGGTGGCCCTGGAGGCCGAGCCCGGAGCCAGCTACGAGCGCGTGCTCGACCTGGATCTAGCCGATCTGGAGCCTCTGGCGGCCTGCCCGCACTCGCCCGGCAACATCTCCAGCGTGGTATCACTGGCTGGCCGCAAGGTCAACCAGGTGCTGATCGGCTCGTGCACCAACTCGTCCTACCGCGACCTGAAGACGGCCGCGCTGCTGTTGCGGGGCAAACACGTTCACCCGGATGTCGAGGTCGGCGTGGCGCCCGGCTCGCGGCAGGTGGTGCTGATGCTGGCGCAGGAGGGGCTGCTGACCGACCTGGTCGCGGCGGGCGTGCGGATTCTCGAGAACGCCTGCGGCTTCTGCATCGGCAACCACATGTCACCCGGTACGGACGCCGTCAGCCTGCGCACCAGCAACCGCAATTTCGAGGGGCGCACCGGCACGCAGTCGGCGCAGGTCTTCCTGGTCAGCCCCGAGACCGCCGTCGCGGCCGCGTTGACTGGCGTCTTTACGGATCCGCGCACCCTGATGGACCTGCCAGCGGTGACCGAACCGGACCGGTTCACGGTTGACGATAGCCTGTTCCTCTTTCTTGATACGGCCGGGCGGGGCGTGCCGGACGCGCCCATTGTGCGCGGACCGAACATCGGTGTCGTGCCGGCCAATCCGCCGCTGCCGGGCTGCCTGGACGGCGTGGCCGCGATCACGGTTGGTGACAGGATCACAACCGACCACATCATGCCTGCCGGCGCCCGCCTGAAGTACCGGTCGAATGTGCCGGTTTACTCCCAGTATGTCTTCGAGCACGTCGACGCCGGTTTCGCCAAGCGCGCCGCGGCCAATCGCGATGCCGGTCGTCACAATGTAATCATCGCGGGGGAGAGTTACGGTCAGGGGTCGAGCCGCGAGCACGCCGCCTTGTGCCCGATGTTCCTTGGGGTCAAGGCGGTGATCGCCAAGAGCATCGAGCGCATCCACCTCGCCAACCTGATCAACTTCGGCATTGTGCCGTTCGTCTTCCAGAACCCGGCCGACTACGACCGCATTGCCGTGGGAGACAACCTGGTAATCGCGAACCTGCGCGAAATTGTGGCGGGTGACGGCGTGGCGACGGTGACCAACGCGACCCAGCAGCGCTCGTTTGCTGTTGTGACCCACCTCACGGCGCGCCAGAAGAGAGTGATCCTGTCAGGGGGGTTGCTTCCTGCCGTGGCACAGGGCGTGGCCTGAAACTGTCGGCACATGCGCGCTTGTCAGGCGCTGTGTTTTTCTTTATATATAGGCCATGCCATCTACCGAACCCACTGCCTCCGCGCCCCAGAGTGCTGCCAAGGGCGCGTCGGACGAACCCTTCCCCGCGCGTACGACCGTCGTGCTGGCTGATGATCACGAACTCATGCGCATGGCGTTGCGCTCGCTCTGTGCGCAGTCGCCCGGGCTGGAAGTGGTGGGCGAAGCCTGCACGGGGATCGAACTGGTCGACCTTGCGCGACGGCTGGCACCGGACATTGTCCTGACCGATCTGATCATGCCCGAGATGGACGGCGTGGCCGCCATCCGGCTGATCCGCGTGCAGTTTCCGAACGTTAAAGTCGTGGTCTTCTCGGCCCATGATGATCCCGAGTTCGTGGCCACCGTGCTTTCAGAGGGCGTGTCGGCCTACGTCACCAAGGATAGCCTGAGCGGTGACCTGCTGGATGCGCTGCGCGCCGTCCGATCCGGGCGCGGCTACGTCTCTCCGCGCGTGGCGGGCGCGGTCCTGAATGATCTGATCGGCGACAAGCATGGCCCGGGCGTGGGCGCCAAGCCGAAGCTGACGGCGCGCGAGCACGACGTCTTGCAGTTGCTGGCCAAGGGGAAGGTCAGCAAGGAGATCGCCACGGAACTGAAGGTGAGCCCCAGCACGGTCGACGTGCATCGGCACAACCTGATGAAGAAACTGGGGATCGATTCCGTGGCCGGCCTGACCAAGTACGCCATTCGCAACGGCATCGCCACGCTCGAATAACCCTAAGCCGAAGTTCCTACGGCTTGGCACGCGCCGCACAACGGTTTTCGATGCGCGCGCCCAAGCCAACTCCCGTTTCCAGGTTGATCCGTTCGGCCGAGAAGAAGGCACGCCTTCAGCACCCCGACAGGAGAACGCGCACCACGTCGGCGGCCGTGTAGTCCGGTTTGTCGGCTGTGCAGAAACGGCCGATGTCGGTGAAATCATCGCCCAGCGTGAGCAGTGCGCGCTCGTGCCCGCCGTCTGCCGTTAACTGCGCCAGCCCGATGTTGGCGAGCAACGCGTTGCAGAGGCACTTGCGGCCTACGGTATCGGCAAGCTTGCCGCCCTTGGTCACGTATGCGGCGACGGGTTCGGACGCGCAGCGGTACCCGATGGCGCCGTCATCGCGAAGATACGCCTCACGCAGGAAACCGAGGTCGCACACGCGGGTGCGTTGACGGTAGACCTCCGCTTCCGAAAGCGTGCCCTCCAACTGGGCGACCTTGAACGGGAAACCGGTTGGCGAGGCCACCACATCGGTGAAAACGCGAGCCTGGCCGCTAAGCGCCTTCTGTATCAGGGCGCGCCTGAATTCCGGTGCCACGCCGGATTCAACGGACAGTGCAAATGCCGTGCCCACCTGAACGCCGGCTGCGCCATCGGCCAGTGCCGCACGCACGCGTTCTGCCGTGCCATAGGAGCCCGCCAGCCAGAAGGGCAGCCCCAGGTTGCGCATGACTTCCAGGTCGACCACGTCGCGCGGGCCGTAGATCGGTTCCCCCTCGGGGGTCAGTTTCAGTTGTCCCCGCGGGGGCGCATTGTGCCCGCCGGCCCGGGGGCCTTCGATCACGAATCCGTCCACGCTCCCGTTCGCCCGACGCACGAGCATGGTGGCCAGCGCGTCGGAGGAGACGATGGGCAGAAACACCGGGCGTTGCAGCGGCGGGTGCGTGGCGTCTTCCTGAAAATCCTTCGGGTCAAACGCCGTGTGGTCATGGGAGCCGGCGGCGGCGCCATGCACCCGCAGAGGGTAGGTGGCCGGCTGATGCTGCGCGAGCTGGTCCAGCACGCCGGGCATCTCGGACGGGATGCCCGCACCGACGATTACGACCGCCACGCCGGCGAGCATCGCGCCGTAGATCGACGGCAGGTGCGGCAGTTGGATCTTCTCGAGGTAGTTGATGCCGACGGGATTGGTGTGGCCCTCGCGCGCCAGAAAAACCTCGACGAAATTCGCGGCCACGCAGAGTTCCTGCAGCCAGCGTCGCCCCTCGACGACCTGTGCGCCCAGGCTCTTGAAGGGAACCTCCGGGCGTTTTCCCTCCGGAATGAAGAGCGCATCCAGAATGCGTTGTGCCATGTTCGGGAAGGGGAAGTGCGCCAGCGCGCGGCGGACATGACCGTCCGGGTCGCCTTCCTGCAGGCGCCGCGCCAGTATCTGCTCAAGCGCGGTGCCCGACACGACGCCGAGCTGGCCAATGCGGCTCACGGCCTGCGCCAGACGCCAGTTCGAAACGCCTGCGCCCATGCCGCCTTGGATGATCTTCGGTAAAGGGGTGTTCATTACCCCACCATTATGGACTCTTCGGGGACGAAACGCCACCTCCAATGCCAACATATCGGGCCAGCAATCGCCCTGCGGCGTCGGCTTCGGCCGCACGTTTGGTTGGGCCTTCGCCCTCGGCCGACAGGGCTTCGCCCACGCTCACGCGCACGCGGTACGAGGGGCGGTGCGCCGGTCCGCTTTCGTCGCACAAGGCATAGACCGGCACCGTGCGGTGATGGTGTTGGGCATACTCCTGCAGTCGCCCCTTGGGGTTGTCCGCCCAGACGTTGAGCGGTTGCGTCTCGTCGGGTTGAGTTGCCAGAGCCGCGTAGGTCTTGCGCGCCGCCTTCAGGCCGCCGTCCAGCCAGACCGCTCCGATGATCGCTTCCAGCGCGTCGGCCAGGGCGCCATCGCGCTCGGCTCCCCCCGCCAAGAGTTCGCCACGGCCCATGCGCAGGCGCGGACCAAGCCCAAGCCGCCGGGCCGCCGCCGCCAGCGTTTTGCCGCTGGTCGCCTGACTGCGCAGCACACTCAGCCCGCCCTCATCGAGCGCGCCGTGCGCGGCAAACAGCGATTCCGCAGCCAGCACGCCGAGGACGGCGTCACCCAGAAATTCCAGCCGCTGGTTGTCGGCGCCGGCGCCGCCCTGCTCCACGCGGTAACTCGCGTGCGTCAAGGCGGTCTCCAGAAGCTTCCGGTCACGGAATCGATGGCCGATGGCGCGCTCCAAGGGGCGCCACGGGTCTTCTCGCAGCAATCGCATCAGGTCGTCTCCAATCCTGAAAGACGGGATGCGGAACAGTATAACACTTTTTGACTTGTTGTCGCGTGCCGCGGACACGATAATCGCGCCTAACTAACGATGCGTCCTGAATCGGTCGCATAACCTTCAACCGCTACAAGTGGGGAGTCATCCGCATGGACCTACACGTCCGACAAGCCGTTGCCGTTCTGTCTGCCCTGTGTGCCGGCGTCGCCGTCACGCAAGGTGCGGGGTTCGCCATCTATGAGGCCAGTGCGCGCGGCAACGCCATGGGCGGCGCCATCGTTGGCAGCACGGACGATGCCTCGGCCAACTACTACAACCCGGCTAACCTGACGGACCTGCCCGGCGTCCAGACCATGGTCGGTGCGACCTTCATCACGCCTGATACCGAGGCCAACATCCGCCGCCGCACCTGGTCGACCGACAACCAGTGGTTCCCTCCGCCGCATGGCTACGCTTCTTGGCAGGTGGATGAGCGCTGCTGGCTGGGCCTGGGCATCTACACGCCCTACGGTCTGGGCACGAAATGGGATTGGCAGTGGCCGGGCCGCCGCAGCAACCAGGACGCCGTGATCGAGAGCTTCACGGTCAACCCCAATATGGCCGTCAAGCTGAGCGACAGCGTGTCGGTGGCGTTGGGTGTGCAGGCCATGTATTTCACGATGACGATCAAGGCCATGCCGCTGGCCAGCATCCCCGTGGGGGTGTCGGGCGACTCGCTGGGCTACGGCGCAAATGCCGCCCTGGCGTGGGATATCAACAACCAGTGGTCGCTGGGCTTCGTGCTGCGCAGTTCGGTGGATCAGACGGTTGAAGGCGAAGGCGTGACGCCGGGGTTCCGTCGTCGTCTGGACCGCAACGTGGATGCTTCCGGCGATGTCACCTTGCCGCCGTCGGCTGTACTGGGCCTGAACTACAAGCCTACCGGACGTCTCAATCTGGGCGTCTCCGCCACCTACACCGGTTGGAGTTCATACGACGAACTGGCGATGAACTTCGAACCGCGCCTGCTGCATTTCAAGGCCACGGATGTAACCGCCAAGGATTGGGACGACGTGTTCCGTCTGGGGTTCGGTGCCGAGTATCGCCTGAACGACGCGTGGGCGCTGCAGTCCGGGTACATCTACGATATGGACCCCGGCCTCAAGGACACAGCCGATTACCTGCTGCCGCCGGGTGATCGTCACATCGTCAGCGTCGGCGTCAGCCACTTCAGCGGGCCCTGGACGATCAACGCGGCCTACTCCTACCTGATCATGGTGCCTGTGTCGATCCCACGTAATGGGATCGAGGTCATGCGCACCTCGTTCGAGAACGGCGACGCCAGCATGCTCGCTCTCTCGGTCGGCCGGAAGTTCTAGATCTGGAAACCCAGACCGGCGACCTTGGCGCGGAGTTCGGGCGACGCGTGCTGCAGACGGGCGCGCGTCGATCCGAACTCGCGGCGCATGGGGTAGTTCGTGCGCAGGCGGTCAAAGGCTCGCGCGCGCTCGGTCGCGTCGACTGTGCACGTAGCGCGCAAACGATGGTCGTCGGCCGCAATGTCATACGTCGCCAGCACGAGGTCGCGGAGCACGGACTCGTCGTGCCGGCCAGCGGTGTCGGCCTCCCAGACCGGTACGGGCGGCTCGGGCAGCGGGAAGCCGTAGTTTGGCGGCACGCCCAGAAAGGCGCAGGCGGCGCGGTAGACCATGGCCGTGCCGTTGACTTTGCCCTCGTAGGAGTGGCCCGCGATGTGCGGCGTGGCCAGGTCGGCGCGGGCCAGCAGGTCGGTGCGGTACGCCGGTTCGCCTTCCCACGTGTCCATCACGATGTGAGCGATGCGCGTTCCCAACTCGGCCAATAGCGCGTCCGTGTGCGTCACCGGGCCGCGTGCGGCATTGAGCAACACCACGCCCGGTTTCATGCGCGCCAGCGCCGTAGCGTCAAGCAGGTGCCAGGTGCGATCGACGCCGTCACGGGTCAGCGGCACGTGGCAGGTGACGAAGTCCGCCTCCGCCAACAGCGTGTTCAGGGGAACGAAAGCCTGCGCCTCGGTGTCCTGCGGGTCGCGCTGCCGTGGCGGGTCGCATGCCACCACGCGCATGCCGAGCGCGCGCCCCTTGGCCACGACTTTGCGGCCGACGTTGCCGACTCCGATCACGCCGAGCGTGCGGCCTGCCAGCGTCAGATCGTGCCGACCGGCGAGCCAGAGCAGGGCCGCAGTCACATACTGTCCCACGCTTTCGGCATTGCATCCCGGCGCGGCGCACCAGGGGATTCCGGCGGTCTGCAGGTAGGCCGCGTCGACGTGATCCGTGCCGATCACCGCCGAACCGTAGAAGCGCACGCGGCTGCCACCCAGCAGGTCGCGGTTGACCTTCGTGGTCGAACGCGTGAAGAGCAGGTCGGCCTCACGCACGTCCGCTGCGCGGATGGCACGGCCGTCGAGCAGCGTCACGTTCCCCAGCGTCCCGAACGCCTCGGCCCCATAGGGCATGTTTGCGTCGCACACGATGTTCAGTTTCATATTACCACGTCTCGCAATGCACGGCATCTGCGCGCCAACGGGTGCGCGGTTCGGGATGCTCGGCGGGGTGACCGAGGGCAATCGCTGCAACCGGCACGATTCCCGCCGGCAGGGCACACAGTGCGCGAATGGCATCGATGCGCTCGGTTCGCGGGTGGACGCCCAGCCAGCAGGCGCCCAGTCCCAGCGCCGCCGCGGCCACGAGCAGATTCTCAACAGCCGCCGAGCAGTCCTGCAGCATGTAGGATTCGAGTTCCTGGTGCGCGCGTTTGAGGTCGCCGCAGGCGATGATCGCAAGCGGCGCCTGCCGCAGCATCTGGCCGTTCGGCAGGATCTCGGCCAGACGCGTGAGGGTCGCGCGCTCACGGATGCTGATGAAGTGCCACGGATCGCGGGCGACGGCCGAGGGCGCCGACATGGCTGCCTCAAGCAGGTCGTGCAGGTCGGCGTCGGTCACGTCTTCAGCCGTGTAGCGCCGCACGCTGCGGCGCGCGAACAGGAGCTTCAGGCGGGTGTTCATGGGCGTATCGTAGACAGTGCGGCGGGCACAGTAAACAGTGAAAAAACGCAGTGGGCCGGGGAGCGAGTTCAGCAACGCTGAACTCGCACAGGAGTCAGGAGACAGAATCCAGAAGGCGTTGGCAACCGCAGATTGACGAATGTCGAACCGCAGAACTCCGAAGTGCCTCCGATCGATGCCGATGGCCACTTCGACATTCGAAAATCGACATTCGGCAATCTGCGGTTCCCTCTTCCGATTTGACGCCTGTCTCCTGAATTCTGGGTGCGAATCAACGAAGTTGAATCGCACCCGCTGAGACCCTCAGGCTAGTCCGCGCAGGTAGTTGCCCGTGTGGCTGCCGGAGGGGAGGCGGCCGGCGCGGATCTCGCGCCATGTGTGCGCGAAGCTGGTTGCGTCGCCGGGGGACCACGAGAAGTCGCCGCGCACCCAACCGATTCCCAGCGCCGCAAGGTCGGCAGTGCGGTCAGCCAGGCAAAGCGGGGCCTGCGCGACCGTGATGGCGCGTCCGTCGCAGCGGCGCGTCAGCAGGCGGCGACCGCGGCGGTCCTCGAAGGTCCACTCGGCTGCGGCTGGCGTCGAGGTCAGCGGTATGGTTTCAGCGATGAACAAGGGCGTATGCTGGAAGACCAGCACGTCGAGCGCGGGCGGGAAGGGCGCGAGCGCCTGCAGATTGGCACGCGCATCTTCAGGCGAGGCCACGCCGCGCGTGACTCCCCATTCGGCCAACTGCGCACGCGCAACGCGATTCAGCCCGTAGAGTGACCAGTCAGCGGTCAGGTCGAGCCCCGGACGGTCGGCGGTCAGTCGGCGCAGCAGGTGCGCTCCTGCCAGACTGGCGCACTCCCATCGCACCCATCCGTCCGTCAGCAGGGCTGCCACCGTCTGGCCGAGTGCGGCGGCCTCGTGATCGCGCACAACGAGCGGCAGGGCCAGACGCAGTCGCGCCTGTGGCAGGTGTGCGAGCCACGCAGCCAGTCCGGTCCGAACGTCGGCCAAGGGACATAGCCCGACCATCAGCACGATCTCGTCGGCGTCCTCTGCGCCGGCCACCGACCCCGTGTCCAGTCGGAGTTTGATCGCCCAGTGAAGGCCGTTGGCAGCCGCAGTGGCAGGTGTCGGACCGTAACCCAGGTCGGCGGCGATGGTCGCTGATCGCGCCGTCTGTGCCGCGGCCTGCGCCTGCGTCAGTGCTTCGAGGACGGCACGGCGGATCTCATTCAGTCGTGAGGGCGGCACGTAGAGGCCCTGCGGATCGGTCAGATTCAGTTCCCGGATCTGCCAGCGTGTGTCGCCGGTGCGGCCAAAGGCCTTGTGCAGCGCGGCGGCTGTGCCTTGCGCATCGCGTGCGGGTGTCAGCGGCAGTGGCTGGCGGTGCGTGGCGGTCACCGGGGCGTCGTCCGCGTGGGCGGGCACGGCCGTGGCGGTGACCGAGACACCCGTGGGATCGAGCGTCACCTGGATGTCGGCGGGATGGGCGGTGCGCAGGCCGCCTTCGCGCGGCATCGTCACGGGGTAGCGGCGTCGCACGGCCTGGGAGGCCGAACAGTAGACGGTCATGCCAGGCCCGAGCGGCGGCAGGTCGTCCGGCGGCAGCAGGACCTCGACGGCCGTCCCGGCCGGAACCGCCACCTCCAGACGTTCGCTCCCGGCGCGACGCAGCGAACTGACGCCGAAACCGGCCGGCGGCCCGCCGTTGACCGGCTCGACCTGCAGGCCGTCATGCTTCTCGAGTGCGCGTTCGGTGACAAAGCGCAGCCAGCGCCGGTCCGCACGCTCGGTCAGCACGGTCTGGACGCGGCCGATACGGGCGCCACGGTGCCCGATGGCAGCGGCATCGATGATCGTGTCGGGCGCGGCGTCGCGTCCCTGCGTGTAGAGCGTCGTCCAGGGGCGACTGAAGATGGTCTGTATGTCCTGTGCGAGTTCGCGCTCGGCGGCCGCATCGAGGCGGCCATCCAGTTTGCGCCGGTAGAAGTCGACGATCGCGGCCACGTAGAGCGCGTTCTTCATGCGCCCCTCGATCTTGAGGCTGGCGATGCCGGTGCGCACCCACTCGTCGAGCACGGGCGCGAGGCAGAGATCGCGCATCGAGAAGGGGAAGGTGCGCCGGTTAGCGGGTTCGGCCGCAGGGTCGGTCGAATCCGTCACTTCGGACAGGGGTTCGCGGCAGCAGTAGGCGCAGCGGCCGCGGTTGCCGCTGCGTCCCGTCATGTGCGATGAGTAGAGGCAGAGCCCGCTGTACGAATAGCACAGCGCGCCGTGGATGAACGTCTCCACCTCCAGTCCGCCGTGGCGCACGATGCCGGCCACATCGTCCGCTGCCAGTTCGCGTGCCAGCACGACGCGGGCGAAACCCAGCGCGGCCAGTGCGCGCGCGCCCTCCAGGCTGTGCACGGCCAACTGCGTGCTGGCATGCAGGCGCAGGCGCGGAAAGGCGCGGCGGATCAGGCGGGCGACTCCCAGGTCCTGTACGATCACCGCGTCAGCGCCGACGTCATTGAGCAGCGCCAGTGAATCGAGGACGGCGGGCACTTCCGCGTCCTGGACGAGGGTGTTCAGGGCGACGTACACGCGCCTGCGCGGGGTCTGCCCATGGGCATGTGCAACCAGCGCATCCAGGCGGTCGGGGGTGAGATTCTGCGCTTCGGCGCGCGCCGAGAAACGCGGCAACCCAAGATAGACGGCGTCGGCGCCGTACTGGAAGGCGGCGCAAGCCGCTTCGAAATCGCCGGCCGGGGCCAGCAGTTCGGGGAGAGGGCGGATGACCGAGGGTGGCGGGTGGACGGTGGAGGGTTGGGGGTTGGGGGTGGAGGGTGGACGGCGAATGCCGTACGGCGCACGGGGACTGGGGGATGGTTTGCGGGATGAGGTGTTCATCTGAACTCAAGGATGGCGACTAGGCTATGCGACTAAGCGTTCTGCGATGAATGTGTGGTCATGCGTATTCTTGTCCGTCATTCGGCCCCGTTCAAACGCATATCTCGGGTTTGGACTGCGGCGACCCGGCGCCGCTCCCATGGGCGGGACCCGTCCCGCCGCTTTCCCATCGCTTCGATCCATCCGTGCCGGAGTGTAGCAAAGGGATGAACCAAACGGCAATTTACTCAACCGCCGCATCTTCTTTGCCGTGTGTGGCGCTTGCAGAACCTCCTTCGTCGGTTGTGCAAGCGCAGTATTCAGAAGCCAGAAGTCGCGCGGCTTCGAGCGCGTGTCGCTGGCGGGTCAGGAAGTCCACCTTGGCGTCCAGAATCCCGCGCGCGGCATCCTCCAGCGGGAGCCCCTCGAAACGGCGCAAAAACAGCCGCACCAGCAGGCGCGCTGCGCCTGGCTCCGACTCCAGCACGACGATGCCGTTGGACTGGATCTGGAACAGGAACTCCTCCCGCGATACCGCGCCATCAGCATGGTCTCCGTTTCCACCTGCGACCATGGCCTGAACGGCGAAAGCCTGACTTGCAGATGGAGTCTGGACTCCAAAGCGCCGCAATAGTCCGTGTACCTGCTGATCGAGACGGACCAGGTCGCCGAGGCGCATGGCCATCTCCGCTGCGAACAGGTCGGTTCCGTCTACGAGCGCGTACAAATCCAACAGAACCTGACCCTGAATCGCGGTTCCCAGCCGTCCCAGCGCGCCCCCCATGAACAGCGCCCAGCGACAGACGACGCCGGGCTCGCGAGTCTGTCCTGCGCCTTCGCGCGCCAGCAACTGTCCGAGGGCCGCGGCCAGGACCTGTTTGTCTGGCGCGCGCACAACCGATACGCCGGATGCCTTGTCCCGGCGCGCGACCATCTCGGCTTCCTGCGCGATGGCATCAGGGTCGAGGACCGATACCACTTCCTCCGGCGACAGGTCGCGTGAAGCCAGGCTGCGGGTCTGCTGGAGCGAGAAGTTCTCCTCCTCGTTGTGCCCCAGCGGTTGGTCGATGGACACGGTCTGGCGATGGTGGGCGCGGCGCTCGGCATAGTGATCGATGCGCGCCCGGCGCAGACCCGCCACCAGTTCGCGCTGAAAGTGCGCCAGAACGCCGCCTTCGATCTCGGGAGCATGGTAGGCATCGACGATGATCTCATCACCCCGGCGGACCAGCCGCTCCAACAGGTCGGTCTTGAAGCCGAAGGGGTCGACGTCCTCGCGCAGATCGGTCTCGATCACGAACCGCACCAGCGGGCGTGCGCGGACCATCAGTTCCTCGCCCGCCTCGACATCGCCCGCGTGCGCGCGCTGCCAGAGGCCGGCGGCTTCGGCCTCGCCCAGCGACCGCGTCTCGGCCATCCGGTTGAGATACACCGTCAGCCAGTTGGCCGCCTCGGGTCTGGCCTGAGGCAGCGTGACATGGAACTTGCGGCAGGCGCGCAGCAGGGTCCGGTCGCCGCCGTTCTCCAGTGAACGGTCCAGCGCGCCGACCGTGTTACAGTCCTCCCTGCCGTACAGCGCCCGGCGTTCATCCAGACGCCGGCGCGCACTCGCGGCGTCGGCGTACCGCGTCAGGTGCACGCGCGGCGTCAGATCGGGGGTGATCTGCGCGCGGATGTCCTCATGGCGCGAGCGGGCGCGCGAGACCGTGTTGGGATGCACACCTGCGCGGCACGCCACGGTTGCCAGCGTCAGCGGGATGCCCTCAGCCAGCAGAGACGCCTCGGCCTGGCGGATCTTCTCGATCGCGGAGAATGCCAGACCGTTCCTGATCAGATCGCCCACGCGGGGCAGGCTCTTATAGGATGAGAGCGAGGATTCGCTGACGCCGAGTTCCCTGGCCAGGAACACCTGCGTGACATCCACGCCGTCGCGGTCGGCCCGGTCGATGATCCGCTCCAGCGCCCGGTAGAGCGATCCGGCGGCCGACCGTTCGATCCGTGCGCCAGCCTGCGCATCCCACCCCTTGGCATCGATCAGAAGGTCCTCTGGAATGCCGGCGCGGCGCGCGACATCGGCCTGCGAGTAGACCGCGAACTCCTGCTCGCAGTCGTCGAGGGCGTGCATGATCCGCGCGACGATCACCGCCCGGTATCGCTCGCGCGAGAGGGCGATGGCCGATGTGACGCGCCGGGCGAAATCGACATTCCCGCGTTTGCAGACAATGACCGTGCGCTCATCCAGATCGGCGCGCATGGCGACCTGTTTCTGCTCGATGACCGTGCTGTTGCGCACCGACTCCCGCTCAACCGCATCCAGGGCCGCGGTCAGGCGTTCGAGGGTCGTCAGCGGCAGGACGCCTTTTACGGCTCGCTCGACCCTGGGATAGCGGCGGTAATGGTTGAGCGTCGCCGAGTCCATGCCGCACAGCGCAGACAGCGCGCGCAGCGTCAGGCGTTCACGTCGCGCCTGCAGGGCCTCGCACGCGATCACCACATCCCTGGCCCGGTCGGGGATCTGGACAAGGTGCCGCCGGCAGATCGCGAGTTCGTCGTCCAGTTTCAGGTCTCGGCTGTGGACGCGCTCATGGTCCAGGACAAAGGCCGGATCGCGCAGGTAACCGGCGGCTTCATGGAAGAGAATGGCCGGAATGTCGGCGTGCGGCGCGTAGAAGGGTGGGGCAGCCTGGTCCTCCCGCGGGTGTGTCAGCACGCAGGCTATTGCGAGGTCATCGATCTCCGGTGGCGTCGCCTGGCTCTTCTCGGCGAACCAGCGGGAGAACGCCTGGCGGATATCGTCCCCCGCGCTGGCATACGCGCGCGCCTCATTCAGCAGCTCCTCGCGTTTGAACATCCCGGCCGCGCGATGGCATATCCCCGCGGTCAGGGTACGCGCCTGGACCCCGGATGGCGCGTGGCCACCAAAGGCGCCGTCGGCAGCGGCGAAGATGTTCGTGCTTTCGCGCAAAATCAGCTTCCTATTCGCACGTAGGATACCATTGCCTTACCGGTCCGGCAACGTGCAGCGGCTGTTCTGACGAGACGGATCGTCCATCCACCGTAAGTGAGCAATTGTGTCCATCATCATGCTTGATCTCCCGGCCGTGTTCCCGCAACATATGCTCCGCATTCCCCTTCCGCCGGAAATGCGCATATGGACACGGTTGATCTATCCTGCAGGCGCTTTCTCTGCCCCCCGATGCATCCGGAGGGGCGGCGTTTCGTGTTCGTTGCCGCACTGCTGGCGTTGCTCGCGACCGTCCTCTGGCTGCCGCTGGTTGTGCCCGGTGTGCTGCTGATTCTGGGGGTCTACCTCTTCTTCCGCGATCCCGAGCGCGTACCACCGGTTGACCCGCAGGCGATTCTCAGCCCGGCCGACGGCATCGTCTGCCTGATCGCCCGGGTTCCGGTGCCGGCCGTACTTCAGGCCGGCGACACGTCGGTCTGGCGCGTGAGCGTGTTCATGAGCGTGCTCAGCGTCCACGTCAACCGTGCGCCCGCCTCCGGCATGATCGTCAAGACGCACTACGTCCCCGGCCGGTTCCTCAACGCCTCGCTCGACAAGGCCAGCGAGCATAACGAAAGGCACCTTTACCTGATGCGGATGGAGGGCGGACGGATGATCGCCTTTGTCCAGATTGCCGGCCTGATCGCGCGACGCATTCTCTGCCTCGTGCGCGAAGGGCAGGTCCTTGCACGCGGCGAGCGCTTCGGCTTGATCCGCTTTGGCAGTCGCGTCGACGTCTACTTGCCGCCGGGAATCGAGCCGGTTGTGCGTGTCGGCCAGATCATGGTTGCGGGCGAGACGCTGATCGCCCGCGCCTAAACAGCTCTTTTGCAGGTACGTGTCATGCGCAAGTTCCGTTTTCGCCGACGCAAGCACCGACAGCACGCCGCGCGCGAGGTCCCGGTGCGCACGATGATCCCGAATCTCGTGACGCTGATGGCAGCGGCCAGCGGGGTGACCTCGATCCGCTACAGTTGCCAGGAGAACTGGCGCGCCGCCGTGATCGCGATCATCATCGCCTGCGTGCTCGACGGCTTGGATGGACGCGTTGCCCGGATGCTGCGCGCCACATCCAAACTAGGAGCCGAACTCGACTCATTGTCCGACTTCGTGAGTTTTGGCGTGGCGCCTGCCCTGCTGATCTACTTCTGGACCATGCGGGTCGTCACGCCCGAGAGCGCAGCCTATCCCTTCCGCGGCGTCTTCTGGGCCTTCGCGCTTTTCTACGCCATGTGCGCCGCCTTCCGGCTTGCGCGCTTCAACATCATGATTGACGACGGTCCGACGCAGTCCTACTGGAAGCATTTCTTCATGGGGTTGCCGTCGCCGGGCGGCGCCGGCCTGGTCATGACGCCGGTGATCTGGCAGCTGGGCACCGACTCCAACGTACTGCAGTCACCTTGGGTTGGCAGCGCCGTGCTGCTTCTCTGCGGCATCCTGATGGCCTGCCGTTGGCCCACGCTCTCAGCCAAGGGGTTGCGCGTGCCGGCCAAGTACATGGTCCCCGTCCTGCTCCTGGTTATGCTTTTCATCAGCATGCTTGTCTCGCAGTTCTGGCTGACCCTGGGTGTTGTCGGCGTCCTCTATCTCCTCTCGGTGCCGGTCTGCGGGGTCATCTTCCGTCGCTTGCGGGTTCGCCACGACGCGCAGCAGGCAGCTCATGCGGTGCCGCCGCCCGTGGCAGGCCCCGAGGCGCCGGGCCTCTGATGCCGACCCGTCAGCCCCGGCCAGCGCAGGCCGCGACATCCGCATCCAGCGGCGGCACGTCGTAGGGCGCGCTTCTGCTTCACTGATCTTGCCGGCGTGCCCGTGCATTATGAGGATAACAGAATGGCGAAAAAGAGAGTGTCCGACCGTTCCCAACGTCTCACGCCGGCGGCCGTCAACCGGGTTACATTCGATGGCGGCTTCTGGGGATCGCGCATGGCGGTCAACCGCGCCGTTACATTGCCCGCCGAGTACGCGCAGTGCCGCCGGACCGGCCGCCTTGAAGCCTTCAAGCTGAACTGGAAGCCCGGACAGCCGCGCCGGCCCCATGTCTTCTGGGATTCCGACGTGGCCAAGTGGATCGAGGCCGCCGCCTACGCGTTGGCGCAGCAACCGGATCGCACGCTGTCGCGGCGCGTGGACGAGGTGATCGATTGGATCGCCGCCGCCCAGCAGCCCGACGGCTACCTGAACACGCATTTCACGGTTGTCGCGCCGGAGAAACGTTGGAGTGACTTGCGCGACGCCCACGAGCTGTACTGTGCGGGTCACCTGATGGAGGCCGCCGTGGCCTATGCCGAGGCCACCGGCAAGGACAAACTGCTGCACGTGCTCTGCCGCTATGCGGACTACATTGCGCGCACGTTCGGCCGCGGCAAGGGGCAGCGCCGCGGTTATTGCGGACATCCCGAGATTGAACTGGCGCTGGCCAGGCTGGCCCGCGCCACCGGCGAGCGGCGCTACCTCGAACTCGCCCGTTACTTCGTCGATGAGCGCGGACAGCGCCCGTCGTATTTCGACCGCGAGGCGTGTGCCCGTGGCGAGGATCCGAGCCGCCACTGGCTGCATCTTGACCACTACCAGGCGCACGCGCCCGTGCGCGAGCAGCACACGGTCGAGGGGCACGCCGTGCGTGCGCTCTACCTGCTCGCGGGGATGGTTGACGTGGCATCCGAAACAGGCGACGCCGGCTTGATGAAGGTCTGCCGCGAACAGTGGCGCAATGTGACGCAACGCCGCATGTACCTGACGGGCGGCGTCGGCTCCGCGCCCCACGGCGAGCGCTTCACGTTCGACTACGATCTGCCGAACGAGACCGCCTACGCCGAGACCTGCGCCGCCATCGCACTGGTCATGACCGCGCACCGCTTCCTGCAGGTCACGCCGGATCGCGAGTACGCCGATGTGATGGAGCGCGGACTCTACAACGGCATTCCGTCCGGCATTTCGCTGACGGGCGACCGTTTCTTCTATGCCAATCCCCTGACCGTGGTCCCGGCCGCCGAACGGTTCATGACCGGGCCGGTGAAGGCCCGGCGCCAGCCGTGGTTCGACTGCGCCTGCTGTCCGCCCAACATCGCGCGCCTGTTCGCGTCGCTGGGGCCGTATGCCTATGCGACCGCCCGCGGGCGGGTCTACGTCCACCTGTATGCCCAGGGCACGGCCGACTTGGATCTGGATGGCGCGCGGGTCAAACTGGCGCAACGCACGCGCTATCCGTGGGATGGCGCCGTGCGTCTGACCGTGAGCCCCGATCGACCGGCGAAGTTTGCGCTCTGCCTGCGCATGCCTGGGTGGTGCGTGCGGCCGACGGTTCGCGTCAACGGGCGCACGCTGGCGGTGCGAAGCCTGGTGCGCGGCTACCTGCATATCGAGCGGCGTTGGCAAACCGGCGATACGGTCGAGTTGGACCTTCCGATGCCGATCCGATGCGTGGTGACGCATCCGCACTGTCGCAACAACGCCGGCAGGATGGCGCTGCAGCGCGGGCCGGTGGTGTACTGCCTGGAGGAGGTCGATAACGGTCCCGACCTGCATAGCCTCGTGCTGGCGCCCCGCACCCGGCTCACGGCGCGGTTCGCCCCCAAACTGCTGGGCGGCGTGACGGTTATTCACGGCACGGCGCTCCGCCCGGTCGCGTCGGTCTGCGCGGCTGATGCGCTCTACGCCGACGCGCCGGCCAGCCCCGCCTTGCGTCGCGTCGCGTTGACCGCCGTGCCCTATTGCGTCTGGGGCAACCGCAAGCCCGGCGAGATGACGGTCTGGATGCGCTGATAGCACGCCAGTATGGAATGAAGGAGAATGACTCATGAAAGTCGTCGCATTTAACGGAAGCCCGCGCAAGGATGGCAACAGCCAGCGCCTCATCAAGCACGTCTTTACCGCCCTGGAGCAGGAGGGGATCGCCACGGAACTGGTGCAGGTCGGCGGCAACCTGATCCATGGCTGCACGGCGTGCATGCAGTGCTACAAGAAGAAGGACGGGCGGTGCGCGATCACAGGCGACCCGATCAACGACTGGATCGACAAGATGCGCCAGGCCGACGGCATCATCCTGGCCTCGCCGACCTACTTCGCGGACGTCACGCCCGAACTCAAGGCGCTCATTGACCGGGCCGGGTTCGTCGCCGGCGCCAATGACCAGTTTCTGAAGCGCAAGGTCGGCGCCGCCGTCATCGCCGTCAGGCGCGGCGGGGCGATCCATGCCTTCGACACCATCAACCACTTTTTCCTGATCCGGCAGATGATCGTCCCCGGTTCCTGTTACTGGAACATGGGCATCGGCCGCGAGAAGGGCGAGGTCGAGAACGACGAGGAAGGCGTCCGGACCATGACGGTCCTGGGCGAAAACATGGCCTGGCTGCTCAAGAAACTGGCCTAGGATTGCGCTGCCAGCTCTTCCAGATCCGCCCAGCGGCGGTAGGCCACCTGCAGTTCGGGCTCGATCTCGGACACACGCTGCTTCGCGTGCGCGATCTCCTCGGGTTTGCCCTGCCGGTAGAAGCCGGGATCGGATAGCCGCGCGTGCCACTGCGTCTGCTCGGCTTCCAGCGCCTCGATATGGCCAGGCAGCGTGTCCAGCTCGCGCCGTTCTTTCTCGCTCAGGCGCTTCTTCTTGGGTTTGGCCGGTCTGGGTGGGGCTAATTTCCTGGGTTCCACCGGCGGCGCCGGCGGCGTGAGCCGTTTGGCGGCCCAGTCGTCGTAGCCGCCGACATACTCGTTCACAAACCAGCCGTCATTCGGCCCCAGCCACACGTCCGGACGGTCCGGTTGGGCTTTCTCGAACACCAGTGTGCCGGTCACGACGTTGTTCAGGAAGGCCCGATCATGGCTCACCACCAGCACGGTGCCGGTGTAGGCGGCCAGTTGGTCCTCAAGCAGGTCGAGGGTGTCAAGATCGAGGTCGTTGGTGGGTTCGTCGAGCACCAGCACGTTCGAGGGCTCCGCGAACAGGCGCGCCAGCAGGAGCCGGTTGCGCTCGCCGCCGGAGAGCGACCCGACCGGCTGGCGTGCGCGTTCGGGCGAGAACAGGAAGTCCTGCAGGTAGCCCATCACATGCCGGCGGCCACCGTTGATCGTGACGAACTCCTGGTCCTGCGCGATGTTCTCAACCAGCGTGCGATCATCGTCGAGCTGGCCGCGGAGCTGGTCCGAATAGGCGATCTGCAGGTTCGTGCCATGTACGATGCGCCCTGCCTGCGGCCGCAGCGCGTCCGGCGTTTCGGCCTCGAGCAGCAGGCGCAGCAGGGTGGTCTTGCCGCAGCCGTTCGGACCGAGGATGCCCACACGGTCGCCGCGCGCGATCAGGGTCGACAGCCCGCGGATCATCGGCTTGTCGCCATAGCCGAACGTGATGTCCTGAGCCTTGAGCACGATGCGGCCGGTGCGGGCGGCTTCCTGGATCGACATGCGGACCGTGCCGGCGTGCTCGCGGCGGTCGCCGCGTTCCGCGCGCAGTTTGAGCAGATCGCGTACGCGCCCTTCGTTGCGCGTACGGCGGGCCTTGACGCCGCGGCGCAGCCAGACCTCCTCCTGCTGGAGCTTCTTGTCCTGGGCGGCCCACTGCTTGGTCTCGGCTTCGAGGGTCTCCTCCTTGCGGCGCAGGAAGGTGTCGTAGTCGCAGGTCCAGTCGCGCAGTTTGCCGCGGTCGAGTTCGATGATGCGTGTGGCCAGGCGCCTCAGGAACGCGCGGTCGTGAGTGACGAAGAGGAACGTGCGGCAGGTGCGGAGCAGAAACGATTCGAGCCAGGCGATCGAGTCCACGTCGAGGTGATTGGTGGGCTCGTCGAGCAGTACCAGATCAGGGCTGCCGAGCAGGGCGTGCGCCAGCAGCACGCGCCGGCGCGTGCCGCCCGAGAGCGTGGCGAAGTCGGCGTCCGGGTCCAGTCCCAGACGGCTGATGATCTGCTCGGCTTCCAGCAGCAGCCGGGCCTCGGTGTCCTGCGCATGGCCGGGGTGGACGATGTCGATCACGCGCCCCTGCAGATGCGTGGGCACCTGCTGCGGCAGGCGGGCCACGCGCACGCCTGAGGCGCGCACGAGCTCGCCGGAGTCGGGGTGAGCATCGCCCGTGAGGACGCGCAGCAGCGAGCTCTTGCCGGTGCCGTTCACGCCCAGCAGGCAGATGCGATCACCGCGTTCGACGTTCAGGGTCACGTCGTCAAGCAGGGGTTGTCCGCCGTAGCCGAGCGAGACGTTCTTGATGCTGAGGAGTGCCATTAGACGTACATCGGGCCGAGCTTCTCGCAGACGCGGAAGTCGTCCCCGCCGAAGCGGTCCCACAGAGTCGGACGGAACACGTCGGCCGGCGCCACGTTGTGCATGTCAACCGGGATGCGCAGCATGGCGTTGAACGTAAGCATGTCGGCGCCGATCAGGCCGAACGAGTTGGCATCGTGGTTGGGGCCGATGCGATTCATGTACTCGAACGAGGTCATCCCGCGCGGGGACCAGTAGCTCTCGGGCCAGGTCGGATCGGTAACGCGGCTGATATGGTCGGCCACCTTGCGGGGCAGCTCGACGGTCTCGCCCTCGATCACCGAACAGGTCAGTTCGTCGCCGACCACGTTGTAACGGTAGGATGTCATCGGGATTCCGCCCGGCGTGCGGAAGTGGCTGGAGAGTCCGTCGCCTGGGAAATACTCGAGGTTGGCGGCCATGTAGGTCGTGTTCCTGGTGGCGCCGTCGATCAGTCGCTTCTGTGCGGCCTCGTCGCAGCGGATGGCCGCGGCGACTTCCTGTACCGTCAGCTTGCTGCCGCCCTTGACCAACTTGAAGACGTCGAGCGCGTAGTCCAGTGCGCCCGCGCCCGAATTGCGCTTGTCGATGATGCCGTTGGGGCAGAGCTTCGACACGTCCACGCCGGTGGCCTTCCTGATGCTGGCCGGGGTCCAGTTGGTGCGGATGTCCGCGAAGAGCTGGGCCATGCCGCCGGAGAGGATGTTGGCCACCAGCATGCCGAGGCCGTTCTTGGAGTCATTTTCCGTGGCCACGATCAGGGGGGCGCGGTAACCGTTCCAGTCGAATGAACTGCACAGGATCGACTCGGTCAGGTCGAAGTTCGGGTAGTAGTCGGTCCACTGACGCTGGCCCTGCGTGCCGGCTGCAATGGCGTTGTAGCCCTGGGCATACTCGACGTCGGCCCGGAATCCCTGGGCCTTGCCGACCGCGGGGTCGGCCAGACGTGGGTTGCCGACCATCAGGTCGCGGACAATCAGCGACATCCTGAGGCTTTCGCGCAGCAATTCGTCCGACGGCAGTGGGCGCTTGCCGGTGCCGAAATCGAAGGCGAAACGCTGCTTCATGAATTTGAACGCGCGATCCAGTTCCTCGTGGTCGTAGAAGCCGGTTGCGATGCGGCCGCGCAGCCCGCACATGTCGAACGAGGCCGAGCCCATGCCGAGGTAGTGCTGGAAGGTGTTGCGGCGCACATCAGAGCCGATGATGCCCATTGAGACGCTGCCTACGGCGAGGTAGTTCTTGCCGCGCACGTAGCCGACGGCGGACGCGCAGCGCGCGAAGCGCAGCAGGCGCGTGGCGACAAAGTCGTTGAACGGCTGGGTCTCGTCCTCCAGATCCGGGCTGTAGACCGAGAAGATCGGCCGGCGCTTCTCGTCCATGGCCGACGTGAAGGCCTTGAGCCACACCGCGCCCGGCCGGTCGGTCTGGTTCAGCCCGTAGGCGGCCTGCTGCCACTCGCTGCTGCCCACGCCGAGGCAGGCGGTCATCAATTCATCGCTGTACGACCAGGAGCGGCTGACCCAGATGTTGGCGCAGACGCCTTGCGTTGCATAGTAGGCCTGGGCGCGCGCTCCGCTGCGGGCGCCGTAGACGATCTCGGGCGCCACCACGATTCGAACCGGCTGACCATCGGGCAGGATGACGTTCTCCGCGATCAGATTGTGGAGTTTCTCGACCAGCAGCCAGGTCTTGGCGGCATTGCCTTCGAAGGCGCCGGTACGGCCGTCTGCCACCGGCGTGATGGCGATCGTGGGCGGGTGTCCGACGAGTGGTGTGGTGGAGCGGTGAAAGACGCGGGCGCTCTTGGCCAGGGCCTCGAAATCGGGACGGCTATCGCAGCAGCAGGACATGGGGAACTCCTTTGACGATGCAGATCGCATTGGGTACAACGTGGAAGGGAGCATAGCAGAAGCACGGCAGGCGCGACAACCCAACACCGCAGACCCGAAGGGTGCAGCAGTCGCCTAACCGCGATCCGCCGCGTTGCTGATCGTGCTTCCTCACTGGCGCGGGAAGATACGCGCCAGCGCCGTCTGGAAGCGGGCGTTGCGCAGGGCGAACTCCTGCGGCCGGCGGGTGAGGTAATTGT
Source organism: uncultured Lentisphaerales bacterium (assembly GCA_964417715.1). GTDB lineage: Bacteria > Verrucomicrobiota > Kiritimatiellia > RFP12 > CAYQJG01 > CAYQJG01. Next base: position 1,731 of record CAYQJG010000049.1, on the reverse strand, counting down.
CGATCGCCAGGCCGGTTGCCAGAATGTCCTGGCCCACGATCCGTTCGCTGGCGACCGGATGCGCCGGGTCGGTTGCGACCACGGCCGCCACCGGCCACCCTGTCCAACTGTAGAACCCCGTTGTGCCACGGGCCAATGCGACCAGTGTCTGCGCCACCGGATTCTCGGCCACGTTCGGCGAGTAGTACATCAGTCCACCGGCCAGGGCGTGGACGAGAGCCAAGTTGCTGGGCGCGACCGGATCGGGCGAGCACTTGGGCTCTGCGATGGCACCGTAGGCTTGGCAGAAGAACGAGTGGACCAGCCCATCGCGGTAGCCGTGTTCGCGCCGGAAATACTCGGTGTGAGCCGCGAACGCGCCCCGTCCCTGCTCGAACCAGTCTACCCCGTTCAGGTCAGCCGGCAGTCGGTCAAGCGGCAGGAAATGCAGACCATAGGTGACGGTGAAGGGATCGCCGTTCCACGTGGCCACGTAGTGGAAACGCTCGCCCTCGGGCGCGTCGGGCGGGTAGTCGACCACCTGCCGTCGCCAGGCATTCCAGATCGCCGGCACGTCGAGGTCTGGCAGGGCCATCGCCGCCAGTGTGCAGATCAGCATGGTTTCATGGGTGTACCAGTCCCACCAGCCGGAGAAGCCGCGTCCCGGGTAATAGGCCATGCGGAACTGGTTGGCGTGGTCCGGTGTGCTCGTGTCCAGCCACGCGCGCCAGTCGATATTGGCCAGCGCGGCGTCGAAACCGGCTTGCACGTCGCCGCCGAAGTAGCCGGCGCTGGTCATCAGGCCGAAGAGCAGCAGAGCGGTGTCGATGCTGCTGACCTCCGTGCCCGGGTTGCCACGAAACTCACCGGCGGCCGCATCCCATGACGAGTAGTGGAAAAGCATGCCGGACAGACCGTAGCAGGCTATGTCGGAAGGAAGCGATGAGGTCGCCGATCTCCTGACCATCGAGGCCACCTGTGCGGCGGCGGCGGCGGCCAGATCGCGTGCCTGCTCGAAGGGCAGGACGCCGCATTCGACGGCCGACGGCAGTGCGGCCAGAGCGAACCCGCTGGCAGCCAGATCGATCTCTCCTGCGGGTGAGAAGGGAGACTGCGGCCACAGGCCGTGGCGTACGACCGCGATGGCCGGGTTGCCCGGCACGACACCCGCGGCAAAGCATAGACAACGGTCGCGCAGAGCGACCAGATCGTCGAGCAGGTCGTCACTAGTCCGGATTGCCCGCAGCGGGCTGAGCGCAGCAACCAACGCGGCCACCGTTAGCAGGGGTCGCGCATGCGGAGCGTGCAAAGCTGATGCCACTACGCCGGACAGAGATCGCGTGTCGGGCTGTGCGTTCATGGCTACCTCCGCTGTTTCCCTTCACATTACAGCAATGCACCGCTTTCACAGCCCCATTATCGTACCGGGATGCCACATGTTCAAGCCTTTTGGGCGCACAAAAGCTCGCTCGAATCGGGCTTCAGGGTTGAAGTCAGTCCTCCCTACGTGCTATAAGTCTCGGGTCTTCACCGCCAGGGTGGCGAAATGGCAGACGCAGTGGACTCAAAATCCACCGCCCCTTAAAGGCGTGCGGGTTCGACTCCCGCCCCTGGCACCAGCAAAAACAGGCAATATTGCTTGTAAATGCGGCGAAAACGCAACGCGTGCGCCCGCTCTTCTGTCCCTTGGCCGCGCGTCGATCTCATCCCGCAGTGCTACCAGGTCAGCGTCCATGTCGTTTCTCCATGCAT
>CAYQJG010000048.1:0-32323 GCA_964417715.1 uncultured Lentisphaerales bacterium | reverse complement strand
TACGGCAACGTCTGGCTCTACATGTACGGCTGGCAGGCCGGCGGCGAGTTCATGAGCGCCGACGGCCGCACCTGCACGCTCAACGATCCGCGCATCGTCGAGGCGCTGACGTACATGACACGCCTGTATGGACGCCTCGGCGGCGCGCGCGAGGTCTACGCGTACCAGACCAGCTTCCAGGGCGGCGAACTCGATCCGTTCATTCAGGGGCGCGTGGCCATGAAGGTCGACGGCGTCTGGGTGCTGCCCAACCTGGCGGCGTTCGGCCCCGACCTGAACTTCGGCGTCGCGCCCGCGCCCATGCCGGCCCGCGAGCTGGCCGCCGGCCGCAAGCCGATCACCTGGATCGGCGGCTGGGCCTATGCCATCCCCTCCACGGCGCGTGAGCCCGACGGTGCGTGGGAGCTGACCCGCTTTCTGATCAGCACGCGCGCCCAGCGCATCTTCCTGCGCGCCAGCTCGTACGTCTCGCTCAGCCAGGGGCGGCCGTTCATGCCGGGCCAGAATGCCCAGCGTGGCCACACCACCGAGGCTTTCGACCGCTATGTCGCCGGCAATGCCGGACTCGACCCCAAGTTCCGCGACGCCATGCGGCTCTTCAATGACCTGCTCGAGGAAGCGCGCTACCGTCCGGTCACGCCCGTGGGGCAGAAGCTCTGGAACGCCCACATCTGGGCCATGGAGGACGCCATCTTCGGCAAGCGTGCGCCGCAGGACGCGCTCGACCGCTATACGGCGATGGTCCAGGCGGACCTCGACCAGGTGCTGCGCCCCACGCCGGGCCGGCCGATCCGCAACTGGCGCTGGTTCTTCTGGCTCTATGGCCTGCTGGTGATCGCCGGCGGCGTGGGCATCTACCTCTGGGACGCCCGTCCCGACTGGCGCCCCACGGCGTGGGGACGCCGCGGGCAGCCGGCGGCGGCGCCGCGACGTCCGGTGCGCGACCTGTTGAATGGCGCGCCCTTCGCGTTGCCGTGGATCATCGGGTTCATCGTGTTCACCGGCGGTCCGATGCTCTTCTCGATCGTGATCAGCTTCTGCCGCTTCGACATCCTCAACCCCGCGGTCGTCATCGGCGGCCAGAACTACGCCACGCTCTTTCACGGCGACGAGCTGTTCTGGAAATCGCTCTACAACACCGCCTTCATGGTCGCCGGCGTGCCGCTCGGCCTGGCGCTCGGCCTGGCCCTCGCGATCCTGCTCAACCAGAAGGTGCGCGGCGTGGCCGTGTGGCGCACGTTCTTCTACCTGCCGAGCATCGTGCCGGCGGTCGCCGCGAGCATCCTCTGGATCTGGATCTTCAACCCGGCCAGCGGCCTGCTCAACGGCGCCCTGCGCGCCATCGGCATCGAGGGTCCCAACTGGCTGCAGGATGAGGCCACGAGCAAATGGTCGCTGATCCTGATGGGCCTGTGGAGCGCGGGCGGCGGCATGATCGTCTGGCTGGCCGGCCTCAAGGGGATCGGCCAGACGTACTACGAGGCGGCGGCGATCGACGGCGCCACGCCCTGGCAGCGCTTCCGCTACATCACGCTGCCGCTGCTGACGCCCTACATCTTCTTCAACCTCGTGATGGGCCTCATCGGCACGTTCCAGATCTTCACCCCGGCCTTCATCATGACCTCCGGCGGCCCGGTGAACTCGACGCTCTTCTACGCCTACCACCTCTTCAACAACGCCTTCCGCTACCTGAACATGGGCTACGCCGCCGCCATGGCCTGGTTCCTTTTCGTGATCATCGTGGGCCTCACCGCGGCGCAGATGAATCTGTCGAAACGGTGGGTGCACTACGAGGAGTGATCGGGCAGGAATGCATTGCCGGAACGAGTCGAAAACGGTATAAAAGCACTGTGAATAAGAAGGTCGTCAAGATCAGCCGCCTGTCAGACCGGCAAGACGATGGTTTTGTCGCGGGCACACCTCGGAGCCGACTGGAGTTGGTGTGGCCGTTGACCCGCGAGGTGGCGTCTCTGAGCAAGCACTACGATGTTGAACGAAGACTACAAAGAGATGTTGCGGTGCTTGGCCGACGAGGGCGTTGAGTTCCTTCTCGTAGGCGCCTACGCCATGGCGGCCCACGGCTATCCTCGTGCGACCATGGACATTGACCTTTGGGTGATGCCGTCGCCCGACAATGCCGCGGCCGTGTTGCGTGCCCTGCGCCGTTTTGGTGCGCCGATGCAGGGGTTGACCGTCGACGATTTCCAGCGCGATGAGACCGTCTTCCAGATCGGCGTCGCGCCCCGCCGGATCGACATCATCACCGGCGCCTCAGGACTTGAGTTCGGCGGCGCCTTTGCGCATTCCACTGAAGTCCTGGTTGACGGGATCAGCGTCCGCATTCCGTCTATCGACGATCTCATTCGAAACAAACGAGCATCAGGGCGGGCCAAGGATATGGCGGATGTTGAGGCCCTCGAATCTCTGAAGAGCCGCCTGTGATGTCGAACCGCAGAATGTCCAAACATGCGGCACCAGGCACTTCGATATTGGAAATTGGACATTCGATATTCTGCGGTTTCCCCTCCACCCTCCACCCACTACCCCCGAGCCCTGAACCCTCTCTCTCCAATCTCTCCCGCCGAGACACGACCCCGTGAATAATCCCACCCCAACTTCACCCGCCGCCTACCGCGCGATGCGCCTCGCCCGCGCGCTGGGCATCTATGGCCTGCTGCTGGGCGGGTCGGTCATCTTCCTGTTTCCATTCCTCTGGTTGCTTGGAACCAGCTTCAAGGTCGACCGCGAACTGATGTCCGAGGAGATCCGCCTCTGGCCGGGACGTCCGGTGCCCGCCGCGCAGTCGCCGTGGGTCGATCCGGCGTCCGTCGTGCCGCCGCGCCACGCCAACCCCGCCGGCGCCGAAGTCGCCGCGCGCCTGCTGGCCGACCTGCCGGTCGCGTGGCCCGAGGGCGTGTGCGCCGGCGCCGACGCGGAGGCTGATCGCCGGCGCGCGCTGTCCGATGCGCTCTGGTCGCGGCTCGCCGCCACGCTGCCGCCGGATGCCGCGATCTGGGACCGTGATCGCCTGCGCGATGCGCTGCGCGGCCGGGTGACGGCCGAGGGTGTGGCCGAGGCGCAGCGCCGGATCACGCGCGTGTTTCAGGTCGGCGCGCTGCGCGCCCGCAGTGTCGACACCGAGGAGGCCGACCTCACCGCGGGCCGATCCGCCGCCGACGTGTGGCAGGTGTCGGGCCCGGCGCGCCTGACGGCCGCCGCCGGGCCGGCGGGGCAGGACTTACTGGCCTATGATTTCAGCGCGCCCGGCCGCGACCGGGTGGTGCTCGATGCGCGGTTCGAACTGCCGTTCGATGTTGCGCGCCTGCAGCGGCTCGAACTGGCCTACACGCCCGACGACTCCTGGCACCGCGTGGACGTGGAAATCGAGATGGGTGGCGTGCGCTACCGCGCGCGGCGCCCCGAGTTCCTGGCCAACGCCCTGCCGGCGGCGTGGACCTTCCAGCCGTACGGTCCCGACGACCACTCGACGAAGATCCGCTACTGGAATCCGCTGATGAAGGTCGCTGCCGGCGCGGCCGTCGCGGGCAACCCGCGCGCCGTGCGCATGCGGCTGACGCTGCGCGAGAACAGCGCCGCCGGCGCGTGGTGGGCGAAGTGCCAGCGCAACTACATCGGCGCGCTCACGTACATTCCGTTCTGGCGCTACGCGGCGACCAGCCTCTTCCTGGTCGTGCTCAACGTGACCGGCACGCTCTTCGCGAGTTCGCTGGTGGCCTTCGCCTTTGCGCGCCTGCGCTGGCCGGGCCGCGACATCGTGTTCGGCCTGATGCTCGCGACGATGATGATCCCCGGCCAGGTCACGATGATCCCGCACTTCCTGATCACCCGCAGCCTCGGCTGGTACAACACGCTGACGCCGCTCTGGTTCGGCAGTCTCTTCGGCAACGCCTTCAGCATCTTCCTGCTGCGGCAGTTCATGAAGGGTATCCCGCGTGACCTCGAGGATGCCGCGCGCATCGACGGCTGCAGCTCGTGGCAGGTGTACTGGCACGTCGTGCTGCCGCTGGTCAAGCCGACGCTGGCCTGCATCGCGATCTTCACCTTCATGGGCGTCTGGAATGACTTCATGGGTCCGCTGATCTACCTTACCGACCAGCGCCTCTACCCGCTGTCGCTCGGACTCTACGCGCTCAACGTTCAGGCCGGCGGCAACACCGGCATGATGATGGCCAGCGCCTGCCTGATGACGCTGCCGGTCGTGATGCTCTTCTTCTTCGCGCAGAAGTACTTCATCCAGGGCATTACGCTGACCGGGATGAAGGGCTAGCCCGCGGCAGGTGGAGGTTGGAGGTGGCACGGCAGGTGGAGGGTGAAGGGTTGAAGGTGGCGCACGGCAGATTGACGAATGATGGGGTCTCCGCTATAGTCCCGTCCACTTTCCTGCGGCGTGTCTTGGAGACGAGTGCTCCCCGTTGCGGCTCCGGCTTGTCCGGCTTGTTTTGCCTTTACAGTTCGGGGCAGGAACGCCTATAGTGCTTGCCAGGAAAGAGTAAAAAGTAAAACAAGCAAGCGGGACAAGGATCCACGAGAGACATGAGCCAGATCGATAAATCCGCCATCCGGAAGCCGTTTGAACGCCATGCGCGCGACACGGGTTCCAGCGAGGTGCAGATTGCGGTACTCACGAAGAAGGTTGAGTCGCTGACTGAGCACCTCAAGGGCCACCGCAAAGATTACAGCTCGCGCTATGGGCTGATCCGCATGGTTAACACGCGTCGCAGCCTGCTCGACTATCTGAAGCGCAAGGACGAGGCGCGGTACCAGTCGCTGATCAAGGAACTCAATATCCGCCGTTAATGGCGTGATGCCGTGTTCCGTCCCCGTCTGGCAACAGGCGGGGACTGCCTTTTTTGTCTGCGGACCCGGCCCCAAGCAGGGGCCATCCGGTGCGGCGACCCATCATCCGGCAACGGCTGACGCCGCTCCAACGCTCGTCTCTCTTTCCGTTCCTTGTCCGCGGAAAGGCAAGCATGCAAGATACCCAGAAGGTCACCGTTGAAGTCGGCGGCCAGCAGATCACCATCGAGACGGGCCTTCTGGCCCGGCAGGCCGCCGGCGCCACGACCGTGCGCCTGGGCGACTCCATCGTCTTCACCGCCGTCACGTGCACCGACAAGCCGCGCGAGGGCATCGATTACTTCCCGCTGCAGGTCGAGTACCGCGAGAAGTACTATGCCGCCGGTCGCTTCCCGGGTGGCTTCTTCAAGCGCGAGGCCCGTCCGAGCGAGAAGGAAATCCTCACCGCCCGCATCATCGACCGTCCGATCCGCCCGCTCTTCCCCGACGGCTACCGCAATGACGTCCAGGTCAACAGCATGGTGCTGTCGGCCGACGCCGAGAACGACACGGACGTGATTGCCGTGGTGGCCGCCAGCACCGCGCTGCACATCTCCGACATCCCGTTCATGGGCCCGATCGCCGCTGTGCGCGTCGGCCGCATCGACGGCAAGTTCGTGATCAACCCCACGCACAAACAGCGCGTCTCGAGCGATCTCGACCTGGTCTATGCCGGCACCCGCGAGCGCTTCCTGATGATGGAAGGCGGCGCTGACGAGATCAGCGAAGCGGATTTCCTGGCCGCGATGAAGCTGGCGCACGGCGAGGTGGTCAAGCTGATCGACGCCCAGATCGCGCTGCGGCGCCAGCTCGGCAAGCCCGACAAGGTGATCGTGGATGCCGAACCCGACGCCCAGAAAATGGCGTTCATTCGCGCGACGGCCGGCGAGGAGATGCGTCAGGCCCTGCTGGTGGCTGACAAGCAGGATCGCCAGGGCCGCATCAAGGCCGTGCGCGAGTCGCTGCAGGCCAAGTGCGCCGCCCAGTTCGCCGACCTGACGCCCGAGCACTTCCGGTCGCTGTTCGACGTGCTGGAGATCGAGCTTGTGCGCAGCAACGTGGTCGAGTTCGGCAAGCGCATCGACGGACGTCCGATGGACGTCATCCGCGCGCTCTACGCCCAGCTCGGTGTCATGCCGCGCGCCCACGGCTCGGCCATCTTCAGCCGCGGCGAGACGCAGGCGCTCGTGTCGGTCACGCTGGGCACGAAGCAGGATGTCCAGGACCTGGATGCGATCACCGGCGGCGAGACGTCCAAGAACTTCATCCTGCACTACAACTTCCCGCCCTATAGCGTGGGCGAAGTGGGCCGTCTGGGCAGCACCGGCCGTCGCGAGATCGGCCACGGCGCCCTGGCTGAACGCTCCCTGCGGCCGATCATCCCCGACGATTACCCCTACACCGTGCGCCTCGTCTCGGACATCATGGGCTCCAACGGCTCGTCGTCCATGGCCAGTGTGTGCGGCGGCGCCCTGGCGCTGATGGATGCGGGCATCCCGATCAAGGCGCCTGTGGCAGGTGTCTCGATCGGCCTGTTCACCAACAAGGACGAGTCGAAGCGTCTGCTGGTGACGGATATTCTCGGTTCTGAGGACCACTGCGGCGACATGGACTTCAAGGTCGCCGGCACCGCCAAGGGGATCACCGGCTTCCAGGTGGACCTGAAGCTGCGCGGGTTGCCCTGGGACCTGGTCGAGCAGGCGCTGACGCAGGCCCGCACCGGCCGGCTGCAGATCCTGGAGTTCATGCACGGCGTGCTTCCCGCGCCGCGCGCCGAGATGTCCCAGTTCGCGCCGCGTATTCACACGCTGCAGATCCCGGTCGACAAGATCGGCGAGCTGATCGGCCCCGGCGGCAAGAACATCCGCCGCATCACCGAGCTGTCCGGCGCACAGATCGATATCGAGGACGATGGCACGGTCTGCATCTTCGCGGCCAACGCCGAGGCGTTGGAGCTGGCGACGCGCGAAGTGTCGATGATCACGGCCGATCCCGAGGAAGGCCGGCTCTACGAGGGTACGGTCACCGGCGTCAAGGAGTTCGGCGCGTTCGTCGAGATCCTGCCCGGCCGTGACGGCCTCTGCCACATCAGCGAGCTGGCCAACACGCGGATCGGTTCGGTTTCCGAGATCTGCAAGGTCGGCGACCGCATGTGGGTGAAGTGCATCGGCGTGGACGATCGCGGCCGCGTCAAGCTCAGCCGTCGCGAGGCAATGCGCGATCTGGACGCGCAACAACAGCAGGCGGCCCCGGCGGCGCCGCAGGCGTAGCGCGGGCGGCTAGATATCCGCGTGAAACGGCGTGCCTGCGGGCACGCCGTTTCCGTTTCCGGAACCGGTTTGCGGCGCTTCCAGGCAGACGGTCAGTTTCTGGCGCAGTTCCGACAGCGTGTACGGTTTCTGGACAAAGCCCGTGAACCTCTCGTGCGCGTAGCGCCGGCTGATATCCTGCACATCGTGGCCGCTGGACAGGATCACGCGCACGTCGGGGACGACATTTCGCAGGGCGCAACTTGTCGCGATGCCGTCCATATTGGGCATCGCCAGATCCATCAGCACCCCCATGACGGCAGCCGGCTGCCGGCCGGCGTCGGTGGCATCCGTGAAACGCCGGAGCGCTTCCTCGCCAGTGGCGGCGCTCAGGGGGCGGTATCCCAGACGCTCGACCATGCGACAGGTCAGGGTGCGGATTGCGTCTTCGTCATCCACCACCAGGATGGCGCCCGCCTCGCAGGCGTCGGGGTCTCGCACAGGCGCAGGTCCGTCGGCACCGGCAGGGACCGCCTCGGCCACCGCGAGCAGCACGCGAAAGGTTGTGCCCTTGCCGGCTTCGCTTGTCACGCGCAGCCCGCCATGGTGTGCGCGCACGAGCCCCAGCACGGCGGCCAGCCCGAGTCCCCGGCCGGTGAACTTGGTTGTGAAGAAGGGGTCGAAGATCCGCTCAACAGTGTCCGGGTCCATGCCGCAGCCCGTATCCGAGATGTCGATGTAGACGTATCGCCCCTCGGACAGCCCGTCCCCCAGCAGCGTGCCGGTCAGGTAGTCCCGGTCACACTGCAGCAGGCCGGTCGTCACGGTGATGCTTCCCTGCTTGTCCCCCAGCGACTCGGCGGCGTTGACGACCAGGTTCATCACGATCTGGCGCAGTTGCGCCGTGTCCGCGTATACGGTCGGCAGCGAGTCGGACAGGTTGTAACGGATCACGGCCTGTTTCGGGATCAAAACCGTCGGACGCTCCAGCAGTTCGGCGATGAGCGAGCCGATGTGGATGGGCTGCCCGTTGAAGTGTCCCTTGCCCGAGCAGGCCAGCAGTTGGCGGCAGAGATCGGTCGCACGCTGCACGGCACCCCCGATTTCGGCCAGGTACTGCCGCGCGGGGACTCCGTGGGGCAATTCGGCGAGAGCCATGTCGGCATTGCCGAGGATCGCCATGAGCAGGTTGTTGAAGTCATGCGCGATGCCCCCTGCCAGAACGCCGAGGCTCTCCAGCTTCTGCGCGTGCAACAGCCGGGCTTCGCTTTCGTGGTGCAGTGCTTCGGCCTGCTTGCGTGCGCTGCTGTCGCGGATGGTCACCAGGATGCGCATCTGGCCGTCCAGCAGCATGTGCCGTATGTTCACGTCGGTCCAGAAGAGCCTGCCGTCGCGCGCGCGACTGTGCCATTCGAAGGCTTGCGGCGTCCCTGTCATCGCCCGGCGGATCCAGTGGATGCCGTCGGCGGCCGTGTACGGCGGCGTATTGGCGCTGAGCGTGCCGATGTCCTGGTTCAGCAGTGATTCGCGCGTATAGCCGAAGAGTTCGGTTGCGCGCTGGTTGATGTCCAGGATGACGCCGGTGTCCGGTTCGTGGATGAAGATCGCCTCGTTGACGGAGTCAATGATCGTGCGGTAGCGTGTCTCGCTGTGGCGCAGGGCCGTTTCGATGCGGCGGCGTTCGACGATCTCGTTGACCAGCGTTCCCCGCAGGGAGCCGAATTCGCCCGCCAGCCGCTGGCGGTCCTTGGCGGCGCGCTCCAGTCTCAGGCGCAGCCCTTCGGCGGCATCGTCGGTCCGGTTGTACGCGTCCAGCAGGGCCAGCCAGGGGTTGGTCAGCTCAGCCGCGTGTTCGCGCCAGGCCGCCGGCAGCGTCAGCCAGATCAGCCGGCCGTCGTTGGTCAGGCTTCCGCTCCAGGTCTGGGCGCAGGTGATCACGATTCCGGTCAGGCGGGTTCCCAGCCCCTGCAGCGCGGCGGCTGCCTGCTCCGGGGTGTCGACAAACAGGGCAAACGCGCCGCGCCGCACATCGCGCCGCGTCAGCACCGCGCGGTAGGCGAAACCGGTGGGTGGATCGGGACAGAGCGAAAGCCGTGTTGCATTCATGTCAGGCGCCGAGGAGACACGCGACGAACGTCACGTTGTGGAAGAACGTCGGTGTGTAGCGGCCGTCTGCCAGCCGGAAAGGCCCCATCTCGCCGAAGGACGGAAATCCGGCCAGCGGCAGGCGTGACCCCGTGGATGCGAACACGCGCTCGACCTCGTCGACCACGCGATCTTCGAGCAGCCACTTGCGCCCCGCGCAACTCACGATCAGCGCTGCCGCCGGAACGAAGGCGTCGGTCTGGGCGCCGGCTTGGGCGCCGGACAGCGCCTGTTCGGCGCCGCGCAGCACGTCGGCACGGGTCGCCGTGCAGACACGCACAAGCGATCCGGGCTCGATGCTGCCGAAGGTGGTCATCGCCCCCGTGGCCGGATCGATGTGGGACGGCGTACGCAGGTAGAAGTGGTCGGGGGCGTCGGTCGGGTAGGTGGCCAGCGGCACGAGGCCGAGGTCGACCTCGCCCGGCGTCTTGCCGAGTTGCTCGCGGACAAAGGCGCTCGGTGATCGCCCGCTGATCCGCAGCAGCGTTCGGCCCTGCACTTCCTCAACGTGGCCGGACGCCCCCGTCGGCTGCCAGCCGCTGGCGGCATTGAGACGGAACGACAGCGGGCCGGCGGCCACCAGCAGGGCGACGGCATCCTGCCAGACGCGGCCGTCGGCGAAGATGTAGCTGCGCGCAAACTGCCGGTCGTCGCCGGCGAGGCCGCCCAGGAAGGGGAAGGGCAGTGCCGCCGAAGCGCCGGCGGCAATCCGGCTGCCGTCGGTTCCAATCCCATCCGCCAGCAGGAACCCGAGCTGGGCATCGGGGCCGGCGGCCGCGCGCGCGCGTTCCGCGCACACCCGTCCCGCCGCCAGGGAGTCCGCGCTTGCGCCCGTCACCACGGTTGTTGTCCAGCGGACCGTGCCGCCGGACTGGATCGCCAGGGCGCTGACGCCATGGTGGGACACGCGGTCGGTTGCATAGACGCCATCGCCCGTGCATCCGAAGACAACGGGCCTGTTCGCGGGCTCAAGGGCATCGCCCAGACCCTCAAACAGGGCGGCAAAGTCGGCCGCATAGTTGATGGAAGCGAACAGGATAACCGCCTCAGGTGCGATCACGCGGAGTTGCGTCCCGAGCTCGTCGCCCGCCTGGTAGGCGTCGGTCTTGACCGAGCTTGCCGCACCGTAGCGAATCATGGCAATCTCCTGACCCGGGACAAACCATCACATGCGTACGTCCCAATAATCGCCATTATACTACCGGCTGGCCCTCCCTGCAAGATTTCCACCGCTCTGACGCGACGAACTGCGGTGCGGTGTGGTGGCTGGAAGCGATTCGCGCTGCAGAGGAAGCGTTGATTCCGCGGCTGTCTGGCAAAGAAAAAAGGTCACCCCGCCTTTCGGAGGGATGACCTTTTGTTCCGCTCAGGTCCCCGCGGCCGGCTTACGATGCCTGTGCCGCAAGGGCTGGTGCGTTCCGTTCAACTCTAGTCGTTGCCAAAGTTGTACGGGGTGTAGTTCGACAGCTTGTCGAGAATCTGGCTCTCGGCCTCGTCCTCGTCGACCGATTCCATCCGCGCATTGCGGCGAATCTGCCACGAACCGCTCGCAACGGCGTTGTGGGTGGTCAGCACGCCCTCGACGACCGTCGCGCACAGCACGCCGTAAGGCGCGGCGCAGACGAAGTCATACTCCATGGCGCCGACGATCTGACCGCAGAGGGTCTCGAGCGTCGTGCAGCCCTGGACCGTCTCGTAGGTCGGGGGCAGGCAGGGATCCTCGTTGGGGATCTCGATCGTGCTGTCCTTGCCACGCGACACGCGGCCGAAACCAGCGGCCCAGAACTTCGTGTTGCCCAGGTCAAGCGTCTGGTTGAAGAACCCCGACATATCTTCCTGGAAGTACATGGGATCGATCACCAGGAAACCTTCGGCTTCCTTGCCCAGTGTGGTGCCGGCCGTGTCAGCACGGGTGGCGAACACGTCGACCAGCGCGAAGGCAGCCGACACCTTGTACAGGCGCTTGCTGGAGTCGCACATGCGGTACACGTACAGCTGAGCCGCGCCGTCGCCCGCGCTGCAGTCGGTGCAGGCCGGAACGACGAGGTAGCCCGCGAGAACGTTGTTCTCGGCGAACTTGTAGTCGTACAGCGAGTTGGTCTTGCGGTCCGTCTTGGTGCCGACGTTGCTGTTCTTGATGCTGGCCTTGAAATCATAGACCTGGACCAAGGACGAGGGCACCGTCGTGTCGGCAAAGACGCCACCAGCGATGAGCATCGCGGCAGCGGCCATCGTGAGATTCTTCATAACTTGTAACACTCCTGATTTTGTTTGTACAAACGTGGGGAATCACCCCACCCGGACAGAGCCGGATTCAAGCCGCTTCCGCGACCACTCGGCCGGAGAAGATCCTCGTGCCAGCCCGGGCCTGCCACCGGTGACAAGCCTGGAAGCCCGAAAACGCTCTTATCTGTACCCTATTTGCGGTGCTTTGTCAACAGGGAGAATGTGATTTCATAACCGTCACCTGATCTCCCGGCTGCACGGCGAAGGGGGCGTCGTTCGCCACCGGGCGGGTATTGAGCGTGAGCGCGAGTGTCTGGCCGGACGGTCCGTGAACCTGTAGTCGTCCCCCGGCGACGCACCGGATGCGCGCCGACGTGAGCCGGCCCGCCTGCCACGCGAGCGCCTCGACGGTCCGGCCCCCGCGTGCCCGCAGTCCTGCCACCTGCCCTTCCGGCCAGGCCTGGGGTAGGGCCGGCAGCAGATGCAGGGCGACGTCGTCGCTCTGCAGCAGCATCTCGGCGATACCTGCCGTGACGCCGAAGTTGCCGTCGATCTGGAAGGGCGGGTGGGTGTCGAACAGGTTCGTGAGGATGCTACGCCGCAGCAGCAGCTCCACGTGCCGCCAGGCTTCGTCGCCATCGCGCAGTCGCGCCCAGAAGTTCACCAGCCAGGCACGGCTCCAGCCCGTGTGGCCGCCGCCGTGCGCCAGTCGGCGTTCGAGCGCGCGCCGCGCCGCCGCCGCCAGTGCGGGCGTGGTCTCGGGTGTGATCTGGTGCCCCGGGTGCAAGGCGAAGAGGTGCGAGATGTGGCGATGGCCGGGTTCGGGTTCGTCGTAGTCCGACTGCCACTCCATCAACTGGCCGTGCCGGCCGATGCCCTGCGGCGGCAGGCGCGCCAGCGCCGCGCGCAGGCGGCCGGCGAACTCCGCGTCCAGCGACAGCCGGTCCGCAGCCGCGGCCGTGGCGCCAAAGAGCTCGCGCACGATCTGGATGTCCATGGCGGCGCCCACGCACAGGAAGCCGATGCGGCCGTCGGCGAGCCGGTACCGGTTTTCGGGTGAACTGGACGGCGCGGTCGTCAGCCGCCCCTGGCCGTCCTCGATCAGAAAATCAAGCAGGAACTCGGATGCTTCCCTGAGAATTGGATAGCCCTTCCCGCGCAGCCAGTCCGGATCCTGCGAGAAGGCGAAGTGCTCCCACACGTGCGTTGCGGTCCACGCGCCGCCCATGGGCCAGAGGCCGCAGGTGTAGCCGTCGCCCGGCGCGGTGAAACCGAAAATGTCGCTGATGTGGTGAACCACGAAGCCGCGGCAGCCGTAGTGCACCTGCGCCGTGCGGCGGCCGGAGGGGCGCAGGCTGTCCAGGTAGTCGAACAGCGGCCGGTGGCACTCGCCCAGCCCGGTGACCTCCGCCGGCCAGTAGTTCATCTGGAGGTTGATGTTCAGGTGGTAGTCGCTGTTCCATGGCGGCGTGAGGCTGTCGCACCACTTGCCCTGCAGGTTGGCGGGGAGCGTCCCGGGGCGGCTGCTGGCGATCAAAAGGTAACGGCCGTATTGGAACAGCAGTGAGGCCAGTTCAGGGTCCGAGCCGCCTTCCCGCACGCGGCGGAGGCGTTCGTCGGTCGGCAGCGCGGCGAGTTGCGCATCGGCCGGCAAAGTGAGCGTTACGCGGCTGAACAGCGCGCCGTGGTCGCGGCCGTGGTCGGCACGGATGGCCGCTGCACCCCTGACAGCGGCGTCGTCCAGGCGTTGGCGGCACACGGCCGGCGGGTCGGCCTGGTTGAAGGTGGTGGCGGCGGCCTGCAGCAGCACGACGCGCGTCGCGCCGCGCAGACGCAGCACCGGCCGGCCGCCGGCGTCCTGGCCGGGGGCCAGCGTGCCGTCATGCGTGGCGACGCGCACACGGGCCGCAAAGCGCACCCCCGATCCGTCGCCGTTGGCGTGTCCGTCCAGCACGAGGTCGCCGGCGTCGAGACGGACGGCGGCGTGGGCTTCGCGCGTCAGGAACAGGTCCACGTCGATGCGGTCGGGCCCGGTGGCGTTGAGTTCGAGCAGCAGCACATGGTCCGGGTGGCTCAGCAGGCAGCGGCGCGTGTGGCAGGTGTCGCCGATGCGGTAGGAGGCGGTGGCCTCGGCGGCCGTCAGGTCGAGTGCGCGGCGGTAGTCCCTTGGGTAGTTGTGTCCGTGGAACTGCAGCCAGAGGTCGCCGAGCGACTGGTAGGGCTGTATCCGGTTGGGCACGCCCATCATGTTTTCCTGGGCGCCCTGCTCGGCGGCGACCGGATCGCCAGCCAGCAGCAGCCGGCGCATGCGGTCGAGGTGCGTCCGCGCACGGGGATTGGTGTGATCGCCGGGCCCGCCGCCCCAGACCGACTCCTCGTTGAGCTGAATGCGCTCCAGCGGCACGCCGCCGAAGACCATCGCGGCCATCCAGCCGTTGCCGAGAGGCAGGGCGTCGGTCCATTCGTTGGCCGGTTGCCGGTATATGAGCGTGAGCGGTGCGTTTGCTTCCATGGGTGCCGGCCCTAGCGCGCGCCGTGGCGCTTAAGGAAGGCATCGACCTCGGTGCGTTCGCGCGGGTCGCAGCCGCCGATCATCACGATGCCCTCGGCGGAACCCACCTGCTCGGCGATCACGTCCAGAACGCGCCACCCCAGCTTCGACTGGCCCGCGAAGATCTGCACGAGCTTGCCGGCCTTGCGGATGCGGCGGTAGACTTCGGGCCAGTGGCCGATGTCGGGTTGGCCGTCGCCGGGAACCCACTGGATGCCTTTGAGATCCGGGATCGACAGCAGCGAATCGAGGTGCGGCAACTGCCCGACTCCGTCGAGATGGTAGAAGGCATGGGCCAGGCGCCGGCACGTCGCCGACAGTTCCGGTTTCACGAACTGATCGAACATCTCGGGCCCGATCATGTAGGCGAAATCGCACTGGAGCATGTAATACGGCTGCTCCGAAAAGATGGGGGTCCAGGCGGTGTAGCCGGGGTTCGCCAGCCGGTGCGTGCGGTCCAGTTCATCGAAGTAGAGCCACCACATGGCGTGGGCGGCCCATCCCAGGCGCCGGACTTCCTCCGGGTTGTCGTAGAGGTCCAGCAGAAGCTGCTCGCCCGGCAGGAACGACGAGATGATGTCGAGGTTGCCGCCCAGGTCGGTCATGCTGACCTGCACGTTGCCGCGCCAGCGTTCGGCGGCCACGCGCATGATCTCCTTCACGCGGTGCAGCCAGCGGTTGTGCGGGTCGTAGCGCAGATGCAGGTCGTGGATGCCGACCGTTTGTGGCGGGTGGAACCAGACGGTGTTGTCGTCCACGTTGAGGTCGCAGCCCAGGAAAGCGGCGGCCACGCCCGGTCCGAAATCGGGCCAGACGCAGGGAAATGAGTCGCCCAGAAACACCTGCGAGGCGAGCGCGTAATCCCAGCGGTCAATGATCGCCTCGGCCGGAACGTTGAGACCGTAGTGAGCCGTGCGTCTGCGGCTGGCCTCGCGCGGCTCGGGCCGGCCCGGGTCGCGGCCCCACGTCGTCAGGTTGATCAATGGGCGGTGCAGGTCGCCCGCCCACCAGCGCGCGGCGTTGCCCTTGACTTCGTCCCAGCGTGCAGTGTTGAAATCGATGGCCATGGAAGGACTCCTTCTGCGTGTTCAGTGAAATGTCGGTTGTCACAGGTGCGCGCGCACGGCGGCGGCCACGGTCTGTCCCAGCAGCTCGTAGCCGGCGGGGGTGAAGTGCACGCCGTCGGCGTCGAGCAGGCTGGTTGCGCCGGCCGCGCAGACTGCGGCGTGCAGGTCGTTGATGACCGCGCCCTGCTCGCGCGCGGCTTCGCACGCGGCGAGGTTGTAACGCGGAATGTCGGCAGCCTCGCGACCGGCCAGACCGGAGCGCCGGTGCGTGCGCGCGGCCGCTTCGGCCTGGATCGGCGTCGTGGTGGCCCAGATGACGCGTGCGTGCGTGTGCTGCCGTGCCAGCGCCACCAGGCGCGCGACGTTGGCGCGGTAGATCTCGAGCGGCACCACGTTGCCGTCGACGCCGGCGGCCACGCGTCGCATGTCCCACAGACCGGCGTTGAGGTGCAGGACGTCGGGTTGTCTCGAGGCCACCCACAGCCAGAAGTTCAGCAGCAGGTTGACGCTGTGCTGCCCGTTCTCCGGCGGTCCCCAGACAAAGGCCACATCGCCAAGCGCCGCGCGCGCGGCCGGCTCATAGCCCAGGCGGATCGAATCTCCAAGTAGAACAACGCGCTGCATTCCCTGAACTCCTGTCTTTCTCGCGTCCGGCTGATGGCGGCAAGGCGGTGAGACGCAGGCCCGTAGTGTAGAGCCTGAAGGCGAATACGGGTAGGCCAAATTGCAGTGATCCGCGGGTCCGTCGGTCGTGTTTCCCGCTTGCTCCGGCGGCGGGGTTCTGTTTCTATATTTGTTCCGTGAAGTCTTCAGCCTTCATCCCGCCATCAACTTTTCCAAGGAGATCTCATTCATGGCCAAGATCGTTTTCATCGGTGCCGGCAGCCTGGGTTTCACTCGTGGCCTGGTGCGTGACTGCCTGACGTTCCCCGGCATGCGCGATGCCGAGTACGCGCTGGTCGACATCCACCCCGGTCGCCTCGAAATGTCACGCCAGGCGTGCCAGAAGATCGTCGACGCAGGCAAGTACCCCGCCACCGTCACGGCCACGACCGACCGCCGTCTCGCGCTCGAAGGCGCCGACGCGGTGCTGATCACCATCCTCTGCGGCGACGTGGACGTCTGGCAGCACGACATCCTGATTCCCAAGGCGTATGGCGTCGACACCAACGTCGGCGACACGCGCGGTCCGTCGGGCATCTTCCGCGCTCTGCGCACCATCCCCGAAATGCTGGCCATCTGCCGCGACGTCGAACGGCTCTGCCCGCAGGCCGTCGTCCTGAACTACACCAACCCCATGGCGATGCTCTGCCAGGCGATGCAGAAGACCACCAAGGTCAATGTCACCGGGCTCTGCCACAGCGTGCAGGGCACGGCCGGCATGCTGGCCAAGTGGGCCGGGGTGCCGTCCGAGGAGGTCGACTACGTCTGCGCCGGCATCAACCACCTGGCCTGGTACGTGAAGTTTGAGCACAAGGGGCGCGACCTCTACCCCACTCTGCGCGAAAGAGTCGCCAAGGACGCTGCGATCTACAACGAGGAGCAGGTCCGCAACGAGATGTTCCTGGCGATGGACTACTACGTCACCGAGTCGAGCGGCCACAACTCCGAATACAACTGGTGGTTCCGCAAACGTCCCGACCTGATTGCGAAGTACTGCACCTCGGGCACCGGCTGGAACCCCGGCCGCTACTCCTACATTCTGGACGAGTACCGCAAACGCGGCGACGACTGGGAGAAGAGCTTCAAGGACTGGATCGACAGCCCGGAATGGCAGGACACCGGCAAGGTCGCGGAGAAACTGGCCCGCGGCCACGAATATGCCTCGTTCATTATCAACGCCTGGCTTGGCCACGAACTCTTCCGCTTCAACGGCAACGTGCTCAACACCGGCCGTGCGATCACCAATCTGCCGCAGGACTGCTGCGTCGAGATCCCCGTGCTGGCCTCGCGCCTGAGCATCCAGTCGATGTTCGTGGGCGACCTGCCGCGGCAGGTGGTGCCGCTGACCAGCCTGAACGCGACCTGCGAGACCATGGCCGTCGAGGCCGCCATCACCGGCAACCCGCGGCTCGTCTACCAGGCGATCGCCTCCGACCCACTCACGGCCTCCGTGCTCTCGCTGGCCGAGATCCGCGAGATGGTCAACGCCATGCTCAAGCAGAACAAGCCCCACCTGCCGCAGTTCAAGAAATTCAAGGCGTGAGGCGGACATGCGTATCGGCCTGATGGGGTGCGGGGTGGTCGCGAGTTACGGCCACCTGCCGGTGCTGGCGAAGCTGCCGGGCGTGGAACTGGCTGCGCTCTACGACCCGTCGCCGGAACGGGTCCAGGCCGCGGCGCGCCAGTTTGGCGTGCCGGCTGCCTGCACGACGCTGGACGCCTTCTTCGCGCAGCGGCTCGACGCCGTGGCGATCACCTCGCCGGCCCCGTTTCATCTCCAGAACATCCGGGACGCCGCCGCCCACGGCGCGCATATCCTGTGCGAGAAACCGCTGGCTTCGACCGAGGACGAGGGGCTTGAGGCCGACCGCATGGCGCGCGCGGCCGGTGTGATGCTCTTTACCGGATTCGACTACCGTTTCAGCCTCGCGTCCATGCAGATCCGCGATCTCGTGCAGAGCGGCGCGATTGGCGCCGTCCGGTCGCTGCGTCTAGTCTACATCTGGAACTGCCACGGCAAGTTCGAGACGCGCCCCGACGGCACGCGCGGCGATAACACCCGCCGCACCGGCCGCATGCTCGAGGGCGGACCGCTGGTGGACTGCGGTGTGCACCAGATCGATCTCGCGCGCTGGTGGCTGGCGAGCGAGGTCGTGCGCTGGACCGGCCATGGCGCGTGGGTCGACGCGTACGACGCGCCGGATCACGCGTATGTGCACATGGACCATGCCAACGGCGCACACACGCTCGTCGAGATCAGCTACAGCTATGCGCACACGGCGAAGGAGCCGGTCAACACGTTCACCTACGAGCTGATCGGTTCCGACGGGCTGATCCGTTACGATCGCAATGCCCGGCTCTTCGAACTGCGCGACACACGCGGCACGCGCGTGCTGCCGTTTGCGCCCGAGAAGAACTTCGAGGGCATGTACGTCGCGTTTGTACGCGCCCTCGCGACCGGCGAGCCCGGCGACCTGCCGACGGCACAGGATGGCATCATCGCCACGCGCATCGCCCGCACGGCGACCGAGCAGGCCATGCAGGCTCGCAAGCCCTAGCCGCTCACCGCGGTCCCTGCTCCTGTTGCGTGGGCGCCGTGAAGCGGATCTCCGTGCTCCACGTGGCGCTTTCGCCGGGCTCCAGCGCAATCAGCGTGAAGGCTTCAGGGCAGAAGATGCGGCCGTTGCCGTAGAAGCGGAAGTCGGCCGGAGGCCGGTCGGTGGCGAATGAGACGGCGGCGCCCGACGGCAGGTGCCGGAACGTTGCGGCGTTGTCGGCGGACGTGGAGCCGAAGCCGGACAGGCGCACCCAGACGGTCTTTCCCACCTTCTGCGGCACGAAGCGGACCATGCGCCCGTCGAGGCGCACGAATTCCGGCATGGGCGAGACGGCCTGCGGCGTGAAGGGGAGTTCGAGGGCGCAGGCCGATCCGATGGGGTGGCCGTCGATCTGCATGAAGTTGTGGCTGTAGTGCAGCGTGCGCAGCGGCTGTGTGCCGGTGTTGCGCAGGCTGCGCTCGATGCTCAGGCGCGGCGAGCCGTCGGCGGGCAGGACCACGCGGCGTTCGAAAATGTAGGCCCAGCCTGCGGAAATGCCCAGTGTGTGACGGAAGGTCGCCGATGTGCTGCCGGCCGTCGACACCTGCCACACGCCCGGATCGACAAGCGTGTAGGCGCGGGCGAAGGAATAGGCCTTTGCACTGGGGCGGAGCAGCGCGCCGACGCCGATCTTGACGAACACGGCGCCGGGACCGGCTGCCTCATATCCCGGCGGGTTCCCTTCCAGATCGAACTCCTCGGCCGGCCCGGTGGCATCGTCGTGCCCGAAAGGGTTGTGCGGTCCGGCCCGGTGGCGGGCGAAGAAGCGGTGACCGGCGACGTCGATGTCATCCAGCATGCTTGACCGGTCGAAGCGCACGCCGCGGTAGAATCCGCTGGTGGCATCGGGAAGGCACGCGGTGAGGCGTATTGACGCGTTGGCGAGTGTGACGACGGGCCAGTTCTGGTTGGGCATGTGTTCCTGCGGCGGTTCCGCCGCCGCGCCGGGCGCTGCCAGGCAGGCAAGCGCGAACGGTCGCAGACAGACGCGGAGGGGGTTCGATATGGCGCGCATTCTAGCCTTTCTGCCGCGTCGTGAACAAGTGCGGTTTCGCGCGGCGCGACCGCCGGTTTGTCGCATGCGCCATCCCTCTGCTATGCTTCGGCACGGATATGAAACCGACACCTGGCATGCTGCACCTGCTGGCCGGCGGGCCCGGCAGCGACCGCGCCCACCTCGTGGGTTTGCTCACGTGCGCTCTGCGTGCGTGCGGCTCCGGGGGCGCGTCCGTCGCCTATGTCGGCGCCGCCAGCGGCGATAGTCCGGTGTTCCAGGAGCGCATCGCGCAGCTGCTGCGCGCGGCCGGCGCGGGCGCGGTGATCTCCGTGCCATCAGCCCGCGGGGCGTGCGATGCGCCCGCCGCGCGCCGCGTGCTGGCCGGGGCGGACGTCGTCTTCGTGAGCGGCGGTGACGTCGAAGCGGGCATGCGGCTGCTCGGCACGGCCGGACTGGTGCCTGCGCTGCGGCAGGCCCTTGCGCGCGGGGCGGATTTCATCGGCCTCTCGGCCGGCAGCATCATGCTGGGCCGCGCCTGGCTGGCGTGGAGCGATCCCGATGACGATGCGTCGGCGCGGCCGTTCGATTGCCTGGGCTTTGCGCCGCTGGTCTGTGATACGCACGCCGAGGACGACGGCTGGAATGAACTGCACGCCCTGCTCGACCACTTGCCGGACGGCACACGCGGCTACGCGATTCCATCCCGCGCGATGCTCTGCGTGAACGCGGAGGGTTCCGTCACGGCGTGCGGCGACGATGTCAGCGTCTTCGTTCGCAACGGTGGCGTTAGTTTGGTCGAAAAACTGAGTTCCTAAGGCGGGCTGCGCCCGCAACACATCGGGGTCGGGGTCGGAATCGGTATCGGGGTCGAGAAGAAAACGAATCCGCAACTGGAGCGTGGCGATTCGGTCTCGTCCGGCTACGTTTCACGTTCCGTTCGACCCCGATGAAGATACGACGCAAATGCGTCAGCATCTCACAACGGAACGATCCTAAGCCAGCAGCCGCCAAACCCGCAACAGTTCCGAGACGCCCCAGGCTTGCGCACAGCAACCGCGCGCCGCATGCGGCGCGTCGCCGTCAAGGATCTCCGGGATCTGACCGAGGCAGCCGCGGTCGAGGACCTCCGTGGCCGAGCCGAGCAATGCCCGCGCGGTCGCCCGCGCCGCGCTGCCATAGACGTGCACGTACGCCTCGGCATAGAGCGGGAAGGGCCATGTCCATGCGGTGCCGTTGTGGTACGCGGGCTTTCGGCGCGTGTCTTCGTCGCCCGCATAGCGTCCCCAGTACGGCAGCCGCGGATCGTTGAGCAACTGGCCGTCGCGCCAGACCGGCAGCTCCGTGCGAACGGGCTGGTCGGCCAGGCTGCGGATGCCGCCGGGCACCAGCAGCCGTTCGCAGGCGTTCAGGATCGGGATGGTGCGGTCGCGCGCCGTCACGGCGCCAAGCGTGATTGCGAGCAGCTGGTTGGGGCGCAGGGCGTCTTCGGCCGTGGCCCGCGTGGCAGGTGTGCCGGGCTCGCACCGCAGGCAATCGGCCAACCAGCCGCCCGTGACCGGAACGGGATTGCCGCGCCGGCCCCGCCGCTGCGGTCGGCCACGGTCTTCGGGCGCGATCCAGAACAGGCGCTGCAGCGACTGGCGCGCGTGCAGGGCGTGTTCGCTCCAGGCCGGATCGACATGCTTGCCGAGCAACTGCAGGCAGGCGATCCAGAGCGCCTGGATCTCGACCGGGTAGCCCGTGCGTGGCGTGGCCGCCGGGAAATTGGTGTCCATCCACGTGAAGTGCGGCGGACTGAAGATGAGCCCGCTGGCGGGATCCATGTGGATGCCGTTGGGGGTGCCGGCGCGGTAATGCGTGGCGATCGACACCAGGACGTCGCGCAACGGCCGGTCGCCGCAACGCGCGGTCAGCACCGCGGCCGGCCCCAGGACGGCCATCAGGTCGCCGGCGGCCACCCCAAACCAGAGCGGCGCGTCGGTGGTGTCACGGTTCGAATCGTCCTGCCCGCGGATCATGTTGGGCAACGTGCCCTGGCGCTCGAAACGGCCGAACTCGCGCAGGATGGCCAGCGCATCGTCGGTGCGCCCTGCGGCGATCAGGCCGCGCAGCACGATCAGCGTGTCGCGCCCCCAGTCGAGGAACCACGGGTAGCCGGCGATCACCGTCTGCAGGTCGTCGCGCCGGACCACGTAGATATCCAGGGCGCGCGTCAGCGCATCGGCCAGTGGCAGCGTGCCGTGCGCGGCGTCGGCCGCCGCTGCCGCCGGACCGGAGCCGGCCTTCACCCACGCGTCGTCGCGGCTGGCCGTCACGACCGCCCGGCCGCCCCCCCGCAGGTCGATGCCGAACCAGCCGGGGCTGAACAGATCCGATGCGCCTTCCAGCCCCCGTTCGGTTTCCTCCGGGTGCGCGACCCCGTACAGCCATTCGGGGATGTGGTTGAAGCGCCCGTGGTCGGTGCGAATGTGGCAGGTGTCGGCTGGCGTCGGCCGGAAGGTGAACCCGTTGGCGGCGGCCTGAACGGCATCCGGCCAGGTTTGCTCGGGCCCCGCATAGGCCTTCGTCTTGCCGTGAAAACTGCGCCATTCGACATCGGGCCGTAGCACGATGGTCACCGCGTCGCTGTCTTCCAGGCCGCCCTGGTCGCGGTCGCGGGTGAGCGTGAGGTGCGCGACGTTGCGGTCGCGTTGCAACGCGAGCGCGAACGTCAGCGGCACCCAGCGGCCCATGCCGCATGGCACGGAGAAGTGCCACTGAGCCCCGGTGCCGCCGGGATCGCAGGCGAAGGCGTCGAGGCAGGTGGCGTCGATGGCATGCGAGTAGCCGCGATGGCGCAGCCAGGCGCGGCAGCGCGTGAAGAAGACCTGGCGGTCCACGGGCACATGCGCGTCGGCATTGACCGCGAGCAGCGCGTCGTACTGGCTGCGCACCGTGCCCCAGGCGGCACGGACCTGCGCCAGTGCGCCGCGGCCGTTGGTCAGCACGGCGCACAGTTCGGGTTCGGCGCGCACGCGCGTACCGGGCACGCGCGTGGCGGCGCGGACCGATGCGGCGGGCGCGAGGGCCAGCAGCGGGGCGCGGACATGCTGTGTGGCGGCGGGGTCGAAGACGTCCAGCGCCAGGGTCAGGTGCGCATGCGTGGTGCGCGCGGCGCCGGACGGAGGGGACAGCAGAACGCCGGACGAACCGTCGTCGAACGGAATGGATTCGTCGCCGGTGGATGCGCCCGTCTCATCGGTCAGGCGTGCGCGGAACGGGTGCGCCGCGCGGATGTGCAGCAGGTGGCCGGGCGGGACCATCACGACGCGGCGCGTGTCCTCCGGCCAGCGCCAGCCGACCAGGCGCGGCGGACCCGCCGGCGCGCAGAAGGCGTGCGGGTCGGCGGTCAGGGCCGCGCCGAGCGCGTCCGCGTCGCCGTCGAAAGCGGGGTCGGCGGGGTTCAGCCAGCCGCGGACGCGCAGGGCCAGCAGGTTGCGGCGTCGGCGGGCGATGGCGGGCGGTTCGCCGGCGGGGTGCTTGAGCGCGCCGCCGAGCAGACGCAGATCGGCCGGCTCGGCTGTCAGGCAGAGCACCTGCCCGGCGGCCAGTTCGAGCCGGCGCGCGTGTTCGAACCTGAACTCGGCGCCCGAGAGCAGGTCCCAGACGATGGCGGCGGGGAAGTCCTCCGTCGCCCACTGGACGGGTTGGCGTCCGGCGTCGTCGAGGTTGGCCAGGATGAGCAGCCGGTGCGGCGTGTCGCGCGCGGTGCGCACGACAGCCAGCGTGTTCCCGTGCCCCTTCTGTGCCAGCCGCACCGCGGCGCCCGGGCCGAACGCCGGGTGCACCGCCAGCAGGCTGTTGAGACGGGCGAGGGCGGCCACCTGGTTGCGGGGCGCGCCCCAGTTCAGGCCCGAGGCGCCGTGGACATCGATCTTCTCGTGCGCCAGCCATTCGACGCCGTTGGCCAGGCCGAACGCGCCCTGGTGCGAGAGCAGCGCCGACAGCGCCGTGCGCATGCGGGCGTAGGTTTCGCCGCGCGCCGCGAGCCGGTTGTTGTCGTGCGTCTCGGCGAAGTGGATCAGCGGTCCGGTGGTCGCCGCCAGCGCCAGCGCGCCCGGCAGGTAGCGTTCCATGGCGCCGCGGTCTTCGGTCTGGAAAAGCTCGGAGTAGGCCCAGTCCAGGTTGGCGGCGCCCAGCAGGTCCTCGGTGACTTCGAGTTTGCCGCCCAGCCCCTCGAGCAGAAAGACGGTGTCGGGGTGTGCCGCGCGGACACGCGCCACGACGTAGGCCCAGGTTTCGGCCGGGATCATGTAACCCGCATCGCAGCGGAAGCCGTCCACGCCGTGCCCGCACCAGAAGAGAAACACGTCGGCGATGAACGCGCGCAGTTCGCGCCGTGAGTAGTCGAGCTCGACCAGGTCCTCCCAGACGACCCCCCAGGCGCCGGGAGAAATGAAACGGCCGTCAGGTGTGCGCCGGAACCAGTCGGGGTGGTGGATCTGTAGCGACGACGCCCAGCCCGTGTGGTTGGCCGGGATGTCGAGAAACAGGCGCGCGCCGCGGGCGTGGACGGCATCGACCAGTTCGCGGAACTGTTCCAACGGCGTGGCGGCGGGGTCGAACTCGGCCAGCGCCGGGTCGACGTCCATCAGGTCGCGCGCCGCGAACGGGCTGCCGTAGCGGCCCATGCGGCCGTAGGTCGTGGGCGTCGGGTGGATCGGCAGGAGCTGGACGATCCGGAAGCCCATCCGGTCGACGATCACGTCGAGCTGGCGCGCGAGGTCGCGGAACGTGCCCGAGGGCGGGATGACGGCATAGCCCTTGGCCTCGAGGCGCGTTTCCAGCCGCTGGACGGCCGGCGTGCGGGGTGACCGCCGCCGGCTGGCGCCGAACTGGCGCACGAAGGCGGTGTAGACCGTGTTGGCGCAGGCGGTGTGGGCGGGTTCGACCTTCAGCACGAGGTCGCCGCCCGCGGGCCATTCGGGCACATGCGTGCCGGCGGGGATGAAGCAGGCCTTGCCGGCAAACCAGCCGACCTCGGTCAGCGGCACGCGGACAGCGTAGGTGCCGTCGCCGGCCGGCGGCATGGGGATGTCGTGCCAGTCGCGCGCCAGGACCGGTTCGCCGGACTCCGTGCCGGCGATGAGTTCCCGGCGCCGGACATCGGCGCGGCCGAGGTTGGTGCGGAAGACGGCCTGGCCGGGCTTGTCGGGTGCGACGCGCAGGGAGACGGCCAGTACGTCGCCGGCCCAGAGGAGCAGGCGGTTGCCGGGGGCGGGTGTCTGTTCGAGTTGCATGGTGGCGGGTGGCGCGGGGCGGCCGTTGTCACGCTCAGGATGCCATGCCGCCCCCATGGCGGGCAAGGCGATTGTCCGCGCCCGGGCCAGGGCGCATCCGCGTTTAGGTGCACCGCCGCCCAACCGCGTGGACGTCTGCCGCGCCAGTCAGCGGTCCCGTAGGTCCCGCTGTACTATCGGTGCCGCGCGGTACAGCGGGACCTACGGGACCGCTGCGGCTCACGTCACGCGAATGTGACGTGCACCGAAACGCGGATGCGCCCCCCTGGCCAGCGCGCGTCGCCGGCTTGCGGCTGTGGTCGGCGGCGTGTAGGATAGTCGCATCACTCAGGTACGCGTGACGGCATCAAAGGAGCGATTCACATGAGCACAGCTGATTGTCTGAAGACTGCCTTTGCCGGCGAGAGCCAGGCCAACCGCAAGTACACCGCCTACGCCAAGAAGGCTGACCAGGATGGGCTACCGGGCGTGGCGCGCCTGTTCCGCGCCGCCGCGGCGGCCGAGACGGTGCATGCGCTGGCGCATTTCCGCGCCCTGGGCGGCGTCAAGGAGACCCTGGCGAACCTGCAGGACGGCCTGGCCGGCGAGACCTACGAGATCAAGGAGATGTACCCGCCTTTCGTGGCCGAGGCCAGGAAGGAGGGTCACGCCGCGGGCGAGCGCAGCATGGCCTACGCGCTGGCGGTTGAGAAGGTGCATGCCGAACTCTACGGCAAGGCCATCGAAGCCGTGAAGGCCGGCAGGGATTTCCCGCTTGAGACCTTCTACGTCTGTCCCGTCTGCGGCTACACCGTGGCCGGCCAGGCGCCCGCCAAGTGCCCGGTCTGCGACTCGCGGAAGTTCGATGAGGTGAAATAGCTCCCGCGATGATGCGCAACCGCACGGCGTGGATCCTGTTCACCGTTCTGACGTTGCTGCTCGGGACGCTGTTCCTCGTGCCCGTGGGGCAGGTGGTTCTGGGTGGCTTCCGGGTGCATGGCGAGTGGACTGGCCGGTACCTGGCCGGCGTCTTCCGCAATCCGATCTATGCCGAGGGGCTGCTCAATAGCTTTGGCCTGGCGGCGGGCTCGACCGTTCTGGCCGTGCTGATTGCGCTGCCGCTGGCCTGGCTGGCGCACCGGTTCACCTTCCGCGGTCGCGCGCTGCTGACGGCGGTGGTGCTCGTGCCGCTGATCCTGCCGCCGTTTGTCGGCGCGATCGGCCTGATGCAGATGCTCGGGCCGTACGGTGCGATCAACGCGCTGTTTGGTCTGGGCCCCGTCGACTGGCTTGGCCAGTCGCGTTACTTCGGCGTGGTGCTGCTGCAGGCGCTGGCGCTCTATCCGATCATCTACC
This sequence comes from uncultured Lentisphaerales bacterium, assembly GCA_964417715.1. Classification (GTDB taxonomy): domain Bacteria; phylum Verrucomicrobiota; class Kiritimatiellia; order RFP12; family CAYQJG01; genus CAYQJG01. Next base: position 6,357 of record CAYQJG010000048.1, on the reverse strand, counting down.
TCAATGCGTCGGCCGCGCTGGCCAACGTCGACCCGGCGATGGAGGAGGCGGCCGCCAATCTCGGTTGCCACGGCTGGCGCACATTCCGGCGGGTCACGCTGCCGCTGATCATGCCCGGGCTGTTCGCCGGCGCCACGCTGGTGTTCATCGCCAGTTTCACGGAACTGGGCACGCCGCTGATGCTGAACTACACCCGCTGCGCCGCCGTGCAGGTGTACGACGAACTCAAGGAGATCAGCGCCAGCCCCTTCCCGTATGCGCTGGTGACAGTGGTGCTGACCACGAGCGTGTTGCTCTACGTCGCCGGCAAACTGCTCTTCGGCCGGCGCGCCTACGCCATGCAGGCCAAGACCGCGGTGGCGCACGTGGCACGCGAGGTCACCGGCTGGCGCGCCCTGCTGGTGGCGCTGCCGTTCGTGGCGGTCTCGCTGTTCGCCCTGCTGCCGCACGTCGGCGTGGTGCTCACCAGCTTCAGCGCGCCCGGCGCGTGGTATCGCACGACGGTGCCGGCTGTGTTCACGCTCGGCAATTTCGACGCCGCGCTGGGCCATGCGATGACCCTTGACGGCATCCGCAACAGCCTGGTCTTCTCGTCGCTGGCGGTGTGCATCAACATGCTGCTGGGGGTGGCGATCGCGTGGGTCGTGGTGCGCTCGACGATCCCCGTGCGCGGCGTGCTCGATGCGGCGGCCATGCTGCCGCTCGCGGTTCCCGGGCTGGTGATGGCCTTCGGGTTCCTGGCGGTTGGCAACTGGATCGGCAATCTGCCCGTTGTGCATGCCAACCCGCGTCTGGCCGCCGTGGTCGACATTCGCGAGAACCCGACGCTGTTCCTGGTCGTGTCCTACGCCGTGCGGCGGCTGCCCTACATGGTCCGGGCCGCGGTGGCCGGACTGCAGCAGACATCGGTGACGCTCGAGGAGGCGGCGGCCAACCTGGGGGCGCCGCCGCTGACCGTGATGCGGCGGGTGACCTCGCCGCTGATCGCGGCCAACCTGATCGCGGGTGTACTGCTGGCCTTCGCCTTCAGCATGCTGGAAGTTTCCGACAGCCTGATCCTGGCGCAGAAGATGGCCTACTACCCGATCACCAAGACCATCTTCGAGCTCTTCCAGCTGGTGGGCGAGGGGCGTTACCTGGCGGCCGCGCTCGGTGTATGGGCGATGGTCTTCCTGGCGGTGACGATCATCGGCGGCAGCCTGCTGCTCGGCCGCAAGCTGGGCGCGCTGTTCCGGGCCTGAGCGCAGGTCAGGCGTGCCAGCCGGTTGTGATCACGATGGCGCAGAGGATGCCCAGGATCATGCCGACGAAGACCTCCAGGCGCGTATGCCCGAGCAGCTCCTTGAGGCGCTTCTCGGAGAAATGGTGGTCGACGAAGAAGTCATCGATCATCTGGTTCAGAATGCGGGCCTGCTGGCCGGCGGCGCGTCGCACCCCCGCCGCATCGAACATGGTGATCCCGGCGAAACTGAAGGAGAGGATGGCCGCCGGCGTGCTGAACCCTTCCGTCATGCCGATCGAGGCGGCCAAACCGCACGTCATCGCCGAGTGCGCGCTGGGCATGCCGCCTGTGCTGACCAGGTAGCGCAGGTCCAGCCGGCGCGTCTGGATGAGCCCGGTCAGCATCTTGGCCGACTGCGCCAGCGTCCAGCCGGTGAAGGCCGACCAGAACCAGGGCGTCGAGAAGAGACCGAGCACGTTGAGGTGGATGAGCATGGCGGGTTGGCCCAGAGGCAGGGTTCAGGGTTCGGGGTTCAGCAGCAGGGAACCATTATGCCACGCCGTCGCCGTCGCGTCCAATTGTGCAACAGCAAGAAGCAGCAGAACACGGAAGGGCCTCTCGCACGCATCGGGGTCGGCGTCGGTGTCGGAATCGGTATCGAAGAGCGGTTTGGGCCGGCAATTGGAGCGTTGGCGAACCGCTTTCGTCCAGCAATCAGTCCCGCCCCGCGCAGAAACCCCGGAAGTCATCATCCGGCCATGACACCTAGACCCTCTAGGTATGCGAGCCTCCCGTATTGCACCACGCCCGACGAGGGTTCAGGGTCTTGAGGTCTCAGGTGAGAGTCGCCGTGCCCGCCCAACCGCAGATTGACGAATGTCGAACCGCAGAACACCGAAGTACCTACGCCCGATGCCGGCGGCTGCAATCGACAATCGACAATCGGCAATCGCCATTCGGCAATCTGAGGTTCCCTCTTCCGATCCAACGGGTCGCCGACCGAACCCCGAGCCCTGCCCCCCGCTCCCCCCATCGTTGCTGCTTGACCGCGCCGCCCGTGTTCATGAGAATGCGCGTTTCCATGTCATCCGAAGGTCCAGTCTACATTGTTGAGGCGCCCGCCAAGATCAACCTGACCCTGGAGATCCTGGGGCGGCGCCCGGATGGTTACCATGACCTGCGCAGCGTCGTGGTGCCGATCGGCCTGACGGACCAGATCGAGTTGACGGGGACGGCCGGGGGGGTCGAGACGCACGTCACGGCCGACGCCGGCATCGACCTGACCCACCTTGGCGACTCGGACAGCAACCTGGCCACCCGTGCGGCGTATCTGTTGCAGCGGCGCTGCCAGGTCCGGGACGGCGTTCGCATCCGCATCCACAAGCGGATTCCGTTGGGCGGGGGACTGGGCGGCGGCAGCGCCGATGCCGCCGGAACGCTGGTGGGGCTCAACGCGCTCTGGAATCTGGGACTGGCCCGCGAGGCCCTGATGGCGCTGGGAGCTGAGCTGGGGAGCGACGTGCCCGCCCTGGTGCACGGCGGCGCGGTGTGCATGGAGGGGCGGGGCGAGCGCGTCACGCCGATCCTGAAACCGACCGATCACACGGTTCGGGCCTTCTGGGTGCTGGTGGTCAACCCGGGGTTCGCCTGCTCGACCGCCGAGGTGTTCCGGAACTGCCGTTGCGCACGGGACTTGACGGAATGCCCCGATGTCATTCATAATGTATCCTCTTCGGTCCGTAGTGGCGACGTTCACAGCGCTGCCGCGGCCTTGTTCAACGGGTTGCAGGCCGTGGTGTTTGCGCAATACCCTGTGACTGCCGCTCTGGTTGCGCGCCTGCGCGCTGCCGGGGCTTTGGGTGTTTTGCTGTCAGGCAGTGGCGCGTCGGTTTTCGCGCTGGTGCGGGATTGGGATCATGGCGAGGCGGTGCGCCGGTGCCTGGGGGCCGGCGTTTGGAGTGTTCTGACGACGACGCTGCCCGATGGTGTAATGGTAGCACACGGGCCTTTGGAGCCCTGAGTCCTGGTTCGAATCCAGGTCGGGCAACCATTTAGAGTAATGCAGTGCCGGGCGGCGTGTCCGGCGGGGAAACCATGGCTGAGGAACTCAGGATGCGAATATTCTCCGGCACGGCCAACGCGGCCTTGTCTGAGCGCATTGCCGCCTGTCTCCAGACTGATCTGGGGGCGGTGGACATCAAGCGTTTTCCCGACGGCGAGACCTTTATCAAGATCCGCGACAACATCCGGGGCAAGGACGTTTTCGTGGTGCAGCCGATCTGCGGGCAGCCCAACGAGATGTTGATGGAGCTGCTGATCATGATCGATGCGATGCGTCGCGCCTCGGTTGCGCGCATCACCGCCGTGCTGCCGTACTTCGGCTATGCGCGCCAGGACCGCAAGGATCAGCCGCGCGTGCCGATCACCGCGAAGCTGGTGGCCAACCTGCTGGTGGCGGCCGGTGTGAACCGTGTGCTGGCCGTCGACCTGCACGCGCAGCAGATTCAGGGGTTCTTTGACATTCCGGTGGATCACCTGTACGCCGCGCCGGTGCTGATGAAGTACCTGCGCGAGAAGAAGCTCAAGCGCCCGCTGGTCGTCTCGCCGGACGCCGGCGGGGTGAAGGCGGCCTACGCCTATTCGCAGATGCTGGGCACGGGCCTGGCCATCGTGGCGAAGCAGCGGCTGGGCCCGACGGAGGTCGATGCCTTCAGCGTGGTGGGCGACGTCGCCGGCTGCGACGTGGTCATGGTCGACGACCTGGCCACGACGTGCGGGACGTTGTGCGCCGCGGCGAAGATCCTGCGGGAGCATGGCGCGGCGAGCATTCGTGCGGCCGTGACCCACGGCTTGCTGACACAGCAGGGCATCGACCGGTTGAAGGCTTCGTGCATCGAGGAACTGGTCATGACCGACACGGTTCCATTGCCCGATACCCGTGGTTTCCCGGTCACGGTGCTGTCGGTGGCCGAGCTGCTGGGCGAGGCGATCCTGCGCATCCACAACGACCAATCCGTCAGCTCGCTGTTTCGGCTGTAGGCGCGACGGGAACGATTCAGGACACAGAGGAACTATCATGGCGAATCAGATCACGCTCAAAGCGGAAGTACGTACGGAGCAGGGCTCGGGGGCGGCCCGTCGGCTGCGTCGCGCGGGCTATGTCCCGGCGGCGATTAATCGCATCGCGGGGGGCACCGTGCCGCTGAAGATCGACGCGCACGCGTTCGGCACCCTGTTGCGGCATCACACCAGCGACCATCTGCTGATCAGCGTCGAGCTCGACGGGCAGATCGTGCCGGCGCTGCTGCGCGAAGTGCAGCACGACGTCATGGACGGCTCGGCCGTGCACGCCGACTTCGGCGAGGTGTCGCTGACCAAGAAGATCCGCATCACCATCGGCATCCGCCTGAGCGGTGAGCCCGAGGGCGTCAAGAACGAGGGCGGCATCCTGGCGCAGATGCTGCGCCAGATCGAGGTCGAGTGCCTGCCGACCGACATCGTCGAGAGCTTTACGGTCGACGTCTCCGCCCTGAAGCTGGGCCAGGCGCTGGCCGTGCGCGACCTGAACCTGGGCGATGCCTTCACGGTCATCACCGGCAAGGACGCGTCGGTGGCCACGGTTGTGGCGGCGGCCGCGGAAGAGGTCGTTGCGGCGACTGAAGCGGTCGCGGGGGCTGCCGCCGAGGCGGCCACGCCCGAAGTCATCGCCAAGGGCAAGAAGGAAGAGGAGGGGGCTGAAGCGGCTGCCGCGGGCGACAAGAAGCCTGCCGCCGGCGACAAGAAGCCCGCTGCGGAGAAGAAGGCCGAGAAGAAGAAGTAGCGGCAGAGCATGTGTCGGGGTAGCGTGTGAAGGTGATCGCCGGACTGGGCAACCCGGGTCGGGAGTACGCGCAGACGCCGCACAATGTCGGGTTCGACGTTGTCGAGGCGCTTGCGGAACGGCTCCAGGCCGAGTGGCGAAGCAGCCGGCGGTTCCAGGCGCGCCTGGCCCGCGTGACGGTTGCAGGCTGCGAATGCCTGCTGATGCAGCCGCAGACGTACATGAATTTGAGCGGGCCCAGCGTGGCGGCGGTGTTGCGCTACCATGGCGGTGGTCCGGCGGATCTGGTGGTGGTGCTGGACGATGCCGACCTGCCGCTGGGCCGGCTGCGGATCCGCAAGGCGGGCAGCAGCGGCGGGCACCGCGGACTGGCCTCGGTGATCGAGGCGCTCGGCGGCGACGGCTTCGCCCGCGTGCGGCTCGGCGTGGGACGCGATGGGCCGGGCGGGTTGGTGGATTACGTGCTGGGCCGTTTCGACGGCCCGCGACTGGCGCAGGCCAGGCAGACGGTGACGGCAGCCGCGGATGCGGTGTTGGATTGTGTTTCTGAGGGTGTGGATGTAGCGATGAACCGGTGGAACGGCTGGCGCGCCGATGAGGCGGCCGGAACCGACCATGCGGGAGGACGCTGAAATGGGGAATCCCTGATGAGGAAGTACGACGGTCTCTATATCTTCGCCGGCGCGGCGAAGGACGATGGGCTGGACAAGCAGGTCGACAAGATGCGTGGTGAAATCACGCGCCTGTCGGGCGTGGTCCTGAACACCGAGGTGTTGGGCAAGCGCACGTTCGCGCGGCCCATGCAGAAACGCGACAACGGCGTCTATGTGCGCATCCGCTTCGAGCTGGATCCGGCGGCACTCAAGACGCTGCTCGACCGCTATCACCTGATCGAGGAGCTCTTCCGCGTCCAGATCCTGGCCGTGGACGAGCGCCGCGAAGCGGTGATTACCGATCAGATCGCCATGCGCAAGGCGCGCGAGGCCGCGGCGCAGGCCGCAGCCGTCGCACCGGCCACCGCCGAGGCCTGAACGGCAGGGAGACTGGTATGGCGTCGTACAACCGCGTCATCCTGATGGGCAACCTGACACGTGACCCCGAACTGAAGCACGCGCCTTCCGGTTCGGCCGTCACGGAGTTGCGTCTGGCGGTTTCGGAAACACACCGCGACCGGCAGACCCAACAGCCCAAGGAAGTCGTCTGTTTTGTCGACGTCACGGTCTGGGAGCGCCAGGCCGAGCTCTGCCAGCAGTATCTGGTCAAGGGCAGCCCCATCCTGGTTGAGGGCCGCCTGCAGTATGACGAGTGGAAGACG
>CAYQJG010000047.1:0-32692 GCA_964417715.1 uncultured Lentisphaerales bacterium | reverse complement strand
CCCAAATCTGACAGACGCGCAATGTCCGTCTCTCTGGCGTACAGTGCTCGTGTGCAAGAGAAGCGCACAGTACCCGCAGACCACCCCCAAGGCCTAACTCAGAGCAGGAACTCCCCATGGGCTACGATCCCAACGACTCCCCTCCGCGACGCTGGTTCGCCGGCCGGGCATACCTGGAGAAGGCGAAACAGTGCGTCGATGCCAAAGCCGGCCCGCCTGCCATCTGCTTCCGGGATCTCATCGATCTGTTCGAAGCCAAGTTGAACGTCCTGAGGGGCTTCCGAGCCGCCTTCCTGCTGGCGCCTGACAACAACAAGACCCTGGGCACCATGCTGGAGGAACTGAAACCCCAGATGACCGACCCTGGGTTCCGCAAACTCGCCGCCGTCTTCCAGACCAAGTACAAGGTCTCCTACGGCGGCACGGGCCAGTACAACGTCCCGAATTTCGACCTGGTCGACCGCGGGACTCAGGAACGCGCTGCCGCCACCCAGCCGTCCTCGCCGGTGTTCGAGAGACTCCTGCGCCAGGCCTTTGACGAACGCCTGACCCACCTTCAGGTCCTATTCGCCTGCGCCATCGAACTCTTCTTCGAGGAGATCTACTGCAAGGACAAGCGATACGACATGTTCAGCGGCGGTATCACCGAATGGATGGACGATCGTGCAGCGTACGCCATGATCGCCCGCCGCGGACTGGCCGATTCGCCCGAGGACGCGGCTCGCAAGTACCCGAACTACGGTGACGGCACGGATGAACAGATCACCAGGATGTTCAACGACTACGTGATTGACGAATACCGCATCAGACACGACGCCCACTTCTTCTGGCATTCACTTGAAAGCGACAGCATCTTCCACGGCGTCAGCGACTGACAATGGGCGAGGGGTACGAAAACACGACTGATCACGCAACGGGCGCGCACGCCAACGCCGTCTGTGGTACGCTGGACGCCATCGAGGCCAGGCGAGGCCAGGCGCTGCCGATCATCCAGACCGCGCGCGCCCGCGGCCTCATGGATACCGACCACCTGTGGAAAGGCACCCCCATGAGTGACCGCCCCATTCCGCCGCTTGCCGGCACGCCCGCAGGCAAGTGGTTCAACCTCCCGGTCAAGAGGTACAACGGTTCGCTTGACGAGATTCTGGCCCGCATTCCAAGCATCGATCGCCGGCCCTTCGCCGTGACACTGGCGCGTCAAGAGACACCATCAGTCAACCCGCGTCTCGACCTCATCGTGCGCCTGCCCTTCGAGGACGACGACACTACAGTGCCCCTCGGCGTCGTATCCAAGGACTACGCTTTCGTGGAGCACAAGACGGTTGTCGGGCACACCATCAAGGCGCTCCTTGAGAACAACATCAACCCCGTGGACATAAAGGCTGAACTCAAGCTCACCGAATACGGCGAACGCATGGCGCTCAGTCTGTTCCTGCCACCCAAGTACGACTACACCGTCGGAGTAAACGATTCCATGTCCCTGCGCCTGGAACTGCTGAACTCCGTGGACGGCAGCACCCGTTTCCGGGTCCTCATGGGGTGGTTTCGCCTGGTCTGCACCAACGGTCTCGTCATCGGCGTCACGCGCGCGGAATTCCGCCGCCGCCACACCGGCGACTTGCACGTTGAGGACATCGCCAAGGTCCTTGCCGCCGGCATCCACGATTCCGAGAGCGAGAAGGCCAATCTGGACACCTGGCGCCGCCGCACGTTCCCAACCGACAGCTTCCCGGACTGGATCAAGACCGACCTGCGCAAGACCTGGGGTTTCAAGGCTGCCACCCGCGCCTACCACATCGCCAACACCGGCAAGGACGTGCAACTGGACGGCCCCTTCAAAGGCAACGACCCCACCACCATCCCCACCTCATTCACAGACCGGGTCCGCGGTTCGCCCCAGAAATCGACCACCGTCTTCGACCTCAGCCAGATCCTTTCCTGGCTCGCCAAGGAACGCAACGACCTCCAGGAACAGGTCGAATGGCGCGAACAGATCCCCGACCTCCTCGCCCCACTTACCACAGGTTGAACCCCACCACCTCCTCCAACACGTCGCCGGCGCCGGCCGCTCCTGCTGCACCCAAGTGCCCGAAACCGTCGCCATGACCCCGCCACGGCCCGGTAACGCCGGCAGAACCGCTGGCGCCGTCAGGAATTCCGGCATGACCGTCACGCATCTTGCCCAACGCCACTACTCGACCAACGCCAAAGCTCTTTCCCGATCCTGCCTCCACGTCCGCGCCGTCATTCCCTCCAGGATCGCCCGCACCTGCTCCCCCCGCGTCGGCGCGCCATTGGTCAACAAGGCCGGCATCGCCTTCTCCAACGTCCGCCGGAAGTCCTCCCGCCCAGGCTGGAAGTAGTGGGCAAGAACAGTCTCGACCGTCGTATGACCGGTAACTTTCCGCACCAGGTCAACCGGCACCCCCGCCGTCAACGCCAACGTCACCCAGGTCGACCGCAGAGCATGAAAACCCCGCTGATTTACCTTCTTCATGCCCTGCCGCGTCGCATGCATCGGCCCCAGCACCATCACGTCGGGCTTTGGCCGCCGTTGCCGCACCACCGGAAACCCCACAACCTCCTCAATCCGCTTCAGGTACGTCGAAACACCGCCCTTGCTCAGACCAAACTCCTTCCGGATCTCCCCAGAGGTCGCGCCGGCCATGTATCGCTCGAAGACCTTAAACAGGTTACACCGCACCTTCTCCGTGTACCTGGCGCAACCCTGTAGACTGGCAGATCCCCGCCGCAACATCTCGGCGTCCGACAAGACTTCGCCGAAAACGCCAGGGACCTTCTTCCGCTGCTCCTGTCCGGCGCCCTCGCCGCCCGCCTCGTCGTCATCCGCATCCACGAAACCAGCCGCCGCAAAGACCCGACCGAGTTTCCGGGCAACACCATCCGGACTCCCCTGGTACAAAACCGCCTGCTCCGGGAAGCAGTACTCGCTGGTCCGGGGCAGTTGCGCTAGTTCGTCGTGCAACATCCCGAACATCGGGATCGTCACCCGGGCGCCCGTCTTCGACGTGTTCACCGTGATGAACCGCTTCTCCATGTCCACGTCCGCCCACCGCAACCGGCAGACATCGCCCCGCCGCATGGCCGTGCACATCCCCGTCACCAGCAACGGACGACAGAACGCGTCATTCTTCGCCGCATCGAGGATTGCCCGCAACTCCACCGGCGTGAACGGAATCCGGTGTACAGTCCGCTGCTCCTGCGAGACGATGTCGTCGAACGGGTTGTCCACGATGCCTGCCGGGCGGCGGAGGTGCCGGAAGGCCCCCTTCACGAGCGACAGGACCGCATTGAATGACCGGCCGGAGACGCCGCGCGCCCGTTCGGACGCCAGAAACGCCACGGCCATCTCATGCGTGACGTCGGCCATCTCCTTCACGGCCGGGTGCCGGTCCGCCAGGAAGTCCGCCAAGCGTTTGAAGACCCCCTTGGCTATCGACACATAGGTCGCGCTCAACTCGCTGCGTCGGCGCGGCAGTGCCATCCAGGCATCGAAGATCCCGGTAATCGGGATCGTACCGATCCGGCGACCTGTCCGAGCCACATGGACTGCCTGCGCCAGACCTTCCACATGCTTCCGGGTTCTGGACTCCCGCACCAACTCCTGCAACTTCGCGTCGGCTGCCGCCCGTGACTTCTCGAACGGACGGTCCGCATGACCGTCCGATTCCGACGGCCGTTGTCCGAGCACCTCGACATCCAGATTCCGGACGATGGTTCTCCCATTCTCCGTCCATCGTCCATACCACCACCGGCTACTCTTCCGCAGTTCCAGCGTTGCCATGTGACATCCTCCGGCGGACCATGCAAACCCCTGCAAGCCCACGCCGGAAATGCTCGCACTCCTCCAAACAAATGTCAAACATTTGAACCTTTCGCCCCCTCCTGCCCACCCCCCGACAGAATGCCACAAAAGCAAAAAGCCCCACATTTCCTAAGAAATGTGAGGCTTTTTTCGACCTTAAGATGGTCGGGGAGGGGGGATTTGAACCCCCGACTTTTTGGTCCCGAACCAAACGCGCTACCAGGCTGCGCTACTCCCCGAAAGGGTGTCCATCCTGCGGGATGACGGGTGCTCAGGATACCCGGTTTAACGGGGAAGTCAAAGGCAAACTGGACCGTCCAGAGAAAAAGCGGGCGGCCGCCCCTGTCCGGCCGCCGCCCGGCGTTAGGAGTACATTGACAACTGACGGGGGGGCAGCGCAAAATGCACGGACAGAAAGAGACACTCAAAGCCTTGCACGCCCGAACTCAACGACTGCAACGCCTGAAAGGATTCCATGCAGAGCCTCATTAACCATCTGAGCCAGCTCCAGGAGTTGGTTCTTATCCGCGATGAGCATCGGGCCACAGGCGATGGCTCACATCTCGAACGCCTCAATGATTCCATCGACGTCCTGACCGACAAACTGCCCGTGGAGATCAAGTCGCTCTACCTGCGTCTGCACAAGAAGGACCATCTCGTCATGGCGCCCATGCACAACGGCAGTTGCGCCATCTGCGGCGTGCGCCTGCCGATCAGCCAGGTCCAGTCCGTGCGCGTCTGCAAGGCCATCCAGAACTGTCCCAGTTGTGCGCGCATCCTCTATGAGGAAGCCGATGCCCCGCGCTGGGTGGGCGAGAAGATCAGCCGCTCCGACCGGCCCAAGTCTGGAATCTCACGCTTTTCAGCCGAGGGGCTCATGCTGCCGAACCTCGATGGCCATGATAAGGCAGCGGCCATCACACTGCTGGCCAAGGCCATGGAAGCGCAGCATTTCGTCGACAATGCCGACCGCCTCGTGCAGGCGGCCCTGGAACGCGAGGCCGTGCTCAGTACGGCCATGGACAACGGGTTGGCCTTCCCGCACGTACGTGGCGTGGAAGGCGGGGGTCTGGCGCTGGCGCTGGGCGTCAGCCGCAAGGGCATCCGCTTCGACGACGATGGCTGCCTGGCCAATATCATCTGCTTCGTGACGATTCCCACGGCCGTCAGCGCCTTCTACCTGCGCCTGATGGCCGGGCTGACCGAAGCCTTCCTCAAGCAGCCCAACCGCGACGCCATCCTGACAGCCGATACTCCCGAGCAACTCTGGAAGGTGCTCGTGAAGGCCACCCGTTACACGATCAAGTAGGGGGCTGCCGTCCCGCGCAGGCGAGTGCCGAGGGCAAGTGGCACTCGTCGCACCCCGTGCGGGCGTTCAGGCAGAAGTCGTGCTCGATCTGCAGCAATCCCTGCAGCCTCAGGCCGTTGCCGGCATAGAGCGCTGCCGGGTTGTGGTCGCGTCCGAAAAGACGGTGGGCCACGGTGCGCATCGGCGCCGACACATCCTCCGGTGGCAGGTGGCCCGTCACGCCTTCCGGCAGACGGTTCTCGGCGGCCAGGAGCGGCACGATCACGTTGGTGATGATCGCCGCCAGGCGGGCCGAACCCACCAGCGCAACGGCGGTTTGGCCCGGGCTGCCCGTGAGCGTGAGACGGCGCTGCCAGAAGGGCCATTCCAGTCGATCGTGGAGCACGGCCGACACGCTGGCGTGCCAACGCGACGGCGCGACAGAGCCCAGGCGGTCCACGGCCGAGAGCAGTTCGGCTGGCCCTCCGAAGATGGCAGCCGCGGCCGCCAGTCGTCGGACCGGGCCATTCTGCGGGCGCAGGCCGTGCCGCACCCATTGGACATCGTCCCCCAGTTCAGCCTGCCGGTTGTGCCACCAGACATCCCACAGCCGGCGCACGAACTGCGCGGCCTCGGCGTCCGTCACATGGTCTGGCGGCGGCAGGAGCCGGGCGGTACCCAGCAGACGGGCATAGGCCTCCTCACGCGACCAACCGGCATCCCAGCCGGCAATCGGCAGCACGAGCGCCAGCCTGCGGAAGGCGCCGGTATTCTGCTTGAAGCCGAGAGCCGCCATGACCTCCTCGTAGAAGACCTGCCGACGGTCGCCGGCGACGTCGAGACGGCCCCGGAGCCGGCACGCCTTGGCCTGCAGCCGGAATTCGCCCGCTGCGTCCAGCAGTTCCGCCTGCAGCGCGGGGCGGTCTGTGAGCGCCTGACCGCATGGACGCGGTGTGATCGGCAGCACCGCGTGCGGGTAGGCCGCAAGGTCGATGTCGTCGAAGCAGAAGGCGGGATTCGCCGCCAGCAGGGGCGCCAGCGGCAGACGCAGCGCGCCGGGCGGCAGGCTTGCAGGTGCCGCGCCGGCGTGATAGGTGACGTGCGCCACGACGCGCTGGTAACGCCGGTCGCCGCCGTGCCGGTGGGCATCCCAGTCGGCCGGTCGGACATGGACCTCGATGTCGCCGGTCAGGTGCCGCTGCTCGGGCCCGACACGGAGGACGGCGTCCAGAAAGTCGGGCCCGGCCTCCAGGTTCCAATGGCCGGGATCGACGACGGTGACCGTCTCGCCTTCGGTCGTGGCCAGGCGCGCCGGGCGCAGCCGGTCATCGAACCAGACGCATTGCAGATGGCGCTCGCTCCAGTGCGTGTTGCTGCAATAGGCCAGACCGCGCTCGCGGACGCCGGCTGGCGGCGGCGCGAGCAGACGGGCATACGCGTCAGCCCTGGGCAGGGCGGGCGGCATCACACGTCGACCTCGCCCGGTCGCAGGTTGAGCGGCAATGGGGCCGGTTGCGGACAGGTGCTCGCGATCCGGACATGACGGCCGGACTCGGATGCTTCCTGGAAGGCGAGCATAACGTCGAGCACGTGGCAGGCGAGTTCGGCGCTGGCGCGGTGCGGTCGTCCGGAGGCCGCCGCCGCCGCCAGGTCGGCCACGCCGATGCCGCGGGAGTTCTCGGCATAGCCGTGGGTGAGCGGCATCTCCTGCCATTCCTTCATGTCGTGGCGACGGATCAGCACCGGCCCGCCGAAACAGTTCGGGTCCGGCACGGCCAGCGACCCCTCGGTGCCGTAGATCTCGATGCGCGGCAGGTTGCAGCTCCAGACATCGAAGCTGGTGATGATCGTGCCCACCGCGCCGTTGGCGAAGTCCAGGATGCCCGTGAGGTGCGTGGGCGTTTCGACCGACACAACCTTGCCCGCCTTGGGTTGGCTCGTGATCGTCCGCGTGGGGAACGTGGCCCGGGTCGAGCCGGTGACGCGTGCGACCGGACCGATCAGGTTCACCAGCGCCGTCAGGTAATAGGGGCCCATGTCCAGCATCGGCCCGCCGCCGACCTCATAGTAGAACTCAGGACTCGGGTGCCAGCTCTCGTGGCCGCGGCAGAGCATGAACGCCGTGGCGGCGACCGGCTGGCCGATCCACCCGTCGTCGATCAGCTTACGGCAGGTCTGAATGCCGGCGCCCAGAAACGTGTCCGGCGCCGAACCGGCGAGGCGGCCGGCCTTGCGGGCGGCCGCCAGAATGGACTGACCATCGGCGCGCGTGACGGCCAGCGGCTTCTCGCCGTAGACGTGCTTGCCGGCCTTGAGCGCGGCCAGGGCGACCGTCGCGTGTGCCTTGGGCACGGTCAGGTTCACGACCACGTCGATCTCGCGGTCGGCGAGCAACTCTTCGACCGTGAGCACCTTGGCGATGCCGAATTCTTTGGCCCGCTCCGCCGCCTTCTCCGGAAGCAGGTCGGCACACGCCACGACTTCGGTGTTCTTGAAGGTCTGGTGGCAGTTCTTGAGGTAAATGCCGCTAATATTGCCGCAGCCGACGATTCCCAAACGGGTCTTGCGCACGCGAGGACTCCTTGCTTGATGAATGACAATGCCATGAGACTGGCATGTCCGTGGCGAACTGTCAATGCCCTGCCTGACCCCCTGGCGCGCACGTGGTCTGCGACGCCGGTTGCGCATTGACATCCACCATGGGGTCGGGCATGTTTACGCACATCTGTACGCGCGCGCTGATCGCGGCGCGGAAGGTCGTTTGGCGCGTGGGCAAGGGCGGCGGGAGGTGCGTATGATCCGGAACTTCAGACTCGATCAGGGACGTGTGGTCGAGGTACTCGACGGCGGCCCTGCGCAGGTGCTGCTCTGCATCGAGCCGACCGAGTCCGAGCGCGCCACGCTGGTCAACCAGTACCAGATCGACGAACACAATCTGGCCTCGGCCCTGGACCGCGACGAATTGCCGCGCGTTGAACTGGACGTCAATCATCTGGCTGTGATTTTCCGGCACCCCAAGCGTTACAGTGCCAAGGATAACTTCCTGTTTCGCATCAACTCGGTCGGCATCTTCCTGTTCAAGGACAAGCTGATCGTGATCGCACCCGACGACATCGCCATCTTCGAGGGCCGCGCGTTCAGCAAAGTCCAGAATCTGCAGATGCTGTTCCTGCGCATTCTCTCAGCCTGCGTTGCGCACTTCTTCTCGCACTTGGACGTGATCAACGACATTGCCAGTGAACTGGAGCCGAAGCTCGTCAAGTCGATGGAGAACTGCCACCTGCTTCAGATGTTCACCATCGAGAAGAGCCTGGTCTACTACGTCAACGCGATCAGCGCCAACGGCCGGGTGATCGAGCGGCTCAAGAGCAACGCCAAGAACGCCCAGACCGATGGCCTGTCGCCGGAGATGCTCGAGTTTGTCGACGACCTGGCCATTGAGAATGCGCAATGCCTCGAACAGGCGCAGGTGTACGCCAATGTCTTCGCGGGCCTGATGGATGCGCGCGCGTCGATCGTGAGCAACAACCTGAACGTGCTGATGAAGCACCTGACGGTCATCAATGTCGTCTTCATGCCGCTCAACGTGATCGCCGGCGTCGGCGGCATGTCGGAGTTCTCGATGATGACCCGGAACATTCCATGGCCTGTGGCCTACGGGGTTTTCATGGGCTGCCTGATGCTGCTCGGGTGGGGCACGTATGCCGTGTTGCGCTTCTTCGAGCGGCGCGCCACGTTCAAGTAGCGGGGAAAGAAGCGGGGTATGTCCATGGACCAGACGCCATCCTCTCCAGCGCCGACCCAGACGGACGCCTGGGTCGTGATTGCCGGTTGCGATACGTGGGCGCACCTGCGTGCGCTGGCCGCGTACGCGCGTGTGCATCCGGAAGGGTGCGTGTTCGTCTTCCGCGCCCCGGAGATCGCCGGCGCCGCCGACACCGTTGAGGTCATCCGGCGCTTCAGTTCGCGCTGCTGGCCGCGCCTGCGCCTGATTGTGCCGGGGGCGTCCGGCGCCAATACGGCCGCATCAATCGAGGCTCAGATCGTCGACTGGAAACACTTTCACCCCGAACTGACCTTGTGGCAGGTGGATGCCACCGACGCGACCGGACCCGTGCTGGACGGTCTGGCGCGCGCGGCGGCCGGCGACCCGCGCATGCGGGTCATCATGCGCGAACGCGATGGCGCGTGGCAGGTGGCCGCCGGGGGCGGCAAAGGACGGCTGACGTTTGGGCCCATGGCTCCGCCCATTTCGCCCGATAGCCTGGACGCGACATCCCTGGTCGACCTGCTGTCGCCTTTCTGTGGCGCGGCGGCCGAAGTCCTCTGGCGCGAAAGCCGCGAGGCGGAACGTCTCTCCGCCGCCGAACTGGCGTCGCTCGTCGTGGCCGGAGCGAAGAGCAACTGGGCCTGGCGGACGATGTACGAGTCGGCCCTGGGTCGGCCCTGCCGACAGGCGGAGTACGGGCTCAAGGACTTCCTGGCATCAGCCCTACTGGCCATGGGCGTCACGAACGTCCGGCTCGATGTGCGCATCACGTGGACCGAGCGCAAGGAAGAACCCCTATCGCTGGATGTGGTGGCTTGCCGGCACGGGCGCATCTTCCTGTTCGACTGCCAGACCGGCGGCGAGGATCGCGCCGAAGGCGTGCGGGCGGCCACGCAGGCCGCTGCGCGGCAGTTGCTCGGACGGATGGAGGCCGCCTGCGTCGTGTTGCGGCCGACGCGCTGGGCCACCGGCGCCGAGCGGGTCATGGAACTGGCCGCCCCGGCCGCGCATCTGCTCGACGTCGACGCCTGCCGCACGCTCTTCACACGACTGGCTTCCGTGCTGGGCGCGTCGGTGCCGCCCGAGCTGCGCGCGCTCGAGCGGGGCGCCCTGCGCTTCAATGCCACGCGGCTGCCGGTGCTGACCGCGGCCAGTTCGGCCCAGCGGCTGGGCGATGCGGTGCATGTCGATGACCGCATTTTCGACCTGGTCAAGGGCGCGCGCGTGGATGAATCGAACACGGGCGCGGTCTGGCGCGCGGCACGCGTGACGCCGGACACCTGGTTCATCGAGGGGCGCCTGGCTTCCGGCGGTCCGCCGCTTGAGATGCGGCAGCGGCTTGAGGCGCGGTTTGTGGCCGAGCGTGTGCGGGCGTCAGTCGTCTTTTTCGAACTCTCGCCCAACCGGCGCTACTGGCACGCCGTGCTGCGCGTTACGGGCGAGCCGTCGGCCTTCAGCCGCTGGCTGCACGCCTGGCGCAAGCTGCCGCTGATCGTGTAGGGAGGGGTGCGATTGTTTGTTGGTGGGGGAGCGCGAGGAACTTCAGCGCGAATAGGGAACACAAGAGGCACAAGTTGGGTGCCAAGAGGCACAAGAGCGATGCATGGACCCCGTTCTGCGGGAGATTGGCGACCGACGACGCTGAACATGCACGAATCCCGCGCGCTGCGGCGTCGCGGAGCTCCGCCCTCCCGATCTGGAACATCAACCAACGCTTGCTGTATGAACGGGAGGGGCGAGCTCCGCGAGACCAATGGGTGCGCGCCTGGGCGCATGGCTGGGGCGCGTCGGGCGTCAATCTCTCGCAGTTTCAGGATGGACGAACGGTTGGTAGGCCGCTACAGGCCAAACATAACCGGCATTTCTTGTGCCTTTTGTGTCTTCCCGCTTGTGCCTTTTGTGTTCCCCGATGCAAGCCCACCCACGTGCCAAGAATCTGACGTGTTGCGTTCAGTGGCCGGCCAGATACGCCTCGCGCTTCTCCGCCAACCGCAATCGCACCCGTAGGCGAGGGCCACGCGGTTTTCGGGTGACGGTTCAGGGCCCTGCGGGTATGCTACCCCCCTTATGAACAGTGAACCGTCTTCCCTCGTCAGCACCTGCGAAACACAGTTGTCGCGGTGGATGCAGCAGGCATTCGCCGCCGCCTTTGGTGATGCGGCCGACTGGTCGGCCGTGCGCGTGCAGTCGACCACCGATCCGGCGTTCGGCGACTTCCAGTGCAACGGCGCCATGCCCCTGGCCAAGACGCTCCGCAAGTCCCCGCGGGCGATCGCCGAAGCCGTCGTCAAGGCCCTGCCGCTGCCCGCCATGCTCGCCAAGGTCGAGGTCGCCGGCGCGGGCTTCATCAACCTGACCGTCGACTCGGCCTGGCTCGCGGGTCAGGTGCTCGATCAGTCAGCCCTGCCGCATGCCGGCCTGCCGCAGATCGGGACTGGTCGCACCGTCGTGATCGACTACTCCAGCCCCAATGTCGCCAAGCCGATGCACATCGGTCACATCCGCTCGACCATCATCGGCAATGCCCTCGACCGCATCTGCCGTGCGCTCGGCTACCGCGTCATCGCCGATAACCACCTGGGCGATTGGGGGACGCAGTTCGGCATCCTCATCATGGGATACCGCACGTTCGTCGACCGCGAGAAACTCGCCTCCGAACCGGCCGAAGAACTTGAACGCGTCTACGTGGCCAGCTACAACCGGACCAAGGAAGATCCGGCCTGGCTGGACGCCTGCCGTCGCGAGCTGGTGAAACTGCAACAGGGCGACGCCGACAATCGCGAACTCTGGCGCCAGTTCATCGAGCTGAGCCTCGAGGAGTTCAACCGCATCTACACGCGACTGGATGTCTCGTTCGACCTCTACCGCGGCGAGAGTTACTACAACCCCATGCTGGCCGAGACGGTCGGTCTGCTCGAAGCGCGCGGCCTCGCCACGCCCAGCGAGGGCGCCACGGTTGTGAACCTGGAGGAGGAGGGGTTGGGCGTCTGCATCGTGCGCAAGAGCGACGGCGGCTTCAACTACGCGACCTCCGACATCGCGACCGTGCGCAGCCGGATCGATGAGTTTGCCCCGGACCGGATTGTCTATGTCACCGATGAGCGCCAGCAACTGCACTTCCGCCAGTTCTTCAACGTCTGCCGCAAGTTGGGCGTGACGACGCGGCTCGACCATGTCTGGTTCGGCCTGATGCGGCTTCCGGAAGGAACCTTCTCGACGCGCCAGGGCAATGTGATCAAGCTCGAGGCGCTGCTGGATGAAGCCGAGCGCCGCGCGCTGGCGATCATCCAGGCCTCTAGCCCGGACATGCCCGCCGCGCAGCAGAACGAACTGGCCGCGGCGATTGGCCTCGGCGCCGTCAAGTACGCCGATCTGAGTCACGACCCGCAGAACCTGATCGTGTTCACCTGGGATCGCGCCCTGGCGCTCGACGGCAACTCCGGTCCGTACCTGCAGTATGCGCATGCGCGCATCTGCAGCCTGCTCGACAAGTATGTCGCGCAGGTGCCGGGCGGCGACCCCGAGACCGGCGCCCTGCGGCTCGACGCCCCGGTCGAACGCCAACTGGCGCTGCGCCTGCTGCAGTTCCCATCGGCCGTGATGCGCGCCGCCGAAACGTACCAGCCGAACGTGCTGGCCGACTTCCTCTTTGGTCTGTGCCAGACCTACAGCAGCTTCTACCAGCAGATGCCCGTGCTCAAGGCCGACCCGGAGGTGCGCGACAGCCGCATCCACCTGTGCGCGCTCGTCGCGGACGTGCTGCGCGAGGGGCTCAGGTTGCTCGGGATCAAGAGCCCGCGCCGGATCTGAGAATTGAACCGCAGATTGACGAATGGCGAACCGCAGAACACAGAAGACGCGTTCCTGCCTGATCGCGCTCATGGTCTGCGTTGGGCTGTTGCTGTCCGGTGTGCTTGCCTTCTGTTACTTCTTCGTCGTGCCATTCGGCCCGCAATGGCACCATTCAAGGCTGGTAAGCTATGGTAGAGGAGCTTGGCTACAGTCCGGATTTCCTCACCCGTCCGGTCGAGGAGTGGTTTTCGCGGGAGGAGATCCGCGTCCTTGGCGAGCGTCGGGCCGCGACGGAGTCCATGGTCGTTGGCGCGCTGGAATCGGCGGATGAGGCGCTGTTACGGATGGGAGGGGCCTGACTACACCGACCCGGAGAGTTACCTGATGGACGATCAGTATCCGTATAGCACGGAGTATGTTGATGCCATCGAATCGCTCACCGGGAAACCGATCAGCCTGAGCCTGGCCCTGGCACCGCGTGAAGTCGAGGACATCCGGATGTGGACGGAACGGCCAGAGTCCGAGTACTATCACTGGGCGGTCTGGATGCGGCGGAAGATCAGGTGACCGACAAGCCGAGTGTACCGAAAGGACGAACGGATGAAGATGCGGAAGACCCAAATGAACCGTAACACGGCCGCGCGTTGTCTCTCGGCGTTGCTTCTGGGCGGAGCCTGCCTGGCACCGGGATGGGCGGTCTCGACCGCCTCTGCCGCGCCGGAGCCGACTGCGGCCAAGCCTGCCGAAGTCAGCTCGATCAAGGGCGTGTGCACCTTCAGGGGCAAGGACAGCCCCTGGTCAGCCAAACTCACGGCGAAGGGGAATGGCACCTATGACGCGGTCTATGTCTCCAGTTGGGGCGGCAAGCCGCTGGACTATGTTGGAACGATCAAGACCGACATGAAGACCGAGATCAGCGGCAGCGGCAAGGCGAGTGGTGGCGGCGCCAATGGCACGTTTGAGTTCTCCGGCACGTATGGCACCAACGGCATCGCCCAGTGCAGTTACAAGGAAGTCGGCGGCCGCCGCAGCGGCACCATGACTGCCGAAATGCCCAAGTAACGGGCCGTGATTCTGCGCGCTACGGCTGCGTGGAGGCGGCCAGTTCAAAGGCCATCGGCAGCAGGCGCTTGAGCGTCACACGCTTGACGGGACCCGCACCCAGTGGCGCCAGGTAGATCGGCATGGCGGCTGGACAGAACTCGAACAGGACCTGGCGGCAGGCGCCGCAGGGCGTGGCAGGTGTACTGCGTCCGCCGACCACAGCCAGCGCGGCGAAGGCGCGCACGCCCTCGCTGATGGCCTTGACCAGCGCCACGCGTTCGGCGCAGACGGTCAACCCGAAGGACGCGTTCTCAACGTTGCAGCCGGTGAAGACGCGGCCGTCGGCGGCGAGCAGCGCCGCACCGACGCGAAAGCGCGAGTAGGGGCAGTAGGCCTGCCGCGCGGCCGCGCGCGCAGCGGCCAGCAACGCTTCACGGCCGGGCTTCGTCGTGGCAGGTGTGCGCAGTGCGACAGGTGTGGCTGGGCGCTTCATGCGAGGGTCTCCAGAACCAGGCGGCGTGGCGGCGCGGCTTCGTCGCCGATCTCGACGGCCGCCGCTGCCGCGGCCAGCTGGGGCGCGACGATCGAGCGGTCGCGGCCGCACAGGCGCATCAGCGACTGTCCGCGTGAGACGCGCTCGCCGGCCGCGACCAGGTGATCGATGCCGGCGGCGGGATCAATGCGGTCGTCGGTGCGGCGGCGACCGGCACCGAGTTGCAGCACCACGCGGCCGATGGCATCCGCGTCGATCCTGCGCACCCAGCCATCGCGGGGCGCCGCGACATCGGCGCGGATGCCGGGGCGGGGGAGATGGGCATCCGGGTCGTCGGCCACGCGTGGTTCGCCGCCTTGAGCAACCACCATGCGGCGGAAGACGTCCAGCGCCCGGCCGTCGTCCAACCGGGCTGCGAGGGCCGGCCGCGCCGTCGCGACATCTGCGAAGAGCCCGCCCAGCACGCACATCCAGGCCGTCAGTTCGATCGTCAACGCGCGCGCATCGGCCGGCCCTGCGCCCTGCAGCAGCGCGACCGACTCGGCCACCTCAACGGCGTTGCCGATGGCGCGTCCCAGGGGCTGATCCATGTCGGTGACCAATGCCGCCATGCGCCGGTCCAGGGCGCGCCCGACACGGATCAGGCTTTCGGCCAGTGCGCGGGCCTGCTCCGGCGTGCGCATGAACGCGCCACAACCGCATTTGACGTCGAACACGAGAGCGGCCGCGCCCTCGGCGAGTTTCTTGGACATGATGCTCGCGGTGATCAGCGGGATGCTGGGGACGGTTGCGGTCACGTCGCGCAGCGCATAGAGTTTGCGGTCGGCCGGCGCCAGGCGGTCGGTCTGGCCGATGATGCAGCAGCCGACATCGGCCACGATCTGCTTGAAGCGCGGGATCGGCAGGCGGGTGTCGAAGCCGGGGATGGACTCAAGCTTGTCCAGTGTGCCGCCGGTCAGGCCCAGGCCGCGCCCGGAGATCATCGGCACGGCCAATCCCGCCGAGGCCGCCAGCGGGGCGAGTATGAGCGAGAGCTTGTCGCCGATGCCGCCGGTGGAGTGCTTGTCGGCGGTCGGCCGCGGCCAGTTGTCGAAGGTGATGACGTCGCCGGAGTGCAGCATGGCATCGGTGAGGGCCGCGGTCTCGGCGGCGTTCAGGCCGCGGAAGAAGATCGCCATCGCCAGCGCGGCCATCTGGTAGTCGGGGATCGAGCCGTCGGTGTAGCCGGCCACGAAGGCGCGCAGCTCATCGGCCGTCAGTTCCCCGCCATCGCGTTTCTTCTCGATCAGCCATTGTGGAATCATCGGCGTGATCCATTCAGGAGTGCCGCCAGTGTAAGACCGGCACACGCAAGCGGCAAGGCCGAACCGGCGGCACGCCACTTCCGACGCCGATTGGATTGCGGACGGTAGCCCGTCCTCACGGCACCATGAGCAGCGTCAGGTAGGCGTGCCAGAGGCGCGGGCCCCAGAAGACCCAGATCAGCGCCGCAACCGACAGGTATGGGCCGAATGGGATCTGGCTCTGCAGTTGGCGGCGCCCCGTGACGATCAGCGCCACGCCTACGATCGAGCCGAGGAACGACGAGATCAGCACCGTGAAGACCACGGCCTGCCAGCCCAGAAAGGCGCCGATGGCGCCCATCAGCTTGACGTCGCCGAACCCCATCGCTTCCTTCTTGAAGGCGCGCGAACCGATCTCGGCGATCAGGAACATGCCGCCAAAGCCGACGCCGGCGCCGATGGCCGAACGCAACAGGCCTGTCCAGATGTCCGTCGCACCATGCAGCGCGGGCACCAGCACACTGAAGACGAGACCGGCCACGATGCCGCCGATCGTCACGCTGTCGGGGATGATCATGTGCTCGAAGTCCACGAAGGTGCCCAGCACCAGTCCGGCCAGGAATACCCAGTAGATCGGCACCATCGCCAGTTCCGGCAACGGCTGGAACCCCAGCACGCGCGGAAGCGGCGCCCACTGCAGGAAGACCGCCAGGAAGAGGATGGCGGTCAGCAGTTCGACCAGCACGTAGCGCGCGGCGATCGGGCCGTTGCAGAAGCGGCAACGCCCGCGCAGCAGCACCCAGCTGAGCAGAGGGATGTTCAGGTACCACGGGATCAGCCGGTTGCAGTGCGGGCAGTGCGAACGCGGCCGCACGACCGATTCGTCGCGCGGAATCCGGTAGATGCAGACGTTCAGAAAACTGCCGATGCAGGCGCCGTACAGGGCGGCGAAAACCGCCAGGACGCCGGCCAGGCCGGGCCACAGCTCAATCGCATGTGCAAACATGGGGCACGCTCCGAAGGCTCAGGGCTGAAGACTGAAGGCGAGGGGGTGTTAATCGCCCCGCGCGACCGCGATCACGCCCGACCGTGAGATATCCAGGATGTCGTAGGGCTTGAGGAGGCGCAGGAAATCCTGCACGTCGGCTTCGTCGCCCACCATCTGGAGCGTGAGCGACCGTTCGCGCACGCCCACCACACGTCCGCCGAAGAGCGTGGCAAGTTCCACGACCTGCGAGCGGCTGTGCTTGGCGGTCGACACTTCGACGAGGATCAGCTCGCGGTCGAGGTGCCGCTGGCTGGTCACGTCGGTCACCTGCAGCACGTCCACGAGTTTGCCGAGCTGGAAGGTCACCTGTTCCAGCACGTGGTCGTCGCCGGGGACGACCATGGTCATCTTCGACACGGCCGGATCGTGGGTGGGGCCGACGTTGAGCGTTTCGATGTTGTAGCCGCGGCCCGAGATGAGCCCCACGATGCGGGCGAGGACCCCGGGCTGGTTTTCCACTAACGCGGTAATGAGATGCTTCATGGCGTGGTCTCCTTCAGTTTACACGATGTTGCGTTACGCGATGCCCTGCACCATTTCCGTCAGCGACGCGCCGGGCGGCACCATCGGGTACACGTTGGCATCCGGCTCCACGATGCACTCGATCACCCACGGACGCGGGCTGGCGAAGGCTTTCTGCAGTGCCGGGGCCACGTCGGCCGGGCGCTCCACGCGCGCGGCGCAGGCGCCGTGGGCCTCTGCCAGCATCACGAAGTCGGGCAGGTACTTGGGCGGGCGCCCATCGATGCGCTCGTTCCCGGGACGGTCCTGCTGCGACAGCACCACCGCCGAGTAGCGTTTGTCGTAGAACATCTCCTGCCACTGCCGCACCATCCCCAGGCGACCGTTGTTCAGGATCACCACGTTGATCGGCAGGTTGTGCTCCACAGCCACGACCAGTTCCTGGAAATTCATCTGGATGCTGCCGTCGCCGGTGATCGTCACCACGAGCGCGTCCGGACGACCGAACTGCGCGCCGATGGCGGCGGGCAGTCCGAAGCCCATGGTGCCCAGCCCGCCCGAGGAGATGAACGAGCGCGGCTGCGTGTACCTGTAGTGGTGCGCGGCCCACATCTGGTGCTGGCCCACGTCGGTCACGATCACCGCCTTGCCGTGGCTCACGGCATGGATCTGCTCGATCACGAACTGCGGCAGGATGACGTCGCTGTTCCGGTCGAACGTGAACGGATGCTGGGCCTTCCATTCGCGCACCTGGTCCAGCCAGGGACGGCGCGTGGCGGGGTTCACCAGCGGCAGCAGCGCTTCGAGGGCCTCCCGGGTCTGGCCCAGCACGCCGATATGCGTCTTCACGCTCTTGCCGATGGCCGAACGGTCGATGTCGATATGCGCGATGGTCGCCTTGGGGGCGAACTCGGACACCTTGCCGGTCACGCGGTCGTCGAAGCGGGCGCCCACGGAGATCAGCAGGTCGCAGGCGCTCACGGCCAGGTTGGCCTGCACGCTGCCGTGCATGCCGAGCATGCGCAGGGCGAGGGGATCATCCTCTGGGAATGCGCCCAGTCCCATGAGCGTGGTGGTCACCGGGATTTGGGCCTTGCGGGCCAGTTCGGTGAGGGCCGCGGTGGCATTGCCGGCAATGGCGCCGCCGCCCACGTAGAGCACGGGGCGCTCGGCGCGGTTGATCGCCTCGGCCAGGCGCCGGATGGGTTCCGGGTCGATCACGGTCACGGCGCTGTACCCGCGCAGCGACACGCGTTCGGGCGTCTGCGCGGTCGTGAGTTTGCGCTGGATGTCCTTGGGGATGTCCACCAGCACGGGGCCCGGCTTGCCGGTGGTGGCCACGTGGAAGGCCTCGGCGATGATGCGCGGCAGGTCGTCGACCGAGCGCACAAGGTAGTTGTGCTTGGTGACGGCGCGCGTGATGCCGGTGGTGTCGGCTTCCTGGAAGGCGTCGTTGCCGATCATGGAGAGGGGCACCTGGCCCGCGATGCACACCAGCGGGATGCCGTCCATGTGCGCGGTGGCGAGGCCGGTCACCGTGTTGGTGGCGCCCGGACCAGAGGTCACCAGGCAGCAACCGGGCTTGCCCGTGGCGCGGGCATAGCCGTCGGCCATGTGCACCGCCCCCTGCTCGTGACGCGAGAGGATGAAATGGATGGGCGAGAGCGCCAGCGCGTTGAAGATGTCCAGGACGGTTCCGCCCGGATATCCGAAGAGTTGCTCGCAGCCCGCCTGCTCAAGACCCTCCACCACGCATTGCGCCCCTGAACGTGTCTTCGTTGTCTCGGTGTTGTTGCTCATTGTTCGTCTCCTGGTAATAAAAAACCCACCGCGTTTCTGCGGTGGGTGTCTTCGAGCAGCGGAGTCGGCAAATCCCTCAAGCGGTTACGACTTCCCTGCACCTGCACCCACCGGCCGGGCTTGGGCAACAACGCCCAGCAACCGCCCGGTCGTCCGGACGGCTACTACAACCCCACCTAGCGTGTACAGGCAACGCTTCATGGCGGTCAATATAGCGCGATGCGGGAGCCCTCGTCAACGGCCAAAACCGTCTTTTTTGCGTAAGGGCTTGCATGCGGAGCGTAAATCGAAGATAGTAAGCCGCTGTTCGGAACGCGACAGGATCAACGGAGAAGTTCATGGGTACAGGCCGCACACTAAATAAGAAGCCGCGCACGCGGCCCGTCAAGAGCGAAGGCGAACGCCGTCGCCGGCAGAAGGTCCAGAAGCTGCGTCTGACGAAGTTGGGCATGGATGCCGCAATTGTCGCCAAGATGGAGCCCCTGGTGGTTCGCACGCTGCTCAAGCGACCGGTCAAGGTCCTGAAGGCTGTCGCCGCGAAGGCCGCCCTGGCCGCCAAGCCTGCTGTGGCTGCCAAGAAGCCGGCTGCCAAGCCCGCCGCCGTCAAGAAGCCCGCCAAGGCCGCCGCCGTGAAGATGCCCGGCCGGACGGCGAAGACGACCAAGGCCAAGAAGCCCGCTGCTGCTGAGTAGCGCGACGATGCGACGCTGAGTTCTGCATTCTGACGCCGTAGTCAGGCCCTAGTGGCTGGCTGCGGCGTTCTTCTTTTCTTCCGGCACCGGCCGCCGGCTGAACTCGCAGCCGCAATCGCGCTGGCGGTACAGTCCGATCGTCTTCGCGAGCGCGACGCTGCGCTGAAAGCCGCCATGCTGGCGGAAATTGATCGGCAGGAACCGCGCCCCGCCCACGGCTTGTCCGGCCTCCAGCACGTCGGCCGTGCGCTTCAGCGGGCTGATCGTCAGGCTGGTCGTGAACACGTCGCAGTCCGCCCCGCCCAGCCGCGCCGCCGTCTGCGCCAGGTTGAACCGGAAGCAGGCGCGACAGCGCGCGCCGCCTTCGGGCTCGCCCTCCAGTCCCGCGACGGCACGCAGCCAGGCCGTATGGTCGCGCGGCTCGACCAGCAGCGGCACGGCCATGTACTCGGCCAGTTGCCGCGCCGCGCCCAGGCGCCGCTCGAACTCCTCATCCGTCGCCAGGTTCGCGTTGGCGAACAGCAGCGTCACGTCATGTCCGAGGCGCTTGAGTTCCTCGGTCGCGTGACTCGCGCAGGGACCGCAACAGGCATGTAGCAGAACGCGTGACATGGCGGAACTAGAGCTCCTGTAAGGCCAGCAGTGCGAAGCTGGTGAGCATGATCGGGTCGGCCCGCCCGTCCAGACCGTCGCCGCGACCGTCGCGCCAGAAGCCGGCTCCCGGTTGCTCCTGCGCAGCCAGTTGGGTATTCACGACCTGACGCGCCGCGCGCACGCGCCAGTCGGATGGCGGCGCGGGTCGCGTGGCCGCCGCTGACGCCGTGTCCGGCGCGTGGTTCAGCGTCCACACCGAGAGCCAGAGCCGCGGCAGATCGGCCGATGGCGGCGACGGTGACGCGCCGCCGGCCGTGCTCCAGGCTTCGCACACCTCCCGCAGGGCATGTTCCGCACCGGTCGCATCGCCGGCGTGGACCGACCGCACCAGTCGCAGCCAGGCGCGCGCATTCGCGTTCGTCTGCTGCGCCAGCCAGCCCCAGGCGCGCGCCGTGGCAGGTGTACCCTCCGGCGGCGCAGCGGACGCCAGCGCCAGCCAGGCTGCTGCGGTCAGGTCAACCCGGTTCGAGCCGCCGCCCCATGTGCCATCGGGTTGCTGCCGCGCCGTGAGCCAGACGTTGCCGCGGTCAATCGCCGCATCGACCTCATTCTGCAGCGACACCGGCAGGGGACCCGACCCGCGCGGGCCGGGCAGGACCGACCGCATCTCGGCAGCCCGGACGTCCTGCAGACCGGTCGCGTACAGACTGAACGCCACGACCAGTCCCGGAACGAAGCACTGGGCGGCGGTCCAGAGACGTGGAGTCCTCATTCGCATGCCCGGTATTGTACCGCGCTCAGGCCCCCTTGCCAATGAGGCGCCGGAAGAGCTCCAGGATGACCGCGCCGCCGCCCATGATGAGGATCGCGAAGTAGACCATCGTGAGGAAGTTGGCCAAATGCCCGAGAAGGATGCAGAGCCCATCCCGTTGCATGAGGCCGATGGCCAGGAACAGCAGGGCGAGGGCGGGGAACGTGTTGCTGAATGGAATGAGGCCGAAGGGGGCCATGAGCAACAGCGCGCCGACGATCAGGGCGCCGTTGTTCAGGACGTCGACCAGCCCGGGGGACGCCAGCCGATGCAGGCGGTGGGGGCGACTCACGCGCTCCAGCCGATGCAGCCAGATGCTGCCCTGCGTGAGCCCCGCACGCAGCTTGTCGGCGGGCAGGACGCGCTGTGCGACGAACCTCGGCAGCCACAGGTTGCGGCCGAGCAGGCGGCTGATGCCGATCAGCAGGATGCCGAAGCCGAACACGGTGCTGACACCTGGAATGGAGACCGGCACCATGAAGACGAGGGTCAGGAAGACCGTCAGCAGCAGCAGGCCGTCCGGGCCGACCAGGTCCCGTATCTCGGCCAGCGTCACGCCGGTTGGCGGTAGGCTCGCGATCACGGCCTGGAGCTTGTCGCCCAGCGGCGAGTCGGCTTGCAGGCTGGTCGGCCGCGGGGGAGTCGGGCCCGTGGGGCTGGCTGCGCGCGGGGCGGCGGTTTCGTTTTTCATGGTTTTGCCGGATGTTCGGGTCTGGGATGCCAGAACACGTGCCGCAGAATGTACCATACTGCGCTTCGCCACGGAAGAAGAGGTCACCTTGACGCAACGCGTCGGACGACGCGAACGAAGCTGTGGGTTGCGACACGCGCCCCTAAGCGCTACAGTACCGGAAGTCGCGAGAAACGGAGAAGCGTGCATGCAGACCTTGTCTTTCCCCCCATCTGGACCGTCGGCCCTTCTCCCGGACATCCGGCTGTCGGCTCTTGTTCTCGGCGTGGCCTTGCTGCCCGTGGCCTGGTGTGCGGCTGCGCCGGTGGCCCGCTGCGAAGCCGACACGTTTGCTTTTGGCACGATTCCGGACCACGCGACGGTGCGGCATGTTTTCCGGATCGCCAACACAGGCGACGCACCGCTGATGCTTCAGAGCGTCTCGGTCTGCTGCGGCGCGAAGGCTGTGCTGCCCAGGGACCCGATACCGACGAATGGCACAGGCGACGTCTCGGTTGAACTGACACTGGTCGGTCGGCGCGGTCCGGTTAACAAGGCGATCTACGTTTCCACGAACGATCCGAAGCAGCCGCACCTGCGGCTGAGTCTGACGGGACTGGCGCTGGCCGGCTTGACGGCCGCACCGGAGCGGCTGACCCTGACCGACAACCCCACTGGCCTCACGTCGGGCGTTGTTGTGCGGCTGACGAGCGACACCGTTCAGACGATTCGTGTGACCAATGTCTGGGGCTCCGTGCCCTGGCTGCGCGCGACGGCCGTCTCCCTCTCGAACGGGGTGGCGGCCGTGCGGGTGGAAATTGTCCCGCCGATCCCCGAGGAGAGCGCGTCCGCGACCGTGCAAGTGGCGGTCGACCGCGTGCCGGGAAGCCTGTCGATTCCGGTGACGGCGAAGCGCTGGGACGCCGTGATCGCCTTTCCGAAGCGGCTGTTCCTGAGCAGGTCGGGGCCGGACGCGCCGCCAGTCGAGCGTTCCCTGACGCTGAGTGCGCGCGACGGCCGGTCCTTTACCGTGCGTTCCGTGCGACTGGAAGGAATGGCTGGACGTGCCGACATCCGCCCCGCCACCGGCGGACGGTGGCACGTGAGTTTGGCTGAGATCGCGCTGCCGTCGGCGACGTCAACCGGCACCGTGGTCGTCGCCACCGACCATCCGCTTCGTCCCGAGCTCAGGATCCTGGTCTGCCCGGTCAGCGCAGCGGGCGACTGAGACCGGCCACCAGTGCGTTTGTCGGGGTCGAGTTGGATTGGCGTTATGGCTCCTCTCAATATAGTCTTCATCCTGATGGATGACTATGGCTGGCGCGATACGGCGTGCTATGGCAGCACGTTCTACGAAACGCCCAACCTGGATCGTCTGGCGGCCCAAGGGCTGCGGTTCACGGATGCCTATGCAGCGTGCCCCGTTTGCTCGCCCTCGCGCGCCAGCATCCTGACCGGCAAGTACCCCGCGCGCCTCGGGATCACCGACTGGATCGACTGGCACGGGCATTGCCATCCCTGCCGCGGCCGGCTGGTGGATGCGCCCTACATCAAGGACCTGCCTGGCACCGAGTTCACGCTCGCGGCGGCGTTGCGCGCGGGCGGCTACCAGACCTGGCACGTGGGCAAGTGGCATCTCGGTGGACCGAACCACCGGCCCGAGCAACACGGCTTCGATATCAACGTGGGCGGCTGTGAGTGGGGCTCTCCGAGCAAGGGCTACTTTGCGCCCTGGCAGATTCCCGTCCTGCCCGGCCACGATGTTCCCCCGGGTACCGAGCTCACCGGTTACCTGACTGACCGTGCCATCAGCCTGATCCGTGGGCGTGACCCTGCGCGTCCGTTCTTCCTGAACTTCTGTCACTATGCCGTGCATACGCCCATCCAGGCCCGGGCCGAACTCGTGGATAAGTACCGGGCCAAGGCGCGTCGGCTCAAGTTGGACGAGGTCCCGGCGGTGGTTGAGGGCGAGCCCTTTCCGACTGAGCACAAGCGCCGCTTACGCGTGCAGCGGCGGTTGGTCCAGTCCGACCCGACCTACGCGGCCTTGATCGAAACGGTCGACACGAGCATCGGCCGTCTGCTGGACGCCCTGGAGCAGGCCGGGTTGTCGCAGGACACGCTTGTTCTGTTCACGTCGGACAACGGCGGCCTGGCGACCTCCGAGGGGTCGCCGACTTCGAATTTGCCGCTGAATGAGGGCAAGGGTTGGATGTACGAGGGTGGCACGCGCGAGCCGCTGATTGCCCGGTGGCCGGCCGTGGTTCAGCCCGGCACGATCTGCACGGAGCCGGTGACCGGACCGGATTTCTACCCGACCCTGCTCGCAGCCGCGGGTCTGCCGCCTCGTCCAGAACAGCACCGCGACGGCTTGAGCTTCCTGCCGTTGCTGCACGGCAGCAGGACCTGGCGGCGCGGGCCGATCTTCTGGCATTATCCGCATTACGGCAATCAGGGCGGCACGCCGGGCGCATCCGTGCGCGATGGCGACTGGAAGCTGATCCGGTTTTTCGAGGATGACCGGAACGAACTCTACGACCTGAGCGCCGATCCGGGCGAGACGCGCGATCTGTCCGCCCATCGGCCCGCGCAGGCGGCGCGTCTGGCCGCCTGCCTGCAGGCGTGGCTGGCGTGCATTGGGGCGCGCCTGCCGGAACCGAACCCGGACTGGTCGCATCACAAGGAGTGCACGTGAGATCGGTTGTCTTCTGTCTCGGGCTGAACCCGGCCGTACAACGTACCCTGGTGTTCGACGCCGTCACGACCGGCGAGGTCAACCGTGCGGTCGAGCAGCATGTGTCGGCCGCCGGCAAGTCGGTCAACACGGCCGCGGCGTTGGAGCGGCTCGGCACGCACGCGTGCGTGGCGGCCTTCAATGGCGGCATGGGCGGGCGCGTGGTCGCCGACCTGCTGCGCGCGCAGGGCATCGAAAACGGGCTGACGCCGATCGCCGGCGAGACGCGCACGTGCGTCACGATGCTCGACCGGCGCACCGGCGCGGTAACCGAGCTGGTGGAGGAGGGGCCCGCGGTGACCGAGTCCGAGCGTTGCGCGTTCGTTCGCGAGGGCGTCCGACGGGCCGCGCGCTGCCGGCTGCTGGCGATCAGCGGCACGCTGCCGCCGGGGACCCCCGATGACTTCTATGTGCCGTTCGTGGAGGCCGCGACCCGTGCCGGGCGGCCTGTGGTGATCGACTCACACCGCGCGGCGCTGCTGTCCGTGCTGCATGCGCGTCCGCTGCTGGCCAAACTGAATGTGCGCGAACTGGAACATACGTTCGCGTGCCGGTGCGCGACCGAGGCGCAACTCAGGCGCGCCGCGGGCCGGCTGCTGAGCGGCGGCGCCCAGTGGGTGCTGGTGACGCAGGGCGCCCGCCCGGGGCTGCTGCTGGGGCCTGAGGGCGCGTGCTGGCGGCTGACGCCACCGTCCATCACGCCGGTGAACCCGATTGGCAGCGGCGACTGCGTGACGGCCGGCGTCATTCACGCCTGGCTCGGGGGCCGGCGCATGCCCGATGCGGCCCGCGTGGGGTTGGCCTGCGGGTCGGCCAACGCGCTCTCGCTCCTTCCGGCCGCGTTTCGCGTGGCCGACGTCCGGCGCCTCGGGCGGCTCACGCGCGTGGCGCGGACCGACGCCTGGCGTGAGGCTTGACGCGCGCCGCCAGATAGTTCATACTGTGAACTATTCCGAATGAAAAGGAATCAGTCCATAGTGGCGCCGCGAACGACTGCCGACGCAAAGGCCGTCGAGCTGATGAGCCTGCTGGATGGTCTCGCGCGGCGCTTCATGCTTCGTCCTGCGCGCGCCAGCGGCGACGATGTGCCGCTTTCCCGGCAGGAGATCCGTGTGCTGATCTCCCTGGATGACCACGAGGCGCTGGCCATGGGCACGCTGGCCGGCCGCTTGGTGGTCTCGATCAGCCGGTTGACCGCCCTGATCGACCGTCTGGTTGAGATGGGGCTGGTCGACCGGCAACGTTCGGAGCAGGACCGGCGCGTCGTGCGGGTGGGTCTGACGGCGCGCGGCCGCCAGCGGCGCGAGCACGGCCGGCGGGCGCGTCTCGGCATGGCCGAGGCCATGCTGGCGGCATTGAGTGATTCGGAACGTGAGCACTTTCTTGAACTGATGCGCAAGATTGGCGCAGGTGCAAGCGCCACAGTCATGCGGAGCGAGAAGAGGGGCAAACGATGAGCATAACCACGGGTGCGAAGACGACGTTGGTGGCGGTGTCGATGGCGTGCGTGCTGGCAGGTTGCGCGACCGTCAAGCGCGCCCGCGCGGTGCAGCGCGGCGAAGGGCCGGTGCCCGGCGAACGCACGGTGACCGCCGCCGAGCTTGGGCTGCAGACCAATCGTGTGCTATCCCTCGACGAGGCCGTGCGCCTCGCGCTGGTGCATCACCCGGCGGTTGCGGCGGCCGGTCAGAGTGTGGTGGCTGCCAGCAACCAGACCCGGCAGGTGGCGGCCGCGTTTCTTCCGACGGTGACCGGATCGGCCGGCTACTCGCAGTTCACGTCCGAGACCAAGGCATCGCCGGACAACGTGGGGCAGAAGGCGTTGGCGGGACTGGTGAAGTCCGCCCGCGACTCAGGCGGCGTGACGCCACAGGCCGTGCAGTCCTGGGCTGCGGCGTCGGCACAGCCCGGCAAGAGTCATTCCTACGAGGCTTACTCGGCGGGGCTCAGCGGCGACCTGTTGCTGTACGATTTTGGGCGCACGCCGGCCGCATTGCGTCAGGCGGTTGCGAACCAGGCTGCGGCGTCCGAGCAGCTTCGCCTGGCTCGCAATGAGGTGGCCTATGGTGTGCGGGCCGCCTTCTTCAACCTGGCCAAGGCGCAGGCGCTGCTCGGTGTTGCTGAGGAGAGCGAACGCCAGTATCGGACGCATCTGCAGCAGGTGCAGGCGTTTTTCGACGTGGGCCGACGCATCCGCTACGACTTGACCAAGGCCGAAGTCGACGTGCGCAATGCGGAACTGGCTGTAATCAACGCCAGGAACGCCGTTTCGAACGCGCGCGCGCAGCTCAACAGCAGCCTGGGAC
This sequence comes from uncultured Lentisphaerales bacterium, assembly GCA_964417715.1. Taxonomy (GTDB): domain Bacteria; phylum Verrucomicrobiota; class Kiritimatiellia; order RFP12; family CAYQJG01; genus CAYQJG01. The sequence goes on along the minus strand of CAYQJG010000047.1, from coordinate 6,080 downwards.
TGGCCGAGGATCCGCCCTACACGGTTGAGGGCGGCACCCTTGCGGTGGGGTCACTGGACCGCGTGGCCATGCTGGCCGTGGCGCGCGAGCGCCATCCCGAATTGGGCTCTCTGCGGGCACAGGAGCGCCGGGCGTCGGCGGCCGTCGATCTGGCGATCGCCGATCTCTACCCGGAATTCCGCCTGAAGGCCGGGTATTCGGGCAAGGACGCGGCACTGCCGCTGATCTACAACTGGTCGGCTGCCCTGCAGGGCGCCATGACACTCTTCTCCGGCGGCAGTCGGCGGGCGCGGATCAACGAGACCGTGGCCAACCTGCGGGCGGCGCGGACGCAACTGGCCGAACGCGAGCAGCGGCTGTTCCAGGTACTCAGCGTGGCCTGCAACCAGTTGGAGGGTGCGACGCGCCGGTTGGCTGTGACGGCCTTGCTGGTGAACGTGGCGTCCGAGAGCCTGACGCTGATCGAGGAGCGCTACCGCGTCGGCAGCGCTTCGGCGGTCGAGGTGACCGATGCGCAGGTGGCGCTCACGCAGTCGCGTGCCGACGAGGTCCAGGCCCGGTTTGACCGCGAGGCGGCTGTGGCCGCCATCCGGTATGCGATGGGAGACGAGTGGTGATGAAGAAGATTCTGTGGATTCTGGTGCTGGTGGCGATCGTCGCCGGCGCCATTTACGGCATCCGGCGCCTGACGGTGAAGAAACCGGTGGTGAAGTCTTTCCGGCTGGTGCGCGTCGAGCGCGGCGATCTCGTGCAGACCGTACGGGCCAGCGGCGTGGTGCAGCCCCTCCGGTTGGTGTTGGTCGGCACACAGGTGAATGGCCCGATCAAGAAACTCTATGTGGATTATAACGACCGTGTGAAAGCCGGTGACCTGGTGGCGCAGATCGACGCCATCGTCTATGAGGCGCGACTGGCGCAGGATGAGGCCAGCATGGGACAGGCACTCGCCAACGTTGAGCAGGCAAAGGCCAAACTGGCGCAGTCCGAAAGAGAGTTGGAGCGTGTGCGCACGCTAGCCGGGCGGAACATGGTGTCGCAGACCGAGCAGGACGCCGCGGTGGCCGGCCGTGATACGCTGGCCGCGCAGTTGCGGGTCAATGAGGCCATGGTGCGGCAGGCCGAAGCTGCGCTGCGGCTGTCGCGTGCGAACCTGGCCTACACGACGATCCGCTCGCCGGTGGACGGCGTGGTGATCGAACGCAATGTGAACGAAGGGCAGACCGTCGTCGCGAGCATGACGGCGCAGACGCTCTTCAGTGTCGCCACCGACTTGAGCCAGGTCCAGGTATTGGCGACGATCCCGGAGGCGGATATCGGCAAGGTGGCGGTGGGGCAGCGGACCACGTTCACGGTCGACGCGCACGACCAGACGTTCACCGGCAGGGTTTCGCAGGTGCGGCTGGCGGCGGTGACGGTGCAGAATGTCGTGACCTACCCCGTGGTCATCCTCGCGGCCAATCCGGATGGCAAACTGCTGCCCAGCATGACCGCCAACATCATCTGCGAAGTGGCTGCTCGCACGAATGTGCTCAAGGTGGCCAATGCCGCCCTGCGGATGCGCGCCGACGACGTTCTGCCTTCCGTGGTGCCCGCCGCCGGGGCTTCCGACGACGCGACGCAGGGCAGTCGGCCCGGCGCGGCGAGTGGTGGCAAGGGCGTCCGTGCCAGGGGCGCGTCCGGGACGCGTCTCTGGACACCGCAGCTTGCCGGCAAGGCACCCGTCGCGGTGCGCGTGAGCATGGGCATCTCGGATGGTGCCAGCACCGAGATTCGCGAGCCGACGGAACTGGCCGAGGGGCAGCAGGTGATCGCTGGGGTGCTGGAGAGCGGCGCCAAGCAGGAGGAAGTTGTGAATCCCTTTGCGCCCAAGATGCCGGGCGGGCGGACGCCCGGGCGAGGCATGCGATGAGGCCGCCATGCTGATTGAGCTTGAGAGGATCGCGCGGATCTACCGCATGGGCGACATCGAAATCGCCGCGTTGCGCGATGTTTCGCTTGGAATTGACGCCGGCGAGTTCGTGGCGATCATGGGCGCATCCGGCTCGGGCAAGAGCACCTTGCTGAACCTGCTCGGGTGCCTGGACAAGCCGACGAGCGGCGCCTATGCGCTGGACGGCGAGGAGATCAGCCGCCTGGGCAGTGATGCGCTCGCGAACGTGCGCAACCGCAAGTTGGGGTTCGTGTTCCAGAACTTTAACCTGCTGCCCCGGACCAGCGCGCTGGAGAACGTTGAATTGCCGCTGTATTACGGCTCGGGGCTGGGCGCCAAGGCGCGTCGCGACCGGGCCACTGAACTGCTCGGACGGCTCGGTCTCGGCGACCGCCTGCACCACCACCCCAGCCAGCTATCCGGCGGCCAGCAGCAGCGGGTGGCGATTGCGCGGGCCCTGGTCAACCGCCCGCGCGTGGTGCTGGCCGACGAGCCGACAGGCAATCTCGACAGCCGCTCCGGTGCCGAGATCATGGCGCTCTTCCACGAGCTGAATCAGGAGGGAATCACGCTGGTCATGGTCACCCACGACCCCGAGATCGCGCGGCAGGCCAAACGCACGATCCACATGCGTGACGGGGAGGTTGCGCCATGAATGGCCTGATGATCGTCCGAATCGCCCTGCGCGCCCTCTACCGCAACAAGACGCGTTCGCTCCTCACCGCCCTCGGCATCATCATCGGCATTGCCGCGGTCATCGCGGTGGTGGCGGTTGGGCAGGGCGCCTCGGTCATGATGAAGGCCCAGATCGGCAGCATGGGCAGCAATCTGGTGATGATCTTCCCCGGCAGTTCGCGAGGCGGCGGATTCCACGGCGGTGCAGGCACACAGCAGACCCTGACCGCCGACGACGGCGAGGCGATTGCGCGCGAGTGCGCGACGGTCAGCGCCATGAGCCCCATGGTGCGGGCCGGCGGCCAGTGCGTCTACCGCGATAACGACTGGGCCGCGTCCGTGCAGGGCGTAGGCGAGGATTTCCTGCGTGTGCGCAATTGGACACTGCGCGACGGCGAGTTCTTCATGGAGTCCGACCTGCGCAGCGGCGCCCGCGTGTGCGTGTTGGGCAAGACCGTTGTCGACCAGCTTTTCGACGGCGAGGACCCGGTCGGCAAGACGGTTCGCATCCGCAACATGCCGTTCCGCGTGCTCGGTGTGCTGACCCCCAAGGGGAGCGCCGCATGGGGACAGGACCAGGACGACACCATCGTGGTGCCTTGGACCACGGCCCGCCGGGTGTTGCAGAACTCGCCGTTCAGCAACGTCAACATGCTGCTGTTGAGCCTGACATCGATGGACTCGTTCGCACAGACAGAGCGCGAACTGACCGGTATTCTGCGCCAGCGACACCGGCTGACGCCGGGCACAGAGGACGACTTCAACATCATGAATATGACCGAAGTGACGCAGACGATGACGCAGGTGTCGCGCCTGATGACCGTGCTGCTGACGGCCATCGCGGCGATCTCGCTGCTGGTCGGCGGTATCGGCATCATGAACATCATGCTGGTCGCGGTGACCGAACGCACCCGCGAGATCGGATTGCGCATGGCGGTCGGCGCTCGGCGCCGTGATATCCTGCTGCAGTTTCTGGCCGAGGCCATCGCGCTGTCTGCGGCGGGCGGCCTGATCGGCATCGGCTTGGGCATCACGGCTGCGCGCGTGCTGGCCAGCGCCAACAAATGGCCGATCCTGATTTCGACCGGCGCCGTTCTGCTGGCGTTCGGGTTTTCGGCGGCGGTCGGGATCTTCTTCGGGTTCTACCCGGCCTGGCGGGCCTCGCGGCTCAGCCCGATCGAAAGCCTGCGGCGTGAGTAGGCGCTCGGTCTGGCGCGTAGTCGATGTGATGGGCGTGAGCTGCTGAAACACGGTGTTGGACTAGGAGAGCGGCATGGCGTCTGAAGATACGTTTCCGAGCACGCTCCGCACCGAAGCGGACGTCGATGAACTGATGGCCCGCCCCGGCCCGGGGCTGGTTGACATGATGGGGCGCTTGAAGGGCGACATCACCATCCTGGGCATTGCCGGGAAGATGGGCGTGTCGCTGGGCGCGCTGGCCGTCAATGCGGCGCGCGCTGCCGGCACGGACCGGAAAGTGTACGGCGTGAGCCGGTTCTCCGATCCGGCCGTTGTTGTCGCGCTGGAGCGGGCTGGCATCACGCCGATCCGGTGTGACTTGCTCGACCGCGATGCCGTGCGTGCCCTGCCGAGGACGCCCCTCGTCCTGTTCATGGCCGGACGGAAGTTCGGCACCGCCGGCGAGGAGTGCCTGACCTGGGCCATGAACACCGTTCTCCCTGCGCATGTGTGCGAGCACTATGCCCGGAGTCGGATCGTCGCGTTCTCCACCGGGTGCGTCTATCCGCTCGTTCCGTTGGAGCGCACGGGGTGCGTCGAGGAGGACCGCCCCGCGCCTGTCGGCGAATACGCGCAGTCGTGCCTGGGGCGCGAGCGCACGTTCGAGTACTTCAGCCGGACCAACGGCACACCGGTGTGTCTTCTCAGGCTGAACTACGCCCTGGACGTGCGCTATGGTGTCATCCACGACCTCGCGCTGGCCATCTGGGAGGGCCGGCCTGTCAACCGGACGGTCGGGCACTTCAACGCAATCTGGCAGGGCGACGCGAACAACCAGGCGCTGCTTGCGCTGGAGTTGTGTTCATCGCCTCCTGCGATTCTGAACCTCACCGGACCGGAGACCGTCTCGGTGACAGACGTGGCCGAGACGCTCGGGCATCTGCTGGGCAAGGCGGTGACGTATGCCGGCGACCCGGGTCCCGTGGCGTACCTGAACAATGCCGCCCGGGCCCACCGCCTGTTCGGGCCTCCTCGCGTCTCCCTGGCGCAGGTGATCAACTGGACGGCCGAGTGGGTCAGGCAGGGCGGTCGTTCGCTTGGAAAACCGACCCACTTCGAGGTTTCAGACGGGAAATACTGAGCCGTTTGCAGGAGGAGTCCATGACCATCAATTCGATCCCATCCCCCTGTCTCGACGCCTTCAGGAAAGGCGGCGTGATACCCGCCCATCCGCTGGCACTGGACCGTCAGCGCAAGCTCTCGGAGCGGCACCAGCGCGCGCTCACCCGGTACTACGTTGATGCCGGTGCAATCGGCCTGGCGGTCGGCGTCCACAGCACCCAGTTCGAGATTCGCGACCCGGCGTGCGGCTTGTTCGAGCCCGTTCTCGCGCTGGCGGCGGAGACGATCGACCAGGCTTGCGCTGGGCGCGGCACGGGTATCCTGAAGATCGCCGGCGTGTGCGGCCGCACGCCGCAGGCCGTCAGCGAAGCCGGCTTCGCCCGGTCAACCGGTTACCATGCCTGCCTGCTGAGTCTCGCGGCGTTGCGCGACGCCGATGTGCCAACGCTCATCGCGCACTGCCGCGACGTGGCCGCCATCATGCCGGTCATCGGTTTCTACCTTCAGAGTTCGGTGGGGGGGCGTCCCTTGCCGTATGCCTTCTGGCGGGAGTTTGCCGAGATCCCCAATGTCCTGGGCATCAAGATGGCGCCCTTCAACCGTTACCAGACGCTGGATGTCGTGCGGGCCGTCTGCGATGCCGGCCGCGAGAAGGACGTCACGCTCTACACCGGCAACGACGACAACATCGTGGTGGACCTGCTGACCACCTATGGCATTCAGACGGCGGGGGGACGCCGCGAAGTCCGTATGGTCGGCGGTCTGCTTGGACACTGGTCCGTGTGGACGCGGAAAGCCGTCGAACTCCTGGCCGATTGTCACCGCTGCGTGAGCCACGGCGGATCAGTCGCGCAGGCCATGCTCACGCGGGCGGTCGAAGTCACAGACACGAATGCGGCCTTCTTCGACACGGCGAATGGGTTTGCCGGCTGTATTCCCGGTCTGCACGAGGTGTTGCGCCGGCAGGGGCTCATGCCCGGCACCTGGTGCCTTAACCCGCATGAGCGCCTCTCACCCGGACAGGCCGACGAGATTGATCGCGTCTACGCCGCCTACCCGCACCTCAACGACGATGCCTTCGTGCGCGAGAACCTTCCGCGCTGGCTTGCCGATTGAGAAACCCTGATGTACGGCTAAGCGATTGGGGCGGCGGGCGGGAAGCGCGCGGATGAGC
>CAYQJG010000046.1:0-34759 GCA_964417715.1 uncultured Lentisphaerales bacterium | reverse complement strand
CAGGCCGTGACTGAAGCGAGCAACTAAGCCTGTATCCAGGCGCTCTCGTTCTCGTCATGTCTAGCGCTCGTAGTGGCCGGCCGGGCCGCGGGCGAACCGTGCCCGCGCTCCCGGCGTAGTCGCCGGGGTAGTCGCGGGCCGGGGCGCCTGCGGAGCCGCTATTGCGGCCTTGCCGGCCGGACGCTATGAGCGCGCGCCGATTGCCGGCAGCGGAGCAGAGGAGCGAACGGCGACGCCTGACGCTGCCCAGCGCTTTGCGCGCCAGGCGGCGGCAGGTGGCGATGGGCGCTCTTCTGCGGAGCGAGTGGGTCTAAGCCACGCACCGGAGCGCAGCGTAGTGCGTGGCGCGTGTCAGGGATTAGCGAGCGGGCTCGGAGCGGAGCCGGAGGCTTTGCCTTCCGCGGCTGCTCGGAGCACGCGGGCCGCAGTTGGAGCAGCGGAGCGAAGCGGCGGGTTGGACGGCGCAACGTGCACGACGCGTGCCGCGAAGTGAAGCACGTGGCGTGACGGAGGCGACGGGCCAGCCGGCCGCGAGCGGAGCGGCGGTCATTTTCTGTGGACCAGTTAGAACGGCGGCTTTCATGATGAAGCCCCTTGGTTGAGGGGTAGATCCCGGAGCCCCGCGGGGGCCGCCGGGATTGGCTGGTCGCAGATCTCGTCCATGACCGAGGCAAGCATAGTTGATTCGCCGTGCGACACGAAATGGTCGAAACTGGCTTGCCTTACCGGTACAACTGTGCTCTACTTCGCCTTGTCACGCGGAAGACGCCACGTCGAGTCGCGCCGGCAAGGAGAGTTCATCCTATGGCTCTGACGATCGGAGATATCGCACGCAAGGCCAACGTCACCAAGATGACCGTCTCCATGGCGTTACGTGGCACCGGTCGTGTCGCCCCCGCGACGCGGGACCGCATCCGCCAGCTCGCCGCGACGTTCGGCTACAACCCTTGCCCTTGCCACCTACACGCAATCCCTGCGCTCCGTCAAGGTCGGCACTGTCGCCCTCGTTCCCAGAACGTGCACCACCAGCCAGCTCGAAACCGCCCTCGAGGCGGGGCTGCCGGCCGCCCTGTCCGTCACCGGCACCACCGGCAAGTGGATCATCCTCCCCTCGCCTCCGCCTCCTGGGACGGTCATCCATGTGCGATAGTTCGTTCCTCCACCACCGCCGCCGCAAACCGTCGTGCTCCTGCGATGAACCTGCGACGCACCTTCCGACGCACCGAATCCGGTACCCGACTTCGACAACCCCCTGCCGCGTCCCGGCATGGATAGGCATACCTACAACTCGTTCGGTGCGCGATACGGCCACAGGCTGTGCGTGCAGAAAGGTCGAGAGGACACGGTGATGACAAGGACTCTTGCAGGGGTATGCATTCTGGCATGCGTCGGTGCTGCGGCACAGGATGCGCCGGGTCCGTACCAACATCTTCCACTGAGCGTTCCGTCCGGCCAAGCCGCCGCGAAGGTCGACCCGGCGGCGATCCCAGAATCTGACTACGTCCGCGCGACGCCCGACGGGCAGGTCGAATGGCGCGGCAAGCCCGTGCGCTTCTGGGGCGTGATCGGGAGTTTCCCGAACCTGCCGAATCCGGCCAAACCGGCCGAGACGGCGGGCCGCAACCTGTATGCCGAGAACGAGGCATTCATCCGGCGTTTCGAGGATCTGGGATTCAACTTGAACCGCATCTGGCATCCGCGTTCGGATGCGGCCGTGGGCGACTATGTGCCGGGCGACGGTTCGGAGGCGGATATCCTCGACCACTTCATCGCGACCGGCAAGGCGCGCGGCTTTCGCTTCTGGTCAGCCGGCCTGGGCGCGGCGCGCCACCGCGGCAATGCCCTGCCGTCCGATGTCGGCATCGTGGACGAGCCAGCGACCGCCGAGGCGTGGAAGACGGCCGTGGGCGTGGGGTTGTCCATGAAAGACATGGGGATCGTCCGTGCGTGGGACCGGCGGTTGGAGGCGGTCGGCATTCGCGAGATGAAGCGCGTGGCGGACCACGTCAACCGCTACACCGGACTGCGGGTCGCCGACGATCCGGTCTACGCCGCCTTCGAGCTGTCGAACGAAGAGTGGTGGGTCCGGCGCATGCTGGGCGGCGGCTGGCAGAAAGTGCCAGCGTGTTTCCGCAACGCGCTGGTTGACCAATGGAACGGCTTCCTGCGGACGAAGTACGCGACGCAGGACCGTCTTGCCGGGGCCTGGGGCGCGTTGCTGCCGGGCGAAGAGTTGGCGAAGGGCAGCGTCGCCTTCGCCCCGATGGCGTCGGCGATGAAGGTCGATGTCGGCGTGAACGACGCCTCGGTGGCGGCGATCACCGCCGCGACCGGCGGAACGGCAGCCGAGGTCTCGCGCGAGACACTGCCCGCCGCACGCGCCGCCGATGTCCTCGAGTTTCTGGTGGCGCTGCAGAAGGAGCACAAGCAGCGCGAAGCGGCCGCCGTCAAGAGCTGGGGACGCGCCACACGGCTCGTACCGCTGGCCCGCGACACCGGCATCGGTTATGAGATCCAGTCGCAGCACCTGCACCAGCAGGCCGACGTCTCGGTCCACGACGCCTACGTCAACGGCCGCTACGGCACGCGCCGAGCCAATGACGAGCCTCCCGCCGGCGCCAGTCCGCTGGAACTGCTGCAGTTCCGTCTCGGTAAGACCCGCATGACCGACAACCGCGGTCACTGGACGAGTTGGCTCGAAAAGCCACCGGCGATCAGCCAGGGCGTGCCATGGCTTGAGCACAACTCCGTCGAGGGCAAGCCGTTCTTCGTCTACGAGACGCAGATCCAGCAGCCCGCCAAGTACCGGGCCGACTTCCCGTTGCGCCTTGCCGCCCTCGGTGCCATCCAGGACTGGGACACAGTGGCGTGGCACTACTGGGGTAGCGTGCCAGACATCGGCACTTCGCCCCGGCCGTTCGACAAGGCCATGGACATCACCACCGGCGGCCACCCGCAGGGCTACCACTTCACCTACGACGCCGTCCAAGGCGCCATGATGCGCGCCGCCGGCATCATGTTCCGGAACCGTGCGCAGGCGCCCGCCGCCAAGCCCACGACGTTCATCTACGGCCGCAAGTCGCTCTATGACCCCGAAAGCATGCGCTATGCGGGGTCCTATGGCATGGCGGGCATGGCGATGCTGCCGACCACGTACCAGTACGGCGTACGCATCGTGATCGATCCGACACGCGAGGACGATGAGATCATCGGCCCCACGCTGTCCGGCGAAGCGTTCTTCACGCACAATCCATACACGCCGACGCCCGAGATCGTCTTCGACTGGAAACAGGGCTTCCTCCGCATGGAAGCCCCGTCAGCGGTCGCATGGACCGGTTTTCTACCCAGGATCGGCAGCGACCTTCGGTTTGCATCCGGCGTCCGCCTGTCGGACGTGCGCTTCCGCAACGACGCGGGCATCTCCGAGCCGATGGAGACCGAGGAGGGCTACCTTGCCTTCGCACTGTATGCCGAGGACGGCAAGCCTCTCGCCGACGCCGCGCGCATCGCCGTGTCGCTGGTCAGCACATCCTTCAACACCGGGTTCCGGCTGGGGACGAAGGACGGCGAGAAGACGCTGGCGGGCAAGACGCCCGTGCTGCATGCGCGCGTCGGCGGCACCGTCACGTGCCCGGCGCTCGACGGCATGCGCTACACGTTGCGCGACTGGCACCTGCTGCCGATCGGCGAAGGCGTCGTGCGCGACGGGCAACTGCGTATTCCGGCAGACCTGCCGGTGTGGTTGCTGGAACTGACGCGCAAGGAGGCGCCATGAGCGATCGACATCCGCCGACATCCGCCGACATCCGTCGACTCCCGTCGAGCACTGCCGCACTGGCCTTGACTGCCCTGCTGCTCGTCACTCTGGCCGTCAGCGCCCAGGCCGACTGGGTCTTTCCCGACGATCCGCGCGCCGTCGTCGACGTGCGCCGCGACTGCGGTGCCAAGGGCGATGGCCTCGCCGACGACACCGACGCGCTGCAGTCCGCCTTTGAGCGCGCCTCCGGTGCCGACCACTCGCGGATCGTCTACCTCCCGGCCGGTACGTACCGCGTGTCGCGTACGCTCGTCTTCCGCCGCCTAGGCCTGACCGGGGTCGAAGGCTCGATGGTCGGGCCCTGGGTCTGGGGCGCGGGACGCGACGCGACCATCCTCCGGCTCGCGGACGATGCGCAGGGCTTCGACGATCCGGCGAAACCCCGCGAGCTGCTCCGCGGCCTCTCGCGTCCCGACGGCGCGAAGATGAACGCCGACTTCTTCGACCGCACGGTCGTCGGCCTGACGCTTGACACCGGCGCGCACCGCGGCGCGGTGGGCGTCAAGTTCTACAGCAACAACACCGGCATCCTGCGCGACGTGCTGATTCGGGGACGAGGCGTGTGTGGTCTCGACCTCGGGTTCAACGACCAGAACGGCCCGTTGCTCGTGCAGGACGTCGAGATCGACGGTTTCGCGACTGGCATCCGCGTGGCGCACACCCTTAATGGCCAGACCTTGTCGCGTATAATCGTACGCAACGCCGATGTCGGCCTGCACCACGAGGGCCAGGCGCTGGCGGTCGAGGCTTTGCAGACTGTGGGGGTCAAGTTGCCCGTTCTCGTCGAGGAGCGGAGCGTGCTGGCGCTTGTTGATGCCCGCTTGGAGCACGACGGCTCGTCCGTCGGCCCGGCTGTCGCCGTGCGCGGCGGGCATGTCTATGTTCAGCGACTGACCACGCGGGGTTATGCACCGGCCCTCGCCGCCGATGCCGACCGTGGCGGCGACGTAGCGGGGCCCGATGTGGCCGAGCATGCCACGGCGAAGCCGCTGACGCTCGGCGTGGGGAGCCCCGCACGGGGGCTCGGGCTGCGTCCGCCGCCCGAACCCGTCGTGCCTTATCCGACGCGTCCCGACGGCTGGGTTTGCGTCAACGACTTCGGTGCCGTGGCGGGAGACACGAAAGACGACGCGCCTGCGTTCCAGAAGGCCATCGACGAAGCCGCGCGCCGCGGTGCCTCGCACGTCTACGTCCTCGGCGGCAAACGGGGGGACCCGAACTGGTACCTCCTTCAGCAGGACGTCATGGTCACCGGCAGTGTCCGGCGTGTCATGGGTTTCGGGCACGTGCGCATTCTGGGAGGGGCCAGCAAGGAGCCCAACTACCCTGAGAACCTGGCCAAGTTCGTCGTGGCCCAAGACGCGACTGCGCCGCGCACCGTGATGTTCGAGCACCTGCAGGTTCACTCGCCGTGGCCGAGTTTCGGTATCGAGGCGCGTGATCCCGGCCGTACGGTTGTCTGTCGCGCGACCGGTGGCACGCCCATCGCCCGTCGCGGCACGACCGTGTTTCTGAGCAACTGCGTCGGCCATCTCTATCAGGAACCCAGTTCGACCGTGTGGGCACGGCAATGGAATACGGAAGGCGGTCCGGAAGCGGTCGGCATCAACACGCGCAACGACGGCGGACAGCTCTGGATACTCGGATTGAAGACGGAAGCCAAAAGTACGAAGGTTGCGACGCTCGGCGGCGGACGTACCGAAATCCTGGGCGTCCACAACTACAACACCTCCGGCGTCCGGGACGAGACGCCGTTCTTCCTGGTTCGCGACGCGGCCCTGAGCGTGGCCGCCTATCGCGAAGTGTGCTTTTCGGGGGCTTGGTGGCCCGCGACGGTGCGGACGGAGTTCGGGAGCAAGGTCGAGACCCTGCCCCCGAAGGCGTGGCAAACATGGGCGCTGATGAGCGCCGGAGGAAGCCCGAAATGAGCAGTGTGCAGCAACAAACACGACCGGCATCAACGGGCGTCGACGTGCGGCGAAGGACGGTTCGCACCTCGGCAAGAGAAGGAACACACATGCATGCGTATCATCGACACTCTGAATCATCCTGCGGAAACCGCGCGTTCGTGGCGCTTGTTGCGTGCTGCGCGGTTGGTCATAGCGTGAAGCGTACGATGTAGATTGAGCCGGGCAAGCGACTAAGCGTCGAAGTGTCGCGATGAGTAAGGGGTTCCCACAATGGACCATTGGCTGACTGGCATGACGCCCACAGTGGGCGTGATCCCGATCTTCGTGTCAGGCGGGGCGGCGCTGTTGCCCGCGATCGTGGCGGGTGTCGTCAGCGCGGCGGCGTTGTTGCTCAGGCCGCGCGAGCTGGTGGCGGCCTGTCGGCGGCGGCCGTATGTGCCGGCGGCGGTACTGCTCGCCGGTGTCGGTATCTGGTTTGGCGTTGCGCACTTCAATGCACGCCCTGCTGAAGGCGGGGGGCGCCTGCGGGCCGGTTCCGGCGCGGCAGCGGCGGCCGGTTCGGCGACCGACTGGCGCAGCGTGGCGCTGGCCATTCTGGCCGCCGATCACGATGGCGCTGCGCACGGGCCAGCTCTCACGCCGTCCGGGTCGACGGTGACGAATCGGCCTGTGTTTCTCGGGTTGGACGCCTCCCGTTGTGGCTACGACGGAGGATCGGCGCCAGTTGAACTGCGCGCGGTCGCCCGCTACGCGGACGCAACGGACCTGCATCGGGCCATGGTCCTTTGCAGTCCGGCGGTCGCCGGCGGTATGGTGTTCGGCGGAACCTGCGTGCTCGATCCGCCCTCAAACTATGGGACGCTCTTCGCGTTGGATGCCGACACGTTCCAGCCCCGCTGGGTGGTGGATGTTGTCACGGACCCCAAGACCGGCAGGGAGGTCGACATCAAGGGCATCTTCAGCTCGCCCGCCGTCAGCGCGGACGGCAAGCGCGTCGTGTTCGGCGAGGGTCTGCATCCGGACAGCAACTGCGGGCTGATGTGCCTGGACACCGCCACGGGCAGGCTGCTCTGGCGCGTGCCGACGACGCAACACATCGAGAGCTCGCCGGTGATCGACGGCGACACGGTGGTTGTCGGGTGCGGTGCGATCGAGGACCCCAACGACTCCACGAAGGTCAAGGGCCACCATGGCTACGTGCTGGCGGTTCACCTTCAGACGGGCGAGGAGCTGTGGCGCTACGACGTGCGCGACCCAGAGAGTTCGCCCGCCATCGCCGACGGGGTGGTCTACATTGGCAGCGGCTTCAACGGGCGCGCGATTGTCGCGCTGCGCCTCGGAACGGACGCCGAGCTCAAGGCGCAGGGCGTGGAGCGGCTCCTGTGGTGCTGCGAGGCGCCGTACCCCGTGACCGGTGCCATCACCATCGCGGACGACTTGGTGCTGGCGGGCGGCGGCAACGGCGACTACGTCTTCTCCGCGCCGAATCCGGCCGGCGTCGTGCTCGCGGTCGACCGCAGGGATGGCGCGATCCGCTGGCAAACCGAGGTGGGCGATTCGGTGCTCGGATTCGTGGCCTACCGCGACGGCGTGGCGATCGCGACGAGCCGCACCGGAGAAGTGCTGGCGCTGGACATCAAGGACGGACGCATCCTGTGGCGTCAGTCCATCGGCAGCGGTACACCGGTTCTCACCGGTCCGGCCTTCACGGGGCGGTACGTGTATGCCGCCAGCAAGGGCGGCTATCTGGTCGTGCTCGATGCAGGGAAGAATGGTGAGATTGTGAAGAAGGGTTACCTCAACGATACGGCCCATCCCGGCGAGCAGGGCTTGACCCTGAGCTCGCCCACCGTGATCGGCGGGCGAGTCTACATCGGCAGCGAAACCGGGGGATTGCGGGGGTTCGAATGAAGCGTTTCACCCTCCCCCTCCCCGAGTGCCGCGACGTCGCGTTGGTGGGCGGCAAGGCGTTGAATCTCTGCAAGTTGATCCATGCCGGCTTTCCGGTGCCGGGCGGCTTCGCCCTTACGACGGACGCTCATCGTCTCTCCATGGCGGGCGGTGCAAGCCTGCCCGCCGAGGTCGCGGAAGAAATCGTCGCCGCGTGGCGGCAACTCGGAAGCGTGCCGGTGGCGGTCCGTTCCTCCGCGACGGCAGAGGACATGGCTGCCGCCTCGATGGCCGGTCAGTATGAAACCTTTCTCGACATCCGCACCGAGGAGACGCTGCTAGAGGCCGTGCAGCGCTGCTGGGCGAGCCTCGACACGCCGCGCACGCGGGCCTATCTGGCCGACAAGGGCATCGCGCTGGACTCCGTCGCCATGGCGGTGGTCGTGCAACGCCTCGTACACGCCAACGTCGCAGGCGTCCTGTTCACGGCCAACCCGCGCACGGGTGCCGCCGAAATGGTTATTGAAGCAAGTTGGGGACTTGGCGAAAGCGTGGTGTCCGGCCGCGTCCAGCCGGACGTGCTGCGCATCGACCGTGCGACCGGCGCGGTCTTGGAAGCCGTCATTGCCGAAAAATCCACCTGGATCGCCGCTGGCGCACACGCCGAACAGTCCGTCGCCGAAAACCTCCGACGCGCGGCCTGTCTCACGGCCCGCGACGTCCGGACGCTATGGCACCTCGGACTGCGTGCGGCAGAGCACTTCGGACGCGCGCAGGATCTGGAGTGGGCGATCCATCAGGGCGAGGTGTTCCTCTTACAGTCACGCGACGTGACCACGCTTGAGGACGCCGAAGCCTACTCTGGCCTGATCGACCGTACACGCAGCGACCTGCGGACGCACCTCGAGGCTGGCCATCCGGGCTGGGTGCTCCACAACCTCGCCGAGACCCTGCCGCATCCCACGCCGCTGACGTGGAGCGTCATCCGTCGGTTCATGTCGGGTGGCGGCGGGTTCGGCAACCTGTACCGCGAAGCCGGCTTCCAGCCCTCCGAGCGGGTTCGGGACGCGGGCTTCCTCCGGCGCGTTGCGGGCAAGGTCTACATGGACCTGGCGCTGGCCCCGGAGATGTTCTTCGCCGAGTTCCCCTTCGGGTACGACACCGAAGCGCTGCGCACACAGCCAGACGCGGGTCAGGCCGCGCCTACCGTGCCCAAGGGCACGGCGATGGCCCGCGCCAAAGCCGGAAGCAAGCTCGCCGCCGCCGCCGCGCGGCTAACGCACTTGGCGACCGACGCCGACCGCACGCTGCTTGAACGGGCGGCACCGGAGTTCGAGGCGTGGGCGACGGCGGAACTGAGCCGCGACCTGGCCGCGCTGCCCTCTGCCGATTGGCCTGCGCACTGGGCCGCGTGCGAGCGCCGGGTGCTTGACGAGTTTGCGCCCTTGTCGCTGCTTCCCAGCCTCATCCTGGGTCAGGCGGTCGAAGCCCTGAAGACGGTCGTGCGCGAAGCCTTCTGGGACGAAGACGCCGATACCCTCGTGAACGAGATCGTCGTGTCGCCGCAACCGGACCACACCGCGCTGGCGAACGCCGCGCTGTACCGTGTGGCACGCGGCGAGCTGGACGTTGCCGGATGGCTGGCACAACATGGCCACCGCGCACCGGGCGAGTTCGATCTGGCGGCTCCGCGCTGGAGCGAACAGCCGGACGAGCTGCGGGCCATGGCGAACCGACTGGTGGACGGAGGCGACCCCCTCGAGCTGCGCCGCGCGCATGTCGCCCGCGCCGAAGCCCGCATTGCCGAGCTGCGCACGCAACTGCGCGGACGCACCTTGCGCCGCTTCGACGAAGCCCTGGCGCTTGCGCGCCGCTATGTGCGTTTCCGCGAGGATGGCAAGGATTTCCTGATGCGCGGGTACCGGGTGCTCCGGCGACTCGCGCTGGAGGCGGGACGTCGCCTCGACGTCGGCGCCGACGTGTTTCTGTTAACGATCGACGAGCTGCGCGACGCGCTTCGGACGGGTTTCGCTCCGCTGCACCTTCTCGACCAGCGCCGGACGCAACGCAACGCCGAAGCCCGCCTATCGTTGCCCATGGTGCTCGATGCGCGTGCCGTGGAGACTCTCGGTGCATCCCCCGCATCTGGCAACGAAACGCGATGGAATGCCTTTGCCGTGTCGGCCGGAAGAGCGACGGGGACCGTCCGCGTCGTGCATTCGCCCGAAACCGCCGGGGAACTGGGTGCGGGCTACGTGCTCGTGTGTCCCTCCACCGATCCGGCTTGGACGCCCCTGTTCGTCAACGCGGCGGCCTTGGTCCTCGAACGCGGCGGGACGCTTTCGCACGGGGCGGTGGTGGCCCGCGAACTGGGACTGCCGTCCGTCGTCCTGCCCGACGCCACCCGGTTGCTCGTGGACGGGGAGTCCGTGACGGTCGACGGCGACGCCGGCGGCGTGGCGCGCGCCGCCGACGCGGCCAGGATGCCTCCGCACGATTCCGCCGCGCCGGACCTGGACGACCTGCGCGTCGCACCGTCCGACACGCCGCCGGTGCCGGGACCGTTGGAGCGTGCGGGAGGGCGGCTCCGCGACGCCGGGCTGCTTGTCTGGGGACTCTTCCTGGTGGCGTTCTTCCTACTCCCGGAGCCGTGGGTGCGCACACCGCTGCGTGCGATGCTGGATCGCCTGCTCTGGCCGTTCGTCACGTGCTGTGGCAAAGTCGGGACCGTGGCGCTCGTCGCCGCCTTCTTCGCGGTGGCGACCCTCGTGGCGCAGCGGCTGCTGACCGACAACCGCCGGTTGAACGAAGTCAAACGGCGCGGCACAAGGCTGCGCAAGCAGTCCGCCGCGCTACCGCCGGACGCACCGCGAAAGAGTGTGCTCGATGCGTTGGCAAAGTCCGCACAGAGCCGCGTCGCGGCGGCGGCCTTCGTGCCGTTGGCCGTTCTCCTCGGACCGATGGTCCTGTCGTTCGACTGGTTGACCCTGCGCGTTGATCCGGCGTCTTGGAATCTACCGTCTGGAACGTCGGTCACCGTGCAAGCCACGGTTGCTTCGGACTGGCGCGGGCCGGTCGTGCTGGAGGCGGAGCCGCCGCTGGTTCTGGACGATCTGACTCCCGCGACGCGGACCCTTCCGCCCGTGCGCGAGGCCCTGGAGCGGCTCCACTCGGACTGGCTGAAACCGACGGACCTGACCGCACTCCCGTGGGACGTCCGCGCGGCGGCCGAACGCACACGCCGCGACATGCTGGCGGACCTCCAGGCGTACCTGCGGGCCGGGGTGCCGCCCGAGACCCTGACCTGGACGCTGCGGTCGCCCGCCGCGACGCCAAGCCGCTTCGGCGTGCGGGTGCATGCGGGGGACGACGCCGCCACGCTCGCGGTCGTGCTCGGCGACGCGTATCCACCTGCACCCCGTGAGGCGGACATCGCGGGTGGACGCCTGCTCCAGTCCGTTCGCGTGCTCTATCCCCCGCCGCCGACCAAACCCGTGTTCTGGCGTCCGTTCGCGTCGCTGGGCCACCCCGGTTTCAGTTTGGGCTGGCTCTGGGTCTACGTACTCGTCTACGTGCCCGTGATGGTGGCGGCAAAGAAACAACTGAGTATACCATGACGCGCGAATCCGAGCGCCCCACAGGAGGAGGGATGCGCGCCGTCGCATCCGCGCCAGTCAAGCCTCCCATCGTGCGCGGCGGCGACGGCGTGCCGCCCTCCACACCATGCGACCTGACCGCGGACCGGCCGTGGGAGTGGCGTGCCACCGTGGCCGGCTCGCCGCGCGCATGGACGCCCTCGCTGGAAGAGGCGCTGGCAGGTTTGGACACAGGGAACACTCCGCTCCCCGGGTGGCCGACCCGCTGGCGGGCCTTCTATGTCCCCGAATCGGGACGCCCCGTCCTGCGCGCGCGCGGTCCTTCGGCCACCCTCTGGCAGCCTTCGCCCAGCGACCTCGCCGTCGTGCCGTCGTCATGGACGATGGGTGATCGAACCTGCTCCGTGCGCGACGTGCAGGCACGTCCCGATGGACTCATCGATCTTGCCGCCGCACTGGGGTCCGCCTACGACACCCGCGAAGCCTTCCTGTTCGCGGAACTCGATGTCGGGCATGCAGGTCCGGTGCACGTGCATTGCGGAGCGGACTACTGGATGCAATGGTGGATCGACGGCCAGCCGGTCTTCGATACCTTGGCAGGCGGCAATCGGTACGACACGCTCGAACGCGCCCACACCTTCACCGCGCACCTGGCCGGGGGACGCCACACGCTCGCCGTGCGCGTCTTCAGCGGTAGCGGCGGCTGGGCGCTGACTTCGGAGGCGCTCCGCCCGACGTCCGCCGCGGTGCCTCCGCCTCTCTCGCTGGAATCCCGACGGATCTTCGACGTGTACGATCCTGCCGTGTTCGCGGGCCTGACGCTGCTGGATTCGCAAGGCGAATGCTACCGCTTGAACGGTGCCGCGATTCCGGTCCCCCTCGCGGGAATGCACTATTCCAGTGTTGCCGGGATTCCCTCCACGCTCCTGCGAACGGGCGCAAACGTGTTGACGCGTGCGTGGTCCGCCGACGCCTGCGCCGCCGCGCTTCCCGCATTGCGGTTGCGCGTGTTCCGCGTCGTCGGCAAGGCTCGCCGCCCGTGCGTCCGCGCCGGATTGCGGGCGATTCCGGCGGCGGCGGCCGAAATCCAAACCGGCCCGTTGCTGGCGAAGGCCGGAACAGACGGCGCGACGGTCACCTGCCGGACGACAGCTCCGGTCCCCGTCCGCCTGACGGTCGGCGGGCGGACGTTCGTCTCGGCCCCTGCGCTCTGCCATCGCTTTGACGTTGCGGGGCTGGCGGCCGACACGCGCACCGAGGCATGGATGACTCCGGCACCCGCAGGCGCTCCCGTCGAACGAGGGCGCCGCCTTTCGCTGCGCACGCTTCCCGTCCGTGCGCCTTTTCGGTTTGTGGTGCTGGGCGACGTGTATCCGTTCGACGACACGTGGTCCCGCGTCTCGGAAGCCGCGCTGGCCGCCGAGCCGGCGTGGGTTGTCTTCACCGGCGACATGGTGCTTCAGGGGCGTGAGGACGGCTCGTGGGATCCGGGCTTCTTTGCTCCGGCAGCGAAGCTCTTCTCGTCGGTTCCGTTCTTCTGGGTCGCCGGCAACCACGATGAGCGCGCGCCACTCCTCGAAAGGTTGCTGCCCATGCCTGGAGCGTGGGAGTGGGTGCAACGCATCGGGAACGTCGACCTTGTCGGCATCGATGGTGCCGGCGAGTGGTCTGAAGGCTCGCCCCGGTACGTCTGGTTGGAACGGACACTCGCGGCGGCGGACGCAGAGTACCTGTTCCTTTTCAACCACTACTCGCCGTGGTCGTCGGGTCCGCACGCTGCCACGGACGCCGACGGGCGCCCGCGCGAGGTCGCCGTACGCACCAGTCGCGAGATCGTCCTGCCGCTGGCGGTGCGCCATGGCGTCACGGCCGTCTTCTCGGGACACGACCACTTCTACGAACGTTCGGAAGTTCCCGGCGGGCCGACGGTGGTTGTGACGGGCGGTGCGGGGTCCCGCCTGTACGACGCCACCGGTGGGCGCGGCCAGAACCCCTATTCGACATGCCTTCGCAGCGAGTATCATTACTGCCTGCTCGAAGTCGACGGGGAGTGTTGTCGGATGTCGGTCCACGCATTGGACGGCCGTTGCCTGGACACGCGCGAGTGGACGTCGCGGAGGCAGGGAAAGGGCAAGGAAGAGCGATGAATTGGAAGCGCCCTGTGAAACCGATGCTTGCGCACCCGTTTATCGTCCTGATCCCCTCGATTGGCCCCACCGCCCGGGCGTTGGTCAACCCGGCCGTGCAGCCGGGGCACCTGTTCGACGCGTACGACCATGTGTTCGCGGCGCCCGTGGAGCGCGTTGACGGCAAGTCGCCAACCGTCGCGCTCGCGATCAAAGGTGCCGCGAAGGGGGTCTTGCCCCACAAGCGCGACGCCGCAGTGGACGGCGGCGCGGCGAATGCCGTTGAGCCACTTCGGTAACTGGGGTACACTTAAACTATGAAACGCTTCTTCAACACCGCTGGCCCTTGCGTGCCTGGCCGAAGGCACGCTGATCACCTTCCTGCGTCAGATTCGCGTCGGCTCCGTCAACCGGGCCGGCAGCACGGCGTCGCCTGCGATTGGGCTTTACCGACCTATAACTGACAGGATGATCAGATGACCACGTTGCACGTCGATTCCCGACCCGCCTCCAAAGCCTACCCCACGATCAACGCCGCCGCGCGCGACGCGCAACCGGGCGATACCGTGCTCGTCCACGCGGGCGTCTACCGCGAACGGGTCAACCCTCCGCGCGGGGGCGAAGAGGGTCGCCCGATCACGTATCAAGCCGCGCCGGGCGAGGCGGTTTGCATCCGCGGCTCGGAGGTCTTCCAACCCGTCTGGAAACGCGCGGGCGGCTGCTGGAGTGGCAGCCTATCGGCGGTGCGCTTCGGGTCGGCGGCCTATGGGGGACGCTGCGACGAAAGTCTCTACGGCGGCTTCAATCCGTTCCTGCTTCGGTTCAACCGCACCAAGACCGCGCGCCCGCACGCCGACGTCGTCGAGGAACTGAGGCGGCAGATCGAGTTGTGTGACCGGCAGATGGCGGAGGAGGTGGCCGCAGGGGCCGACATGCTCTTCAGCAAGGGGCAGAAGCGGCGCGCCGACCTGATCGCGGAACTGGCGACGCGCACCGGCAAAGAACCCTCCTTCGCGCGGACACTGGGCCAGGTGTTCGTCGATGGCCGTCCGTTGACGGAGGTGGAGACGCGGGCGGAGGTCGACGCGATCCCGGACGCGTGGCTCGCAGCACCCGACGGTGACGCCGTGTGGCTGAATGTCGAATCCCCCGGAGACCGACTGGTCGAGCTCAGCCTGCGGCACGCGGTCTTCTCGCCGCTCGAACGCGGCCTCGGTCACATCGCAGTGCGCGGCTTCACGATGGAGCATGCTGCCAACCACTTCCCGACCTGGGGCAAGCAAGGCTGGGCGCAGGCTGGAATGTTGAGTACCCGTAGCGGGCATCATTGGACGGTGGAGGACAACACGATCCGTTTCGCCAAGGGTCTCGGCATGGATTGCGGCAGTGAGGGTGGTCAGGAGTTCATCGAGAACCGCGGAGAGCCTGCGCCCGACAAGCCCCACACGATGGAGGACTGGAGCAAGGCCGGCCACCATCGTATTCACAACAACGACATCAGCGACAACGGCCACTGCGGGCTGGCTGGAATTGGGCATGTGGGCACGCAGGTGATCGGGAACCGGATCGAACGCAACAACTGCGACGGCTGGACCTCGCCGTGGTGGGAGTTCGCGGGCATCAAGTTCCACTTCTTCTTTGACGGCGAGATCCGCGACAACCTGATCCGCGACAACGAGGCGCACGGCATCTGGATCGACAACCAGTGGCGCGGCTCGCGGATCACTGGCAACGTGATCGTCAACAACCTCTGGAGCGGCATCAACGTCGAACTCGGGCGCGGACCGGTGAGGATCGACCACAACGTGATCGCCCTCACGCGCCAGGGCGACGGCATCTACGGCCACGACGTGGCGGACGTGATGATCGAACACAACCTGCTCTACGCCAACGCCAACTACGGCGCGTGGTTCGCCTACGCCACGCCACGTGTGAAACCCGAGGACGGCTGTTGGGACATTTGCATCCGCAACAACATCGTCGCCAGCAACCGCGCCGGGGCCCTCGCGCTGCCGCTGCCGTGGCAGTGTGCGGGGCGCAATACCAGCGACGGCAACCTGTATGTCGGTGCGGGCGAGTCTCTTGACGAAGGCGGCGGCTCGAAGCCGCCGTTGTTCCACGTCACCAACGCCAGCCACATGGCCAACATGCCCGAGCACCATCCGGCTGGTTTTGAAGCGCAGTCGCCCGAGCACGTCACGGCGAAGCTGGTTGCGGCGTTACGCGGCGCGGGCCTACCCGAGGCGCGCTGGCCGAACCTCGCCACCTGGGCACCGCACTACCTGCTCGACCTGGAACAGTGGCGCGCCGCAACCGGCAACGACCGCAACAGCCGCGTGATGACCTGCATTCGCGACGGGCTGGGCACACGCCGCCTCGCGTTCCAGATGCAGTTCGACGCGACGGCGGTCGGCATGGACCCGGTCCCCGGGCCGTTCGCCGACCTCGCGGCAGGAGCCAAGAACGTGCTCCTGTGGCCGAAGCCACGCGTGGTGGATCAGCCCCAAGGTTGATGTGGTCCAGCGCGACTTCTTTCGCCACGAGGCACAGGCATGGCGATGGAGGAGGCGACGAGGACCGCAGGACTCATGGCCCTTTGACTGGGATGGTGATGGCTTGGATGCCCTTGTACCAGAGGTCGCCCATGGCAGCGTAGGCCTGCGCATTGGGGTGGTAGCCGTCTACCAACTGATCGACGGTTATGCTGGACATATCGCACCAGGAAACCGGTCGGCCTTGGGCGGCGAGGGTGGTGATCCTGGTCTTGAGCGCCGCGTTGAAGGCGGCTGGCAGCGCTGAATCCCTGATCGGCAGGATGGGGGCGACGATGACCCGGGCCGTCGGGGCGAGGATGAGGATCTTCGCCAGCAGTTCGTCATAGGCGGCGATGGCCTTGTCGACTGCGGTCTGTGCGAGCTTGCGGTCCACGAAATGGTTGGTGCCGATCATCAGCAGGATGATGTCGGGCTGGTAGGTGGGGAGCACGCGGTCCACCACCTCATCCCTCAGAGAATCGATCCGCTTCCCGGGCAGGCCTTCGTGGTAGGGCTCATCCATCGTTTCAGAATTGAACCGCCGGCTTCCGGTCATGAGCACCTGGTATCCACCGGCGGTGAGATTCTTCAGTAACTGTACCCGGTAGCCGCCATTGACCGGATAGCCCTGGGTAATCGAGTCGCCCAGCGGCAGGATGCGCAGCGCCCGTGCGGTGGTGATCGCTGATGATCCGGGGTCGCTCGGCGTGGCGACGACTCCGACCGGCACCAAGGTCTCGCCGCCGGCATTCACCGAACTCACCCAGTAATGCCAGGCGGTCCCGTTGGTGGCATTGGCATCCACGGCATTGAGCATGCGGATCGGGGTCCAGCCAAAGTTACCATGGATCGGCATGATGCCGCTAAGCAAGGGACTGGCTGGCCGAGTGGCGCTGACGGCCCGGTAGATGCGATAAGTGTCGACCAGCATCATCTGGTCCCAGTTCAATACCACCCTACCATTCAGGGCGAAGGCATGCAGGCCAGTGGGCGCGGGCGGCGCAGGCGGCGTGGGGACGGCAACCGCGCCGTTGCGCAGGGTCACGGCGTGGATACCGACGGTCGACCACTGGTCGTTGGGGATGATGTTCTGGATGGTGACGGTCAGGCTTTGGCCCGCGCTGGCGGCGGCGTAGGAGATGGTGGTCACGGGGGTGATGCTGCTGTCACCGGAAAGGGCATACCAGCGGTCGTCCGTCCAATCGGGCGCCGAGGTGTCGCTGAGATGCGCGTAGACCTTGACGCCGGCACGATGGGAAGCGAAGTAGATCCGCACGGTTCTCGCTGCCGTGTCCGCTGGCAGGGCCAAGGTGATGGCCGAACCGACATGGATGCCGGTCTGGGTGCCGGCGCAGGTGGCGCTCGGACTGCCATTGCTCCAAGTGAACGAGGCCCCCAGGCTTTTCACGGTGAAGGAGGCGACCCCGTTGAGCGCGCCGATCAGCCCTGCGCCGGCCTTGCGCTCGAACTTGGTGGCGTAGTCTTCCTTGGGTTTGTAGCCGATGTCCCCTTTCCAGCCGGCCTGGATCCAATCCAAGCTGCCTTCGCGGGTCAGGTCAACGCTCGACGGCTGAGCCTCGATCCAGCCGCTGAGTTGGGCCGCCAGAGCGGGTGTGCAGCAGAAGAGGAGCGTGGCACAGGCGAGGAAACATCGCACGGATGGGCGCATCGAGATTCCTCCAAGGGAGACGTCAGAGTTGTTACTATAGATCATGGCTCTTTGACTGGGGTGGTGATGGCTTGGATGCCCTTGTACCAGAGGTCGCCCATGGCAGCGTAGGCCTGCGCATTGGGGTGGTAGCCGTCTACCAACTGATCGACGGTTATGCTGGACATATCGCACCAGGAAACCGGTCGGCCTTGGGCGGCGAGGGTGGTGATCCTGGTCTTGAGCGCCGCGTTGAAGGCGGCTGGCAGCGCTGAATCCCTGATCGGCAGGATGGGGGCGACGATGACCCGGGCCGTCGGGGCGAGGTTGAGTATCTTTGCCAGCAGTTCGTCATAGGCGGCGATGGCCTTGTCGACCGCGGTCTGGGTGAGCTTGCGGTCCCAGGCGAAATGGTTGGCGCCGATCATCAGCAGGATGATGTCGGGCTGGTAGGTGTTGAGCGCACGGTCCACCACCTCATCCCGCAGAAATTCGATACGCTGCCCCGGCCAGCCTTCATGCAGGGGTTCGGCCATACCCGTCGAATTGGCCCCTACCCGGCCGACCATCTGCACCTGATAGCCGCCGGCGCCGAGCTTTTGCAGCAGGGGTGTCCGGTAGCCGCCGCTGACCGGGTAGCCAAAGGTGATCGAATCGCCCATGGGCAGGATCTTCAGCAACCGGGTGGTGGTGATCGCCGTACTGGTCGGTGCCGTCGGAGTCGCGGTGACGGCTTGTGGCGCACGGGTCTCTCCGCCCGCGTTCACCGCCGCAATCCAATAGTGCCAGGTGCTGCCGTTGGCCGCGGTCGTATCAAGGGTGCTCAACATCAGGCTCCGGCTGTCGAGATTGAGCGGAATCGGGAGGATCCCGCTGCGCCAGGGCGTGCCGGGAACGGTGGCGTTGGTCGAGCGGTAGACGTTATAGCTGGCAGCGAAGGGCCCTTGGTTCCACTGTACCATGACCTGGCCATTCCCGGCGGTAGCACGCAGACCGGTTGGAACGGGCGGCAACGGTATGGGTGGGGCCGCCGTTGCACCATCCTGCAGGGTCACGGCATGGATGCCCACGCTCGCCCAACTGCCGGCGAGGATATCCGTGATGGTGACCGTCAGGCTCTGCCCCGCGCTGGCGGCGGCGAAACAGAGCGTCGCGCGCTGGGCGATTGACCCCTCGAGGCCTGGGACATACCAGTCCTCGTTCACCCAGTCCGGCGCTGAATTGTCTGAAAGATGGGCGCGGAACTGCATCGCGCCATTGACGGCGCCACTGTAGATCCTGATCGTCATCGGAGCGGTTCCGGCCGGCACGGTGAAGCTGATCGAGTTGCCCTGGCCCTGAGCATGGACACCGCTGGTGGTCCCGGCGCAGGTGGCGTCTGGAGCACCATCGCTCCAACTGAGCGTGGGTCCCATGGGGCGGATCAGGGTGCCATTGTTGAGCGGGTTGGCTACCTTCAGACTGCTGAATAGGTTGGCACCGACCTTGCGATTCAGCTTGGTGTAGTCGCCATTGTATCCGCCCTGAATCCAGTCCCGGGTGCCCTCGGCAGTCAGATTAACCGGTGTGGTGGGTAACGGTTCGATCCAGCCGCTGAGTTGGGCCGCCGAAACCACAGCGCTACACAGGAACTGCGCCACGCAACACACGAGAAGAGGTAGAGCTCGGTTCATTGGAGTGCCTTTATGTGGGAATTGCGGACCGTGATGGCGTGTACATTCTCTTTCGCTTCCAACGGCAGGTTGGGGAGCAGTAGACCCTCGTGGGGGATAACGCGGCGCCAATAGGACACCGATTCGGCGAGATCCTCGAGCATCAGCCGCGGATGGCCGGCGGTATCAAGGAAGGGCTCGAGCGTCAGATGGATGGTCTCAACCCGCGGAGGGAAGCCCGCAGGCCGTGGACGCTGATAGGAATCGGCGATGGCGGTCACCACCTGCTCCGCATGGATGACGCCCGTGCGATTGTTCGCAGGGGTGAAGTGGCGATGGGCGCTCGCGGTGTTGTCGGTCTGCTGGAGGTGGATGATCGGTGCATAGGGGGCGAACTCACGCAACCAGCGGTAGGGATCATCGTCCCCCGTCGCGGAGAAGAGATAGGGCGCAGCGTCCACCAGCGCTGCGACCCGAGCCTTGACCTCCGCCACTGATGCGCCTGAACGCACCAGATCCGCGATGTGCTGACAATGGGTGCCGGTGCCCAGGTAGAGCGACGATCTTTGCCCTTGGCGCAGGGCGCGCACGAAGGCGGTGACCTCCGCCGCCGATGGCGCACGGAAACCACGCTGTCCGCTCTGGTGCCCGGTGTCGATGGTCAGATGGATCGGCAAACCGGTAACCTTGCGATTGGTCTCGCGCAGGAAGTCCGTGGTACCAGCAATGGTCCACGGGGGCTGGTGCGGCGAGCGCATCTGCTCGATGCTGAAGCTGCGGGCGCCGCTGCGTTCCGCCACCGCTGAGAGCTCCTGGAGGTTGTCGATCAGGATGCGTTCGGTGGCGCGTTGGCGGCGGGGTTCGGCCAGCACCTCCTCGGAGAAGGCATGCGCGAAGCAACCGAGCCCCGCATGCAGGTTTCCCGCCAGACGCAGCATCGGTCCCATCCAGCGGCTGGCGAGGTGGTGACGAACCCGCGCATCGTGGTGGGCCAGACCGAGGGTGGCATAGGTACCGTGCCCGGAATACAGGTTCACCACCTGCACCCCGCTCCGCTCGCCCTCACGGCGCACCGCCCGCAGCCAATCGGCCCGATAGGCCGCCGTGGTGTACAGTGGGTCGATCTCGTTGTCGGCGCTGGCTTCGACACGATCCACGCCGAGATCCTTGACCACTCGCATCCATTCGCCGACGCTGCACCAGCGCTTCGATGCATAGCAGTTGTCGAGGGCGAGGAAAAGGCGAACGCTCATCGATGGGTCCTCATGCTGCGGGGTAATAGAGATCGATCAGGCTCATGGCTCAGGGCTCCCGGCGAAGGATGTCATTGAAGCGACCGGGGATGGTTTGCGTGGCACCATCTGTCCAGGTGAAGTCGGCGCCGGAGAAGAGGCCTCGCCAGCGGCCGGTCACCGTCAGGGCCAGTTCCCGCGCTTCTTCGGCACGGTTGATCAACACCAGGAAGTCGGCGCCCTGACCCTGGACCAGATCCACATGCACGTCATGCCCCTGGGCCTTGGCCTTGAACAGCGGCTCGACGCCGGCGACGGCCAGGATGCGCTCTGCGAGCTGTTCGAGCCCGCCGGAAGCGACCAGCGAACCGTGCCCGAGGTTGGTGCCAGCATAGAAGACCATGCCCTTGCCGACCCGTTTCGAGACCACCACCGCCGAGCCATCGTGGAAGGTGGCTTCGACCTTGGCCCCTGCGGCGTCCAGGACGGCGAAGCGGTTGCTGCCCCAGATCCGGCCACCATCGGCGAGGGTGAGCGGGAAGAAACGCCGCTCTCCTTGAAGAATGCTGCCCGCAGCGGCCAGGGCCCGCTTCACCGCAGGGCTCTGGTAGGCGATGCCGGCTTCATGCGCCGCATCCCCGTCCGTGGCGCGAAGCCGCTCCTTGGGATCCTGGGGCAGGAAATCGGAACGGGTGCTTTCGCCCTCGCGCAGTCCCCATTGTTCGGCGAGTCCGCAGCCGGGCACGCTGCGGCAATGCCGGCCGGTCGTACCGTCGTAGGCCCCGAGATGGGCCTCGCTGACCAGGACTCCGCCTTGCTCGACCCAGGCATGGAGCTGCGCGGCCTCCTCCTCGGTCAGGTAATAGGGCATCGGCATCACCAGCAGCCGCAGGCCTTCGAGCCGGCCCTTGGCCAGGCAGCCGTCCGTCACCACCCGGTAGGGGATGTTGCGCGCGTGGAGGAGCTTCCACCACTGTTCGATGGAATCGAAGAGGTCGCTCAGGTTGCCGGAGCTGCAGTAGGTGAAGATCTCGTTCTTGCGGCTCTTCCAGATTCCCACCTCGGTGGTCGGGGCCGGGGCCGAGGCGATCGCTTCGGCATGGGGCTCGATGGTCCGCCAGAAGCGTTCGATGGCCCCGGTCGCCGGACGATCGGACCCGTCGAGATTGACCATGCCCCAGCAGGGGCTTTCAATGCCCAGAGTCTCGGGGGCGAACTGCCAGAACTGGAATCCGCGGAAACCGGCACCGATGAAGGGCACCAGCAGATCGATGACCTCCCGGTCGCCGATCCGGCGCTGGTGCCAGGCGGTGTTGCCCCCGTTGACATGCACCTCGGTGTTGTAGGCGATGCGTCCCCCACCCGCATGGATGTGCTGCGCGCGATACGCGGG
This sequence comes from uncultured Lentisphaerales bacterium, assembly GCA_964417715.1. Classification (GTDB taxonomy): domain Bacteria; phylum Verrucomicrobiota; class Kiritimatiellia; order RFP12; family CAYQJG01; genus CAYQJG01. The sequence goes on along the minus strand of CAYQJG010000046.1, from coordinate 12,961 downwards.
GTCGCTATGCGAACTGCCAGCGAAGTCGCTTTCGGCCAACAACTCCCACTCGTCGCTGCACGCGGTGATGGAGTTCCAGCAATGCAGCAGATTGGCGACCACGTGCAGGTAGACCGGATGCACGGGATCGAGCTGCCGGGCCAGCCGTAGGCGCCAGCGGCCCTCCTCGCTCATCACGTTGATGAAGAACTCGCGCCAATCGATGAAGTCCGTGAAGGTGGAGCCGTTGCGGGGAGCCTCGACCTCATCCCATTCGCCGTAGCAGCGCCCCCAGACCGCGTTCAGATGGTCGAGAGAGCCGTACTTGCTGCGCAGGAAACCGTGAAAGGCGCTGATGCTGTGCGGGTTGTAGCAGACTAGGTTGTCGAGCTCGATCGGCCAACGCAGGGTGCCGACCAGGGTCGGTTCGTTCCAGACATCCCAGGCGGCCAGGGCGGGGTGATGGCGGTAGCGCTCGACCACCGCGGTCAGGAAGCGCTGGCGCAGCTCCAAGGCGCCCGGATGGCTGAGGCAGGGGCCGGGGTAGCCGCCGATCGGACGACCCTGCATGGCATGGGGCTCCAAGGGCCCATGGTTGGCGGTGTGCATCTTCGCATCGGGATGCGTCTTGTAGAGCCAGGTCGGGGCTGTTTCGAAATACAGATTCAGGTGCACGCCCAGGCCTTCGGCGCCAGAGAGGTCCATCAACTCGTCGATGTCATCAAAATAGAAGGCGTCGGGTTTGCGATGGGCCCAGCGCCATTGCACCGCGTGCTTTACGCTGGTGAATCCGAGTTCGCGCATACGCCGCAGGTCGGCCGCCCAGCACGCCCGCTCGGGAGTGGGGCCTCGGTAGTATTGCGCGCCCCAAAGGAAACGGGGCTGAGGGCGGACTGGAGGCGTCATCGGATGGCCCTTCTGGGTGTGGGGCTGAGTGCGGACTGGTGGCGTCATCGGATGGTCCTTCTGGATGTGGTGGAGCGTCGTCCGTCACCGAGCGAGGCGCGAACGAAAGCGGGATGATCAGTGGACGTTGTCGGGGTTGTTGGCACCGAAGTGCTTGAGCATGACGATGGGGTCGGACGGTGAGAGGTTGACGATGGTCACGCCGGAACGGGCGGCTGACTCGCCAACAAAGTACTCGTCGTGGGTGCTCTGGCCGTAGCGGATCAGGGCGGGGGTCTCGATCGTCAGCCCGTTCATGGTGCCGTGCCCCTGCATCATGATGAGGCCGTAGGCGGCGGCGTCGCGGATGACCACGCTACGTCCGGGCAGGATGGTCAGTTCCTTGGCGCTGAAGGCGGCGCTGCGGTAGCAGATCCACTGCTCACGCCAGCCTTCGCTCTCGGTCTCCTCCGCCGGACGGACCAGGCGCGGGGTCATGAAGTGGTGGCGGGCAAATTCCGGGTCGATGTTGGCATCCCAGTCGATCACTTCCATCAAGTAGGCCACGTCGCCGACCCGCGCCGGAGGCGAGTCCTTCCACAGCAATTCCTCGGGGAAAACCTGGCCATCGACCACCGACTGGTACATGGCAAAGACGTCGGCCGCGCGCTGGGGCTCGTAGGTGCACAGACTGCCGGGCGCGTGGAGGATGCCAGGCGGTACATCCCAGCCGGTGCCGGGATCGAGCCGATAGGCCTTCGACAGGCTGGTGATGCGGTTGTCGCCGCTGGCGAAGGCCAGCAGGCAGTCACGCACCTGCTCCTTGGTGGTCCCCGGCTCGAACCCGAAGAAGGTGAACGGGAACTCACCGCCATGGTTGTTCAACTGGGGCGGGAAGTAGTAGGCCTCGGGCTTGCCCATCTGCCCCACCAAGGCCGCGTGCTGATCGCGGTGGTGGATGTGAAACGGCAACGCCCTCTGGTTGTCGAAGAACTTGGAGAACATCGGCCACTTGCCGTAGGCCTGCCACAGGCGGTCGCCGATCAGCGCCCCCTTCAGCTCGGCCACGGCGTCGCGCAGCAGAACCCGTCGCTCCTGCCCGCCATCCTGTAACACCACCTGGCTCAGGCCCTCGTGCTCACCGGTGAGGGGACCGTTACCGGCGGGGGTGGTCGAGGCCAGCCAGCGTTCGTCGATGCCGCCGCGTCGGCCACCCAGCACAAAGTAGTCGTCGGGGTGCAACTTGATGCGGCGACCGGGGATGCAGAAGACGCGCGGGACCCAGGCAGGGGCGAGACGGAGGATGCCCCGTCCCTGGTCGAACGCGGTCTGGATCATGTGCGATGGGGACATACTGCTTCCTTTGTCGGGGTAACGATCCGGGGCCAACCATCCGAGGCGGCGGAAGGCCGCGAGCGGCAGCGTGACGCTGGGCATGCACACCGGCGTCTGGCGGTGGTCGCCGTCGGGATGGACGCATTCGTAAGGACCGTCGAAGCCCGGACCGCGACGAAAATCGGTGTTCCTCAGCTCGGCCAGGTATTCGTCCGCGAGGCGCCGCGCGAGCGCGGCGTCCACTTCGGCGATGGCGACACAGACCCAGCCGATGGGTGGCAGCCAATAGGCGCCGTTCTGGTACTGGTTGTGCGGGATCGGGCCGACGGTGCGCTCCCAGGCGCTGTCGGCGCGGTGATCGTCGGTGGTCAGCACATTGCGCACACCACCGCGCCGGGCCAGGGTGCCGGCGCGATAGGCGTCGGCGAGGGCTCGGCAGATGCCGTGCCGCGTCGTTCCGGTGACCGCATCGACGTAGACGGCATAGGCCGAGCCGAACACGTCGGGCTGACCGCTGAGGCCGGTGCTGGCGCGCAGCAGACCGCCCGGATGCGCGAACACCGTCGGGATGGCGCCGGCGATCGCGGCGGCGATGTCGACGTAGGCGGCCTCGTCGGTCAGTTCCGCGAGTTGGAGCGCGGCGCGATGGCGCAGCACCGAGGCGAACAGCAGGTCGCCGGTGTGGACCACCGCATCGAGGAAGCCGAAGCCGGCGCCGCGTCCAGTCTCGTCGCACCAGACCAGTTGGGTGCCGGGGCGGGCGCGTGGCGTGGTGAACGCCAGGACAAGGCGTTCGCGCAGCGTCAGGCCGGCGAGCGATTCGGCGAGGAGGGCGCGGTCGCCGATCCGGCGGCAGTATTCCCACACCATGTCGACGAGCAGGAAATGGTCGTCGATGGCCGGGAGATTGCCCCAGGCGCTGCTCTGCTGCGAGGCGTCGAGCGTGCCGGGGAAGAACACCGCCGAGCCGTCGAAATTGATGTGGTCGGCGATCGACCCGCGCGGCACGAAACTGCCGCTGGGCGTCAGCCAGTCGGTGGCCTGCTGGGTCCGCGCCGACAGCAGGATGGCGTGGCGTTGCTCGGTCGGAGTGATGAGGCCGCTGGCCACCGACAGCGCGTGATCGCGCAACCAGAATGACGGATAGGCGCAACGGCCGCTGGGTTGGAGCAGGGTGCCCCCGGTCGTGTTCACGGCGGAGGGAGGCACCCGTGCCGCCTCGACCACGTCTTGGGCCAGTCCGAGCAGGAAGTCCATGTCAGCGCTTCTCCGGCTGCGCCTGCACGGCCGCCGCTTCGGCACCGGCATGCTGCCGGCTGACCTTGATCGTCTGATGGCGCGGTCGATCGGCGGACAGGTCCACGGGCAGTGTCGCGACGGCGCCGTCGGCGTACCGCACCTCAAGCTGGTGCGCACCGGGTTCGCGGACGGTGAACACGACCTGATGCGGCCCGCAGCAACCGACGCCGATGTTCCCGCCGAGCTGCCGCGCGGCCACGAGCTGTCCCCGCTCGTCGACGAGCCTCAGCGAAGCGCCTACCACGCCCGTCGGGCCTTCGACGCGCACGGTCACGATCCTGGCCTCGATCCGCTTGCGCTCATCCCAGAGCGTGTCGAGTTCCGTCTTGTCTTTCCGGTCGGCAAGGGTCTGGTTTATCAGCAGCCACACGGTTCCGTTCGCCCCGGCCAGGACCATGTCGTTGGCGCCGTCGCCGTTGATGTCGGCAGCGGCCAGCCCCAGGACTGGCTGGCCATATACGTCCGGCGGAATGATCTTGCCGGCGTTGTACTTCTCTTCCATCATGAAGGATCCGTACCCGCGATTGACGCAGTAGAAGCTCGAGGCGCCCTTCGTGCGGTTGCCGGCGTAGATGTCGATCGTTCCGTCGGCGTTCAGGTCCTCGGCGACCGCCGCGAACAGGCCCGGCAACTCGTCCCGTATCTCGTTGCCGAACCGGGTGATGTCCGCGTAGCCCGTGGGCCGACTTTCGAGCAGCCTTTTCTCGTCGCCCGACAGGACGAGGGCGGCGCTACGCGCGGGGTCGGCGATCGGTGCCATGGCGGCGGTGGCGTACGCATGGTCCGTTTCCTCGTCGCCGATCAGGATCGCGGAAAACCCCTTGTCGCTCGCCAGCAGCATGTGGCCCGGACCCGACAGGTACAGCAGATCGGTCCGTCCGTCACCGTTCCAGTCGCCAGCCTCAAAGTAGCCTGTCCCGCCCGCGCCGTGGTCCTTCTGGTGCAAGTTCAGCGTGGCGGAGATGTCCTCAAAGGCCTTGGGCTGCGCGCCCTTTGCGGCGAACGAGTTGGCCAGCGCCCTCAACCCGCCGCCCGAAACGCTGATGACCACGTCGGGATAGCCGTCGCCGTTCAGCTCGACGAACGCGGCGCTCAACGCCGCTTTCTGCTCAGGCACCAGGTCACTGCGCACCCACTGGCTGCCCCGTTGCAGGTACAGCACGCCGTCAAGCAGCACGTCCGGCTGGCCGTCGCCGTCGGCGTCGGCCAGGCTGACGCTCCTGGCGACGCTGCCCGACAGGCCCCATTCGGCCGTGCGGTCGTTGAAGTCGCCCTTGTCGTCCTGGATGTAAAGCCGGTTGCCGCCGGGGCTCGCCAGCACGACGTCGAGGCGGCCATCGCCGTTGACATCGAACAGCGCCACGCCCTCAGCGGGCGTCTTCAGCGTGTCGAGTTTGCGCGAGGCAAAACGGGAGAATGGGCGGGCGGGGAAGTACAGCCGGCCGGACGTCGTGTCCTGCGCCATCTGCCATAGCGCCCCGGTCGAGCCGTTGAAGACGCCGAACATGATTTCCTCGCCGACCTTGTCCTCGTCGGCGTCCCCCACGAGCTGCCAGTCTCCGGGCCGATCCGGATCGGCCATCTGCGCCTTGTACCACTTGCCGCCCCCGACATAGTACAGCACGTCGCCGCGGGCGGACGCGGGCCGGTGCCTGCCGGCGAAGACCACGATCTCCTGTCCGACTTCGAGCGCAAGGATGCCCTCCAGCAGTTTCCTGCTGCTGGCCGTCATCGAAACCTGCTTGGGCGCGAACTCGCCCTTGGTGACCTTCACGACCTCAAACGCCACCTTCAGCGCCTTCGAGTCGACCGCAGCGACCCGGCAGACCATGACGGCGCTATGCAGTTCGTAGAGGTGCTTGGGCTGAACCTTCGGATTGATGAGGGCAAGCGCCGGGGCAGGCGCGCCGACCAACGCCATCGCGGCCATTGCGACGATCCACGGCGTGAACTTCATGCGTGCTTCCCTTCTGTCTTCGTTGCTGCTGACGATCCGGTCCGGCGAGGTGGCGTCCTACGGGGCCGCGAACAATTCGTCGGGCTTGCCGAGGTTCTTGTCGCCGAAGGAAACGTTCTTCCATTTCGCCCGCGCCTCGGGGTTGACAAAGACCCCGCCCTTGTAGAAGCCATCGAAGACGACGCCGTTGAAGTCGGTCTCGCCGCGGAAGATCGCCGCGACGCCTTTGGCGACGCGCGGGTCTTCCCACAACTCCGGCTTGGGCGCATAGTAGACTCGTCTGACCCGGTTGACGGACTTCCACGTATCTCCCGGAACATTGTATTGACTCACCGGCAGTTGTCCGGATCGCGGGCGGAAGACGACGCGGGCCTTGGTCGGATCGGCGCTGTTCACGACCATCCGGCCGGTCTCGCCCAGAATGAAGCTTGCGCCGCTGGCTCGCTGGCTTGGCCGACCCTGAGGATTGATCCGGTCCTGCGGGTAGTAGCAGGCGTCGAACACCAAGTCACGCGTCAGGGGATGCTCGGGCGCGCCGAACATCAGCGTCCCGGCAATGCCGTAGGTCGCCATCAGCTTCTGGGCGGACCCCCCCATCAGGGGCGAACAGTGGCCAATACGAGCGCCGTTGAGAAGTATGGCGGTGGCGCCGGGATGGACAAAGACCGCGGCGCGGTCGCCGTTGCCAATGTAACTGTCTTCGGAAACGACCACCGTGCCCCGCACGATGTCGAGGCGGTCGCCGGCGCCTCCGCTGACGCCGATGACCTCGACCGAGCCCCCATTGGGACCGGGATCGATCCACACGTAATGCCCGATGGCGCCGACGTAGGCCCAGTGCGTATCCTCCGGCACGTTGTAACGCGACAGTTCCTCGGGACGCGTGTCATGGTTGTTGGCCGGGTCGTCCAGTTGGTAATTGCAGAAGCGGAGGAACGTGTGTTTGTCGTGACCCGCAACCCCGCTGCCGCTGTAACTCCGCCCGCCGAGTCTGGTGATGCCCCCGCTGCCCCACATGCCGGACACACCGGCCTTGACCCACAGGTTGCCAACCAGCGTGGCGGGGATCCGGTAACTCGCGTTACGCTCGACCGTCAGGTGGCGGATGCAGTGCAACCCCTTGCCGGAAGTGAGCGCCTCGTACTTAGTCCCCGCCGCCGGCAGCAGCACGTCGCCGTCGAAGAAAATCCGGTCCGGTGCATCGGTTTCGGGGCTGGGCCGGCCCTGCCTGCTGCGTTCGCAGTCATCCTGACCCCACGGGCTTTTCTCCAGCGGCTTGCCGCGCTCGTCGAGCCAGCTCTCGGCGGCGAACCCATCGCCGCTTTCGCCGGGCTTCGCCCAGACAATCAGCGGCTTCTTCTCCCATTTCTCGCGGCCGTAATTGCCGATCTGCTTCAGGGTAACCTCGTCGCCCCAAAGGCAGTTCCGCTCGCGCTCGGTCTGCTCGTCCGCCGTCAGCGCGCGCTTGGGCGAGTACACCGCGGTCTTGCCGGCGACCGTGACCGCATGCACAACGCTCAGCGGGAAGCTCTGGGCCGTGCGATGGTCCGCGGATCGCACCACGAGCACCTTGGCGTTAGGGTGCTCGAACAACACCTCGCACGTCGTCTCGACGCCGTCGACAAAGACCACCTTGCCGACACCCGGTTCGACCGCTTGTGCCGCGATGGCCAGCGTCAAAAAGAACGGGAATACGGTCGCGATTCTGGTCATGATTGCGTCTCCTGTGGGCACGCAGGCCCGCCTCTGTCTTCGTTGTCGCCGACGATCCGGTCCGGCGAGGTGGCGTCCTACGGGGCCGCGAACAGTTCATCGGGGTTGCCGAGGTTCTTGTCGCCGAAGGAAACGTTCTTCCACTTGGCCCGCGCCTCGGGGCTGACAAAGATCCCGCCCTTGTAGAATCCGTCGAAGACGACGCCGTTGAAGTCGGTCTCGCCGCGGAAGATTGCGACGACGCCGTTGGGCACGCGCGGGTCCTGCCACAATCCCGGATCGGGCGGAAAGTACACTCTGCGAGCGCGCTTGGTGAATCCGTTCACGCCGCGCGTGTCGTACTCACTGACCGGCAGGTTGCGCCCGCGCGGCTCGAAGATGACCCGGGCCTTGGTCGGATCGGCGCTGTTGACGGCTATCCGGCCGGTCTCGCCCACAACGAAGCTTGCACCGGTGGCTCGCTGGCTTGGCCGGACCTGAGGATTGATCCGGTCCTGCGGAAAGTAGCAGGCACCAAAATGCAGATCGCGCGTCAGGGGATGCTCGGGCGTGCCGAACGTCAACGTGCCGCCGATCCCGTAGGTCGCCACGGGGCTTTGGGACGAGCCGCCCATCAGCGGCGAAGGATGTCCGAACCGCGCGCCATCCAGCAGGACCAGCGTGGCCCCCGGATGCACGAAAGCCGCAGCGCGGCTGCCGTTGCCGATGTAGCTGTCCTCCGAAATCACAGTCGTCCCGCGCACAAAATCAATCCGATCCCCCGCGCCTCCGTTGACGCCGATGACCTCGACCGAGCCCCCGTTGGGACCGGAATCAATCCACAGATAATGCCCGTTGGGGCCGGCGTAGGCCCAGTGCGTATCCTCCGGCACGTTGAAATGAATCAATTCTTGCGGGAGGGTGCCGTGGTTGTTAGCCGGGTCGTCCAGATGGTAATTGCAGAAGCGGAGGAATGTGTTTCTGTCGTGACCCGCGACCGCGCTGCCGCTGTAACTGCGCCCACCGAACCGCACGATTCCGGATCCTGCCCACATGCCGGACACACCGGCCTTGACCCACAGATTGCCCACCAGCGTGGCGTAGATCCGGTAACTCGCGTTGCGCTCGACCGTCAGGTGGCGGATGCAGTGCAACCCCTTGCCGGAAGTGAGCGCCTCGTACTTAGTCCCCGCCGCCGGCAGCAGCACGTCGCCGTCGAAGAAAATCCGGTCCGGTGCATCGGTTTCGGGGCTGGGCCGGCCCTGCCTGCTGCGTTCGCAGTCATCCTGACCCCACGGGCTTTTCTCCAGCGGCTTGCCGCGCTCGTCGAGCCAGCTCTCGGCGGCGAACCCATCGCCGCTTTCGCCGGGCTTCGCCCAGACAATCAGCGGCTTCTTCTCCCATTTCTCGCGGCCGTAATTGCCGATCTGCTTCAGGGTAACCTCGTCGCCCCAAAGGCAGTTCCGCTCGCGCTCGGTCTGCTCGTCCGCCGTCAGCGCGCGCTTGGGCGAGTACACCGCGGTCTTGCCGGCGACCGTGACCGCATGCACAACGCTCAGCGGGAAGCTCTGGGCCGTGCGATTGGCCGCGGATCGCACCACGAGCGCCTTGGCGTTGGGATGCTCGAACAACACCTCGCACGGTGTCTCGACGCCGTCGATGAAGACCACCTTGCCGGCACCCGGTTCGACCGCTTGCGCCGCAATGGCCAGCGTCAGAACGAACGGGAACATGATCGCGATTCTGGTCCTCATTGCGTCTCCGTTGATGCGGGACGAGCTATCGCACAAGGACGACCGTGCCAGGAGGCGGAGGCGGGGGAAGGATGATCCAGGTGCCGGTGGAGCCGGTGACGGACAGCGTGGCCGGCAGGCCCGCCGCCTCGAGGGCGGTTTCGAGCTGGCTGGCGGTGTACGTTCCGGGAACGAGGGCGACGGTGCCGACCTTGACGGAGCGCAGGGACTGCGTGTAGGTGGCAAGGGCAAGGGTTGTAAGGCCGCAGGTGGAACTGAAGGTGATGCCGTTGGAACTGGCCGTGCTGCTGGTGCCCAAAGCGTAACTGGCGCCAAAGGTGAGGTTCAACAACCGGGTCACATCCACGTCGCCCCTGCCCAGAGCGCCCGCTTTAGTGAGCGCCAGCGTGCCGCTGGATACGCCACTACTCGAGAAGTCCACCGTCGTTCCGCCCTGGTAAGTGCTGGCGATGTTAGGCGTGAAGGTCACGGTTTTGTTGAGCGCGGTGTTATGCACCAACTGGAGCTTGGCGGTTTCGGCGCCGGAGGCGTTGGTGATCTGCCCACTCATGGTCCAATTGCGACCCCCGCTGTTCTGGAGCAGTACATTGCCGCTGAGTTCCACTGCGTAGCCTAAGTTCTGGTTTCCGGAGTAGATCATCGTCTGCGTCGCACCGGTCTTGCCGATCAGAATCTTGTTGTTGTCGCTGGTCGGTACAGTCGTATCGTTCTGGGAGGCGAACGTCGCATTATAGTCAGCAGTGCCGACGGCGGTACTTTGGCGCAGGTCCAGCGTGACATTCTTATACGCGCTGGCGTTTCCGCTGGTGACAAGACTCACCTTCCCCTGTGTGGTGATAGTTTTATTGTTGCCATTAATCTGATATCCAGAGGTGTTGACTTGGGCCCAGAAATAGTGGGTACCGGTCCCGCCGTTATCCTTCACCACGACGTTGCTGTTGAGCGTGAATTGGTTGGCCTTCGCCGAACTCAGGGCTACGTATCTATTATCGGTGACGTTGTTGAATAAGATCTCCACATTAGACCCACCGTTGTCGAGGGTGTAAGTTCCCAGATCACTCGCGCCTCCCAGCGTCACATTCTGGCCGCTCGTCAGCGTCAGAAAGCCGAACTTGATGGCGGTGGCTGCGGCCGTATCGGCAGGCAGAGTCAGCGCACCCGTCAGGGTGCTGAACGTGGCTGTGGCACCCGAACCATTGGGAACGGCGGGATTCCAGTTGCCGGCAGTGTTCCAATTCTGGTTTCCAGAGGTGCCGCCTTTCCATGTGTCGGCGCGAACGGTGGTGGAGCAGACGGCAAGCAGGATCGCGACGGCTGCGGCCGTCGTTCTGCGGGGGTGCAGTGTCATGGTGTGACTCCGTGTTGCTTGCGGCGGGGACGCCGCGGGGTTGTGCCGCCGCCGACCGGGCGGTTGGGCGAAAGGGCGGGGAGCGTGCTCGTCTGGCACAGGACGAGGCGCGGGAGCACAATCCGGTTGGGAAGCTGAGGTGCCCCGGGAACGGTTCGCTGTCCGAGCATCTCCACGGCTGTTTGTCCGAGCTCCGCCTGCTGCAACTGGACGGTCGACAGGAGGGCGATCCCCCACGTGGGCGACTCGCTGGAGTCGCAGACCACGATGACGGCGAGGTCGGCCGGATGCAGGCCGAGCGCCCCGAGGGCCTCGTGCCAATGCGGGAGGCTGGACGTCGAGTGGAGGACCGCCGCAGTGGGACGGGAGGCGGGGTCGCGGAAGTGGTCGCAGAGGGCGGCGACGACTTCGGGAACTGCAAGCGGGAGGCGGTCGCGGAACTCGTCGGGGGGCACGCCTGCGGCCTGCACGGCGTCACGGTAGCCCTGGCGGCGTTCGAAGCGGCTATAGTGCAAGGGGGGGGCGTCGTGCCGGGCGACCTCGTAGTCGGCGTCGACGTAGACGATGCGGCGGTGTCCGAGCGCGATCAGGTGTTCGGTGGCGATGCGGCCAGCGGCCCGGTCGTCGTGGCGGGCGCTGTTGTGGGGGAGGTCGGCATTGAGCCAGACGGCGGGGATGGCGTACTGCTCGACGTGGCGCACGAGGGCCTCCGGGATTCCGAAATGGTAGTTCAGGAGGAATCCGTCGCAGGACCACTCGCGGAGGGCGCGCGGGAGGGTTTCGGGCTGTTCGAACTGGCTGTCGTCGAGGTGCGTGACGAGCAGGTGGGCGTCGCGGGAGGTGACGGCTCGTTCGATGCCCAGGAGCAGGTCGCGCGGCAGGTAACTGCGGTTGACGTGCGCACTCATGAGCAAGGCGAGGCAATCATGCCGTCCGTTGGAAACGGCGCGCGCGGAGGCATTCGGGCGATAACCGAGCGTCGCGGCGAGCTGGCGGATGCGGTCGCGCGTCGCGGGGGCGACACGACCGGTGCCACGTAACGCCATGGAGACGGTCATCTTGCTGACGTTGGCCTTGCGTGCGAGATCTTCGATCGTCAGAGCCATGGGATGGACTCTCCTTGTTGGCGCGACTCGACGTGGCGTCTTCCGCGCAACGGGGCGTAGTAAAGCACTGTTGTACCGGTAATGCAAGCCATTTTTTCTACTTTCGTGCCGCACGGCGAATCGGCTATGCTTGCCGCCGTCATGGACAAGGGGATTCATCATGAAAGCTGCCGTTCTCGCTGGTCCGCAGAAAATGAACGTACGCGAAGTTCCCGTGCCCGCGCTGGGCGAGTACGATGTCCTTGTCAAAGTCAGCGTCTGCGGACTGTGCATTTCCGAAGTTCACAAATGGCTGGAAGGCACCGGCGGTATCGATGGCGTCTTGGGACATGAACCGGTAGGAATCATCGAAGCGATGGGGCGCAGCGTTACCGGGTTTCGCCAGGGCGACCGCGTTACCGGTCTAATGTTCGGCGGTTTTGCCCAGTATCTCAGGGCCGACTCACGGCTGATTGTCAACGTGCCGGAGGGTGTCGAAGACATGGAGGCCCTCGGCGAGCCGCTTTCCTGCCTGGTGACGGCCGTTGATAAGACCCCGATCAAGCTGGGAGACCCTGTCGCACTGGTAGGACTGGGTTTCATGGGACTTGGAGCCATGCAGCTTGCCAGACTCAAGGGCGCTTCCGAAATCATCGCGATTGATGTTCGCGAGGACGCTCTGGAAACGGCCAAACGCTTTGGCGCCGATCGCACCTACCGACCCGATCAGGTTCCCGAAGATCTGATCATCACCGATTGGCCGCACATGAACACCCGCACGGGGGTGCCGGTGGTCTTTGAGGTCAGCGGCAGTGCGCCGGGTCTTACCCTGGGTGGAAACATGACCGGCGTGCATGGAACCCTGTCGGTCGTAGGGTGGCATGTGGGGGGCAACCGATCAGTCAACTTTGATTTGTGGGGCTGGAAGGGAATCACGATCATCAACGCCCACGAACGCCGCAATCAGATGCATATCGATGCGACGAAGGCTGCGATGCGGCTACTGGCCAATAAGCGACTGAACATGAAGGAGATGGTTACCCATACCTTCTCGCTTCAGGAGCTGGACAAAGCCTTTGATATGCTGCAGAAGAAGCCGACCGGGTTCATCAAGGGCGTTGTCGTTCCCTGACCTGATCGGCATTGGCGGCATTGGGGTCCCTTGGCGGCATTGAACCCGAAGTACCAGTCCATGGAGTAGCTGCGGATGGCGTCGGTCCAGCCGCAGACGTCTTTGCGCTGGAACTTGGGGCAACAGTAGGCCGACATCTCCTGGCCCGTGTACTCCCGCAGACACCCGTCCTGGATGGTTTGCTTGGCCGCTTCGCCGTACCACGTGGGGGGATTCATGAGATCGCCAGCCAGGAAAGGGATACGCCGCCCAACTGCCGGAGACACCGGCAAACGACAGGGGCCAACGCAGAACACGTTATCATTAACCGTTAGCGATAGGCGTTCGATGCAGGTTCTGCAACGACAGATATCCCAATAAACACAGGAATATAGCAGGCTTGGAGCGGGCGACGGGAATCGAACCCGTGTTGGGACAACCCCTTTCGTTTGGGTCTACTCTGATGACGCGACTTCCTTCGTGGCCAGCGCCAGCAGTTCGGCACGCAGATTGCGC
>CAYQJG010000045.1:14391-34941 GCA_964417715.1 uncultured Lentisphaerales bacterium | reverse complement strand
AACAGCGAATGTTGCGCATGGGCGGCGCGTGCCAAGTCGTAGGAACTTCGGCCTAGGTTGAGCGTGTTGGCGCGCCAGTACGACGCGGCCCTGCGGCGATACCTGTCGCAGGGACCGACTGCGAGCCTGCGCCCGGCGCAGAGACTGGGGCGGCAGGCGGTCGTTACCGGGTTGGGAACGCTCGATCTGGCCCTGATTCACGAGCAGTCCCTGATCGAGCAGGTCCTCGCGGCCGGTGCTGCCGTTGCGCGCAACCGGACTATCAAGCGCGCCAAGACGTTTTTCGCAGAAGCCATCGTGCCGATGGAAGGAACGCATCGGGCGGCGGTCGAGTCCAACGCCCGCCTGAGCCGGCTGAATCAGGCGCTGAGCGAGCGCACGTCCGAACTCTTCTCGTCCAACAGGAAGCTCAAGGCCGAGATCGCCAAGCGCAAGACCGTGGAGCAGAGCCTGCGCCAGAGCGAGAGCCATTCGGTCCGGCTGCTGCATCAGTCGCGGCGCATGCAGGAACAGATGCGGCTCCTGTCGCGCCGCGTCTTGTCGGTGCAGGAGGAGGAGCGCAAGCGCATCAGCCGGGAACTGCATGATGTCATCGCCCAGATGCTGACAGGCATCAACCTCCGGCTTGCCTCGCTGAGCACGGAGGCATCCCTGAACACCAAGGGACTGACCAAGAGCATCACGCGCACGCAACGGCTCGTCGAGAAATCGGTGGATGTCGTGCACCGGTTTGCCCGCGAACTGCGCCCGGCGATGCTGGATGACCTGGGGTTGATTCCCGCGCTGCACGCCTACATGACGGCCTTCACCAAGGAGACGGGGATCCGCGCAAGCCTGACAGCCTTCGCGGGGGTGGAGGAGTTGAGCAGCGCCAAGCGCACGGCGCTCTACCGCGTTGCCCAGGAGGCGCTCACCAATATTGCCCGCCATGCCCGTGCCAGCAAGGGCGACGTGCTCATCGAGCGGGTCGCCGGCGGCGTCCGCATGCAGATCAGGGACGACGGCCGCGCGTTCAACGTCGATCATGTGCTGCACTCCAGGAAGAGCCGCCACCTGGGGTTACTTGGCATGCAGGAGCGGGTGGAGATGATCGGCGGCCGCTTCCAGGTGCAATCCGAGCCAGGCCAGGGAACGACGGTGGAGGCGCGCATCCCGTTCGCCAATGGCGCCAAGCATCAAAGGACGCAATGAGCGCATCTCCGCATATCACGGTTCTGCTGGCCGAAGACCACGAGATCGTCCGGACCGGCCTGCGTCGGCTGCTGGAAGTCGAGGCGGACATCGAGGTGCTCGGTGAAGTCAGCACCGGTCGCCAGGCTGTGGAGACGGTCAAGCGACTTCATCCGGCCGTTGTCGTGATGGACATTGCCATGCCGCTGCTCAATGGCGTCGAGGCCACGCGCGAGATCATGCGCGCCGTGCCCGGCACCAAGGTTCTCATGCTGTCCGCGCATGCCGACGACGCCTACGTCGAGGGCGCGCTGGCGTCCGGCGCGGTGGGCTACCTGGTCAAGCAGAACTCCGTTCACACGCTGATGGAAGCCATACGGGAAGTCCACAAGGGGAATACGTTCTTCAGTCCCGCCGTCGCCGCGCGTTTCCACAAACGGCACGAGTTGTCACTGGATCGCAAGGGACTGCCGCGAGCGAAGCCGGCGCGGTTAAGTCCGCGCGAGGTGGAAGTGCTCCAGCTGATCGCCGAGGGCGAAGCGAACAAGCAGATTGCCGCCGAACTGGGCATCAGCATCAAGACCGTTGAGAAGCATCGCGACCATCTCATGCGGAACCTCGACATCCACGATACGGCCAGTCTGACCCGCTACGCGATCGCTGCCGGCATCATCGAGTGTAACGTGCAGCTGACCGTCACGTGACGCCGCGCCGCCACTAGGCGCCGCCCCGCAGTTCCCGCACGCCCGGACCGGATCGGACCGGCCCGAACCGGGCTTCCGTGCACCCGCGACCACCGACATCAACCCGTTATGGGTAGTACACCCCATAGCTACGCTCGGCGTGGGCGCGTATCGTGAAGGCAGATGAGAACAGAGTCACACCGCAACGGAAAGGAGAGCGTATGCCACTCATCACGGTCGTAGGGGTGCTGGTTGTCGTGGGCGCCGGGTTGTGGGCGATCAACACCTACATACCCATGGCGAAACCGGTCAAAACCATCCTGAATGTCGTCGTGGTGGTCGTCATCAGTCTGTGGTTGCTGCAGCTGTTTGGCGTGATTGACAGCGTGAAGAGTATCCGAGTGAGATAGGCGAAGTGATCCAGATGACAAACAACAGAGGAGAACGCTTATGAAGACATTACTCGTGGTTCTGGCGGGTGCGGTGGCCGCGATCGGCACCAGCATCGCCAGCCAGCCGATCCAACTGAGCATCACACCGCAGGTCGCCATCTTCGATCGCAGCGAACGCATTGAAGGGTTGGCGCTCAGCATCTGGGGCGAGAATCCGCAGACAGCCCTGGCGTTGGGGTTCGTCAACGGGTCCACGCGCCGGAGCGCCGGCCTGAGCTGGTCCGTCATCCTGAACTATGCCGATGACTATTCAGGCATTCAGTGGGCGCCCATCAACTACACGCAGGGCGAGTTCCTCGGCTGGCAGGGCGGCATCGTGAACTACACGGACGGCGCCATGAAGGGCCTGCAGTCCGGTGTGGTGAACTACGCGGGCCGTCTGACCGGGCTGCAACTCGGCGTCGTCAACTATGCGGCGACGGCGGATACCGGTGTGCAGATCGGCCTGGTCAACCTGATCCCGGGGAATGAGTGGTTCACCGAGCTGCCGGACGAGTTGGCGCCCGGGATGATCTTCATCAACTGGTGCTTCTAGGGCTGACGGCGAAAGGTGGACGCGCACATGGGGAATCTGGTCAACAGATGGATCGTGGCGCCCACCAGCCGGTTGGGCGCGGTTCCCCTGGCGGCCGTCAGGGATGTGGGGCGGATGGGGCTGTTCCTGGGCAACACCCTGTTCTACGCCTTTGCGCCCCCGCTGAAGTTCTCCCGAGTCCTGACGCAGATTCACTTCATCGGGTTCGGCTCCCTGCTCGTGATCGTCCTGACGGGCGCGTTCACCGGGATGGTTCTGGGGTTCCAGGGCTACTACACGCTCTCGCGCGTGGGGGCCACCGCCTTTCTGGGTCCCATGGTTGCCCTGTCGCTGTTGCGCGAACTGGGGCCCGTGATGACGGCGCTGATGGTGACCGGCCGGGCGGGCTCGGCGGTGACGGCGAGGCTGGGGATCATGCGCATCACGGAACAGCTCGACGAGTTGGAGATCCTCGGGCTGAGCCCGTTCCGCTATCACGTCGTCCCCACGTTCCTGGCCGCGCTGATCTCCCTGCCGCTGCTGACGGCGATCTTCAACGTCGTGGGCATCATCGGGGGATACCTGGTCGGCGGGAAACTCCTGGGCGTGAATGCCGGCATGTACTTCGGGACCATGACGTCGTATATGGACGGCAAGGATGTCTGGGCCGGCATGTACAAGTCGATCGCCTTTGGCGGCATCATCGCCTGGGTCTCCTGCTACAAGGGGTACTACGCCGGCTTCGGCGCCGAAGGCGTGAGCCGGGCGACGACGCAGGCGGTCGTGCTGTCGGCGGTTCTGATTCTGGTGTGTGATTATCTGATGACATCGGTTCTCTTCTGAGGCGCGTAATGATCAAGATCGAGAATCTGTTCAAATCATTCGGTGGCGCCGCGGTGCTCAAGGGCGCCTCGCTGGAGGTCGGCGACAAGGAAGTGGTGGCGCTGATCGGTCCCAGCGGCGACGGCAAGAGCGTGTTCCTCAAGCACGTGGCCGGGCTGCTGCGGCCCGACCGCGGCCGGATTGTCTTTGGCGGGAAGGATCTGTGCACCCTCCGCCGCTCCGAGCTGGTCAAACTGCGCAGCCGCTTCGGCTTCCTGTTCCAGAATGGCGCCCTTTTCGACTCGATGACCGTCTATGACAACGTTGCCTTTCCACTGAGGGAGAAGACCCGCTTGAGCGAGAAAGAGATACGCGAACGCGTGATGAGCGAACTCGAACAGGTTGGACTGACCGGGGCGGAAGACAAATATCCCGCCCAGTTGAGCGGCGGCATGGCGAAGCGCGCGGCCCTCGCCCGTGCGCTCGTGCGTTCGCCCGAGATCATGCTGTTCGATGAACCGACCACGGGGCTCGATCCGATCATCGTGCACTCGATTCACGCGCTGATCGCCAGCACGCACAAACGGCTCGGTTTCAGCGGCATCATCGTGTCCCACGAGATCCCCGAGGTGTTCGCATTCGTGCAGAAGGTGGCTGTGTTGCACGAGGGCGCCATCCGCTTTGTGGGCACACCGAAGGAGATATTCGAGACGCGCGATGCGGTCGTGCGGGACTTCGTCCGCGGCAGCCTGCCCAGGGAGACCTATCATTTCCGGGACCAGATCCCATCTGAGCCAAGTGTGAGTGAAACAGCGGGAGGTGCGGCATGAAGGGAAAACTGAGTCTTGAACTGGTCGTGGGAGCCTTCATGGTTGTGGGCATCCTGTGCCTGGGTTACCTGTCCATCAAGTTGGGTAAGATCGACCTGCTGGGCAAACGCGGATACGAGGTCTTCGCGGTCTTCAGCGACAGCGGCGGGCTCAGAAGTGGCTCGCCGGTCATGATCGCCGGGGTCGACGTTGGCCGCGTGACGCGCATCAGCCTCGACGAGTACGAGGCCCGCGTTGTGATGCAGCTCGATTCCGGCCTGCAGATACACGAGGACGCCATCGTTTCGATCAAGACGTCCGGTCTGATCGGGGAGAAGTTCGTCCAGATCAGCGCCGGTGCCGCGGACGCGGTCATCAAGCCGGGCGGCCGCATCCGGCAGACCGAAGCGGCCGTGGATATCGAGGCGCTCATCAGCAAATACGCATTCGGCAATCTGTAACGCCGCGTTCAACGGAGGAATCCCATGACACCATCCATCAGACTATCGACGGCGGCCGTGTTGCTTCTGGCCTTGGGCGTCCATGCCCTGGCGCGGGCGGGAGAAGCCACGGACCAGCTCAAACAGACCACCGAAAAGATCCTGGCCATCGTGCAGGACGCCGCCCTGAAGGGCGCCGATAAGGACGAGGAGCGACAGAAGCAGATGCGAAAAGTCGTGGACGAGCGCTTCGACTGGGCGGCCATGGGGCGCAGCGCCGTCGGCAAGAACTGGCGCGACCTGTCCGAGGCGCAGCGCACGGAGTTCACGGCATGCTTCAGTGAGCTGATCGAGAAGACCTACCTCGCCAAGGTCGAGAGCTACACCGGCGAGAAGATTGTCTACAAAGGCGACAAGGTGGCCGACGCGTTCGGCATCGTGGAGGTCGTGGTCGTCACCCTCCGCGGCACCGACATCCCGGTCAGCTATCGCGTCCAGAAGAAAGGCGACGCGTGGCTTGTCTATGACGTCAACATCGAGGGGGTCAGTCTGGTCAACAACTACCGCAGCCAGATCGGCACGATCCTCAACACCTCGTCGTTTGACGTCCTGATCAGCAAGATCAAGGCGAAGATCGCCGCCCGCGCGCCCGCGAAGGAAGGCAAAGCCGTCCCGGCCGCGCCGGAACCGAAGAAGGGGGAGGACAACCTGTGAAAACGATCTGTGGACTGCTGGCGGTCCTGACTCTTGCTGCGGCCGGTTGTCGCAGCGCGGCGCCGGCGCACGTGCGGGGCACGGACGACGGGGCGCCGCCCATGGAGGTTGCCGAACCGGGTGAGACGAACCTGCCGGGCATCGGCGACGTTCCAGACGTGGTGGCCCAGAACCAACCGGCTGCGATGCGCGACCCGCTTGAGCCCCTCAACCGCGCGTTCTTCCAGTTCAACGACAAACTGTACTTCTGGGTTCTGAAACCGGTATCCAAGGGGTATGCCTACGTTGTGCCGCAGACGGGGCGGCGCGGCGTGAGGAACTTCTTCTCGAACCTGGCCACGCCGGTGCGCCTGGTGAACTGCACGCTGCAGGCGGAGTTCACGGGTGCGTGGGTCGAGGTCGAGCGTTTTGCCATCAACACCACGGTGGGCGTGGCCGGGTTCGGCGATCCGGCACGGAAGTGGTGGCATATGGAGAAGCACGACGAGGACCTTGGCCAGACCCTGGGCCGGTATGGCGTGGGACCATCCATTTACATCAACTGGCCGGTTCTCGGGCCGTCCTGCGTGCGCGATACGGTGGGCCTGGTGGGCGACAGCTTCCTCGACCCCGTCAACTACGTGGTTCCCAGGACCGCCCCCAACGTGGCCGTCAAATCGGTCGATGTGGTGAACGGCACGTCGCTTCGGCCCGGCGAATACGAGGACTTCAAGGATGCCGCCATTGATCCCTATTCCGCCTTGCGGGACGCCTACTACCAGTACCGCAGTCACCTGGTGACGAATGCCGCTGCCGAAGACGAACGACCGGCAGGACCGCTTCCGACTCCGTGACCGGCGACCGACCATGTACAGAAGAACGAACAGACTCGCGCGCGCGGCGCTATGCGCCGTGGCCTTCGCGGTGACGGCTGGAAGCAGCCACGGGCAGACGGAGCCTGAGCCGTGGCTCACGACGTGCGAGGCGGCCTATGCGGGGGTCACGAACTACACGGCCACCTTCCACAAACAACAGCGCGTGGCGGGCAAGCTTCTTCCGGAGGAGACGGTATCCGTCAAATTCAGGAGACCGTTCAGCCTGTACATGAAGTGGACCGGATCGCCGTTCAAAGGCAGCGAACTGCTTTATGTCGAGGGCTGGAACAACAACCAGGCCAGGGTGCACAGGGGTGGGCTGTTGCGCTTCATCACCTTCAACCTCGCCCCAACCAGTCCCCGGCTCATGTCCGGTAACCTGCGGCCGCTCACCGACACCGGTCTCGGCTACCTGGTGAAGACCGTCGCGGCCAACGTGCGCAGGGCGAAGGCGGCGGGTGAGCTCACCCTTTATGATCGCGGGCAGGAGACCGTACGCGGGAGGAAGATGCGGCGACTGGAGGCGGTGTTTCCCAAGGACAAAGAGAAGGGCTACTCCGCCTACCGGCTGATCGTGGGACAGGATCTGGAGAGTGGGCTGCTCGTCACGATCCAGGCATATGACTGGGATGACCGGCTCTTCGAGAAATACGGATATGAGGACATCAAACTGGAGGCGGGCCTGACGGACCAGGATTTCGATCCACACAACAGCAAATATCAGTTCTAAGAGAAGGAAAGGCGCAATGTCATGAGTGCAAACAGAATGTATCTGGTGCGTCATTCATCTCCGGCAGTCTCGATTGCCGTTCTTCTCATGATGGCCTCTCTGGGCGGCCAGTGGTTGGCGGCACAGGATGGCGTCGCCCCCCAGACGCCCCTGCTCGGAGGGGAATGGGGCGCTCCCCCCGCGACCCCCGATCAGGAGCAACCCCAGGTTCTGAGCCGGGGACCCGTGAACGAAGCCTTCGCGGCTCCGGTGGACATGCAACTCCAGCAGGGAGTGGTGGCGCCGGTCCAACCGCCGCCGAGCATCAACGAGGTCCCCCCCGCCGAGCGGCCTCAGGGTCAGCAGTTCGCCTGGATTCCGGGGTACTGGTCATGGGACGCCGAGAGAGTGGGCTACATCTGGGTCAGTGCGTGCTGGCGGGCTGCACCGCCCAGGATGGCCTGGGTACCCGGCTACTGGTGTCAGGTGCCCGGCGGCTGGCGGTGGGTTAGCGGTCTGTGGTCGCCTGCCGGTGTGCGGGAGATCGAGTATCTGCCCGCTCCGCCGGCGTATGACGTTGTCGAGTCGCGCGCTCCGGCGCCCGCTCCGGACATGATCTGGGTGCCAGCCTGTATGTACTGGACGCA
Source organism: uncultured Lentisphaerales bacterium (assembly GCA_964417715.1). GTDB lineage: Bacteria > Verrucomicrobiota > Kiritimatiellia > RFP12 > CAYQJG01 > CAYQJG01. The sequence goes on along the minus strand of CAYQJG010000045.1, from coordinate 27,127 downwards.
GGGACAGTATGTGATGCGGGCCGGCTACTGGCTGGTGGCCCAACCGAACTGGGTCTGGGTGCCGTCACACTATGTCTGGACGCCACGCGGCTATATCTTCGCCGGCGGCCACTGGGACTACGCGCTGGAGCGTCGCGGCGTGTTCTTCGCGCCCGTCTACTTCCCGGCCTCGGTCTACAGCCAGCCGGCGTATACCTACTCGCCCAGCATCGTGATCGACGTGGGGTTGCTCCGGGTCAGCCTGTTCGTGTATCCGCGCTATGGACACTACTACTTTGGTGACTACTACGATGACGCCTACCTGCAGGTCGGCATCTATCCGTGGTTCGACAGTCAGCGCGTCCACACGTGGTACGACCCGATCTACGAACACGATCGCTGGGACCACCAACGCTCCGACCCGCACTGGGAGCAGCAGACGCGGGACCAGTACCATCGCGCGCATGAGGACAAGAGCCTGCGCCCGCCCCGAACCTACCACGAGCAGGAGGTTCGGCTGGCCAAGGCGCCGGCGCCGCAGCGGCAAGCCATGCAGGTGGCCCAGCCGATGGCCGTGGCTGCCACCCGTCGCGACACCCCGCTGAAATTCGAACGGACCAACGCCGACGCGCGGCAGAAGACAGCCCAGCAGGCAACCGCGGTGCGCGCGTTCCGTGACGACCGCAACCGCTGGGAGTCAACGGCGTCGCGCGCGCCGACCGTTCAGCCGCCACGGGAGCGTCAAGCCCCCGTCGTCACACCGCCGGTTGAGAGACGGGAGGTCGCCCAGCCGCCGGAGGAGCGTCGCGACCCCGTCCAACCGCCCAAGGAGCGCCGTGCTCCCGTGACGCCGCCGGTTGAGCGCCGCGAGAGCATCCAGCCGCCCCGCGGGAACCAGGCCCCTGTGGCACAGCCGACCGAGCGCCGGGGGCCACCGACGACCGTGCAACGGGAGCCCGTGCCCGCCCCACCCGGCGAGGTCCGTGTGACCCGCCCCGAGCGGGTGGCGATTCCGGTGTCGCCTGTTGTGGGCGGCTCGGGTGCGCCCGGCTTCTTCCGCAAAGGTCCGCCCGGCCGCCCGGAAGACGAAGAGAAGGACAAGGACGGCAAGGACATTCGCAAGAATTGGGGCAGTCGATAGGGCGCCGCCGCCAGTAGGGAAACACCCCATGGCCGGGCGTCGTCCTGTTGGTTACATTGCCCTCATAGAAAGGCACCAACACATGGACGCTACAGGCTCGACGATATTATACGGACCACACACAGTGAAGGCGAAGGCCGCAAGCCGGATACTTGCGGGCTTCGTCTTCCTGGCGGGAGTCGCCTACCCGCGGCTTGAGGCCACGGCGGCGGCAGTGGACCTCGGGTGGGCTTCCGGGTTCGCCGTCCTGGCCGGGAGTGCGATCACCATCGCGACGGCGACGACGATTACCGGCGACATTGGGTCGTATCCAACGCCTGCCATCACGGGCACCGAGAACCTGGCCCTGACCGGTGTGAATCACGGCGGCGATGGCACCACGCAGAAAGCCAAGACGGATCTGCTGGCCGCCTACGGTGACGCCGCCGGGCGGGCGTCCAGCGCAACCTACACGGATCTCGTGGGCTTGATCCTGGCGCCCGGCGTCTACGACGGCGGCGCGCTCGCACTGTCCGGAACCGTGACGCTCGACGCCGGCGGCGACCCCAATGCCGTCTGGGTGTTCCAGTCCGGGTCCACGCTCATCACGGCATCGGGGAGCGTCGTGGACCTCTTCGACGGCGCCCAGGCCCAGAATGTGTTCTGGCAGGTCGGCAGCTCAGCGACCCTCGGAACCGGTACGCAGTTTGCCGGGAGCATCCTGGCGTGGACAACGATCACGATGAACAGCGGCGCGACTGCAGATGGCCGGATGCTGGCCCTGAACGGCGCGGTCAACCTCGGCGGCAATTCCATCGCGCTGCCGGTGCCGGAGAGCAGCACGCTTCATCTCCTGGCAGTTGGAATGACGGCCCTGCTTGCGCTCCGAAGGCGGCCCGCCTCGTCTGTCTGAGCGGGCGCCAACGGCCGCGATGTTCGGCAGTAGGGTAACACCCCATAGAGGCGCTCCGGCCCATCGCGTATCGTCCGCTATGTACGAAGCGATCACAAACGCGCGAGGGAGGTGCAAGGCAAAGTTATGAGGCTGAACAGTTTCGCCGGAAGGGGAATCTCCCCATGTCAACAACACGTATCAAGGAAATAGTATGAAACAGAACGCAATGTATCCCCTGGCTTTCGCGGCTGTCGTGGCCGCCCTGTTCGCAACAACCGCCCCAGTGCGCGCGTCGGAAACGGACGAACGGATCGAGTCGTCATTCAAGAAGACGTACGTCTACACGACGTACCTAAAGGAGGACGCGGTCAAGGCGGAGGCCAAGGATGGCGCCGTCACACTGACCGGAACCGTGGCGGAGGAGTCGCACAAGGCCCTGGCGCAGGAAACCGCGGCAAGTCTGCCCGGCGTCGTGCGCGTCGACAACCAACTGGTGACCAAGGCCGAGGCGGTCGCCGAGAAGTCGGACACGTGGATCGGCCGTAAAGTGAAGCTCTCCCTGCTGTTCCATCGCAATGTCAATGCCACCAAGACCACCGTTGAGGTCAAAGATGGCGTCGTGACCCTGAAGGGCGTTGCCGCCAACGCGGCGCAGAAGGAACTGACCGCCGAGTATGCCAAGGACATTGACGGCGTGAAGGAGATCAAGAACGAGATGGTTCTGGCCGCCGCGCCGGAACCGGTGGAACGCACCGTGGGCGAGAAGATCGACGACGCGTCCGTCACCGCGCAGGTCAAGATGGCGTTGGCGAATCACCATTCGACCAGTGCCCTGAACACCAAGGTCGGAACGCGCGATGGCGAAGTGACCCTGACCGGCATTGCCAAGAATGCAGCCCAGAAGTCGCTGGTTACCAAGGTGGTGGAAGACATCAAGGGTGTCTCCAGCGTGAAGAACGAGATGACCGTCGAGGCCGTCAAGACGGAGTAGCCGTGTGTGTTGTTGCCGGCGGGCGCGCGATGTCCCGCTGGCAGCGGCCGCAGGCACGCGTTGACAAACCGTATGGACAGACAACAAGGGAGAATGGTCATGGAACACACAAGCAGCGAGAACTTCGCCGAGGCCCTGAAGCTTCTTGAAGAGGCGGCCAAGCAGAAGAAGGACGAGTTGAAGGCAGTCATGTCGGACAAGTACACCAACCTGAAGAGCCTGATCATGGAGAACGAAAGCAGTCTCCTCAGGTCATTGACGGCCGCCAAGAACCAGGCCTGCCAGGTGACGGCGCATGCCAAGGATGTCAGCGTCGAGAAGGCGCGCGAGATCGCCCACGACGTGGACAAGAGCGTGCACCAGTCGCCGTGGCTCTACATCGGCGGCGCGGCGGTGGGCGGCCTCCTGTTCGGCTACATCCTGGGACGCAATCGCAAGTAACACCAAGCCACGGGCGAGCCTATGTTCAAGAACTTGATCAAGGGGCTTCTGGCTGGAATCGGGCTCAAGCTGCTGGACGACTACCGGCGGGTATCGCTCCAGCTGCTCAAGATCGAGGCAGCGAAGTGCTATATGCACGGCGTGCGGACAGCCAGGCTGTCGGCGATCGGTCTGATGCGGATGGGACTCGTGATCGGTCTCATGTGTGTGGGTGTGTTGCTGCTTCACGCCGGGCTCTTCATCCTGCTGCCCGGGACCGTGGCGGTCAAGGCGGCGGTTGGCCTGTTCCTGGGCCTGGTTTACGTGGTTATCGGTGCCGTCGTGTTGCGCGGGGCCATGTCCGAGCGGGCGTGGATGCAGCAGTCGGGAGCGGCTGACATCCTGGCCGAGGCAACCGGTCGGCCCAGGCGGGAGTGACCGGCAGGGCTGCCTGCATGGCCCATCACCATGAACGAGCACGAACCGCATCCGCGTTCGACCTCCGGCGTGAGCGGGCAGCGAACCCCGCCCGCGCGCGGCCACGCCCTTGTGCTGCTGGCGGCGATCGCGATCGGCGTCTATCTCTGTTGTCTGCTGGTCCTGCCGTTCCTCTCGGCGCTCGTCTGGGCTGCGGCGCTGGCCGTGCTGTTCGCGCCGCTGCACCGGCGGTTGGAGGTCAGGCTCAGGCGGCGCAACCTGGCCGCGCTGATCTCCGTCTGCGTGATCGGTCTGATTGCGATCGTCCCCGCGATCTCGGTCGGGCAGCGACTGGTTGAACAGGCGGCGAAAGGCGCGCAACTCGTCACGCAGAAGGTCGAGTCCGGCGACTGGCGGCGCGCCATCGAAACACGGCCGCGCATCGCGCGGATTGCCGACGGGATCGAGAAGCGCGTTGATCTGTCGGGAACCGTGCAGACGCTGGCCTCCTGGCTGACCACGGTGGCCACATCCATCGTGAAGGGCTCCGTCGTGCAGGCGATTGGGCTGCTGCTCACCTTCTACCTGCTCTTCTTCTTTCTGCGTGATCGCCACGCCGTGCTCCAATCGCTTCGGTCTCTGTCGCCGCTCTCGCACGCGGAGATGAGCCGGCTGTTGGATCGGGTTGGCGACACCATCTGCGCGACGATCTACGGGACGCTGTTTGTCTCCGCCGTGCAGGGGCTGCTGGGCGGCCTGATGTTCTGGTGGCTGGGCCTGCCGGCGCCGCTGCTCTGGGGCGTCGTGATGGCGGCGTTGTCCGTCGTCCCGGTGTTGGGCGCCTTCGTGGTCTGGGTGCCGGCGGCGGCCTTTCTGGCGCTTGATGGTCATTGGGTGAAGGCCCTGATTCTGGCGCTGTGGGGCTTGGCCGTTGTGAGCACCGCCGATAACCTGCTGCGCCCTGTTCTCGTCGGGAACCGGCTGAAGGTCCATACGGTTCTTGCCTTCATGTCGATCGTCGGTGGCCTGTTCCTCTTCGGCGCAGCGGGACTGATCCTGGGCCCCGTCGTACTCACGGCCACGACCGTGCTTCTGGAGATCTGGCGCAACCGCACCGCGGCCGCCGACGGCCGCGAACCGGGGTGGACGGAAGGGGATCGTCTCGGTTAAGCTTGGCGGCGATGACGATTCTCGAAATCCACCGCCAGTTGCGCGAGACGGGGTGCTACGAAACACCGGCCGCAGGCCGTCCCGTCCAGCGCGGAGTGGGCTGTGCATGGCGTTACCACACGCAGATCATGCGCTGCCTGCTCACGGGCATGCGCGAGGCGCAGCGCGGACGGTTGAACCGCGACAGCTGGGCGGTCATCGGGCACGCGGCGCTGGCGAAGGTCGAGCAGATGGGCACGGTGGTGCGATGCGACGGGTTCGATGCCGTCGTTCGCCGGGGCACGCCTGTTGTCTATGTGGCCAACCACACGAGCATGATGGAGACAATCGTGTTGCCCCCGTTCCTGCTGGCCTTCGCACCCCTGGCCATTGTGCTGAAGCGCAGTCTGATGCACCTCCCTGGCCTCGGCGCGGTGTTCCGTGGGATCGAGCCCATCGGCGTCTCGCGGCGCAATGCGCGCGAGGATCTGCGGGCGGTGCTCGACCAGGGGCGTTTCAGGCTGGCCGCCGGCGCATCAGTGCTGCTCTTTCCCCAGGGGACGCGCAGCCGCGTGTTTGAGCCGGTGCGGTTCAACACCCTGGGCGAGAAGCTGTCGCGCGAGGCCGGCGTGCCGCTTGTGCCGATTGCGGTGCAGACCGATTTTGCGCCGATGGGCCACCTGCTGCGCGACTTCGGTCCGGTCGATCCAAGCCGGCCGGTGCGCTTCAGCGCGGGCCCGGCGATCCCGCCTGACCGGCCGCGCGGCGAACGCCATCAACTGGCGCTCGCGTTCATCGCCGACAGGCTGCGCGAATGGGGACTGCCGGTGGCCGGTGACGACGACGCGACAGACGACAACGAGCGCAAGGTGGCACCATGATACCCGATCTGCAAGCCAGTCTGCTGTGCGACGACGTGCGCCAGGAACGCAACGGTAAGTTCATCCTCATCGGCCTGTTCGAAGGCCTGGTGATGAACCAGGTGCCGGGTGTGTTCGCGCGCATCTGCCTGGTCAACCGCTGGTGCTGCGGCAAGGGCGACTTCACGCAACGCTCGCGGATCATCGGGCCGGACGGCCGCACGCCGCTGTGCGAGGGACAGGCCGTTCCCGTCCGCCTGACCGACGATGCGCAAGTGGCCACGAGCATCGAGATTTTCGTCAACATCCAGTTCCCGCAGGAAGGGACCTACTGGGTCGAGGTCCTGCTGGACCAGCAGTTGCGGATGCGCTATCCCCTCCATGTGCGGATGGCCAAGCCGCCGCCCGCGCCCACGCCGCCGCCCCCGGCTCCGTGATGCGGCCCCGCCGCCTGACACGCCACACCGCCGGATGCGACATGCGTATTTACGTCGACTATGATGATGTTCTGTGCGAAACCGCCCGGGCCTTGAGCGGGCTGGCTCACCGCATGTTTGGCCGCCGGGTTGCCTACGAGACCATCCGCGTCTTCAACCTGCAGCAGGCCTTTGACATCGACTCCGCCCAGCATCAGGCCCTGATGGATCGCGCCCACGAGCCCGATTTCCTGCTGGCGTTGACGCCCACGCCCGGCGCGGTCGACGCCCTGTCGGCCTGGTGTGCAGCCGGGTGGCAGGTCGTCGTCGTGACGGGCCGCCCAGTGGCCTCGCGCGAGGCTTCGCTTCGCTGGCTCGCAGGCTTCGGACTGCACGGGGTGCCGCTGGTGTTCGTGGACAAGTACGGCCGCGAGCCGCCGGCCGCGCCCGGTCAGCCGCGCGCCCTGACGCCGGACGAACTGCGGCGCGAACGCTTCGATCTGGCGATCGACGACGCGCCGGTCGCGCTTGATCTGCTGGCGGGCCACCCCACCTGCCACACGATCATCTTCGACCGCCCCTGGAATCGCGCCTACCTCCCGCCGCACGGAACGCCGGTGGCGCGGTGTCGCGATTGGCTGGAGTTGGATACGCGCGTCCGGGCCCGCGCCGGGGTTTGCGTCGAGGCGGGCGACGTGGCATCATGAAGCCGCCGTCGGTTGGTCCGGCGGATCAGAGACAGGTGGCCGCTATGGGATCTAAAGGGCAGACGACGCGAATCAAACTCAGGTACCTTCTCTGGCGTGTGGCCTACGCCTTCGCGCACACCTCGCGTGTCCGCCTGCGGCTGCTCGACGCCAAGGCCGACCTGCGCAATGCCGAATACGCCCGCAAGGGAGTGGAAGTCGGAAAGAACGTCATCCTGTTGAATGTCAACTTCACCGGCAGCAAGTCCGGCGACCGGTTCATCATCGGCGACAACAGCAGCCTGTCGCACTGCACACTGGTGGGACATGACGGATCCATTCAGTTCTTCCTGCCCGAACTGCGTGTCGAAGGGCATCGCATGGGCTATTGCCGGTCGTACAACCAGCCGATACGCGTCGGCACCAACTCGGTCGTCGGGTACGGCGCGATCATCCTGCCCGGCGTGACCATCGGCGACAATGTGGTGGTGGGTGCGGGCGCTGTCGTCGCACGCGATGTGCCCGACGGCGTTGTCGTGGTTGGCAACCCCGCCCGGATCGTCAAGCGCACCGAGGAGTACGTGGCCAAGTACCGGCAGCTGCTGGCCGAACACCCGGAACGGTTCAAGTAGAGCACGGTCGCTGAGGGGTGTTGATCCATATGACACGGCGCGTCTTGATTGTCATCCTGAGCCTGTCGATCGGCGTGCTGATCGGCCAGCGTCTGCCGAGGCCGGTTGCCGCGCGCACGGCGCTGCAAGGACCGGCGGCGTCGGTTTTGTCTGGCGTCGTCGCGGGCGCCGCGCACCGTGTCCCGGGCGATTGGGTCGACGTTCAAACGAATGCCGCCGCACGACGCGAAGCCGCTGCCGCGACGACCGGTGAGACGACGAAGATGCTCTCACTGGATGCCTGGGGCGAGGCCCTTCGGGCGGCTCTCGCCAAGGGCGATCAGCAGGGTCGCCAGAAGGCGTTGCGCGAGCTGGTCAAGGCCATCGCCCCAGTCGACATTCCGGCTGCGCTGGCCCTGGCTGAACGGCTTGCCAATCTGCAGGACCGCATGGTGCTCATTCAGGGGCTGGTGCAGCGTTGGGCGGCCACCGACCCCGTCGCCGCCATGGCGTACGCACAGACGATGCGTGCGTCCGGCCTGCGCTCACAACTCGTCAGCAGTGTGGTGGCCGTATGGGTCGAGAAGGACCGCGCGGCCGCGCTGGCCTGGCTGGATCAGCTGCCTCCCGGTGCCCTGCGCAACCAGGCGACCCAGAGCCTGATCGGCGTGCTCGCACGCTCCGATCCCCAGGCCGCCGCGGCTCTGGCCCTGGCTCTGCCGGCGGGGCAGACCCGTTCCTCGGCCATCCAGAGCGTCGCCTGGCAGTGGGCCCAGAAGGACCTGGCCTCGGCCGTCGCCTGGATGCAGGCCATGCCGGATGGCGTGTTGCGGAACCAGCTGGTGATGAGCATCGGTAGCCAATGGGCCGGCCGCGACCCGGCCGCCGCCGCCGCCTTTGCCCTGACACTGCCGGCCGGGCAGGCCGCCAACAACCTGATTTCCAACATCGCCAGTTCATGGGCCAACACCGACGCCGATGCCGCCCTGGCGTGGGTGCAGGCCCTGCCGGCCGGCAACGGACGCGAATGGGCCATGCAGAACGTCGTGTCCAGCCTGGCACGCAACGACCCCGAGGCCGCTATCCGGCTGGTGTCCGAGATGCCCGCCGGACGTGCGCGCAACCAGGCGGTGACGGCGATCATCGGCAGCCTGGCGCAGAGCGACCCGGAGCGCGCCACGGCCTGGGCCCTCTCGCTCCCGCCCGGCGTCGACCAGGCCAACGCCATCAGGAACCTGGCATCGAATCTCGGCTATTCGGATCCCGATGCCGCCGCGCGGCTGCTGGATGCGCTGCCGGCCGGCCAGCTCCGCGATGACTGCACGTCGCGCCTGGCCAGTGGCGTCGCGTCGACCGACCCGGCGAAGGCGATCGACTGGGTCGCGCAGATGCCCGATTCGCCGAACCGCCAGAACGCGCTCAACAATGTCGTGATGCAGTGGGCCTATCAGGACCCGGCCGCGGCGGCTGCCTACGCGCAGAGCAGTTTGTCCGGGGGCGGGGCCCGCAGCGGCACGCTGGGCAACATCGCGAGTGTCTGGGCCAACACGGACCCGGTCGCCGCCGTCACCTGGGCCGCGAAGCTGCCGAACACGCAGGCACCCTATCCCGTGGTCAGTGCGGTGAGCGGCTGGGCCGGCGGCGCCCCCGAGGACGCGGCGGCCTATGTCGCCCGTCTGCCGGCCGGCGACCTGCAGACGAGCGCGGCCATGGTGGTCGTCAACCAGTGGTCGAACCAGGACCCCGCGGCGGCAGCCCTCTGGGTGGCCGCCTTTCCCGAGAGCGACCTGCAGGTCGATGCGTGCCGGCAGGTCTCGCAGGCCTGGGCGCAGAGCGACCCCGAAGGCGCCGAGAAGTGGGTCTTGAGTCTGCCCAGCGGGACGGCGCGCGATAGCGCGTTGGCCAGCCTGAGCAAGGTGGTCCAGCAGACCGATCCGGATCGTGCGAGCAGGCTGAACGCACAGACCAATTGACGGCCCGGCCACGCGCATGGCAGAGTTTGCGGCGCGAACCCCCTTTCGTCTTGTTGCTGAAGGAGTGAGAACATGTCCAAGCAGAAGATCGCGGCGGCCGTCAAGAGCGGGCGCATCCTTGTATCGGATGGCGCGTGGGGGACCTTTCTGCAGCAGAAGGGGATGAAGCCGGGCGAATGCCCCGAGCTCTGGAACATCGACCATGCCGCCGATGTCGAGGATATCGGCCGCAGCTATATCCTGGCCGGCGCGGACATGATCGAGAGTGACAGCTTCGGCGGCACGTCCTTCAAGCTCAAGCACTTCGGGTTGGACGGGCGGGTGGCCGAGATCAACGAGGCGGCGGCGCGCATCGCACGTCGCGCGGCGGGTCCGAACAAGTGGGTCATCGCCTCGGTCGGCCCAACCGGGCAGATGCTGGCCCTGGGCGACGTCACCGAGGAACAGATCTACGCCGCCTTCCAGGAGCAGGTCGTCGCGCTGGCCGCCGGCGGCGCCGATGCGCTGTGCATTGAGACCATGAGTGCGATCGATGAAGCCGTGCTGGCCATCCGCGCCAGCCGCGACCACACCGCCTGCGAGGTGCTTGCGACCTTCACGTTCGAGAAGAACACCCGCGGCGAGTACCGCACCATGATGGGCGTCTCCCCGACGGAGGCCGCGCAGGCCGCGATCGCAGCCGGCGCCCACGTGATCGGCACCAACTGCGGCAACGGCATGGAGCGCATGATCGAGATTGTGGCCGAGATGCGCGCCGCTGCGCCCACTACGCCCATCCTCGTGCATGCCAATGCCGGCCTGCCGAAGAACGTCGGTGGCGTCGACGTGTTCCCGGATACGCCGGCCGACATGGCGGCGTTGGTGCCGGCCCTGATTGCCGCGGGCGCCAACATCATCGGCGGGTGTTGCGGCACGACGCCGGCCCACATTGCCGCCATCCGGCAGGCCGTGGCCGCGGCGTGCAAGAAGCGGGAGACGGTCTAGACATGCACCTGAAGCTGCTCTGCTGCAACGTCTTCCAGCGCGAGGCATGCCATTGCCTCGTGCGTACGCCGCACGTTGTCGACGTCGAGTTCGTGCCGCTGGGCGAACACGAACGGCCGGATACGCTGCGGGCCTCGCTGCAGGCGCAGATCGACCGCGCCGACGCCGCCGAACCGGCCTACGACGCCATCCTGCTGCTGTTCGGTCTCTGCGGCAACGCAACGGTCGGGCTGCGGGCCGGACGCGTCCCGCTGGTGATGCCGCGCGCGCACGACTGCGCCACGGTCCTGCTCGGCAGCCGGGCCGCCTTCCGGCAGCACTTTGCCGACAACCCCAGCCAGCCCTTCGGATCGATCGGGTACTTCGAGCGCGGCAACGACTACATGCTGAAACGCCCCGGCGACGGCAGCATCGAGCGCGATGCCACGTACATCGAGTACGTGAAGCAGTATGGCGAGGAGAATGCGCGCTACATCTGGGACGAGATGCACCCCCCGCACATGGACCGGCGCGCCGTGTTCATCACCATACCCGAGACGGCCGGCCTGGGTCTCGGTCTGGTTGAGAAGTTCCGCGCGCAAGCCGAAGCGGCCGGACAGGAATATGTGCAGCTTGCAGGCGACATGCGGCTGATCGAGGCGCTGATCGCGGGGCACTGGCAGACCGATGACTTCCTCACCGTGCCGCCCGGCCAGCGGATTGCCGGCGTATACGACTGGGACCGGGTCGCGCAGTCCCAGGCGTAGTTCGCCTCAAGGCATCACGAACTCATGTTCCGGATGCTTGATGGTCAGAACCGGACAGGGCGCCTTGCGCACCACGCGTTCCGCCACGCTGCCGATCAGGAGCTGGGCGATGCCCGTCCGGCCGTGCGTGCCCAGCACGATCAGATCCGTCTCGCTCTCCTGGGCATAGCGGATGATCTCCAGGTACGGTACGCCGTTCAGAACCCGGCACGCGACGTTCATGCCCTGCGCCGCCAGTTCGCCGACCATCTTGTCGAGTCGTTCGCGGCAGGCAGCCTCGATTTCTTCCGTATTGGCCTGGACCAGATCCTGAAGCGCCGCCTCGCCGGGCAGGGCGGCAACTACCGGCGCAACGACGTGCAGCAGCGTCAGTTCCGAGCCGAACTTGCCGGCCAGCGCGGCCGCATAGCGCATGGCGTGGTCTGAATGCGTGGAGAAGTCCACCGGACAGAGGATGCGACGCAGGTTGATGCTCATAATGCCCTCCCTTCGCAGTCAAACGCTCACCACGCTGCTATTCTACGCTCCCGGCGCCTGTGGCACAAGCGCCGCCTCGCGGCTGTCGGTGCACAGCTCCACGGTCACCGGGCCGTCGTTGAGCAACCGGACCTGCATGGATGCGCCAAAGACGCCGGTGCCGACGCGCGCCTCGCCGAGTTGTGCGCGCAGGCGGCGCACCAGCTCCTCGTAGAGCGGGGTGGCGCGCTCCGGCCGCGCGGCGGCGCTGAAGCCGGGACGGTTGCCCTTGCGTGTATCCGCGTACAAGGTGAACTGCGAGACGACGATGATCTCGCCGCCGGTATCCATCACCGACCGGTTCATCTGGTCCTGGTCGTCCTTGAAGATCCGCAGCGCGGGGAGTTTGCGTGCCAGTACGTCGACATCGGCGAGCGTGTCTTCGCGCCTGACGCCGAGCAGGACCAGCAGCCCCGGCCCAATCTGCGACACAACCCGCCCCTCGACCGTCACCGAAGCCTCCGACACGCGCTGCACGATCGCTTTCATGATGCCGCAGTGTAGCCGCTTCCGGCCTGTCGTGCCAAGCGCTGGGCGAGCGGCATTCGTCCCGCACGGTTGGTGGCCCGGGCGCTCCGCGCATGGGACGGGTGCAGCGAAGCCCCGCGCACCTGGGGTTGGCGCGCAGTTGGTGGCCCGGGCGCTCCGCGCACGGGACGGGTGCTGTGACGCGCCTGGACCTCGCGCAGTCCCGTGCGCGGAGCGCCCGGGCCACCAACTGCGCGAGCCGAGGCACCTGTCCAGCAGCCTTGACCCAACGCAAGGTCCGCCGGGGCAGACTTTGTCGTAACTGCCTCATGAACGGTGCGGTGCAACGCGGATGTTTCGCGTCGTCGGTGCCGCGCAACCCGCCACCGTGTGAGCGCGTGTTATCGCGACACCTGCCACGCCATCGCATTCCGGGTGCCTGGGGTTGGAGAGAAGCTGGTGGCCCGGGCGCTCCGCGCACGGGACGAGTGCAGCGAAGCCCCGC
>CAYQJG010000045.1:0-14291 GCA_964417715.1 uncultured Lentisphaerales bacterium | reverse complement strand
GCAGTTGGTGGCCCGGGCGCTCCGCGCACGGGACGGGTGCTGTGACGCGCCTGGAACTCGCGCAGTCCCGTGCGCAGAGCGCCCGGGCCACCAACCGCGCGCGAGCCGAGGCACCTGTCCAGCAGCCTTGACCCAGCGCAAGGTCCGCCTGGATAGACTTTGTCGTAATGGCCTCATGAGCGGTGCGATGCAACGCGGAGTTCTGGCGTCGCCGGCGCCGCGCAACCCGCCACCGTGTGAGCGCGTATTATCACGACACCTGCCACGCCATCGCATTCCGAGTGCCTGGGGTTGGCGAGAAGCTGGTGGCCCGGGCGCTCCGCGCACGGGACGAGTGCAGCGAAGCCCCGCGCACCTGGGGTTGGCGCGCAGTTGGTGGCCCGGGCGCTCCGCGCACGGGACGGGTGCTGTGACGCGCCTGGAACTCGCGCAGTCCCGTGCGCAGAGCGCCCGGGCCACCAACCGCGCGCGAGCCGAGGCACCTGTCCAGCAGCCTTGACCCAGCGCAAGGTCCGCCTGGATAGACTTTGTCGTAATGGCCTCATGAGCGGTGCGATGCAACGCGGAGTTCTGGCGTCGCCGGCGCCGCGCAACCCGCCACCGTGTGAGCGCGTGTTATCACGACACCTGCCACGCCATCGCATTCCGGATGCCTGGGGTTGGCGCGCAGTTGGTGGCCCGGGCGCTCCGCGCACGGGACGGGTGCCGTGACGCGCCTGGAACGTGCGCAGTCCCGTGCGCGGAGCGCCCGGGCCACCCGCGGAGCGCCCGGGCCGCCCGTGGAGCGCCCGGGCCGCCGACGCCGCCGATGCGGTTCCGTGGACAGCTTCCGCGATTGTTTTGACAGGACGGGCGGCATCATGCAGTCTTGTCGGCGCGGCGGGCGTCTCCGTTGCAGCGCCCGTTCCGCGTGATCCCGTCAACCCGTCAGAGCAATGCCTCCAACCATCAAGCCGATTGCCACCGACCCGCCCGCGCCGGAGGGACGCATCGCGCGTTGGGCGCGGCGGCTGCGCACCGAGATTGCCTTCTATCGCCTGGTGCTGGGGCATGCGCGGACGCCCTGGCTGGCCCGCGTGCTGCTCGCCGCGGCCCTGGCCTATTTCGTCAGCCCGATCGACGTGATCCCCGACTTCATCCCCGTGCTTGGGCAGTTGGATGATGTCGTGATTGTCGGCACGCTGGTCTGGCTGGCCGTCCGCTGCCTGCCGGCGGATGTGCTGGTCGAATGCCGCGCCCGGGCGCAGGCCTGAATCAGCGACCGTCCGCCGCACCGATCTCCTTGGCAGACACGCCCGGACGGAACACGTACCCCCAGATGCGCAGGATGCTGGGCAGGGGGTGCCGCGGATCAAAGAGTCGCGTCTGCACGGCGCCATAGCTGCAGCCACGCTCAGGCAATCGGATGAACCAGGAGGCGGCGGTCAGCATCAGGAGTGCGTTGACTACCGAAGCCAGAACATAGCGACCGGTTCCGCCGCCCTGCACGAACATCCCGGCCACGACCGATGCCACGCCGCCGCCGATTGCCAGTCCGGCGCCCCAGACGGCGTTGTAGGCATGGCGGTGGTGGGCGTCCATGCGCAACATCAGTGCGCGCGACCCGGCGACGTAGTTGCCGGTCTCGGCCACCGGTATGATCAGGCAGAGCAACAGGATGTAGGCCAGCGGCGCCCGCCCGGTCCCGAGCGGTGCCATGCCGGCGAAGCAGAGCGCGAGCAGCAGCGTCGTGGATGCCAGCGTCACGGGACTGCCGTGCGCGTCTGCGATCCGCCGCCAACGGCTCGCCGTTATGAGCGTGAGCGCGCTGCCCGTCGAGGTCAGCAGCAGGATCAACCCCGGGCCGAGGTGCAGGTGGTCGCGCAGCAGCAGGGCGAACAGCAGCATCTGGCCGGCCTGCGCGAAGCTGCTCAGCGCCGTGCCGAACAGCAGGTGCATGAACGTGCGGTCACGCAGGGCCGGCTCGAAGCCGCGGTGCCACGGGGTGTGTTGGCCCGGCACCGCCGTCGGCGCGCCGCCGGGCACGCGCGCCAGGGCGCGGATGCTCAGCAGGCCGGCGGTGACGCCGACAGCGGCGATCACAGAGAACCGCCACAGGGGCGGATGATCACCAAGCAGCACGAAGGCCATGATGCCGAAACCCACCGTCAGCAACCGCGTCAGCATCGTCTCGAGCGTGTAGTAGCGCGCCAGGTGATCGGGCGGCACGATCTCATGTTGCCAACTCGCCCACGCGATGCCGGCCAGCGAGCGCGTTACGCAGAACAGCAAGGTTGTGCTGCCCAGCAGGATCGTCGCTCCCGTGACGCCCCAGTGTGCGAAGACCCACGGCATGCCGACAACCGGCGCAACGAGAATGTTCCGCATCACCCAGCCGCTCATCAGCAGGCGGCGCGACCCGATCCGTTCCGCCAGCGGCTTGGTCACCAGGCCCAGGATGCTCGCGAAGTACATGAACGAATTCAGCACGCCCACCCGTGCCGCGTCGATCCCCAGTGCGCGGGCATGCAGCACCAGCACCGTGCCGATCAGGGATTGCCACGACATGACGTTCAGGAACAGGAAGGTCAGAAAGCGACGCGGCCCCTCATCCAGCGGCCCGAGCAGTTCATGCAGGTGTTCGTCGATCTTGCGGATGCCGGTTTTCAACGCGGGGCCTTTCTCGGGGTGCACATGCCGAACCAGACTAACCTGCCCGCGCCCAACCGTCGAGCGCTCAGTCCCTCCCGCGCACCCTCGCGGTCTCTGCTGTGTCACCCTGCGAGTTCCCGCGGTCCGCTCGGCCATCTGCGGTTTGCCAGCACGCAAAACATGCTGTAGTTTGTTACGTGTGTGGCCTGGGAGCCATGGATTCAGGGCCTCATAACCGCAGATTGACGAATGTCGAACCGCGGAATGCCGAAGTGCCTCCGGCCGATGCCGATGGCCACTTCGACATTCGAAAACCGACATTCGGCAATCTGCGGTTCCCTCCTTTCCTCTTCCGATCGAACGCGCCAACTACGTGACACTAACTTGACCTTCCTCTACCCATGAACACGCTCTCGCCCATCATTCCGGCCGTACAACCCGGCGCCGTGCGCGCCGCTCTGGTGCAGGCGCGTGCGGTGCTGGGCGAGGACGCGCCCGATCTTCTGGTGGTCAACGACCCGCAGCGCGCCACCGCGACGCCGGCCGTGTTGCGCGCGATGTCCGGGGTGTTCGACGTTTCGCGCACGCGCGTGCTGGTCGCGACGGGCAGTCACCGTTTCGCGCCCGAGGTGCGCCGGGCGTTTGCGGCGGGGTTGCCGGGCGCGGCCGAGTTGGCCTGGCACAACGCCCACAGCGTCGACCTGGCGCGTCTCGACGGTCCGGACGGCTGGTACGCCCATCCCTGGCTCGTCCAGGCGCGCACCGTGCTGGCGATCGGCAGCGTCGAGCCGCACTACTTCGCCGGCTTCACCGGCGCGCACAAGACCCTCACGATCGGCTGTGCGGCTTACGACGAAATCGAACGCAACCATGCCGGTGCGCTCGATCCGGCGTGCCGGCCGTGCCGGCCCGACGCGTCGCCGGTGCATGCCGGTATCGTGCGCCTGCTCGCCGCCGTGACGGCGGGGCGCCGCGTGGCGGCGGTGAACCTGATGCAGGTCGGCGATGCGATCATCGACGCGGCCGGCGGCGCGCCGCTGGATGCGCTGGACGCGCTCGCGCCATGCGTCAAGTCCGCCTACCTGCGCCACATTCCGCAACCGGCCCATGCGCTCGTTGCCGAGGTGACCGGGGCCCTGGCGTGCAGTTTCTACCAGGCCGAGAAGGGGATCAAGAATTGCGAAGCCGCCGTGCGCGACGGCGGGACGATCATCCTGGTGGCCGCTTGCCCCGAAGGCGTCGGGCAGTCCGCCTTCACAATGCTGCTCCGCGACGCGCCAACGTACGCGGCTGCCATGGCCGAAATCCGCCGGCGCGGCTACCGGCTCGGCGACCACAAGGCCGTGCGCCTGCGCTACCTCACCGATCCGGCCTGCCGTGGCGTCCGCGTCTTCACGGTCTGTCCCGGACTCTCCGCCGCCGATGCGGCCCTGCTCGGCGTGCAGCCCGCGGCCAGCGTCGCCGCCGCCCTGGCCGTGGCAGGTGTCTCTCCGGATGACCCCGGCGTGTACCGGATCGAGGACGCGGCGAACACGTGCGTGGGGTAGCTTTCCTGCTTGCACTGCCACCGTGCCGTGACTCACACTCGCGCCATGAAACGCATCACACTCGCCAAGAGCCGCGAACATACCATCCAGCGCCGCCATCCGTGGATCTTCTCCGGCGCCGTCGCGACGACCGAGGGTGACCTGGTCAGCGGCGAAACCGTGCGCGTCGTTAGCAGCGACGGCACCGTGCTGGGCCTCGGGGCGTGGTCTCCCGGGTCCCAGATCCGCGTGCGGATGTGGAGTTTCGATCCCGCGGCCGAGACGATCGATGCCGCCTTCTTCGAGCAGCGGCTGGCACACGCGTTGGCGGCACGGGTGGCGCTCAAGCTCGATGGCGATGCGCTGCGGCTCGTCAATGCGGAGTCCGACGGTCTGCCGGGGTTGATCGTGGATCGCTACGGCGACTACCTGGTCTGCCAGTTCACCGCGGCCGGCGTCGAGCACTGGAAGCCGACGATCGTCGAACTGCTCGCGAAACTGAGTCCCTGCGCCGGGATCTTCGAGCGCAGCGACGCCGAAGTCCGCAGCCGCGAGGGTCTGCCGCCTGCGACGGGCGTGCTGGCCGGAGCGGAGCCACCCGCGCGCATCACGATCCGCGAAGGGGCCTGCCGCTTCGAAGTCGACGTGCTGCAGGGCCACAAGACCGGCTTCTACCTTGACCAGCGGGCGAACCGCGCCGCCGTGGCGGCCTGTGCCGCAGGCGCCGACGTGCTCAATGCCTTCTCCTATACCGGCGGGTTCGGCGTGGCGGCTGGCGTGGCCGGCGCCAAGTCGGTTGTGCATGTGGACCTGTCAGCGTCCGCACTCGAGCTGGCCCGTGCCAACACGGCGCTGAACGGTCTCGCCGCCTTGCCGACCGAGTTCATCGAAGGCAACGTGTTCGATGTGCTGCGCAAGTTCCGCGATGCGCGCCGGACGTTTGACCTGATCGTGCTCGATCCGCCCAAATTCGTCGACGCCAAGGCGCACGTCATGGCGGCCTGCCGCGGCTACAAGGATATTAACCTGTTGGGGTTGAAATTGTTGCGTCCTGGCGGCCTGCTGGCCACCTTCTCCTGCTCCGGCCTCGTCTCGCGGGAGTTGTTCCACAAGGTCGTCGCCGACGCCGCGGTCGATGCGCACCGCGACGTGCAGATTCTCGCGCACCTGGGTCAGGCCCCCGATCACCCCGAAGGCATCTGCTTCGAGGAAGGGCTCTATCTCAAGGGGTTGCTCTGTCGCGTGTCGTAGCCGGGCGGGCGGGGGGGGGGGGAAGATGAAACTGCGAAGGACTCTCTGGCTGTGCACCCTATTTGCCGCGAGCCTCCTGTGGGGGTTGCCCGGCGGCTGCAGCGGGGGCAGGAAACCCGCAACCGTCAGTGGCGGCGGGGTCACCATCAAAGCGCCCGGCGCCATGTCTGCGCAAGTCAAGGTCCGGGCGCTGGACAAGGATGCGCTCGCACGCCTGCCTAAGGTCAACGCGGACGGTGGCCCTGTAGCCGCGGCCGAGTTCGAGCCATCGGGCTATCGCTTCGGAACCGAGGCGCCGGTCACGTGGCCGTTGGCCGAGCCGATGAGCCCGGGTGCCGAGTTGTGGATCGTTACCTACGACAACGACCTTGCCGAATGGCTGAACACGGGCCGCAAGGCCATTGTCCAGCCCGGCGGCCGTTCGGCCCTCGGCGCCGTGACGCATTTCTCTGTGATCGGGCTGAGCAAATCGGCGGCGGCGCACACCGAGGAAGAGGATCCCCTCGAGACGCAGCGCCAGGCGTACAAGCGAATCGTCATTCCTAAGTTCCCGCAAGCCGCGGGAGGCAGCGACCACGCGCCCGAGACCATTGACCAGGCCAAGTTTGACGCCGCGAAAAAGGTCTACCAGGACTGGGCCGGCCTGAATGCGGACAGACCGATGACCGTGGAGGCGATGTGCGACATCTACCGTGTCGCCGACTACAAGACCGTCAAGGCGCTGATTCAGCAGAAGGTCATCGGCGAGACCCACAGCCTCGCGATGGCCGATCTGCGCACCGCGATGGTGCTTGAGACGCTGATCAGCGTCGGCACGGAAAAAAAGTGGGCCATCTACCGTTCCGACACCGGCAACCAGGCGTCGGGAATGGCCAGCGACATGGACCAGACCCTGCAGGTCTACGAGATCAAGCCCGACGGCCGCGAGGTGCGCGTCGAGAAGTTTGACGCGGAGTTGTGCGGGCTCTTCAAGCGGAAGTTCGACGGCCAGCGCAAGGGCATCACCACGGAAAGCTTCGACATCTGCTCGATTGCGGGCGCGGACAACCCGCCGGAGTGGCGCCTGACCCAGGCGCAGATCGATGCGCACAACCTTCGCCCGGTGAAGCTGCAGATTGCCGAGACCATGCTGAACCTGCGCAAGACGCCCGGAGCCTACACCTACATCGGGGCCATCGTCTCGCAGGTCCAGAAACGGCAGGCCCAGGCGATCGAAAACAAGCTGCGCCCGCAGGCCGACATCGAGGCGGGTAAGCCGGCCCGCGCGGAGAGCCGGCCGCAGGCTCTGGCGGACGAGGTCAAGCGGCTGGGCGTTGCCAACACCGACCAGTTGGCGATGCAGCGCATCGGTCCGGACGCGGCAGGGAGCTACCGGTGCCAGGAAGTGGCGCGGGAACGCGCGGTGGAGGTAATGTTCAACGGCGTCAAGCCCGACCTGGCGCGCGGGCACGCCTACGACTCGGCGGTTGCCAGTTACATCGAACATATGCACCACCTGAATGATCGCATCCCGGAGGTGAAATACCACCTGCGTGCGCTGAACGACGCCGCGTTCCTGCTGGCCTTCATCGAGGGCGCGATCCCGGAGAAGGGGGTCGAGTACGAATCGCTTAGCGCTGAAAAACGAACGGAGTACCTCAGGAAAGCACTGGGCGCGGACCTGCCTGAGGCCTTCCTGAACCGCTGGAAGAAGTGCCTCGACATCTCGGCCGCGATGCGCCAGGCGCACAAGCAGCAGAATCTCAACGATGCGCTGGTCGAGAAGTTGATGGCGCCGCTGGCGGCCGAGTTTGGCGAGTCCGCGCCCGGGGACCCGGACGCCCGCGCGCAGGCCCGCGAACTTGCGCTGGCCGCCTATCGCTCGCGCTGCCAGGAGTTTCTCACCTATAACATTGCCAGGAACTGCAGGGAGCGCGTGCTCGACTGGCTGATCGTCGATCCGAACCGCCCGGTGCGGAACGACGTTGAGAAGCTGGTCAACGCAGACGACGTGCGCAAAGCCATAGACCCCGAAGGCCGGATCGACCCGCAAGCCTGGGAGAAGGCCAAAGCGGAGATTTTCGCAAACCATTCGGACATCGCCCGGCTTCAGCTCATGCTCTCGTTTCGCGAACTGCCGCAGGAACTCGTCGACCGCTGCATGCGCGAACTGGAGCGCGGACGCAGCCCGCCGATTTACGATGCAACCGGCAAGCTGGTGGACAAGGGTGGACGGCAGTTCACCCCCGAGGAACTGGCCAAGGTCAAAGCCCTTGTCGAAGATGCCCGCAACCCCAAGTGGGCGGAAAAGGCGTTTGCCGAGTATCCCTCGATCTACAAAGCCTTCTATGAGATGGAAGCCAGGCAACTCGCCTTGGCGAGCGCAGAGGCGCGTACGCGGACATGGGAACGCTGGTCCGGGCGGTTCGCGCACCTCGTGCTCTCGCAAGTCGGACTCGGCGCGCCCGAGCCGCCGGCCAAGATCGTCGAGTTCTGCCAGGCACGCGGCTGGAAAGCGCTGACCATGCCCGTCAACAATCGCGCCATGTGCATCACAGGGCGCGTTGTCACGCACTACATCTGCGACCCTGGCAGCTACCAGGCGGGCGTCGAGGTCATGCGCGCCTATGCCGAGAGCGACGGCGACCCGAAGGTCTGGCGGCAGGCTGCGATGCAGCAGGCGCTCTACATGATCCCAGTCTTCGGCCAGTTGAAGGCCGCGGTTGACGCCGATTGGCAGATGCGCGCGATCCTCGTGCTCTCTTACCTCATCCCCGAGGTCGGCTGGTTCCAGATGACGCTGGCCGTCGGCGACTCCGCCCTCGTCATTTACGAGAACGAGTTTGTGCGCCCGATCAGCAACGGCCTGGCCGATGCAGCCTACAAGGGCTGGGTCGGACCGGCGCTGCAGGAGTTCGGCGTGGACGCGCGCAGCGTCAAACCGTTCACCGGAGATGACGAGCAGGAACTGACCGGCCTTCAGGAGAAGATCGCCCAGTTGGATGTGCGCGCCGGGCCGTACGAAGAAGTCCCCAACGCCAAGGGGATGCTGAGCGAGATGCTACGCCGGGAGCAGGAACTGGGCGCCAAGCGCGCCGCGTGGGAAGCCTACAACGCAGAAATCAACCGGTTTGAACACAACGACCAAGCCACGCATAGGCGCGTCGACCTGCCGAGCGCGCCCGACTTCACCGCGTGCGCGATGAACACGCCGGGGGCGATCCTCGCGCGCGTCAAGCCGGTCGTCTTCTACTCGCGCGCGAACGCCGGCGACATTGACTTCACGCGCACATTCACCCGGGAGGACGCGGATCGTCTCGCCCAGTTGCCCGGCCTCGTCAAGGCGGAGAAGGACCCTGTCCGGCTGGTGGCGCTGCAGGAGGAGCTGGACCTTCTGAGCGCCCGGCACCTCAAGGTCGAGCGCGCACAGCGCTACCTCGAGGCGATGAAGACCAATAGCGAACTGGCGCTGCAGATTCAGCGCGACAGCCTCTACCCGTACCGCCTCACCGACGAGGAAGCCAAGGCGGATATGAAGAACTTGCGGATCTACGCGGAGGACTGGCTTCGCATCCGCAGGGACATCCTGCCTCAGGCGCTGCAGGCCGCCGGTGTCGGCGATGGCACGTGGAACCCGCACGTGTTCAAGGAGGCTGGAGATGCGCTGGGTGACCGTCTCGGGGAAGACTGGGAGCGCAGCAAGCGGCTGTGGCTGGCGCGCGGGCAATTCCTCGAGCAGTCGGCCAAGGCGGAGGAAATCCGCTTCCGCAAGCGCCAGCACCACGAGGTGATGAACGTGCTGGGCGAGATGGCGGTTGAGCCGCCGGTGCGGCTGATCCCGTCCACGCAGGAGGCGCTCACGTCGGCTGGCGTCGACCCGGTCGAGGCCGTCAAGCTCAACGCCCTGGCCCAGGCGCTGCGTCTGCGTCACATGCCCGAAGCTCCGCCGGTCGTCAAAGTGGGCCTTGTCTGTTCCACCGGCGCCGACAACCGGACCGTGATCACCCCCGACGTCAAGATCACCGCAAACCCCGACATCTACATGCCCCCTTACGAAGTCGTGTGGTATCAACTCGGTCCGGACGATGTCCGCGCGGCGTACGCGTCAAAGACCTATCGCGGGCTGCCGCTGAGCGATGATGATGCCGGGGTTCTCAAGGCCTATCTTGACGCCCTCGGCCCCGACCAGCCGAAGAAAGCCGGCGACCAGGATCCGGTCAATCCGCTGTTCCTCACGTTCGTATTCTGTCAGGAGGCGAAGATCCCGAACCGTGTGGTTCCCAAGACGGTGTCCGGGCTGCCCGCGCTCGGGAAATACCCGATTCCCATGCCCGAGGGCATGGTCGGCCCGGATGGCGGCAAGAACGCGGCCGCCGGATTCCTCGCCGCCGGTTATCTCTTCGGCAGTTACGCATGCATGCTGCAGCCGACAGGGCCTCTTCAGGTCGAGCTGCGGCGGTACGACAGCGTGAATTTGCAGTCGGGGACCGGGATACGTGTCACGAGTGACGGCCTGGTGGAACTGGACCGCAAGCAGCCGGGCGCCAGCGTGAACTACAGCATCTACCTGTCGACCACGGAGGGCGGCCCCTTCACGAAGGTTTCCGACCTCACGTGCCGGCCCGGGAAACCGATTGTCCCGGACATCGACACCAAGGCCAAGTACGAGCGGATCGCAAAGAACAGGTGGCTGCTTGCCCTTGACTACCCGTACCTGCATTCCCGGCGCAATCAGTGGCCGGATGTGCCGCTCTACTACCGCGTCGGGGAGCAGTCGGTTCCGCAATACGGGAAGCCGGGGCGTGAGATCCTGTCCAGCGTCGTCGGGCCCGGCAAGGCCGTGATTTTCGTCGGACTGAACGGTAGAGAGGATATCGGCGAGAAGGCGGTCTATGTCCGTAAAGACATGGGGAAGCCCCAGTTGTTCGTCTACATGGGTCTCGACAACCAGTACTTCAACTTTCACGGTGCGCACGTCATCATCAACGACGGGGTCCGCGATGTCCACCTGTTCAGCACCCGCAGGGAAGGCGCCATGCGCTTCTGCGAGACGGAGGGGAGCGATGATTCGGACGCCGGCGTCCGGTTGTTGATGAACCCGCCGCCGGGCGATATGCCGATCAGCATCACGGCCGATTGTATCGGCTACTCCGCCAAGCGGAACGTCACGATTTCCGTCGAACTCACCGAGCGGCAGCGCAAGGACCTCGAACACAATCTCCAGTTTGAGAAGGCGAAGTATGACAGCGGGATCGCGAACTACCGGTCGGGTCTGGCCTTGTCGCAAGAGACCATCGCCAATGGCCGGAAAGAGTTGAGTCGTAAGCCCGCCGTCATCAAGGACTACGAGGAGGGGGCTGGCTGGCGGCGCCTCGAAATGGACCTCGCTCACCACGAGCACCAGGCGCAGATGATTGCGGAATACGACCTGCCGCTATGCGATGTCGAATACGGCCTGGCTACCGCGCGCCTGAATCACGACTGGGCCACGGCCGGGAAGCTGACGCGTCGTCGGCTGGAATTAATGAGAAAAGATTACGACATCGACCTCGCCAGAATCCGGGCCATCGATGCCGTAAGACAGAAGTACCAGTCGCTTCCGGGCGCGCCCAGCGACCTGAAGGACGTATGTGCAGTGGAGATCGAGAACCTCAAGATGCACGCGTATTCCGGGCGGGCGACCACGCGCGCCTCCAGCGAGTTGGTCGAGAATGCCTACTTGGCTGGAGATGCCCAACTGCTGTCGGACGTGACCGCCTACCTCGTGTTCGCCGAGGAGGAAGCAGGCCGGCTGGCGGCTGCCAAGGGGTGGGTACGGAATAGCGACCTGCCCCGCTCGCAACAGGAGGTCGACAGGGTCAACGGCCGGCTGACTATGGAATGTGCCGAGAAGCTTGTAGATCTGACGGGCAACCGCGCCGCAGCCGCAGAACTCTACGCCAAGGGATACCGCAACTCGGGCAAGACACCGCCTCTCGATCAGCTGAAGGTGCTTCCCGCCTGGTGGCCAGAATCGAAGGCGGGGCAGACACCGGCCGCGCCTGCGGCGCCATAGGGCTAGGGCACCCGCACCGGCTGCCAGTATGCGCCTGACCGGCGCAGGTAGAAGTGGTCGGACAACTGCGTCTCCACGCTGGCGCTTGCGCCGACGTTGACCGTGCTGGGTTCAGGGCGCGGCTCCTGAATGGACTGGTAGGCCGCCTCGGTCAGCTTGGGATCGCCCACGAGCGGCAGCGCCGGCGACCGGCCCGTTATGGCGTTCGTCGCAGGCTCGTCGAGCCATTGGCTGGCCAACACGGGCGCTCTGCTGTTGCCCTGGGCGCCGGCGGCGGGCATGACGGCCACGGCCGGCGGCGCGGCTGGCGCCGGGGCGGTCGTTGGCAACGGTCCGGGGTTTGACGCGCAACCCGAGACGATCACGACGATCAGGGCTGCGGCAAATGGCATCTTCATGGTGACTTCCGTTTTCCGTCGTTCCGTTGCGGGTGCGGCCGGCCTCAGGCCCAGACGGTTCTGGCCTGCACCAGCGTGACGCCATCGCGCTCACGCCGGATGCGATGCACCAGCGTGTGGTCGTCGAGGCGCGCGGCTTCGGTCAGGACCGTGTCGCCATATTGTGCGGCCGCCCGGTAGCTGATGTCCAGCGTGGCCAGCGTGCCCGCCGTTTCCTCCGGTGGCAGCGGCTCAAACAGCCAGTCGGCGTAATGCACGTTGTTGACATGGTGATTGTAGTCGATCTCGCTGCGGCGCACCGTCACGCGCGTCGCCCAGGCAACCGTGGTCAGTTCCGGCAGACGGCCCGCCTCGGGCAGGTCGACACGCGGTGTGCCGGCGGGCGCCAGGGCGAGCAGATCATCCGGCAACCGCATGATTCTGAGCGTCGTCGTGTCGACGTAGATCCACTCGCTGATCGCCTCCGCGACGACGGCGCCGGCGGCGTTGCGCACCCGGAAGTCGCGCGTCGCGACCAGTCGGCTGCGCACACCCGAGGGCCAGGTCTCCACGGTCAGCGTGTCGCGCCAGACCGGCCACTGCAGGCCGCGCACATACAGGCGCGACAGCATCCACGTACGGCCGGTGTCGCGCAGCGCCTGGATGCCGACGCCGAGGCGTCCGGCATGTGTAGCGGCCATCTCCTGCAGGTAGTTGCAGAGGGCCGGCGCGGTGACCCGCCCCTGTTCGTCGGTTTCATTGGCTCGGACCGCGAGCGTCTCACGGTAACTGTGCAGGGGTTCGTCCAGTGGCATGGCGGCATCCACGTTCGTTCATCCGCCCGCCAGGCGGATTTCCGCCTGAATGGCCGCCGCGGCCGCCCGCGGGTCGGCGGCTTCGAGGATGGGGCGGCCGACCACCAGGTGCGTTGAGCCGTCGCGCACGGCGGCCGTCGGCGTGGCAACCCGTTTCTGGTCGCCCACGTCCGCGCCGGCCGGGCGCACGCCCGGGGTCACCAGCAGGGCGGCCGGTCCGAGCCGGCGGCGCATCTGGCCGACTTCATGGGGCGAGCAGACGATGCCGTCGGCGCCCGCGCCGATGGCCAGCGTGCCCAGGGCCGCCACATGGTCGGCCATGGAGCGCGAGATGCCAAGGTCGGCCAGGTCGGCCTGATCGAGACTCGTCAGCGCGGTCACGGCCAGGATACGCGGAGACGCGAGTCCCGCGCCATGCGCGCCCTGTTTGGCGGCGGCGATCATGGCGCGGCCACCCGAGGCGTGGATGGTCATCAGGTCCACGCCCAGCGCGGCTCCGGTCTTCACGGCACGCTCGACCGTGCGCGGGATGTCGTGCAGCTTGAGATCGAGAAACACGCGCTTGCCGTGCGCCTTCACGCAGCGCACGACTTCCGGCCCTTCGGCGCTGAAGAGTTCGAGGCCGATCTTGTAGAACCCGACCGAGGGGCCGAGCAGCGCGACAACCTGTTCGACCTCGGCCAGCGAGGCAACATCCAGTGCAACGATCAGTTCGGTCATGGGAGCATCCTTTGCCCCATAAGTGTACGCGACCGACGGCGGGGCAGGCGAGTCCGAAGGCGGGGCGGGCAAACGCCCCCCGGCTTCCGGTCTCAGAGACCGGCGAGGAAATCGGTTAGCGAGAGCACCCTGATACCGTTGATGCTGTCCCCGTGGATGCGGTCCATGGCGATGATCGTTTTCGGGTCATTGTCGTTGATGGCCAGCAAGGATGCCGTCTCTCGCGCGACAACCGCCGGGGCGTCCAGATGCAGGGTGACCTGGAAATAGTGGGGGGTTCCGTTCTTCTCCGCGACGAAGTCGACCTCCTGATTGCCCCACTGCCCCACCGAGACGCGGTAGCCGCGTCGCCGCAACTCGACATAGACCAGGTTCTCCATGATCCCCGAGATGTCGCCGTCTCGAAAGCCGATCTGCGAATGACGCAGGCCAAGGTCGGTGGCGTAGAACTTGTCGTTGATCTCCAGATGGCGCTTGCCGCGGATATCGTAACGGGGCACCCGGAAGAACAGTTGGGCGTCGGTCAATGCAGCGAGGTAGTTGACGACGGACTGAACGTTGACGGCGACACGCTGGCTCTTCAGGTAGGTGCTGATGCGGTTGGCCGAGAGAAGGTTGCCGATGTTGTCGAACGTGTAGCGACTGATATTGCCGAGAAGCGCCGTGTTGCGAATCTGGTGGCGTTCGACAACATCCTTCAGCAGGATCGTGCTGTAGATGGCGTCCAGATAAGGCAGGGCTGTATCTTGTCGAGATAGGACGTGCGGATGATCATGGCTCACCTATGTCTAGCGTGATTGATGAACAGCGCAAAAGATGGCATCCATCAAACACGATTGAAAGTAGCACAATCCGGGGCGGGGGTCAACGGCTCCGCCATCCCCCAAATCTACGGCTAAGCGATTGGGGCGACGGGCGGTAGGCGCCTCTGGCGCCT
>CAYQJG010000044.1:0-35315 GCA_964417715.1 uncultured Lentisphaerales bacterium | reverse complement strand
GTTTGGGGTTTCTTCTGGGTTTGTAGCGGCAGTCTCCTGGGAGAATTGCTGCGGCGCGCAGCAAGGACGGAGGCCTGACTTGGGAAGTCCTGGGGCCTGTGCCCGTACACCCCGACACTGCCCCGGACAACTACCATGAGCCGCACGTCGTCGAACTCCCCTCCGGCACGTTGCTCGGCATGATCCGCATCGAGAATGGCGGCGGCAAAGATCTCAAAACAGCCGGCCTCCTGGACTTCAGCATCATGCAGACCGAATCCACGGATGGCGGCCGCACCTGGAGCGTGCCGAAGCCGCTCGGCTTCCACGGTTCGCCGCCGCATCTGCTGCGGCATTCCTCGGGGTTGCTGATCCTGACCTACGGCTATCGCCAGGCGCCGTACGGCCAACGCGTGGCCTTCAGTCGCGACGATGGCAAGACCTGGGATCACGACTGGATCATCCGCGATGACGGTCCGGACGGCGACCTGGGCTATCCCTCGACCGTGGAACTGGCCGACGGCAGTCTGTTCACAGTGTGCTACCAAAGAGTTGCGGCAGGCGAGAAATGCTCGTTGCTGTGGTCACGGTGGTCATTGCCCCGCTCTGAAACGAAAGGCGGCTAATATGTCTCAAAGTCCAGAAACCAAACTCACGTTGTCCTGGCGGATTGGTCTGCCCCTGTGGGATAACGATCAGGAATTCAACCGCCTGCAGGACCTGCTGTTGCAGCACCGGTCCGTGGTGGACGAGGTGGCGCTGTTCGAGACGGTCACCCATCACCTCTACACTCCATTGGACGACTACGCGCGGCGAATGGAATCGGCAGCGCAGCGCCTGAAGGCCTTCCGCCAGGCGGGCATCCCGTCGGCGGGCATCAACGTGCTCTGCACGATCGGCCACATCAACGAGGGGTGGTCGTATATGCCGCCGCTGCCGTTCCAAGCGATGGTCGGCCACGACGGGGGCGTCTCGAAGAGTTGCGCCTGTCCGAATACACCGGAGATGCGGGCCTATGTGCAGGCCATGTACGAACTGGTCGCCGAGGCCGGACCGGATTTCATCTGGGTGGACGACGACATCCGCATGCACCACCATGGCGTGGCCTACGGCTGCTTCTGTCCGACCTGCCTGGGCATTTTCGCGAAATCGGCGGGACGGACATACGAGCGCGAAGAGCTGATGAAGGCCTTTGATGCTCCCGACCAGGGGCGGCTGCGCGAGTTGTGGGTCGAGCAGAACATCGTCTCGATCGAGTCTCTTCTGGCCAACGTGGCCGCCGCCATTCACAAGGTTGATCCGAAGATCGCCACCGGCCTGATGACCGCCGGCGCCGGCTGGACTACGTACTCCGGCCAGGCGTTCGACCGCTGGTGCACCGCGCTCCGGGCGACCAAGGCGCGGCCGGGCGGCGGGTTCTACACCGATGCTGCGCCGCTCGAGATGCACACCAAGGCGCTGGAGTGCGGCCGGCAGCGCGCCATTCTTCCGGCGTGCGTAACCTCGCCGTTGGAGTTGAAGCCCATCAGGTGCTTGAACCACGTGACAAAGAGCGTTTCCTCGTTCTCCACCAGCCGGACGCTCAGTGCCGCCGGCTTGAGGTAGCAGGCCGCCGCGCGGCGGAAATAATCCTGGGAGAGCCTGTTCTTGGCATCGTACAGCGCCAGCGCCGCCGGTTTTGGGGATTCGGAGAGTTCCTGGAAATACTCGAAATCGGCCCAGTCGCTGGCCATGACGCCGGCCTCGCGCAGGGCCTTCCAGTCCGCCGGGTGCCGGGCGGCCCAGTCGTCGGTCATCTGCAGGGCCGTGGCGTAACCGGCCCGCACCAGCTCCAGCGTCGCCGCGCGGTCCTGCGCGTCCGCCTTCCGCCACCGGTCGCCGAGACCGGTCCGCATGCGCACGGCCAGCGTCAGGAAGGAAGCCGGGTCGAGGTCAGCCACGGGGCCGAACACCTTTTCGAGATCAGCGCGCCGGTATGGTTCCGCGGCGCTCTGGGAGTGCTCGTAGATGTCCAGCAGATAGGCCATGTCCTTCATGGGCACGTGGTTCGTACGCATCAGCGCCATGATTTCGGCGTAATAGGCCAGGTTCCGAGCCGCCACCAGGGGCGTCACCACGACCTGCGTTTGCGCCAGCGCGAACTTCTTGCGCACGTCCTCCGGGATGGTGGGGTCATGCATGCGCGCCCACCGGTCCAGGCATTCGGCGGTCAGTTGGGTTGCTGCCGCCGGGTTGGCGCGGCCGATGAGGACGATCTTCTGGAAGGCCTCATCCCACCGGCCGGCGAACATCAGCATGCGCACCTGGAGCACCAGCACGCGGTCGCCCTGGCCGTCCGGCAGGGACTGCATCCAGGCGCCCGTGGGAATGGTGGCCAGCAGGTCGCCGGGCGTGACGCAGTTCTCGCTCTTGCCGGTCTTCGCCAGGATCTCCCGCTTGTTCACCGTGTCCTCGGCTTCCGCCATCCAGTTGCCTGCCAGCGAGACGAGGACCGGGCTCCACGGCGCCGCCCGGGGATCGGCCTTCGCGGTCACCAGGTCCGCCAACCGGGTCTGCAGCACGAGATTGTTGAGCCGCACCACCGGGGCCGCGTTCCGGTTGCGATAGTAGGCGAAGATCTCCGAGAGACGCGCCAGGTAGGCAGGCACCAGGTCCCGGCTGGCCCCGGCCATGCGCGACTGCACGGCATCCACCACCGCGCCCTGCGGGAGGCGCTGGCCGAAGAAGGGCTGCAGATCGAGCTCGGCCTTTCTGCGCGACGCCGCGTCGCCGAAGCAGGCGGCGGTGGTTTCGGCGAACTCCCGCTCGATGTCCTCGACGCGCTTCTCCGGGGGCTGTTCAACCGCGCGCAGTTCCTCCTGCATCTTATGAAACTGCAGGACCTCGCGCTGCACCGCCTCATTCGTGACCGCGTTCACCTCTGCCGGCGCCGGCAGGTACTGCCCGGCCAGGTCGTCGAGATGCGCCTGCCGCATGACGCGCCCCAGGTTGAGCCGCTTCGTGAAGTCCCGGCCGCCGAAGAAGGCCGTGCCCAGTTCCATCCGTGCTCCCAGCAACCCCTTCTCCTCGGGGCGCACCACGGTGCGAGCCAGATCGCCCAGGTTCCGGATCAGGGCGTCGGTTGGGGCCACGGGGCAGGCCTCCAGGAGCCCGCAGTAATCATCCACGGCCATCATCGGCGCTCGCTCGCGGCTCAGGTCGGAGACGATCTTGGCATACACCCGGGTGGCGGTCTCCGGGGGCATCTTGCGCAGTGTATCGCGCACGGCCGCCCAATCGCGTAGGTAATAGCTCAGGCGAAACTGCCGGCCCGCATCCATGGACGCGGTTGGAAGGGCGCAGAGCGCAAGCACGTTGTCGCGGATGTCCTTGTCCGTGTACGCATAACTGAAAGTTGCCAGCCCTGCGTAGGGATTGCTGCCGCCTTCCTGTGCGCAGACCGGGCAGACCCCCCAGCTTGCGAGGAATGCAACGCGCAACAGGCGCTGCCAGTTCACGGTCCGATTACCTGTCATGTCCGGCCTCTTTGTCTCTCGGTTTGAAACTGCCATAAGGAACAACCCCGGCGGGGTGGCCCGCCGCTACCATCCGCGGGCCGTCGCACTCGACAGCGCGCGCCCCAGTTGCTCCCGCTGGTCCTTCTTATCCTGATCGTTCGGCGGTGTGGGCGTCCCCGGCTGGCGACCGGCCAGCGACGCGAGGGCGGCCGACATGCCCGATGGATCGGCTTCCCTGGGCCGGTTGCGCATGAGTTCCAGAACCGCATCGAGGTTCTCGGTTCCGTTGATCGCCTGCAGGGGCGCCGGCGCAACCACGGCATCGGGCTGGTTGGCTTGCAGGTCCTGCTTCACCGACGCGCGGTTTCTCGGCTCCGGGTTCGTGGCCTGCGGTGCGGCGCTTTCTGTGCGGGCGGTTTGCGCACGCTCGATCCTGGCGCTGCCGGTGACGGCCGTCCCGGTGGTTCCGGACGCGACTGGAGCCGACGGGGTCTGGGCAACGCCGGCCAACGGCAACAGGCCGGCGAGGATACCGGCCAGGCCGAACCGGAGCCGCATCGCCTGGCAGATTGATCGGAAATCTGTGCGTGTATTCTGCATATACGGTCTACTCGGCTGCCATGCGCTTCATCGTTGCCGCCACCTTGTGCTCGTACCGCTGGAAGGCTGCGGGGTTCCGGTGTTCCGCGAGGTAGCGGAAGATCTGCCGGGCCCGCTCGGCATGCGGCAGCCATTCCTCTTCCGGGGCCATGGATTGCTTCAGAATCCGGGCGGCCAGGTAGTGCGACTTGCCCAGGGATTCCCGGGCCGCCCGCGTGATTGGCGCGTCATCGCCATACGTGTCGGAGACCTCCGTGAGCAGCGTGCGCAGCATGTCGATGCTGCCGCCGATGTCGAGTGCCTCCTGCCGGGCCCTGGCAATGGCCAGCCGGGTCTGGTACACGACAAGGGGGTCTTCGTCTGCCGGGAGATCGACTTCCATCATCTGCCGGTAGCCGTTCGTGACGGCCGCCCAATCCACCTGCGGCTGCTGTTCCAGGGCGTGAATCTCCTGCAGCCGGTCCCACGCCCGTTCCCGCTTCATCTGCTTCTCCCCGCCCTTGTCAAAATGGTAGAAGAGGACCGGAAAGAGCGAGACAATCCACAGCCAGGAGAGGAACTTCCTCATGTCGGCTCCTCCCGGGCGGCGCTTCGCGGCGCCACCCGCCAGGAACACCCGAAGAACTCGAGGCCGACCGGCAGGAGCGCATAGAGGGCGGCCATGGCTGCAAACAGGACAAGCGCCACGCCGGTCCGGGAGAGGCCCCGGTCCGCGAGTCCCGGCGCAGGAGGCAGCAGCGTGCTCATCGCCGCGGACGGCACGTGCTTCGTATTGACATCGACATACTCGCCAGCGAGGTGCCGGGCGATGAACTGCAGCGTCGCCGGCTCCTGGCGCGAGAGGTGCCCGTTCAGCACGACGCCCTTCCCGGTGTCGCCTACGCCCAGGACCAGGGCTCCCCGGATCGTGTCGGGCACTTCTTGGAGTGCCGGCATCTCCTGCGTGTCACCGTCGGTCACGAGGACGTACGTGATGCTGTTCTTCCGGTACCTGGGCTGTGTGCCATCCATGCCGGCGGCCCGCTGCAGCGATTCGTTGACGGCGCGTCCCACGTCGGTGGGCCCGGTTTCCATGGCCACCTCGACCGGCAGGTTGTCCAGCACGTTGCGCACGACTCGGCGGTCGAAGACCTTCTCGCAAATGGGATAGGTACGCGTGTAGAAACAAACGAGCGTATAGTCGACATGTGCTCCCATCCGGTCGACGATGGCCTTCACCACATCGCGCATGCGCTGTTTGCGCGTCAGTTTCCCGGTGTCCGGACCGGCGTCCTCGATCATCATGCTCGGCGAGTAGTCGAGCACCAGGAAGACGGTCTCGGCGCGGGTGCGCGCGCGCGGCGTGTTCCCGCTGCCGCCAGGGTTCGCCTGCGCCATCAGCAGGGTCAGCAGCGACCAGGCCATGGCCGTGAGGCACAGCACCCGCAGAGGTGCTGCCACAAACGTCCAGCGGCGGGCTCTGCCGTCCGGTCCGAAGGCCAGCCTTCCCATCCGGCGCACCCGGCGGGCATGCAGCCATTCGGCCAGAAGCGCGAGCAGAAGCGCAGCGAGTGCGCCGGCCAGCGGGACAACCATGTCAAGGTGGTGCATCCACATAGCGCAGCTCAGTGTTCTCGTTGCCATCCTTGTCGAGCACGAACGCGCCGGCCTGCCACGGTCCGGAAGTCTGGGTGACTTTCATCAGCAGTTTGTTGCGTCCGGCCTTCAGGTGCACCGGGATCCGGTCGTCCTTGGGCACATACCCCCGGTTGACCAGGTTGCGGTGCACGCGTTCGTCGTTCAGCCATACTACCACGCCGTCGTCCGACCCGATGCCCAGAAACGCATCCCGCGCCACGGGCGATTCGAACCAGGTGACCGCATACGCTGCCGAGCCGTTGTTGCCCTTGAACCGCAGGACCAGTTCCGCATCCACGGGTAGATCCGCCGGTCGTTCCTTCTTCTGCCAGTGGATCCTCCTGCCCCTGTCGCCCTGGCCCGCGTATGCCTTGTCGAGGTTGAACGGTTCGGTCTCCGGCGGAAGGACGGTGTCCACCGTGCCGTCGCCCTTGTTGTCGAATGGTGCCAGCGTCCACCATCGCGGGACACCCGGGTAGAGTGTCAGGCTCCGCGTCAGGCTCGTGGTGCGGCCATTCCAATCCACGCTCAGGCTGGCGTCCACCCGCGTGGCGGTGCGCCGTTCCGGGGGGAACGAAAGGGCCCATGCGGCGCTGGCCGGCTGTCCGTCCGTGAGTGTGACCGGAGGCTGCGGGACGACGGGCTGTGCCGGGCTGAGCGCGAGGGAGATGCGTCCGCCGACGGGTTGGGTCGTCCTGCTCTTCGCGTGCGCGGTCAGGACGACCTGGCCGGAGGTTGCGCCGGGTTCGGCCTTGAGCTGCAGTTCGAGACCCATCAGGTCCGCCAGCGCCTGCTGAGCGCGCGCCGTGTCGCGGCACGCTGCCACGTCCCCGGCCACATTCCCGATTTCCGACCGGTAGTAGTCCAGCGCCTGCTGCTGCGCCGCCAGCGGCATGCCGGCGCACGCCAGCATGCGTTTCTGCAGGGCGAGCAGCGATGCCGGCGCCTGGTCGCCCAGCCGCCAAGCCGCGTGATACAACCGGAACGTCTCGTCCGTCGGCAGGAACCGGGCTTGGCCCGGGGGTTCCGGTTTGGAGTAGTCGCGGGTCTCCACGCGATTGACGTCCGGGAAGAGAGTGAATCCGTGGTAAGAGTCCTTCGACAGGAGGCACCACGGCTTTGACAGCAGCCGCGCACGGATTTCCGGCGTCACCGGAAGCACCGAGCGGTGTGTTTGCATGGCATCGGGCGGACCCGTACGCAGGGCAACTTCCACGGCTTCCTTACGGATCTGGACCGTCATGCCCACCGACTGTTTCCCGGTGACCGCCGCCTCCAGGAACGCCGGCGCAAACTTCTCCGTCGTCCGCGGAAGCCCGATCGTCGTGCCATCGAGAATCAGGCAGGCGTTTGTGCGGGACTCGATGCCTGCAATCAAGATATCCAGATGCTCCTGATCCACGTTGGACTTCTTCTCGTCACCGGGGCGCTGTCCCGTTCCGGCAACGCCGAATCCCAGTCCGGCCTGCCCCTTGCCGCCGGAGCGCCTCATGGCACGCGTGAAATCGATGACGCAGCCAACAGACGGCTCCGCAACGCCGCGCCGGACGTCGCCCACGGTCGGCGGTTTGGCGGCAGAAACCGGCCAGTCCATGAGAAAGGGATCGTTGGTCACCGGCGCGTCCTGCAGGCACAGGTTCACGTTCAGTTGCGCGTAGCGTGCCCAGTTGGGCCAGCCGTACGACCAGAACGTGTCGCCTTCCTGCTCAAATCCCCAGTCGACATGGTGAAAGGTATTCCGCCGGGCACTGATCCATTCGTGCCAGGTCTTGTTCAACGCGGGCACGTCGAAGAGTTGTTCCATGAGGGCCTGGTCGAAGCCGTCCTCGGACGTGCTCGGGTCCCGGGCCATGCGCTCGTGGAGCCAGACCCGCTGCCGCATCTGGCGGTCCACGTCCGACCACAGGAACTGCATCCAGAGCTGGTAGACGTTCGGCTTGTATCCCATGCCCTCCTTGCCCAGCCAGAGTTCTTGGGCTTGCACGAAGTTGGTCCCCATGTACGCCAGCCCCGAATCGGTGTGGTTGTTGCCGACTGCCCGGTCCAGCACCATGACCGTCAACTGCGTCTTGACGGGGTCGTAGACGTGCTGCTCCAGCGCGTACGTGATCCCCTCGGTGAACCAGACCGGCGTGTTGTTCCCGCCCAGGTCCATCTCGAAGGCATGCAGGTTCTCGTGCATGACGAGACCGCGCTTGTGCGCCTGGAGCCCGCCGCCGGGGTAGTTGTAGGAAACGTGGTTGTTGTTCAGCGTGACGCCGCCGCCGCCGCCGAGCCAGCCTGCGCCGCCAAGATCGGCAATGGTCGCCTTCCTGAGTTCATCCATGTTCTTTGAGAAAGAGAGCGCGATGCGCTTCCTGTCCGAACCCTCCGGCGCCGCCCCGAAAATCCAGACATACTGCGGGTAGGCCAGTTCCGCCATGGTGAGATAGTCGCGCGATTGGCGCTCGTCCACCTGCGACCGCAGCGCAAAGTGCTGGCTGACATACCAGTCGTAGCCGGGGAGGCTCTTCACCTTCGGCGCGGAGAAGGTGTCCGGAAGCGCCTGCTTGACGTTGACGATCCGGATGTCGACCGCCGTGGCGGTCCGGCCGTTGACGATGACGCGGGCCGGCGTTTCCGCAGGTGGTGGCACCGTTGTGCAGCCAGCTGTGGCCAAGCCTAAGCCCAGGATGCCGGCTTTCAGGAACGCAATAAAGGTCCGCATGTGGTTCCTACTGAGTAGACAGGCGGCTAGTATCGCACGGATGCCGGGTGCCAGCAGGCACATCCTTTAATTAAATCCCCTGTCCGTGGGATTCGTACTACCGGCTGCGCTTCCAACGTATGCGCAGGTCGACGCGGACCTGGTTGAACGCGACTCGCACGGCGACGGCTTCCCCGTCCGTTGCGCCTGGGGTTGCCTGGCCGCCGTCCGCTTCGGTGGAACCCAGCAACCACCCAGCCGGACAGTGGAACCAGTATGTTTCCTTCGTCCCGGCGACACCCGTCAGATTGAGTTCCAGCACGTTGTCCTCCCAGCGCTGCGCCAGCACGCTGACGGCGTCCATGCTCACGTGGCGGGTGGATGCCAGGAACTGCGGGTGGTCGAGCTGCTCCCGGAAGGCCACAACCTGGCAGCACCCCACATCCAGAGCCGGGACGCGCAGCGCCTCGTTCGCCGTGCCCAGGAAGCGTTCCGCCCAGAAATCGAACGCCACGTACGCCTTTCCCGGTTCCAGCCCCAAACTGGCCAGCGGGAGGCTGGTCGCGCGCAGCGGCACGGTGGCGAAACGACCTGCCACGCACCATGCGCCGGCGTCCGTTTTCAGGTGGAACGCCCAGAGCGAAGAGAAGGGGTGCGCATCGTTCATCGTGTCCTGTGCGCCGGCGATCTCCGAGGCCTTCTGGTCGCTCACGTCGTCCCAGGCCATTTCCACGCCGCCCTTGTAGGCCGCCCCATGCTCCTTGGTCCAGGCAAAGGCCGCATAGTGCATGTCCAGCGGGCCCGTCTCCGCGGTGCGGGTGGGCAGGGGAGGGAGCGTCTGCTGGATCATGCGGATACGCTGTGCGTCGTAGCTTTCGATGGGGTCGCTCAGCATGAACAGGCCGCCGGTCAGCGAGACGTGCGACAGCAGCGCCTGCGCCCACTCCGGCCGGGTCCGCGCGCAAATGTGGTCCGGGTCGTTCAGGAACAGGACGCGCTGCGCGTGGAACCACCGCGCGGCCTCCGCGATCTGCATCCGGACGCGCTGCCACTTCGGATTGGCGTCACAGGCGATGCGGCAGGCGTCGCAGACCCCGATGACTTCGGAGAGAACGCCCCAACTCGCCAGGTAGTACACATCATCGCCCATGGCCTCGCGCGTGGCTTCCATGTAGGCGCGGAAGCGGGCGCGGGACTCGTCGTTGCTCATCAGGCCGCGATGCACCAGTTCCTGTAGTGCGTCGTACAGCAGGTGCCGGATCTGGTCGGTCTTGATGTACTGGAAGCCGGCGTCCCGCAGCATCCGGAACAGGGGGCGGACATGCTTGTCCAGTGTTGCGGGCCGGCAGTCCACGGCGCGGTGGATCCAGCGCGAGTCGAGCAGGCTGCCATGCTCGTCCTTCAGCAGGCAGTCGGTGTCCTCCTCGGTGTCGGCCTTGTCCGGCAGCCAGATGCTGGCGCTGATCCAGATGCCGGGCTTCAGCCCGTGGCTGGCGATGCTGCGGCAGAGCGCGGGCAGCCCGGAGGGGAAGCGTTCGCTGGGAGTGGCCCACGCGTCGGCGATTGAGCGGTCCTTGCGGATGACGATGGGTGTCTGCTGGTAACCGTCATCCACCTGGATGTACTCGAAGCCGTAGTCCTTGAAGTGCCTGGCCAGGAAGGTCGAAGCCGTCGCGATCTTCTCCTCGGTCACGTCCCGGCTGTAGGCTTCCCACGAACACCACCCCGCCACCGGCTTGAGATTAGGGCGCTTTTTCCAAGGCTTGTGGTCGGAGTACCCGAGGTGCTGCCGGTAGTATTGCGGGAGGAGATTCACGATCCACGGCGTCCGCCCGGCTTCCACCTCGATGCTCACCGTCAGGTTGCCGCTGCCGTCGGCGCGGAGTTCGGGATCGAGCCAGCGCCAGGGAGCGCCGTTCCAGAAGACCAGCAGGTCGTCGAACAGGTCGTAGAGTCCGTTGACGCCCGCGATCGTGCCGCGTCCAACCTGTCCGAGCACGGCCTGCTCGGCGCGGGCGCGATGCGGCCGCATGACAGCGGCGTCTTCCGACAGGCAGAAGTCCACGCGCATGGGGAGGGGCTCGGCGTCGACGATCACATAGAGTTGGCTGACGTGCGGCGAGCTCTGGATGCAGGCGTCCGACTTGACCCGGTAGCGCACGTCCGCGGTGCCGGGGATCTGCATGCGCACCAGCGTGCGGCCGTTGTAGTCGTAGGTGAGCAGGCGGTTCTGGCCGTCCAGGTTCGATCGCGCAAAGACCACGGGTGGTTCGCGCCGCACGCGCGGCGCTCCGGCAACAGGAAGTTTCTCGGACATGATTGCGGTTCCCATATTTTCTGAGGAAGATAGGGGATCATGTTAGCAGGGGTCCGGAACAGGCATAAGGGCAAATCCCTTTGCAACAAATGACATGTGCCAGCACCCTTCCGCCTTCCCACCGGGGACGCGCGGCGAGCCAGCGGTGAGGGATGGAATGGAGGGAAGACGCAATGTTCCCCGAGGTCCGCTGGGGTCGCACCCCACCCAAACGCCGCCGGCTACGGCGCGGAACGCGGGCGGCGGCCGGGCGGCGGTGTCCGGCGGGGAGGTGCGTCGGCCGGGTTGCTCTCCGGGCGTTCCTCCCGGCGGGCATTGGCGCGCCAGATCGTGGGGGAACTGCCGGTGTGCTTCTTGAACTGCCGGGAGAAGTACATGGCGTCGGTGGCGCCCGTGGCCTTCGAGATCTGCGTGATGGTGGCGTCTGTCTCGGCCAGCATCCGCTTGGCCTGTGTCAGCTTGATGCGCAGGAAGTACTGCAGCGGGGCCATGCCCGTGTGCTGCTTGAAGACGCTGCTGAAATGCGTCTCGCTCATCCCCGCCACCTTCGTCAGTTCCGACAGGCGGATGTGGCCGGACTCGTGCGCGTGCATGAACTCGAGCGCCCGGGTCACCGCATACGGGCGTTTGACGACCACCGACTGCCCCAGTTCGACCAGGATGCGGAAGACCAGGCTGGCGACTTCGACGCGGAAGTTCCCGCTGCGCTCCTTCAGCAGGCGGTCGGCGGCGCGGAAGAGGCGTTCCAGCGCCCGTACGTCGGCCACGGAGACCACGCTTTGGTTGGCGAGTCCCGTGGCGCGGAGCAGGCCTTCGAGGGCCGGCCCGTCGATGTTGATGTAGCGCTTGTGGACAAACCCAGCGGGTCCCGTGGTATAACTGTGCTGCGACTTGGCGCGGAGAATCACCGCCTCGCCGGTCTTGACCACGTGCTTCTGATGGTCTTCGACATAGATCGCGTTGCCGCCGAGCACCAGTTCCAGCACCGTCGCCTCGGAACTTGACCGGCTGTAGGACCGCTTCCCCACCCAGCGCGCGCACCCGCTGCGGGTGATGAAGAGCGGCAGTTTCTCGGAATCGGCAGGGTCCAGCGACCGCCAGACGCTGACTTCCCGGTGCCGCAGGTTGCGCTGCAGCGATGTGTTAGCGCGTACCATAGCAGACGCAGTTAAATATATCGGCGTGGCAGTGGCGCGTCAAGCGACTCGACTGCGGCTCGGCCGGCAACCCACGGCTTCTTCCTTTAGCTTTACTCGCCCCTTACCGTCGACGCCTTCCGCCCTCGTCAGACCTCAATCTGCGCAAACTGCGGACAACCCAACCCGAAAGAACCCATGCTTGGTGACGGGTTACCAGCGGACAGGCGCGATGCCGCGATTCGGTCGAATAAAAGATGATAGGCGCGTTTATTCGGTCAAATAGTGGTTGACATGTGCGATGGTAGTCTCGTAATCTGGCACCATGAAACGCGCATTCTGGAACACAC
Organism: uncultured Lentisphaerales bacterium; assembly: GCA_964417715.1. Taxonomy (GTDB): domain Bacteria; phylum Verrucomicrobiota; class Kiritimatiellia; order RFP12; family CAYQJG01; genus CAYQJG01. Next base: position 23,133 of record CAYQJG010000044.1, on the reverse strand, counting down.
TGCTTTCATGGAAACAGGCCTCCGAGCGAAAACCACTGCTGGTGCAGGGGGCGAGACAGGTTGGCAAGACTTGGATACTGAACGAGTTTGGCCGGACGGAGTTCGCCCATTGCGTGCTAATGGATTTTGCCGAGGACAAGCAACTGCGCGGACTCTTTGCCCCGAACCTCAAGCCGCAACGCATTCTGACCGATCTCAGCGTTTACCTGAACCGGGATGTCTCGCTTGCCAACACCCTGCTGATCTTCGACGAAGTCCAACTCTGCCCCGAGGCTCTGACCTCTTTGAAGTACTTCTGCGAGGAGTTTCCGACTGCGTGGATATGTGCGTCAGGCTCCTTGCTTGGACTGGGCCTGTCGGAACAGAACTTCCCGGTGGGCAAAGTCCAACGGGAGTGGCTGCGCCCCATGTCGTTCTTCGAATTTCTCGACGCGATGGGCGAGACCTCGTTGCGCGATGCCTTGTCGGTCGCCGCGACATCCCTGACGGCAATCTCCCCGGCGATACACGGCAAGGCGTTTGGTCTGTTCAAGGAGTACCTGATCACCGGAGGAATGCCGGAGGTCGTACAACGCTATGCGGCTCTCCGCGGCACCCGCGCGGCGGCGTTCCAGGCCGTTCGTGTCCTGCAACGCGAACTCGTTGATTCCTACTTGGACGACATAGCCAAGCATGCCGGGTCCCTCAAGGCTGTGCGCATCGCCGCCGTCCTGAAGAACATCCCGGAACAGTTGGCCCGTGAAACATCGGGCTCGCGGAAGTTTCTTTTCAAGGATGTCGTATCCGGCCGCTCCACCTACGATGTGCTGGAAGGCCCGATCGAATGGCTGGTTCGCGCCGGACTGGTCCATCGCATTCCCATCTGTCGTACGGTTCAACAACCCTTGTCAGCCTACGCGGAGAAGAGCGCGTTCATGTTGTATCTCTGCGACACCGGGCTTCTGGGCGCTATGCTTGACTTGGATCCGGCCGTGATCCATCGCTACGATTTCGGCCAATTCAAAGGTTTCCTGGCGGAAAACGCGGTACTGAACGAACTGCTCTGCGCCGGTTACGGGCCCGTGTTTACCTGGCGGGGTACGACGGCGGAAATCGAGTTTCTGCTTCCCGCCGGGGATCAGATCATCCCCGTCGAGGTCAAGGCTGGCGTGAACACCAAGGCGAAAAGCATGCAGACGTACAGGGACAAGTACGCGCCGGCAAACGCCGTGCTCTTTTCTGGACAGGGGGCCAATCAACTCGACCATGGACTCCTGCATGCCCCGCTCTACCTCGCCGGGGCGCATCGTTTCACGACGCCGCCAAGTCAGCAGTAGCATGACCCCGACCAATGGCCGCGCCTGACTCGCGTCTGCCAAGCCGTGAACATCGGCGGGTATCGCAGAGGCTTTCGGGGTGCGGCTGGCTGTCCTGTGCCACGCGCAGTTGGTGCCGGATGACCACACCCTGGGGCAGGTCATGCGTCATGAGTCCCACCTGGCACGGCTATTCCATCGTGACCTGCACGAACTGGAACGCCTGCAAGCGGGCAGGAATGGTCAACGCATTGCGGCGCCGTTGGTTATGGATATTGATCTGGCCGGTATCCCCGATGGATCGCCACCCGTTTGCCGCGGGTGAAAACACGTTTCTGCAAAACGAACTCCTCCGGCAAAGCCGACGGAGGACCGCCGGGCCGCAGCATGGGCGGCAATGGCAAAGCGCGCCGGCGCGGACACAATCCGCCGGCGGCGATTCGGGACCGCGTGCGCCACCGGCGTGCCGGATGCTGCCGGCCTGCATGGCAAATACTGGCGCGGAATGTTCCATGGTCGCCGCCGGACGGTTGTGGGAACATGGCAGCGGTCACGGCAGGAGGATTTGAACGTGCAGAATACCCCCAGATCTCGGAGCATTTCCCGATTGCACAGGTCCCTCCTGTGGGCCGCGATCGTTCTGGTCGCAGGAGGGGGAAGCCTGCCCGCCTGCGCTGGCAGTGAGACCGACGTGCTTCTGAAGAACGAGACCGCGCAGGCCACCAAGACCTACCCCAGCAAGCGCGGAAAGGTCGTGGTCGAAACCTACAAGAAGGCCGATTTCGATCGCTTTCTCATTCGCACCTCCCATTACCAGATCTACTCGGAACTGAAGCCGGACGAGTTTCCGCCGCAGGAACTGGGCATGCTCATGGAGGCCATGTTCGAGCAGTACTGCAGGTTCTTCGCCGTCACGCCGGACCTCAAGGGCGCGCGCTGGCAGATCGAGATGTACGCCAGCCCGGAGCGGTTCCAGCGGCTCATGAACGTCGGGGCCAATGGGATCTTCTACGAGCACACCCGCAAGGCGCATAGCCACCGCATCAACGGCCCGCTGGACTGGACGCTGAAGCTGATGGTCCATGAGGCGACGCACCAGTTCCACGCCCTCAGCGGCGTGACGCACGCCAACCCCGTCGGCTACGGCTCGGCCATGCAGTTGGGGTTCATGAATGAGGGCATCGCCACCTTTGGCGAAGGCACGCTCTGGGACGCGAAGACCGAAACCGTCCGGATCGGCTACCCGCTGCCGGGCCGTTCGGCCAGCGGACGGAACAAGTCCGCCCAGACCCCCCGGACCTTCGATGACATGATCATGCACTACATCGACCGCGATGTGGACTTCAACGTCATCATGTTCCTGGTCCATCGCCGCACGCGCCAGGCCGCGCAGCTCTTCCGTGATACCCGACCGGCGCCGGTTGCCTGGCGGGCGGCGTTCGGCAGCCTGGAGATGGACAGCAGTTTCTGGAAGGATTTCGAGGAGTTCGTGGACATCATCTCGGATCCCCAGAACGAGGAGAAGGGACTGTTCAAGGACATCGCCTTCACTTCCTGGAAGGACATGATCGAGAAGAACGAGGTCGTCGACCATGTTGTCACGCTGCGGCGCGTCTGCCGCCTGCTGGGCGACCGCACGCCCGCCTCGGTCACCGACCTGACGAACCAACTCGAACCGCTGTCCCGGGACCGGAGCGAAACCGCCCGGAAACAGGGCATCGCCGACTACAACCGTCGTCTGGACGGCATGGTGCGTGACACGCTGGCGGCCGGTCATGTCAGAGGCGGCGAGGCCGCCGCCCTGCTAATCGGTTGTTCGGCGACACTCACCGTGACGTCCGAGCCGGATGGCACCCTCTGCTGCCAGACCCGGGGCGGCGGGGCCTATCAGTCGGCGGTCCAGATGAGTGCGGCCATGTCCATCGCGTCCGGCTACGACGGCCGGACGCTCGGGACTTCCCTGCCGAACGTCCAGACGCTGCAACCCGAAGCAGAGGGGCTGTCGACCTGGAAGCATCCGCTATCGGCGTCCGATCCCGCCGTGGTGCGCAGCGATGTCACGATCCAATGGCGCGGCCAGTCGCTGGTGTTGCACGACGAAGTCCCGCTGTTCCCCTCCATCGGAAAGTGGCGAATCCTGGGGCCTTTCGACAATCAGGGCGATGCGACCGTGGATACGGTGCTGCCGCCGGAGACCGAACCGGTCGACCTGTCCAAGACCTACACCGGCATGGCCCAGCCCCGACGTCTGGGCGTGAAGGACGTGAAGATCGCGTGGACCCCGGCCGACCGGCCCCGCGAATTGGCCGCGGACCGGGAGTACGTCGTCAAGATTCCCTATTCGGAACGTGCCGCGGCGTATGCCGTCACCTGGATCGACAGCGCCCGGGAACAGAAGGCCGTCTTGGCACTGGGGGCGGACGACGGTATCATGGCCTGGCTGAACAACCAGGAGGTCTGCCGGCAACTGCGGAATAGCCAGGTCGGCTACCGCTCCATGGAGTTCCGCGAGCCCGTCACGCTTCGGAAGGGGATGAACAAACTGCTGGTCAAGATCACGCAGAGCGGGTGGGGGTGGGAGTTCGGCGGCCATCTGCTTGATCCGTCGGGCGAGCATGAACTGTCCGGCATCCGCTGCGTCTCGAAGCCGGCGCTGCCCGATGCCGCATTCCCCCGTCCGACCAGGTAGGGCGCCGCGTCTGCGGCATGCCGCAGACGCGCGGACGTGGCTGAAGATGTCATGCCAGAGCAACTGCAGAACTGCGATCGACTGACGCCGCTCCGCTTCGCGGCGGCCCTGGTGCTGGGTCTGCTTGGCGGCCTGTTCATCTGGGTGGCGACGCCGTATGTCGACATCGTCATCAACTGCAACGCCCATGCGGCCGACCTGAGCGACGGGTACCTGCCCAAGGGCGCCATGTTCGTGCTGCTCCTGAGCGTGCTGGTGCTGAACCCGCTGCTGCTCCGCCTGCGTCCGCGCTGGGCGCTCAACAAGCGGCAGGTGGCCTTGGTGCTGGGCATCGCGCTCGTTTCCTCCTCTGTTCCGGGCGATGGCCTGTTGCGACGGCTGCCGTATCAGCTTGTGGGCGTGCCGCTGCAGGCCAATACCGACCAACAGAAGGCCGCGGTGTACGTGAAGTTGGGCCTGCCGCCGGCCCTGTTCCCCGACCGCATTGAGTACGGCCGGGAGCCGACCGCCTGCACTTACTTTGTGCAGGAACTGCCTCCGCAGGATCCGCGCAACCCGGCCGGCCCCAAGGTGCCGCTGCCATGGCGGGCATGGCTTGGCCCCGCGCTGGCGTGGGGAACATTCCTCGGTTGCGCCTGGATGCTGATGATCGGCATGGCGCAGATCGTCCTGCCGCAGTGGCAGCGCAACGAACGCCTGCCCTTCCCGTTGCTCACGCTGCAGGAGACGCTGATACAGTCGCCCGGCTCCGGCACCTCCTACGCGCCGATCTTCCGTAACCGCCTGTTCTGGGCGGCCGCGGCGCTGGTGCTTGTGCTGACCGGGATGGACCGGATGCAGATGTACCTGCCGGGCCGGGTCCCGGCCATTCCGCTGTCCTGGGATCTCTCGCGCTGCTTCACCGACGTGCCGTTCACCTACCTGCCCGAGCACATCAAGGCCAGCGGCATCTTCTTCGTGATCATCGGCGTGGCGTTCGTGATGCCCGCGCGCATCAGCCTGTCGCTGTGGTTCTTCGTGGTGGCCTATGCGATCTACCGCATGATAGGCACGGCGTATTTCCCGCCCTTCGACTACCGGGTGATTGAGAGTCAGCAGTCCGGGGCCATGGTGGCCCTGACGGTCGCCGTGCTCTGGCTGGGCCGCAAGCAGTGGGCGCGGGTCTTCGGCCTGCTGTGGCGCCGCGCCGCGGACGAGGAAGACCGGATGCTGCGCCGCGCGGCTGTGATGTTTCTTGCGGGCGCAGCAGGCATGGTGGCATGGCTGGTCTGGGCCGGCATGGGCCCCGGCTGGGCCGTGTTGTTCGTGGCGGGTGTGTTCATGATCTCACTGCTCATCGCCCGCGTTGTGGCCGAGACCGGCATGCCGAACATCCGCCTCCCTTCGCCGGACGGACTCATGGCCTTCGCACCCAACTCCTGGCTGTCCGCCGGCACCCTCTACTTCTGGCCGCTGATGGGGCAGTTGTTCGCCGACGGTTCCATCGCGAGCCCCGCGGCGCTCGGAACGCATGCGCTGGCCATCGACGAGGAGAACTCACCGCGGCAGCGCGGGCGCCTCGGCCTGCTGTTTGTGGGCGTGCTGGTCCTGAGCCTGCTGATCTGCGGCGCCGTGCATCTGTATGGCAACTACCATCACAGCGTGACCATGGACGGACGGGAGTCGCCGTTGAACCCATTCTGGTTCAGCCGGATGAACTGGGCGCTGCCGCGCATCATGGACCTCCAATCCGGCGCCCAGCCACTGGCCTCGACGACGGCGCAGTTCGGGCACGTGGCCTTTGGTGCAGGGCTGGCAGGTACGCTGGAGTGGGCGTCGCTCTCCTTCCCGACCTGGGGGTTGCATCCGCTCGGGCTGCTGGTTTCGGACTGCTGGGACGTCACGCGCTGCTGGGTCAGCCTGTTGATTGGATGGCTCTGCAAGACCCTGGTGCTGCGCTACGGCGGGTCCGGGCTCTACCGCAAGGCCATGCCGGTCTTCCTGGGGCTGATCGTCGGGGATGTGATCCACCTGGTCTTCTGGGGGCTGCTGCCGGCGCTCCTCGTGCTCGTGGCACCCCGGTGGCTGCCGTAGCTTTCGCGTGCCGCGAAAGCTCTTGTTGGGGGTTAAGCGTTGCGGACTACGCGAAAATGGAGCGCAATCCTGGTGCTGCTGACGATGGCAGCACGCGGCTTTGGCTTGGAAACGAACGGACTGGCTTCGGACGTGCAGACGACGACCGGCTGGCTGGCAGCCGGCCCCTCGCGCGTCGTGGGCATGCCGGAGCACGACGTGGTTGTGAAGCGGCTGCAGGAGGAGATCCGCGCGCTGCCCGGCGTCACGGTGTGGACGCAGTCATTCCCCGTGGCCATGCCGCTGGTCTCGGAGGCGACGCTGACGGTGACGGGTAGTTCCGCGGCGGGACGTCATGCGATCCATCCGCTCTGGCCTGCAGGGGCGCGGCTGAATACGACGCCGCCAGAGGGTATCGACGGCGATCTGGTCTACGTCGGCCAAGGGAGTTTCGCCGATATCCCGGTCCAGCGGGTGCGCGGTCAGATCGCGATCATGGAAATGGCGGGCGGCGCCAACTGGCAGACGCTCTTCGCTGGCGGCGCGCGCGCCGTGGTCCTGCTGGGCGCGGCGGGCGACACCTACGAAGCGGCCGGAACGCACCTGGCGCCCATCCCCGTCAACTTTCCGCGCTTCTATGTGCCCGAAGGCGAGTTGGCCCGGGCGCTGCGGAGTTCATCGCCCGCGCATGGCGCGCTCGTGGCGCGCGCCGCGTGGCGCGACGTGCAGGCCATCAACACTTTTGCGCTGGTCGGCCGCAGCAGCCGCGGGCGCGAGCAGGCGCTCTGCATCGCGGTGCCCATGGATGCCATGAGCGTGGTGCCGGGGTTGGCGCCGGGCGCGGACGCCGCCGTGGATGCGGCGCTTGCGCTGACGCTGCTGCGGCGCTGGGCTGCAGCCCCGCCATCCCGTCCGGTGTTGTTCGCCTTTGTGGACGCCTTTGCCGAGGATGAAGCAGGCATGCGCGAGATGCTGCTGGCGCTCGGCACGCTGCCGGAGACGCGCGCGTCCATGCAGCAGGAGGACCTCGACCTGCAACGCACGTACCGCACCCAGGTCGCCGGCGTGCGTGCATTGGAGGCCGGAACCAATGGTCTCAGCCGGCTGTATCGGATGACCTATCGCGAGTTGCATGCGCCGGTGAAGGAAGAAGTGCAGCGCCAGCTGCTGGCGGTGAACGCGCTGCTGTCGCCGCTGCGTCTGACGCGCCCGGCGGAGGCGGCGCAGCGCGCCGCCGTGGACCAGGAGATCGGCCGGCTGGAAGCGCGGGTCGGTGCGCTGCGGCGCGCACAGTCCTACCTGCTGCAGGGGCGCCCGGGCGCCGCGGGCGACGACGCGGTCATTGCGGACGTGTGGGACAAGTCCCGCTCCCGCGTGCTGGACCAACTGTCGGAGTTGGACCGCGTGCTGGCCCGGGACGCAGGGCGCGATGAACTGCGGCGGGCGGTGCTGGGCGCACTCGGCTGGCCTGCCGATGCCATGGGCGTTCCCATTGCGTTTGTGCTGGGGCTGGACCTCTCGGACGCCGGCTGTGCCGCCGGCCCCATGCTGTACGACAACTTTCTGCGGACCGGCGAGGAAGCCACGTCCGGCGATTTCATGCGGTGGGCGAGGGGACTGGCGCGCGATAACCTGCGTGGCCTGCCGGAATCGCTGCGGCCAGCTGTCGAGCTGGGTCCACTCACGGGCATGGAGAGCTCCGGATCATTCGTCGTGGGGCGCGTGGCGACCCTGACCGGGATGCTCCGGAGCTTCGGCCTGCCCGGCGCCACGTGGGCCACGCTCGAAGGGGAGCGCACGCGCGTGGACACGCCGAACGATTGCGCCGGGCGGCTCGACTGGAACCGCCTGGTGCCGCAGGTCGAGGTCACTGCACTGCTGCTGGATGCATGGGTGCGCGATCCGGCCTTCACCGTGACACCGCTGACCCTGGCGCCCCTCGTGGAGCGCGCCCGCGGTGGCGTGATGGACCAGGCCGAGGGCGACGCGGTGGCACGCATCCCCATGGCCGGCTACGTCACCGTGCTGGCGCCGCGCGTCGAGAAGCGGGTGGTGCACGTGCCGGTGCCGGGCATGCGCTACCAGGAAGTCGGCTTCACCGGCAGGGACGGGCGTTTCCGGTTCGATGCCGTGCCGGCGCGCGGTTACCTGAACTACGACGTGGCGGTGGAGGCCTACCAACTCGATGCGGCCGGGCGGCCCGTGCGCGCCGTCAACCAGATGGCGCAGGGCGACCTGGTGGCCATGAGCTTTGCGCCTGGCGAGCGGAAACCCAAGGCGATGCGCGCGGTGGTCTTCACCTGCGAGGAAATGAGCCTGACCGGCCTGTTTGACCCGCGGTTCCTGATGCCACTGACCGAGGTGAGCGTTCTGGACGCGTGGCGGGGAGACGCGAAGCGCCTCAACGTCGGCGTCTGGAATGGCCTGCTGAGCGCGATGCTGGAGCCGGGTCGTCCGTGGCAGGTGGTGGCCCGTGCGGGCGTGGCCGGCAACCGCCTGGCGCTGGCCAACGTCTTGTCGCCGGAAGCCAGCGAAGGCCTGCCGCCCCATCTGGCGCTGCGCGGCTTCCTGACGGCAGGCGGACTGCCGGCGCATCCCCTCGAGGTGTCGGCCCGCGACTTCCTGAACCTCGACACGCGCCGCCTACAGGACTACCGCCGCGCTGGTATCGCCAGCCGCACGATCGAGCAGGTCCAGTCCGTCACGCGCCTCGACCTCGCGGACGCGGAACGGGCGTGGAAAACCAACGATGGCGCGGCCTACTTCCGGAGTGTGGCGGCGGCCATGGGCAACGAAACCCGCGCCTACGGGGCTGTGCGCGCGACGGCCAACGATGTGGTGCGCGGCGTGGTCTTCCTGCTGCTGCTGCTGGTTCCCTGCGCCTATGCACTGGAGCGCCTGTTTCTGGCCTCGACGCACGTCTACCGGCAGCTGGCCGGGTCGACCGCGATCTTCGCGGTCCTGGCGATCCTGCTCTGGAGCTTCCACCCCGCCTTCCGCATGGGCGGCGCGCCCATGATGATCCTGCTGGCCTTCGGCGTGATCCTGCTGAGCCTGATGGTGATACAGGTGGTATATGCGAAGTTCGATGGCGAATTGAAGAAACTGCGCAGCCAGTTCGCCGAATCCAGCGGCGCGTCCAGCGCCGGCATGAAGCTGGCCGGGACGCAGGTCCGGCTGGCTCTGGCGAACATGCGCCGGCGCCCCCTGCGCACGGTGCTGACCGGCGTGACCATCATGCTGGTGACCTTCAGCCTGCTCTGCTTCATGTCCACCAGCACCTATGTTCAGCGCAGCGAGTACACGATCCCGGGGAACGCCGGCCGCGCCTCCGTGCTGATGCGCCTGCCCGGCTATGCCCCGCTGGCGCGCGCGGCCTTGGACTACATCCGCAGCGCGGCCGGCGACTACGGGCAGACCGTCGCCCCTCGCTACTGGTGGTGCGCGCCCGGCGATCCGCAGTGGCGCGTGCATGTCCGGCCGGCGGCGGGTGCCCGGAGCCTGGCGCTCTCAGCCGTGCTGGGCGTTGACGGGCGCGAGGCGGAGGTCAGCGGAATCGACCGCGTGTGCCCGGACTGGCCGGCCTTCCGCGAGCACGGCGGCTGCTACCTGGCCGCGGAGGCGGCGGCCGAACTGGGAGTGCGCCCCGGCGACCTGCTGGTGATTGCCGGCCGGTCGCTGCCGCTGGTCGGTGTGTTCGATGCACAGCGCTTCGACCGTGACGTGCGAGCGATCGACGGGCACGCGCTGCTGCCGCCGAACTACGCCATGATGGACCCGAACGAGCGCTGGGAACGGCAGAAGGGCGGGATCGAGGACATCTTCATCAAGCTGCAGTCGGGCGTGGTGGAGGACTCGGCCTCGCGTATCCCGGACCTGCAGAGCCGGCAGGTGGCCATCGTGCCGGCTGCCCTGGTCCGGAGCCTGATGGACGGCAGCCTGCGGAGCGTGGCCATCCCCGTGGCGGACGGCCGGGATGCCGCCGCACTGGCGGCAACGCTCTCCGACCGGCTGGCGTTTCCGGTCTACTATGCGGACGAGAAGCAGGTCAAAGTGATGGTCTCGCGCCCCCTGGCGCCCATGGCCCCGCGCAGCCTGTTTATCCCGCTGCTCATCGCCGGGTTCATCATCTTCAACACCATGCTGAGTTCGCTCGCGGAGCGGCGGCAGGAGATCCACGTCTACACCAGCCTCGGCCTGGCGCCGTTCCACATCGGCATGATGTTCGTGGCCGAGGCGCTGACCTACGGCGTGATCGGCTCGATCGTCGGGTACGTGGGCGGGCAGGCGCTGGCCACGGTCTTCGGCCGTCTGGGCTGGATGGGCGGTATGACGCTGAACTTCGGCGGGACGCAGGCCGTGATGACCATGCTGCTTGTGTTGGGGATCGTCACGCTGTCCTCGCTCGTGCCGGCATACCTGGCCGGCAAACTGGCCGCTCCTTCGAACGAGATGAAGTGGAAGGTCCCTGCGGCAGTTGTGGACGCCGGTCGCACAGTGATCCGCGACCGCCTGCCGTTCACGGCGACGTGCCTCACGGTGCCCGGTGTGCTGGCGTTCCTGTATGAATATCTGGATGCGCTGCGCGACGGCGCGATCGGCCACATGACCACGGCCGACCTGTCCCTCTTCCGTCAATGCGGCGGCGAGCAGCCGGCCAGAGTGGGGGTTGAAGCCACGGTCTGGCTCGCGCCGTACGACGTGGGCGTGCGCCAGCGGCTGCGGCTGGAACTGCGGGAGCAGCGGGGCGAGGAAGACCTCTACACGATTGAGATCGAACTGACGCACCAGTCCGGGCCGCTGCGGAGCTGGCACCGGCTGAACCGGCAGTGCCTGACCGACCTGCGCTGCCAGCTCCTGGGGTGGCGCAAGGTGGAAAGTGCGCGCGTCTGGGGTTATATTGACCGCGGCAAGGCGCTGCTGCAAGACGCGGCTGCGCGATCCCAACAGGACGGGTAAGAGCCAATGGCGATGCGGTTGGACAAGGAGTTGCAGGAATTCCGGGACCTGCTGCGCCCGCCGGACACCTTTGAGGAGGGGTTCAACTGGCGCACGCTGATCATGGCCCTGTTCGTGGGACTCATCATGGCGCCGGCCCAGATGTACATGGGGTTGGTGGCCGGCATGGGCATGGGTGGGGCGGCGCAGTGGGTGACGGTGATCCTCTATGTCGAGATCGCACGGCGTTCCTTCACGCGCATCCGGCGGCCGGAACTGTTCGTGCTCTTCTACATGTGCGGCGCAGTGATGTCCGCCGATGCGGGGCTGCTGTGGCGGCAGTTCATCGTGCAGAGCGAGTCGGTCCGCATGCTGGGACTCACGGACCACATTCCGCAGTGGTACGCGCCCAGCGATCCGCACGTGCTGGCCCAGCGCTCGTTCTTTCTCAATGCCTGGTTCGTGCCGATCGCGCTGACCATCGGCCTCAGCCTGATCCAGAGGCTGGACTCCTTCGGCCTCGGGTATGTGATGTACCGGCTGACGTCGGACGTGGAGAAACTGCCGTTTCCGATGGCGCCGGTCGGCGCGGCCGGCATGACGGCGCTGGCTGATGTTTCCAACGACCGCGATACGTGGCGGTGGCGCACCTTCGCTGTGGGCGCCATGGTGGGTCTCGTCTGGGGGCTGCTGTACATCGGAATTCCGCAGATCACGGGCGCCATTTTCGCCTCGCCAATCAGCATCATCCCGATCCCGTTTGCCGACATCACTTCGTACACCGAGCGGTTGCTGCCGGCGGTGCCGTTTCCCGTGATGTTCGACCTGTCGTTGCTGATCACGGGTCTCGTCATGCCGTTCTACGCCGTGGTGGGCAGCTTCATCGCCATGCTCTTCATGCTCGTTTTCAATCCGCTGCTCTATCACCTGGGGTACCTGCCGAACTGGGAGCCGGGTCTGGGAGCCATCCAGACGATGCAGTCCAACTCGATGGACTACTTCATGAGCTTCGGCCTGGGCCTGCAGTTCGCCGTCGCGGCCATCGGGTTGGTAGCCTGCGTGCGCAGTTTTCGCGCGAAGCGGGTGGAGCTGGCGGAGGCCGGCCTGGGGAAGGTGGAGTGGTCGCGCCTGTTCCGTCCGCCGGAGGGGCGCGGCGATATCCCCATCTGGGTGGCGCTGGGCATCTATCTGTTCTCCACGTGTGTGTACATGGGCGCGGCCTACTACCTGGTGAACTACTGTTCCGGCCCGCTGGCCGGGAGCAAGTTCCCGCTCTGGCTGCTGGCGTTCTACGGTTTCGTCTATACGCCGGTGATGAGCTACGTCCAGTCCCGCATGGAGGGGCTGGTCGGCCAGCAGTTCCCGGTGCCCTTCGTCCGGGAGGTCACCTTCATCCTGTCCGGCTACAAGGGGGCGGCCATCTGGTTTGCGCCGATCCCCCTGCAGAACTACGCGGGGCAGGTCATGTTCTTCCGCACCACGGAGCTGACCGGCACGCGCTTCCGCTCGATCATCAAGGCCGAACTACTGCTCTTTCCCATCGTGACGGTGGGCATGCTGCTGTTTGCCCAGTTTCTGTGGTCCATGGGCACCGTGCCGGGCGCGATGTTCCCCTACGCCAACAAGTACTGGGAACTTAACGCGTTCAACCAGGCGCTGACCTGGACCGCCACCATGCCGAACTCCGGGCAGAGCGCCTTCCAGCAGGCGTTTCATCCCGGCGTGCTGGCCCTGGGTTTCGGCATCGCCACCAGCCTGTACGGGGTGCTGAGTCATTTCGGCTTGCCCATCATGCTGGTCTTCGGCCTGGTGCGCGGCCTGGACTGTTCGCTGCCTGGCAGCATCGTGCCCATGTTTCTCGGCGCGCTGATCGGCCGGTATATTCTCGCCAGGCGCTATGGCGAGAACTGGCCGCAGATCCGCATCGTGTTCGCCGCCGGCGTGGCCGCCGGGATCGGCCTCATTACCCTGCTGGGGCTCGGGTTCGTCCTGATGAGCAAGAGCGTGATCAAGCTGGTGCTGTGAAACCACAAGCGTGACTCCGGAACTTTCCACAACGATCTCCTGGATGGGCTGGCGCCTGCGGGTGCCGTGCCACTGGCGACCGCATCGCATCGCGGGCCGTTGGGAGCGCGGCGTGTTCGTGGCCGGCGATGCCGAGCACGTGCTGTTGCAGATCAAGTGGACCCGGCCCGAGGCCCCCGGCTTCGACGCCGAGCGCTGGATTGCCCGGCGCCTGCACCGCGAAGGACGCGGCTTGGCTGTCGCGCCACATGCGCCGCGTCCGCTCGGCTTTGCCTTCGCGGCCTGGGCGCGCGAACCGGCCGGGAGCAGCGGCGACGTAGCGGCGCTCTGGTACGGCTGGGCGCCGGCCGGCGGCCTGCTGCTGGAGGCCGTCGTCCCCGGTCGGCTGCCGGCGGAGGCGCGGCGTCTTGTGATGGACGAGGTGCTCGCGAGCCTGCACGTGGAGGGCCGCGATGAACCCGGGCAGACGGCCGTGCTGGGCCGGATATTCACCGTGCCGGCCGGCTTCCGGCTGGCGCAGTGGACCCTGCGCCTCGGCGACGTGCTGTTGCGGTTCGAGGCGGCGAACGGGGCGCAACTGACGCTGCGGCAGGTGTACCCGGCGCAACTGGCCCTTTCCCGGCGCATGCTGGAGCGCTGGCTCGAAGTGACCACGCCTGCAGGGCCGCACCGGCGCCTCATGGCCGGCGCGCCACAGCCGTATGAAATATCAAGCGGCAGCCGCGCCCTGCGCGGCGTGCGGCGGCGGGGCTGGAAGCGACTCTCGTTCCCGCTGGGCCGCCTGGCGCCGCGGGCATCAATCGCCGCGGCGTTGCACGACGTGGCCGGGGACCGGTTGCTGATTGCCGAACTCGACGCGCGCAGCGCAGGCTCGGACGACGTGTTGCGTACGGCGCTGCTGGCGATGGGCAGCGAGGAGCCTGCCGCGGTTGCAGGACCGTCCGCCGCGTCGGCTGAGCCCTGCGGGGAACCGCCGCGGCCGCGCCGCTGGTGGCAGGCTCCGGCGCCGCGGCCGCGCCTCTCGCGGGCGGAATCGCTGGGCGCCCGACCGGTACGCGCGCCGGTCGTGCGGACAGAGGCGTTTCCCGGTGGCGGTCTGCGCCTGAGCCTGCGCGTGGAACTGCCCCGCTGGTACGGCTGGGTGGCCGGGCGCCGGCATGACGACTTGCAGGTGCAGACGCGGTCGGTCGAACTGGATGCGCTCGGCCGCGAGGTCTATGAGGCGTGCGACGGTGCGACACCGGTACAGGCCATCATCGCCCGCTTTGCCCAGGTCCACGGCCTCGGGTCGGCGGAGGCCGAACTGGCCGTGACGCGCTTCCTGCAACTGATGGTGCGGCGAGGGTTGGTTGGCATGCAGATCAATGAGCCGGCGGCGTCGGCCCCGGGAGCGGCATCATGATGAACGCGCAGACAGAGGGACAGCGCGGGCCGGCAGACGGGGATGTTCCTGTCCGGCCCGGTCGGATGGACGCGCGCCAGCTTACGGCGCGGCAGATTGTCCGCATGGCGTGGCAGAGCATCCGGCTGCGGCGCGGGCGGGCGATGCTGGTGACGGCCGGCATCGTGCTGGCCCTGGCCTTCCTCAGTTACGTCATGGGCGCCGACGTGATCGAACGCAGCGTGCTGCTCCACGCCCCGGCGGCGCAGTTGGAGGCGTTCAAGATGCGCGGCGCCCTGGTGGTGTCGGATGCCGATGCGCAGATCCAGACGCGGTGGATCGTCGGGCTCGCCATGCTGGTGAGCTTCGTCGGCGTACTGAACGCCATGCTGCTCAGTGTGGCCGAACGCTTCCGGGAGATCGGCACGATGAAATGCCTGGGCGCGCTGGACGGGCTGGTGGTGCGGATGTTTCTGGTGGAGAGCCTGTTTGAGGGGGCGGCAGGCACGACCGCGGGGGTGCTGCTGGGCCTTGGCCTGGCCGCAGCGGAGGCGGCAGGACGGTTCGGCGTGCAGGTGTGGGCGCTGGTCCCCCTGAGCGCGCTGGGCGTCGTGGCCGGCGTGGGCGTGACAGCCGGCATGGCGTTGACGCTGGGTGGCGCGCTCTACCCGGCGTGGCGGGCGGCGCGGATGGCGCCGGTGGCGGCCCTGAAATTGGAGGTCTGAGCGATGAACGGTGCAGAACAGAACCTGCCGGCTACCGCGCCGGGCGGCGCGAGGCAACTGCTGGCGGCGAACGTGGTGCGCGCCATGGACGTGCGCAAGGTGTACAGCCTCGGCGGCGAGAAGGTGTATGCACTCAACGGGGTGTCGCTGAACGTGCGGCGTGGCGAATACGTCTCTATCATGGGCCCGTCCGGTTCGGGCAAATCCACGCTGTTCAACATGATCGGCGGCCTGGACAAGCCGGACACGGGGCAGGTGTACATCGACGAAGTGGACATCGCCTCGCTCGACTCGTTCGAGCTCGCCTGGCTGCGTTGCCACAAGATCGGCTACATCTTTCAGACGTTCAACCTGATCCCCGTGCAGTCGGCGCTGGAGAACGTGATGCTGCCGATGCTGTTTGCCGGGATGCAGGAATCCGATGCGCAGGACAAGGCCGCCTCAATCCTGGAACGCGTGGGGCTGAAGCACCGGATGCTCAACCGCCCCTCGGAAATGTCGGGCGGCCAGCAGCAGCGTGTGGCTATCGCGCGGGCGCTGGCCAACGACCCGGCGATCATTCTGGCGGACGAGCCGACCGGCAACCTGGACCTCAAGACCGGCGAGGTGATCATCGAGACGCTCCGCGGGCTGTGCGCCGATTCAGGTGTGACGGTGATCACGGCCACGCATGACCACAAGATGCTGAGCGTGTCCGATCGTGTGGTGCACATCGTCGACGGCCGCATCGACCGCATCCAGAAGCGCGAGGACTTGACCATCACACTGGGAACCATGAAGGAAACGTAATGACGACGGCCATGAAACGGGTGCCCTCGCCGCTGGAGACGCCGGCCGATGTGCTGGTCTCCGGCCGCACTTCGACCAGCAAACGCATCCGCGTGGTCCGGACCGGGAAGAACATTCCCGTCACCTTCTCGCGCGACCTGATGACCAATTCAGAAGGCTTCGACTGGTACGTCAGCCGCCACTACGCGTTGAAGACGGATTACCCGGACGCCCGGGCGCGCGAGCTGCTGACTCTGCTGGAACTCGCCTATCCGCACTACGTCGCGCTGTTCGGCCGCGAGATCCCGGGCATCGACGAGCGGCGCATGGCCTGCGTCTACGGCTCCAGCATGGAGAAGCTGCAGGTGGCGATGCGCGACGACGCCATGTTCGTTTTTGGCGGCGGCGGCATTGCGCAGGAAGGGTTCTGGGCCTGCTACCAGATTGCCAGCAACGAGTACCACAGCCGGTACATCCTCGTCCACGAGTGCGTCCACCTCTACCAGTACTGCCTGACGAAGACGACGACCAACACCCCGATCTCGTTCATCGAGGGTGTTGCCGACCGGCTCGCCTCCCACGTGTACGACCCAACGTGCGGCCGGCTGACCGTGAACGTGCTCGACCGGGCACCGGTGCACAACTTCCTCGAGTACGGCCGCACACATCTCCGGAAGAACCGCAAACTCGGGTTCACGGACCTGATCCGGGGCAACCATCGCGGCCTGGATGTGTTGTCGACCGTCTTCCTGCAACGCGACCCGGAGTCCCTGCAGAAGTGGCGCATCTACCGCGACGAGATGTTCCGGACCTCCACACCCGCCACGCGCCAGCAGACGGCGGCACGATTGATCCGGCGCCTGTACGGGCCGCCAGCGAAGGTCATGGCCGACTTCCGCGCGTGGGTGCGGAGTGTGCAACCCACCTTCTTCCAGGCGGCCTGGGGCTTTGACCAGTACGCCAACACCCTGGTCTCCTTCGGAACGCCCGGGAAGCTGCGGTTCTCGCAGATGGACGTCAACCTCGTGCCGGGCCGCAGACCGAAGGCCGCGGCGTTCCACCTGGATTACCCAGTCGAGCCCCTGCCTGCGATCGTCGGGCCGGTCAGGCGAGGGGTCGCAGAGCCGTGCATCGGCTGTGTCGTGGACTTCTCGCGTGCCGCGGGGAAGGGGCAGGCAGGGCTTGGCCTGGGGCGCGAGGGAGTGAAGCATTTCCGCGTGCTTATCGACGGCGGCGCGCGGCTGGTGCTGGACGGGACCGATTGGCGCGGTGCGAAACGGACGTGGGCACTGCCGGCCGCCGTCTGTGCGGCCATGCGCGAGGACGGCGATCGCGTCGGGCTGACGGTGCACATGGGACTCGACCGTCTGGCCGTGACGGTGCGGGCGGGGCAGGGGGCCAGGGAGGAGTTCCGTGCGACGATGCGCCTCGGTCGCGCGTTACGACACCGTCTGGTGTCGAAACCGCTGGCCGTGCTGGGCGTGGGCGCCCGGCACCTCATCACGCCGTTCTTCGATGATGGTCGCCTTCCGGAATCGGATCCGATGCGGACCGCACCGTCCAACCCGTGGCGGAATGAGGCGGACCGCGAGTTGCTGGCTGTCTATCGTGCCTGCTGGCGTCTGGGGCGCTGCACGCCGCCCGTGCTGCGTGCCCTGCGCCGGCAGCTTCTGCAGGCCGCCGGGCAGGACACCGCACTCCAGCGTGAAGCGGCGGTTGCGTTCCGGCGGCAACTGCCGGCCATGGTCACCGCGATCCGGAAGTGCGGGGCGACGGCCGGCTGCAGAGGGCAGGTGCTGGCGGAACTATCCGGCTGTTCGCTGGAGTTGGTCCTGCAGGACGGCCGCCGGTCGCGACGGTTCGATGTCCGCGCGCGGTTGCGTGGTCCGGTTGCCGGTTGTCTGGAGGGCTCGCTTCGCATTGGACCTGGCGCCGTCGCTTCGCGCTCCGTGGCCGTCAAGGCCGGGACTTCGCAGGACCTCGTGGTCGGCCTGCAGCGCGCCCTGCCGCGCACGCCGCGGGCGGTTCAGGCAGAGGCGCGCCTGCGCTGGCTGGGCGCCGATATCCGGTTGCGCGCGGCCGCAGTGGCTGATTCGGCGATTCCCTGTGGCTGGCACATCGGCCCCTTCGACAATGAAGGTCAGGTGCAGGACAAGGAACATCCGATCGAGAAGAAGCCCGTTGACCTGACGCGGGTCCACTTCGGACAGACCGGAACCCTGGTTCCTTGGCAGCGCTTCCAGCGCGACCCGGCACTGCCCGTGGACGCGGAGAACCTGCTGTACTTCAACCGACTCTTCGCACAGCAGGCGAACTACGCGTTTGCCTACGTGGTCGCCTGGGTCAAGTCCACCCGGGACCAAGATGCCGTTTTGGCAGTTGGTGCGGCCGACGGGCTGGTGGTCTGGGTGAATGAAGAGAAGATCCACGTGAAACTCGGCCGGCGGGATTGGGCGCCGCGGGAAGACCGGATGCCGGTTCGCCTGCGCAAGGGTGTGAATCGGATCCTGTTCAAGAGTCTGCACGGAACCGGGCTGTGGTTCCTCTCGGCCAACCTGAAGGATTGCAGCGGATTTTCACCGGCAGGAACCTCGTTCCTGCCGGATCCTCCGGGAGCAAACGGATAGCCCGTTCGACAGCATCTGCGCAGCCGGCACCCGCGCCGTCACAACCAGTGCGCCGACAGAGCACGCGACGACCAGCACGGCCACTGTCGGTACCGCGCCGGCAGCGCCCCAGCCCAGGGTGCCGCCCAGCACGGCCAGCCCGGGCCCGGCAGCGAAGCCCAACCCGATCAGTCCCTCGTGGCCGCCGCCGCCCTTGATTTCCCCGCGCTGGATCGTCATCGCATAGTACAGTGCCGCGTAGTAGATGAGGCCCGACGCCAGTCCAAACAGCAACTCGCCCGCCAGCACCCATGCCAGCGTGCCGCCGAAACAGGCCAGTGCGAATCCGGCTGCCTGGCCGACGATAACGGTCGCCACTGGCCAGCGTCGGTTGTGCCAGCGCGTCCAGCGGCCGAACACCCAGAAGCTCGTGCCGCGCGTCAGGTCCATCACGCCGGATAGTCCTGCGGCCAGGGACACGGCATACCCGAGTCGCGTGTAAATGCCCGGCAGGAGCGCGGCCAGCACCCAGAGCTGAGCGTAGCCGGCAAACATCAGCAGGCGCGAGGCGACGAGCAACTGCTGCCAACGCGCCACCATCAACGGCGGCAGATGCTCTGGGTGGTCATGCGGCAGGTGCACGGGACGCGTCGGCAGACGCCACGCGGCTGCCACTGTGGGAAGCCCGCACAGAACGGCCGCGGCGAACAGCCAGGCGGGTCCGGCTTGGATCAGCGGGCCGGCCGCCAGCAGACCCAGTGGTACGGCGATGGCCCAGGCCATGCTGAAGCGACTAACCGAGACAACCCCCTGCGAAGGCGTGTCGCCCGCCAGCATGTAGCTTTCGATGAGCGGCCATTTAAGGCCATACAGCGCGCCGAGCACGACTGTTCCGGCCACGACCGGCACGGCGGCAGGAACTGCGGCCACCAGGATGGTCACGCCGAACTGCGCCCCGAGAACCGAGAGAAACAGGGATTTCTCGCCGCAGCGCGCGGCCAGGCGATGGCTGGCCGTGGCGGCGGCGGCGTAGACCAGGCCGAACAGCATCGCCAGCAGCAGGTTCGCGCGGTCGCTGAAGTGCAGCGTGTGGCAGGTGTAGAAGTAGACGCCGCGTTGCACCAGCGTGGTGACGAGACTTTCGAAGAATGCAATCAACAGCATACGCGGTTGGACGCCGCGAGACGGCCCAGTCTCTGCATCGCACAACGACATAACATGCATAATCGCCTATCGGTGCGAGGCCGTCAACAGACTCCGGGATGGACTGTCCCCTGTTTTCGGAACGCCTGGAGCACGTTAAGTAATTGTGTAGCCGCAGGAGGCAAACCAATGGGCGGCGTCTCGTGCTGTGACTGGCGTGGATCGTCAGTGCCGCCGACACCAACCGGCTGGCCGACGATCCCATCGCAGCGCGATTGGAGGCGATCGCCGTTGGCTACAGCCTCCGCTTCCCCGACGATCAGGAGAACCTGCGGCGACAGTTCGAGGTCTACGACGCCCTGCACGCCTGGTGCCGGCTTGAGGTGCCAAGCAGGAAGGCGATGAGGTATCGGGCATCCATTCAGGCCTTGGCGGCGGCGTTGTTCGGCATCGCCACGCCTTTCAGCAAGACGCTGCTCACAGAACCTCAACCGTCAGCCGCACGGCTTGTCGCTCCCTGTCGCAGTCTGTCATAGCCTGTCGCCCAAGAATCGTTATCGGTGCCAAAATCAGCCCTTATCGGTGCCAAAGAACCCCATTCCTGTCCCGGCGGTTCCATTCTGTTCGCTGCGGCGCTCATAACACCCACATAACAGCCACCCCCCCTGCGCCCGTTACTGTTGTCTTGTTCGGAATGCGTCGGATGATCCCGCGCATCAGGTCAACTTCACGCTCGTGCACGGGCATTCACGCCAGGCGGAGAAATGTGGTTGCTTTCCGGGGGCAGTTCTCGTACCATTAATACACGTATGGGACATGTATGAATGATACTCCTGTCTGTTTTCCGTTAGTCAATCGCATCAAAGACGACATCTCGGCCGGCCGTTTTCTGCCGGGTCAGATGATTGGCACGGAGGTCGGTTTGGCCGTCGAGAGCGGGATCAGCCGGAGTTCCGTACGACTTGCGATCAACGACCTTGCACGAGCGGGAATGGTCGAGCGCCGCCCCGGGAGGGGTGTCTTTGCCTGTCGCCCCGTTGCAGGAACTCGAGTGGTCGAGATTGTACTGTGCAACCTCGATGGCGTGTGGACTGATCTGGCGAACGGCGCACAAGACGCTGGCGTACGCCAAGGCGTGAAGGCGCACATCTACAACGCCAATCGCGATTTTGAGGCCGACATGCGGGCAATTCAACTCCTGCCGTCCAGTGGTGTCGCTGGCGCCATCATCGGCGCACTTCACCGGAGCCGCATGAACCGCGCACTGGTGCAACTTTGGCAGACCGGATTCCCGTTCGTGCTCTGCGACCAGCGCATGCAGGATGTCGACGTCCCTTCCGTGGTGTTTGACAATTATCAAGCCGGCTATCTCGCAGCGCAGGAACTGATCCGGCTTGGACATCGGCGTATCGCGTTTGTGGGCTATAGCGTACCTGGACTTAGTGGCTGCCGTCTGGACGGTTTCCGCGATGCACTCAACGACGCAGGCATTGTGTTTGACCGTTCGCTTGCGGTCATCCAGCCGGTCGATGCGGACGCTCCGGCACAGAAGCCGTCATTCGAGGAGTTCCTTGTCGCGATGTGCGCGCGGACCGACCGTCCTTCGGCAATCGTGTTCCATTCCGAGGATTTGGCCACCGCGGGCTGCCGGTTGTTGAAGAGTCAGGGACTCCGGATGCCCGACGATATCAGCGTCGTCGGCATTGGCCGGGAGCGGCCGTGCGGGTTGTGTGATCCGCCGCTGGCCACCGTGGACCTGCCGTTTCGGGAAATGGGGGCGATTGCGATGGAAATGCTTCTGCAAAAGTTGGACAACCCGGAAGGCCCCGTCGACCACCGTATTCTGCAGATAAAATGGATTGCGCGCGAATCTGTGAGGACAAACTCAAGAGGTCCAAGGGGATAGACAACGGGGCGGAATAAGCCGTCCACACTAAAGAGAGAGGTGCATCATGACAGTACGGAAAAGGGCCATCGCAGGTTGTACCGCCTTTGTCGTTATGATGGGAACGCTAGGGCGTGGCGGTGAGGCGTGGTTTCAAGGTCGTGACTACCGGCAACGGATCACAGTGGATCAGAACCTCGTGATCGGGAGTGGCGTGCACACGAACTTCCCGGTTCTCGTAACGGCGGGCAACGTCGGCACTGCTCTGTGGCAACACGCGCAGAACAACGGGGCTGACATTGTCTTCACCGCCGCCGATGGCACAACCCGACTGCCGCACGAGATCGAGCGGTACGACGCTGCGACCTCAAACCTCTGGGCTTGGGTCAAGGTTCCGGAACTCGCGGGTGAGGCCAACACCTCCTTTTACATGTACTACGGCCAGCCTACGGCCACCGACGTTCCGGCCGGGGCGGCGGTGTGGTCCGGCTACCGCGCGGTGTGGCATCTCAAGGAAGCCGCGAGCACGCGCTACGACTCGACCACCAACGGCGCGCATGCCGCCACCTACGGCGGTATCAGTTCCGTATCGGGCGGGAAGATCGACGGGGCGTGTGGTTTCGACGGCGTCAATGGCTACCTGCGGGCAACGAAGCAGGTCGTCAACAGCAACGGCACCATCACCGCCTGGGTCAAGATGCCGAACCCGCTATCGGGTGCCTTGCGCGTGATCTTCGACACGCACTACGACAGCGGCGTACTGCTCCGCGAAACCGGCGACAAGATGGAGGTGTTCGTCAAGAATGGCTCTGCGGTGATCACGTCCTCCTCCTATTTCCAGAACACGGCGGGCACCTGGGTCTACGTCACGCTGACGTTGAACGACGGCGCAGTCTCCTTGTATCGCAATGGGCAGTTCCTGACCTCCGCCTCGTACGCCGGACGCACGCCCGTGGGGCCGAATTGGGCTCAAATCGGGGCCTGGGACAGCGGGGCCTACTGGAGTGGCGCCATGGACGAAGTGCGCGTCTGCCGCCAAGTGCGCTCCGCCGACTGGATCGCCACGGAATACGCCAACCAGAACGCCCCGGGTTCGTTCGCCTCCGCGGCGGCCGAGGAGCAGGCCCCCGCGTCCAACATGCCCTGGTACAGCGGCTGGGGATACCGCCAACTGCTGTTTGTGGATCCCGCGCAGGTTAGCGGCAGCCTATCGAACTTCCCGACCCTTGTCACGGAGCGCAACATGCGGTCCAACCTGTGGATGAACGCCAAGAGCGACGGCAGCGACATCCTCTTCACGGCCGCGGACGGCGTCACGAAACTGGCGCATGAGTTGGAGAAGTTCGACACCGCGGGCAAGCAACTGTGCGCCTGGGTCAAATTGCCGCTGGTGTCCGCAACCAGCAACACTTCTTTCTTCGTGTATTACGGACGCCCCAGCGCCGCAAACCAGGAAGATCCGGCGGGCGTCTGGACACGGTATCGCGCGGTGTGGCATCTCCGGGAAACGTCGGGAGTACGCTTTGACTCGACCAGCAATGACGCCGACGTCGCGCCCAATGGCGGAGTCAGCCACACCGCGAACGGGAGGGTGGACGGGGCCTGCTCCTTCGACGGCAGCACGGG
>CAYQJG010000043.1:31061-35556 GCA_964417715.1 uncultured Lentisphaerales bacterium | reverse complement strand
GCGGCTGGTCCGGTGGTTGGTACCAAGCGGCCAACGCCACGTTTAAGGCGACCACCGCAGGATTCACGTACCCCGGTCTGACTCCGGCTCCGCTCGGCGTCGCCGCCCAAAACGCAAATAACCAGCCGGGGATGATTCGAGCCCTGAAAGCCCCCCCCTCGAACGGTGTATTCTACGTCAGCGCGTTGTTCAACCAATGGTACTTCTGGAGGATGTCCATCGGCCTGAAGCAAAGTTTTGATTCTCGCACCTTCGCAAGGTTCGGCCTCGCCGGCGCTGAAGGCGGCCCCTGGCGGCCCACGGCGGGCGCAGGCTCGGACTTCCTAGCTGAGAACAACAACCAAGTCTCTGGCGGCGTGGCAACGAACGGGGTCCGGTTCCTCGTGGCCAAAGTAGACTTGACCGCCAAGACCATCAGCGTCTACGGCGACCGGGTTGCCGGCTCGCTCGAACCGGCGTCACCGGACGCCTCGTATGCGTTCTCCGCGTGGTACGACTCCAGCAAGAGCGTGGATCAGTTGGCCGTCTTCAATCCCTCCTTCTCAAATGGTGGGGTTGACGAGATCCGGGTTGCGCGCACGTGGGACGAGGCCTTCGGCTTCACCCGGCCGCCCTCGGGGACGGTGATCATGATCCGGTAAGGGACTGGCGGGGCCGGTTCTCTCCAACCAGAGGCCTGTTTATCGCCGCCCGTGCCGACTTCGATCTCGCGACGTCGGCGTGGGCGGCGGTTTCCGTTTGGCGCGGTTGCAGTCGATTGAATCGGCGCGCACACATACCGTTTCAACAGCAAAGAACTCGTCAGGAACCCGACATGCATGCCGACCGACCCTTGCTACGTTCAACGCACCGCGACCGGTTCCACTGGCTGACGGCGGGCGTGTTGCTGCTGTGTGCCCTGTCCGGTCCGCTGTCGGCCGACGACGCGACGCCGCTCCCGGTGGCCAATCCGCTGCCCGGTGGCTGGTCGCTGCGCACGGGCGTCTTCCCGAAGAAGGAAGCCACCGCGTCGATCAACCCGGAGGGCGTTTTCACCATCGAGGGCGGCGGGGAACGCGGCGGGGTCTGGGTGCGCGGCACCGTGGTCGAGGCAGACCGCGCCAGGATGACCGCCGCCTTCGTCTACAAGGCCTTCAAGGGCGACTTCATCCTCACCGCCCGCCGCATCGCCTTTGACAAGCGCCTGGCGCACCAGAACTGCGGTAGCGGCGTCGCCGTCATCGGCGACCTCGCCGGCTGGGACACGCCAGTGGCCACCAGTGCCTCCGATAACGGGGACAAGCCGGTGTGGTATCGCATCATCCGCAAGGGGGACCGCATCGGTCTCTACGAAGGCCCCGACGGTCAGCGCTGGATGGCGAGCAACGCCGGGGCGCAGATCCCCGGCACGGTCTACGCCGGTCTCTACACCGAGGGCTGGGATCAGACGGCGATGGCGCAGTACGACAGCGTTACCATCGAAGAGAACCCCACGTTCACCTACAGTACCACCTGGCTCGGCAACGAGTTCGAGGGCGGCCCGAAGAACACGGTCAACTCCAGCATGTTCGGCCTGGCGGTGGCACCGGATGGCACCTGCATCACCACCGGGGCCAACGGCGAGCAGGAGAACGAGATGGGCCGCTACCGTGATGGCCAGGTGCTGACGGCATGGAACGGTGATCGGGTAGGCGCCTCGGGCAACGCCGTGGTCGTGTTGCCCGACGGCCGCGGCCTGGTGGCGAAGCGCAACCGGGTCCAGCCGTTCGACTGGGACCGGGGCAACAGCGGCGGCAAGAAGTATTCGGGAAAACTCTGTGAATCCGGAGGGGATACCGCCATCCGCGGTCTGGCGGTGTATCAGGACGAGGTCTTCGTCGCCGTCCGCCCGGACAACGCCATCGTCGTCCTCGACCTCAAGGACCTGAAGGAGAAGCGGCGCATGCCGTTTGATCGCCCAGGGCCGCTGGCGGTCGACGCCCAAGGCGTTTTGTGGGTGGTCGAGGAGGGCTGGACCAGTGGACATCCCTACTCCTACCCCTATCCCAAGCCCTTCCGCATCCTCGGTCTCAACCGCGAGACCGCCAAGCAGGTCAGCGAGATCGGCGGCATCGAACTGCCTTCGGCGATCTGCGCCGACGTGCAGGGGCCGTCAAAAGCCCGCCTGCTGATCGCCGACAATGGTCAGGACCAGCAGGTCAAGATCTTCGATGTCTCCGGCACCAAGCCGAAGCGGATCGGAACGCTCGGTGCCAAGGGCGGCGTCTACGCCGGTACGCCGGGCCAGATGAAGCCGGGCAAGTTCTTCGGCCTCTCCGGCGTCGGCAGCGACGCCAAGGGCAACCTCTACGTCAGCACCAGCGGATATCCCTACCGTGTGGTCATACCCGCAGGCATGCCGAACATCGCGCAACTCAAGGCCTTCGCCCCCGCGGCGATCGACCAGCCTGAGCCGGAGGCTCTGTGGACCCTAACCTGCCCCGGCTTCAACTGCATGGGGGCGTGCTGGGACGCCAAGACCGGCGACGCCTACATCGGCGGTCTGGCGCGCTATGCCTACGATGCCAAGCGCGGTCTTGGCAAAGAGTGGCAGATCGACGGTGTCACCGCCGATCTGAAGAACGATAGCGACGGCGAAAGCCTGCTGCGCACCTTCCTCGCCGCCCCCGACATCACTTGGATCGAGGGCGAGCGTTTCCTCAAGCTACGCGAGCGTACCTACAAGCTCGACAAGAACGGCAACCTGGGCCGCATCGTGCGGATCGATAACGGGAGGGATGCGGCCCTGCGTGAGCAGCAGGAGCAGCGCACCAAGGGCGCGGCTGATCCGTACTCGCTCGAAGCCCTCTTCGGACGTTTCCCCGCCGATACGCCAACCCCCACCATCAACGGCAATGGCGATCAACTCGACTGGAAGCGATGGGAATGGGTGGACGGCCAGGGCGGACCGCTGGACGGCAAGCAGCAGCGGGGTGAATACCGAGACCTGACCGCGCTGCCGGTCGAGCAGGCAGACGCTCAACCCCCCACAGCCAACAGCCGGCTCGACCGGTGGCACGCGACGCGAAGGGATCGCGACATCGTCATTCAGCGCCGCCGCTTTACCGGCCTGAAGAACGGCGTCCCGACCTGGGCTGATCGCGTGTCCCAAGTCCCGGCCCCGGCCGTCTTCACCCACATCATCGGGCTGAAATATCAGCCGGATCGTGACATCATGGACATTGCCGGACAGACCACCGAGAACCCGGGGGGCCACGAATGGCAGGTCGGTGAGATCATCCGTTTCACCAACTGGTCGACCCAACCGACCCTGGGTGTCCGCTTGGTGTTCATGGCGCGGGGTGCGTATGTTCCGTGGGGCGGCGAGGGTTTCTGGCAGGTCGAGCCCTTCATCGACAAGCCGACCGCTTGGGATGTCGCCGGCGACATCGCCTACGTCTGCAACCGTACTGGCGCGATCCGCGCCTACGACCTGAACAAGGGCAACTTGATCGAGTGGATGGACGCCGGTCCGGAAGTATTTGCCGACAGCGGCTTCTTCGATATCCCCGAAGCGGTCAGGGCCTATGAGATCAGCCCGACCGAGCATCTCATTCTGCGCGAGTCGAACCACACCATCCGCATCCTGGCCCACCGCTGGAACCCGCAGGGCGCCAACAGTGGCCGCCTGCCGCCAGCACCGGAGGTCTGGGCGTACCCGCGCCAGGGCGAGGCCGAACTCGTCTGGGGGGGACGTACGGGGGTCGGCGGAACGGTTCGCGGCTACCAGATCTATCGTGCCGACAGCGCAAAGGGCCCGTTCAAGAAACTCGCCCTGGCGACCGGCCCGACCTTCCGCGACAAGCGGCCCAACGGGCAACCGGCTTGGTACCGTGTGGCGACGGTTAATCTGGTCGGCGAAGGCCCGCAGAGTGCGCCGATCTGCGCGGGTGCCGCCATGACCGCCGTCAAGCGCCTGAGCGGCAACGGCACGATCAATGCAGATGGCTTCGATCTCACCACCCGCGGCAACTGGCAGGGCGTTTATGGTGCGGAGGCCGCCTACCTGGCCCAGGACCACGTGCCCGAGGGCGTCACGCCGCTGCCACCCCGCACCTTTTCCGCCGGCTGGCTTCGCGGATTCGGACCGATGTGGCGGGGCAAGAACCCGGTCAGTCCGTCCGACGACCGGGATCGTCTGCAATCTGCACGCGTTCCCGGCATGCGCTGCGATGCCAAGGCCCACACCTGGTCAGACCCGAATGGGGAGATCATCCTCTCGGACGGACGGTCGCATATTCTTTCCCTCTTCCTGCGCAAGGGTACCATCCACTTCAGCGATTCCGAGACCGGCGCCGACCTCCTCAAAGACGTTGTTGTGAGCGGTACCGACGATGCGCCGGCCCGCTACGTCTCCTACCTCGTCTCCGGTCGTTTCCGTCTGTTCATCCAGGCTGAAGGATGCGGCGCACTCTTCATCGATCCGGTGCCGACTGGCAAGTGATTCACCCCGAAACGGCACACGGACCTCCGAGGA
>CAYQJG010000043.1:25183-30961 GCA_964417715.1 uncultured Lentisphaerales bacterium | reverse complement strand
TCCGGTGCCGACTGGCAAGTGATTCACCCCGAAACGGCACACGGACCTCCGAGGAAATCCATGAAGACAGCATCGGTTCTTCTGAGCGTCGGTTTCGCCGCTTGCTTATTCTCCCCATTTCTGCAGGCTGCTGAGGAGCCATTTTACCAGCAGCCGAAGGAGCGGGAGGCCGAGTACGGTTTCTACGCCGCCAGCAGCCCGAACGGCATCTTCTATCCCGGCGAACCGGCCCGCATTAGCCTGGTGGTGCCAGCCGAGCCGAAATCGAGCCTCGCTGGCGGCACACTCGAACTGGTCAGCGTACACACGCGCCGCCAGACCCCGGGGGAGAAGGGCTTCTTCAATGATTCCGCCAAGCCACGCCTCGTCGGGACGCCTCCGATCCGGGTGCCGCTCGATCTGACTCAGGCCAAGAACGGGTCACTGGATGTCCGTGTGCCGCTTCCCGAGACCTTTGGATCCTACGCCCTGACCCTGATCCGTGCCGACGGCAGCCGCACGCGACTCGGCAACCTGCTGCGCGTACTCAAGCCGACCCCGCGCAAGGCAGCGATCCCGCACCTGATGAGCGGCAAGGAATGGGACATCGGCGAACCCGCCCTGCAGGAGCGCCTCGGCGTCACCCTGATCCGCACCGAGCTGCACTGGGGTCAGGATCACAAGGCTGACCGAGACGTCCACGAGTATGCCCGGCACGGAATCAAGGTCATGGTCACGACCGGCGTCCATCCCGAAAGCAAGATTCCCTATCGGCTGGGTGGCGTGTGCGCACCCAAGGACGATGCCGAGTTTGGGAAGTGGGTCGAGGAGTTCGTCCGCAAGCACTACACCGACGGCAAGACCGGTCTCTGGGGCCTGGAGAACTTCAACGAACCGTGGGAACCGAACGGCATCAGCGGCTGGGGCAGCGACTCGCAGCGCTACCGCCAGATCCAGAAGACCCTCTACCAGTCGGCGAAGCGGGCCAACCCGGGCATCACCATTCTCGGCACCAGCTCCATCATGAACACCGAGGACAAGTTCCTCAGCGAGGGCGATGGAGGCGACATGATGCAGTATGTCGACATCCTCACCGACCACTACGTCCAGCCCAAAGGCGCCTATGGTGCCCGCATGGCCATCAAGTGGAAGAAGCTGACCGGCGAGACCGAGACCTGGGGCGGCGGCAGCGAGGTGCTCTACCACCAGTTCATGGCCCAGTTCCTCGCGGTGGGCAACACCTTCCTCAGTCCAGTGCAGTTCGGGCACTTCGCAGGATCCGTGTGGTCGACCAAGGTGACGCAGGGCGACCGGAACTGGGATGCTCGCTTCTACAACGCCAACTCCGTCGGCATGGCCATGGCCACCTGGAACGCGCTAGTTCAGGACCGACCCTTCACCGGCATGGCATTCAAAGACCACCTCCCGTTCGTCTTCCAGTTCGGCGACGACCAGGATGCGCAACTGGTGCTGATCGGCCGGCTCATGGCCCTTCAGACCGAACGCGCACGCGACGTGGTCTGGCCCCAGCACGCCTTCGCGCCCGACGGCACCTTGACCCTCGCCGATCCCAAGCGCGAAATCGAGGTTCGCGACTGCGCCGGCAATCCGGCGCCACGCGACGCCGATGGCGGCTACACCCTGGCGCTCAGCCCGACGCCGTGGTTCGTGCGCTCGCCAGATGCCCGCACGGCAAAGGAGGCGATCCGTGCCGGCACGATGACCGGCCTGCGCCACGTCGAGATCCTGCCCGGCACGCTGCCCTTCGTGCCGACCGCCAACAAGCCGGCGCCGCTGACGGTGCGCCTGCACAACTTGCGCAATGCACCGGTTGCCGGCACCCTGACCGTTTCGACCCTGACCGAGCAGACCCCGTTCACCAGCAGCCAACCGGTCGAAATCGCCACCGGCGCGACCGTCGCCGTGCGGGTGCTGATCGCGGCGCGTTACGAGGGCGGTCTGCCGCTGCGCTTCAGCGTCGACATCGGCGGCGCGATCGAGACGTGGGACGAGGTGGTGCCGTGTACCGGCGTCGTTCGCACGCCCATTTCCGGCCTCAGCGATCCGGCCTGGGCGACGGTGCCGACGGTGGTGGTGATGCGCGCCGAGGGCAGCGCGGCCGGCAACGAGATCGACAAGATCTGGAAGCCGTTCCTTTTCGCCGATACCACGCCAGACAAGCTGCCGGCCAAACGCGCCGATCTGCAGGTGGCCTGGGATGACGCCGGCCTGTCGATCCGCGGCAGCCTGAAGGCGGACAAGCTGGGCCAGCGTCCGCGTCTGGAGACGCGCGATGACGAGGCGTTCTTCTATGGCGCCAAGGATGATGCGACCCTGCTTGCGATGGAGGCTTGGCAGGATTTCTTCAAGCCTTTCAACGAGCGCGGCACAGAACGGGCCAAGTGGGACCCAACCACGCATCCGAACAGCAAAGCGCTGTGGGTGGCCTTCGAAAAGGCCAGCCAGAATCCGGCTTGGCCGGACTTCATCGCCTACCTCGAGAAGAACGCGTCGGCGAAGCAGTTCGTCTCCTCGGGCGTCGCCCAGCGCTTCTTCGATGCCCGCAAGACCAACTCCGCTGCCAGCTTGGCCGATGCCGGCAGCGTCTACCGTCCGGGTCGCGACTTCCTCAACGAGCTGCCCTTCTGGGGCGACAGTTTCGTGGTCGCCATCGACTTCGACAAGGCCGAGGAGCGCTTCCAGCGCCTGCATGACCTGCCGCAACTGCCGTGGAGCCTGCCGGACGGGTTCATGGCCGTGCCCGACACCGACTACGAGTACAGCGCCTACCTCTGCGACGATGGCAAGCCGGAGCTGTGGTGTCTGCTCGCCCCGGGCGTGCCGCGCTACCACTACTTCCCGCGCCACACCCGTGGCCCCAAGGGCCAGTACCCGGTCAAGGACGGCGCTGTCGAGGTGCGGCGGGGTGGGTATCGAAATGTCTACTTCATGCGACTGACCTGGGCTCAACTCGGCTTTGCCGCACCGCCCAAGCCCGGCCAGGACTTCGCCCTGACCTGCAAATGGAATGCCGATGGCGGCGTGGAATTCGGCGGTAACTACGCCGCGACCAAGAGCAACGGCCTGACCCTTCACCCGTACTGGCATGCGCCCTCCTCGAACACGGTGCGATGGACGCTTCTTCCGTGAAAGCGCGCAAGTCGATATGAACGAGAGAGAACGCTTCCAAGCCGTGATGTCGGGCCAACCCTTCGACCGACTGCCCCTGTTGTACTTCGGCACCTGGCCTGAGACCAAGGTCCGCTGGAAGGCAGAGGGGCTGAGCGTACCCATGCGCATGGGCAGCAACGGCGGGCCGCAGTTGCCCGGGATGGACACCGACTGGGAGTGCAACCCGTGCGGGACGGGCGAGATCTGGGACAACCAAGGGCTACTGGACCCCGCGCCGCGTTCGGAGGGGGGGTGGGAGACGCTCTCGGAGGATGAGCGCACCCGGACCGTGCGAACCCCCTTCGGCGGCATCGTTCAGAATGCCAAGGCCGGAAGCTCGGTTTCGCATGTGATCCAGCACGACCTCGAGCCCGACCGCGACAGTTGGCTGCGGTTCAAACGGGCGCTCGATCCCGCCGATCCCGCGCGTTGGCTTCCCGGCTGGGAGGCGCGGGCGGCGGCGTTGAACGCCCGCAGCCACGCCACCTGCTTCTTCGGCGGCAGTCTCTACGGTTGGGTTCGGGATCGGATGGGGGTCGAAGCAGTCTCTTACCTCGTATATGACGACCCCGTCCTGTTCGAAGAGATCATCGCCTATCTGGCCGACTACTTCATCGCTCTCAACACCCCGCTGCTTCGGCGCGTCGCGTTCGACTTCGCCTACATTTTCGAGGATTGCTGTTTCAACACGGGTCCGTTGATCTCGCCCGCGATCTACCGCGAATACTATGATCGGCACTACCGCCGCTTGATCACTGCCTACCGTGAATTGGGCGTCCCACTGATTTTGATCGACTCCGATGGCAAGGTTGACGATCTGCTGCCGTGCTGGCTGGAGACGGGCTTTGACATCGTGTTCCCGATCGAAGTCGGCACCTGGCGGGCCGATGCCGCCGCCCTGCGTCGGCAGTACGGCAGCCGTCTGCGTATGATCGGGGGCGTGGACAAACACGTCATTCCCCAGGGCGAAGCCGCGGTCCGCGCCCACCTCGAACCGCTGCGCGCCACCGTCGCCCAAGGCGGCTTCATCCCCATGCCCGACCACCGCATCCCGCCCGATTGCTCCCTCGGGCAGTTTCAGACGTACCTGCGCGTGTTCACGGAGGTGTTTGGATGAACACATTGCCACACCTGATTCCCGGCAGGGCCCGACATCTGCTGGGGCAACTCGACGCCGCGCGCTGGGTGCGCGGAGCCGACGTCTCCGTGACCGGGGGCCCCGTCAACGCGCAGCCCATCGGCCTGGCAATGGCGCAGATGCAGCGCTTCAACCCCGTGGCGCCGGGTGAGTTCTTTGGCGCTCCCGGCGGCGCCTGGCAGCAGCGCTGGTTCCGCATCGACGTGCCGATGGCCGAAGGCGGGGCGGAGGATCGCGTTCTCTTCTGGCAGTGCCAGGGCGAAACGACGGTGTGGCTCGACGGCGAACCTTGGACCGGACTCGACGTCGGCCATGGCTACTGCCCGCTTCCCGAACGCGCCTGCACGCTGTGGCTCGATTGCGGCACCTACCAGACCTGCATGGGCGGCAATGTCCAGACGCCGATGTCGGACTTGCCCTGCCGCTTTCGTGGCGCCTGGCTGGCCTCCCGCGATCAACGTGCGTGGGAGGCCTTCTTCGATCTCGAGGTGCTCGTCATGCTCATGGAGCACGTCACCGACGCGGAGGCGTTGCGCGCGCACCGACCCTGCCACCCCATCGCCTACAAACTGCTGCCGCTGCTGTCGGAAGCGTGCGACCGCTTTGAGCGCGATGGCGTCGCGGCCTGCGCGGAGTCCCTGTTCGCGATCCGCAAGCGCGTCCCCGCGGAAGCCTGGCAAGACGTCGCGACGGTGGTCGGCCACAGTCACCTTGATCTGGTCTGGCTGTGGCCCGAAGTCGAGGGCGAACGCAAGGCGGTGCATACCGCCGCCACGGTCTTGCGGCTGCTGGCGCGCTACCCCGAGTTTACCTTCACCTACAGCCAACCCGCCTCCTACACGGCCATCGCGCGCCGTTCGCCGGAACTTGCCGCGCGCATCCGGTCCGCAATCACCGCCCGACGCTGGGAGGCCACCGGGGCGCTGGAGGTCGAGTCGGACACGCACCTGCCTTGCGGCGAGGCGCTACTGCGCGCTGTATTGGTAGGGCAGCGCGGATTCGAGGCACTGCGCGGTACTCCCAGCACGGTATGTTGGCTACCCGATACCTTCGGATTCAGTGCATGCCTGCCGCAGATCCTCGCGGCTGCCGGCGTCACCGGGTTCTTCACCACCAAGCTGGGATGGTCCCAAGTCACCCACTTTCCCTATCGCAGTTTTCGCTGGCGCGGCCCCGACGGCAGCGAAGTGGTGGCCCACAACTCCGCCCATCACCCGAACGGGGAGATGACGCTCCAGCAACTGGCGTTCAGCACGTCGCGGAACCGTCAAGCGGGCGCTTCCGCGGAACTGTTACTGCCGCAAGGGTTCGGCGACGGGGGTGGGGGACCGACCGAGGCGATGTGCGAGCGCGCGCGTCGCCTGGCCGATTTGGCGCAGTGCCCCGCCGTGCGCTGGGGCTCGGCCGAGGGCTTCTTCGCACGGCTATGCGCGCAGTCCGACCAACTGCCCGTATTCGACGGCGAGCTGTATCTGGAAAGGCACCAGGGC
>CAYQJG010000043.1:0-25083 GCA_964417715.1 uncultured Lentisphaerales bacterium | reverse complement strand
GTCCGACCAACTGCCCGTATTCGACGGCGAGCTGTATCTGGAAAGGCACCAGGGCATCTTCACGTCGCAAGCCCGCGCCAAGGCGTTGTACCGCGACGCCGAAGTGGCCCTGCAACTGCACGAGGCGGTACGCGTTTGCACCGGTGGCGGAAGTCTGGACGACGAGGATTGGCGGCGTGTTCTGTTCTACCAATTCCATGACGCGCTGCCTGGCTCCTCCATTGGCCTCGTGTACGAGGAGATGGAGTCCGAGTTGCAGGCGCTCGCCGCCACGCGAAGGTCTGCCGCGACCGAGGATCTGGCCGCCCGTTTCCACGGCGACCGCGCCTGCCTGTTCAACGCCGCTCCCGTGCCGCGTCGG
Organism: uncultured Lentisphaerales bacterium; assembly: GCA_964417715.1. Lineage (GTDB taxonomy): Bacteria > Verrucomicrobiota > Kiritimatiellia > RFP12 > CAYQJG01 > CAYQJG01. The sequence continues at coordinate 24,722 of CAYQJG010000043.1, read as the reverse complement.
TCTCTGATTCCTCTACCGGGGATCGTGGCCTCGACGCCTGCCATTCGGTGCGATGGTGCCGTGCTGCCTGTGCAGGTACTCGATGGCGCAGCCTATGCATGCGTGCCGCTGCCGCCGTTGGCCGGCGTGGCGTGGGAAGCCGTCACCGATATTCCTGCGGCACCGATCCTCACGGCAAGCCCAACGGAACTGCGGGGGGATCGGGTGCGGGCGCGGTTTGCGCCTGATGGCGGTCTGGCCGACCTGCAGATCGACGGTTGGAACCTGCCGCTTGCGGGCGTTGCCGGATTCGCGCTGCACCGCGAAGGCACCGGGGGCGATGCGTGGGACATTCTCCCTCACGCCCTGGGATTGTCCATCGGCATGCCGGCGCTGCCGTTGGTTGCCATGGCCGCCGGTCCCGTCCTCGCGCGCGTTGCCGGAACGGGTGCCTTCGGCACACACAGCACCCTGCACCTGACGTACAGCGTCGTGGCCGGAATCCCCTGGTTGTTTGCCGATCTGGACATCGACTGGCGCGAAGATGCGTCGTGGCTGCGTTTCCGGCTGCCCACAACGCTGCGTGGCCGCAACGCCCGCTATGGCACGCCCTTCGGCAGCGTCTTGCGCCCCGCGCAGGCTGGCGACGACGCCCGGCAGGCGCAATGGGAAGTGCCCGGTAGCCGCTGGGCGGCCGTGACCGACGACGGGGGCGACGGCGCGGCCATCATCAGCGACGCGAAGTTCGGTTGGTCTTGCGACAACGGGGTCCTGCACCTTTCGCTGTTGCGTGCGCCTAACAGTCCGGCTCCCGGCGCCGATCGGGGGCGGCACCACATCCGGTTCGCCATCGGGCGCCATCGGACGAACAGCGGCGAGGACGCGCAGACGACCGCCGCCGATGCCGACCTTCTGTATCTGCCCGTGCCAACCTACTGCGGCTCACCGAGCGGTCCGGCGCCGATCAGCCTCCTCCCGGGTAGTTCACTGGCTCCGGCCTGGGTGCTGCCAAGCGCCGGCGGCGGAATGCTGAGGCTCCACGAAGTCTCGGGACAACGTGGCATGGCCGTATTACATGCCGCCGGGGCGCCGCCATGGCTCGCCGATGTCCGCGGCACCCCCCTATCGCCACTCGCACGCGACGACGACCACACCTGGCGTTTGCCCTATTCCCCCTATCAACTGATCAATGTAACCCTCACCCAAGACAGACCCAATTCATGAAGCATCCTCTGATTCCCAACACTCTCCGTTTCTCCAATGGCTGCGAACTTGAACTACTGACCTCCGGCGACCGCTGGGTCGGCATCGGCGACGTCCGCATCGACGGTCTGCCGATGCGCGACACCAGCAAGCCCCTGCTGCCCGAAATCCGAAACCCCGAGGGCATCGAACTATGCGACTGGCGCGTCGTGGGGCACGAACCCCTGCCCGAGGGCGGTCTTGCCATCGCGCTGGAGCCGCACCGCCGCGAGGGCGGCCTGATGGAGTGGATGCTGCACCGCGTCCACAACCGCTACCGCGTCAGCGACTGGACGGCGGCGCCGCAGCCTGCGCCGGACACACGCCTGACGATCGAGTTGCGCCCGGCGTCGCGCGAGGTGCGCGGCGAACGCGGCCACGGGTTCAGTTACTCCTTCCGGTACGCCTCCAAGAGCATCCCCATCTACAAGATCCTCGACCGCGGGACGTGGGAACCGGGCGGCACCGCGCTGGGTCTGGAGTTCTGGCTGCGCCAGAGCTTCGCGCCCTCGATCCATCGGTTTGCCGATGCCGCTGAACACTACACCACCGAGTGGTGGTTACCCAGTTGCCGCAACCCGTCGATCTTCCAGTTCGTGCCGTTCCAGACGCAGTTCCCGGGGTTCACCATGACCGCCGCGCCGCAGGGCGCACTGGTGACGTGGATCGACGGCGTCGCGCATGTGCGCAGCCTCTTCGAGAAGCCGCGCGGGACGACGAGTCTGCTGCACCTCCACGAACATTGCGGCGATCTGGCGTACGAGTTCGACACGCGTCCGGTCGAGGTCCTGTGGTTCTCCGGCCGGCGCGGTCACACCGCCAATGCCAACCTCTGGGAATCCCTCCGCGAGTGGGTTGCCGAGCGGCTGCACTCCGAGCTCGGGATGCGTCAGGACCGTATTGCGCCATACGGCATGGTGGAAGAATGGGGTCTGCCCGACTTCGACCTCTACACACGCGAGGCGGTGCCCGCGCTCCTCGCCAGCGGCGTGCGGCAGGTGTTCATCCCCAACGAGTTCGAGAACAACATGAACACGTGGGGCGTCAGCAACATGTGCTGCACCGTCGACTACAAGATAGCCGAGACGGTTGGGGCAGAGAAAGTGAAACGCTTCTGCGACGCCGTGCATGCGGGTGGCGGGACCGTGCACCACTGGGCGAACACGGCGCTTTCCTCCTACACGTATCTGAACTCAATCGCCAGAGGGTTCGGATACCAGGAACGCCTCCGTCAGTTGCCCGTCGATGGGTCGGTTACCGTGGTCATCGGGAACTCACCGCGGGCGTTCGTCCACAACGCTGCCGGTCAGATCGAGGCCGACCACTATGGCCACACCTTCTGTCAACTCAACCTGCGTGACCCAGCCGTGGTCGCCTACTGGCACCGCCGCTGGCGCGAGGCGCGTGAGCAAGTCGGTTTCGACGGATTTTTCCTCGATAGCTCATTCAACCTGAGTAGCGACAAGTTCGACTGGATTGGCCGGGTCGCCGGTTCGGGTGGCGCGACGATCGACCAGACGCAGTTCCTTGGCAACGTACGCCCCGAGGTGGAACCCCCCAAAGCGATCCTCTCGCAGTACCGCGCGCACCTCGAACTCGTTGTGGCGATGCAGCGCTACGGGTACCACTACAACAGCGAGGACTGCGGTGTGTTCGGTTCCCACCGCACCGGGCCCGACGTGGTCAAGCGCCTCGACAACCTGTTCATGTGGCGCGAATTCGCCGCAGTCTGGGACGGAGTGGCGCTACGCAAGGCGGGAGCTGATCCGCAGGACGTCTTTTTCCGCGGCCTGGCCTACCGTTGCGTCTGGGTGCTCTTCTGGCATATTCCGACTCGGACGCTGAGTTGGCGCGATAGCGGCGTGAAGGATGAGTTGGACCGGCCGACCGTCGAACAGGTTGCATGGATGAAGGCCTTCAACGCCGCCGACGCCGACATGCTTCATCGCACGATTCTGCCGGATGAGGCGGGTGTGTTGTACGAGGGAAACGCGCGCCGCATCCTGTGGGCTTTCCGCGATCTGGAATTGCCGGTCGATGCAAACATCGGCGTCGCCGATCTGGTCGCCAGCAACCCCGTCGACGTCACTGACGGCCGTCTCTTTGCACATGCATGCCGCGTGTACGCCATCGGCTGAGGAACGCAGAAGATCCCCCAGCGGGAGACTGTTGCCGTTTGCAGTCACGAAGGCAGGACGTGGCAGTGCGGCATCCCCAACGCCCGCCCCATCGCTCGCGGCCGGCTGGATGCACCGTGCCCGGCCCGCCACCTGCTGACGCACTATGTCGAATGGCACATGCGCGCCGCGTTGGCGCCCTTGCTCTTCGCCGACGAGGAGCTGGATGCCAATCGGACCGCGCGCGATCCGGTCGCCAAGGCATTGCCGTCGGCGGCCGTCCGCCGCAAACGCGCCTCCAAGGAGTCGACCGACGGCCTGCCGCTACGCCGTTGGGACGGTCTCATGGCCTCGCTCGCAACCCTTGTGCGCAACATCTGCCGCGTGGGTGAAGGCAAGACGACCGTACGCTTCGCCCGCGAGACAAAACGCGACGACTACCAGCGCAAGGTGTTCGAACTGCTCGCGCTGGACGCGCCGTCATGGCCGAAGGGCTGCGCCCAGTAGACGGAACGGGAAAAACCGGCTGCCGCCGCGCTATGTCGTTGGAACAGCGAATGTTGCGCATGGGCGGCGCGTGCCAAGTCGTAGGAACTTCGGGTTAAACACGGACACACCATGTTTCCCACCACTGTAGACGCGATCCGGGCCATTCTCAGGGCCGACCCAACAGTCATGGCCGACGAACGAGCGTGGATACTTGCCTGCGTTCGTAGCCACGGGCGGCAGTACAGAATGCGCACAAAGCCATCGCTCACCGGTTTCTTCACCGCAGCCTCTTCCATGGATTCTCTCCAGTTAGCGAATGATCAACACGCTTGTCGGCGATTGTCTGCTCTGTTCCGCCACCTGCACGCCGTTGAACCAGATGTAACGGTTGGCAATGCCGCCGGGCACCTGGACATTCAGGGTGATTGTGCCGCCTGTCGGAGTGATGTCCCTGAAGCGCCAGTAACTTGTTCCTTGGATCCAACGGGTCGCCTGCGCCCCGGTTCCGCCGAGAATCGTCCCGGTCTGGGTGCTGGTGGAGTTTCCGGTAATGGTGGCCGAGAACGGACTGGTCGTGTCGGTGTTCAGGTACAGATACACGTCCCATTTACCGTTGCCGTTTACCGAAGTGGTCAGGTTAGAGAACTGATAGGTCATCGATGGGTCACTGCCAAATTGCGAACCGGGCGTGGCGATATAGAAGAAGTCGAGGTTCAGGCCGCTATCACCCGTCACGACGATGCCGACGTTCCCGGAGCCGTTGTTGTAAGGCCCGCCCTGTGGACCGTCCGATGTGTTCCTGAACTTGGCAGTCGTTGCCACTCCCAGTCCATTGACCAAGGCGTCCAGGTTGCCGCCGGTGAAACTGTTCCAGGCGGTTCCCAGTCCAGTCGGACCGGCGGCGCTGCCGCCGTAAACCGTGCCGACTCTGACGTCCACATTGATGAGTTGGATATAGCCACTTACAGGCGCAGTTGCCGTGACGGCGGCACTGACGTCGATACTGACAGTGCCCACGTTTGAGTCCAGGCTTCCGTCGTTCGCCCGGAAGGTGAAGCCATCCGTGCCGGTGTAATTCGCGGCGGGTGTGTAGGTCACTGTCGGCGGCGTGCCTGCCAGCGTGCCGTGGGCGGGCGGTGTGATCACGGTGTAGCTGAGCGCGTCACCATCGGGATCAGTGGCCTTCAGCGTGACCAGTCGCGCCACCCCCTGCGTCGCCGTCACCGACTGGGACTGCGCTGTCGGGGCATGGTTGGCGGCGGGTGTTCCCCCGTTGGCACGGAGCTGGAAGCCGTTGAAGGCGGGGTAATTGGCGTAGCCGGGTGCGTTGGACCAGGAGACCGCGATTTGTCCGCCGGCGTCAGCCGTGATGCTCGAGAACACGACGTAATCTTCACCCGCCGTCAGTGCGGCGGTACTGGTGGAAGACGGTCCGGTTATCTTGGTCACGCCGCTAACCGTGAAAGCCGAGGCCCAGTTGCCGTCCGAGGAACCGTAGAAAACCAGATCATGACTTCCGCCCGGCGTCAGCCCCGTGATCGTCAGGTTCACATGCGAACTTCCACCGAAGAACAGCCAGTCCTCCATCAACGCCGTTGCGTTGTTTGGCGTGCGGTCGGTAATGGCGTGATAAACCCCGCCGCCGCCGGAAACGAGATCGAACGTGAAACCCACGCTGGAAATGATCGAGCCGGCCGACGTTTTCAGGTTGGCGACGGCGAAATCATTGAGCGTCGAGCAGTTTACGCCGTTCCAATGATTACGATCCGGGTCCGACAGTGCGCCCTGTCCGCTATAGGTGGGACCCATCGTGCCGCCGCCATTCTCGTTGCCGTTGAAGTCCACGTTGATCACTTCCAGCGCCTGCAGCGGACGGGGGGTCGGAATCTCCACCATCAGGTTGACCGTCGCCGTCGGACTGTCCGCCTGTCCGTCGTTGACCGTGTACGTGAAACTGTCTGACCCGCTGAACATGGCGGTCGCGGTGTAGAACAGATTTGTGCCGGTACCGGTCAGGATTCCATGCTGGGGGTGCGTCAGGATCGAAATGACCAGGGCATCCCCATCGGAATCGGTGGCGGCGAGCGGGATGGACTGCGCGACATCCGCGATCGCCGTGCAGGCTTGGTTCGTCGCCCTTGGCGGATGGTTGATGGCACCGGACAATCCGACCTTCAGGAACGCACCCTGACCCAGGTTCCAATAACTGCCGCTGGGCGTCAGTTCCAGTTTCAGCGGTCGGACCATGTAGACCGCGTCTGCGCTGCGCGCCGTGCTATCCGTATAGTTCGTGCCCGCGACAGGCGCATTGTTTAGCCGGGTGAACGGACCCGACAAGGAGTTGGCACGATAGACATGAAACAAACCAACCCCTGAACCCGCCGAACGCCAGGAGAGAACCACGCCACCGTTTACCGTGGCCGTCATGTCTTGCGGCGCTGCAATCGGGTGCAGACGCAATGTCGGGTCTCCCATCAGCGAGACGACCGTCGACGGCAAGGCATCGACCGTGAGATTGGCAAATGCGTTGTAGGGCGACATGTCCGTGGCGCGAGTCTGCAGTCGCTTTGACACCGCGCCAATCGGTTCACCCATGGCCATGGTGCCCCAGAGTGAATCGACTCCAGTCCAATTGGCAGTCGACCACAATGTCGCCAGCCCACAGGTCTTCGTCAGGAGGGGTGCCGCGAGAAAGTACGTGTTGAATTCACCGAAGTAACTGCCGAAAAACCGGCTGAAGACCACCTTGGAGTCCCGCTTCGCGAGGTCAACGCCCAGGAGCATTTGGCCGTTGGCTTCCATCCTGTCGCAGCCAAAGTAGTTGCCCGGCCCGCAACCGTAGCCAAGAAGAAAGGCCTGGTTGGTTGAGGAACCCAGCCAGTAGTTCTCCACGATATTCGAAGCGCCGATCATGGCCGGGAAGTCCCGCCAGGCGGCAGTGGAGAACATCATCAAATCACTGCCATCATTCACAATGAAGCCATCCTTGATCAGCGCGCGGCGCGGAATGCACAGGATGCCGTTCCGAAAATTGTGATCTTTGTTCAGGTATTGGCGCAGGAGAGCGGTCGGGTCGCCGATAGTAGAAAACTGCGACAGGTCCACCCGCCCCACCATCAGTTCCGGCTTTGAGGGAAACATATCATAGGTGCCGTTCAGGATGATTGCTTCCTGATCAAACCGTCCGTCGCCGGGGTAGTTCTGCCCCGACCCCGGAGTCATGCCAACCCATGAACGGGTGTCGGTCCAGGTTCCGTCCATATCGGCGTAGTAGAGGTCGGTGGGATAGGCGCGGGGTTCGTGCCCGTCCGGACTGGTCCACCCGGACAGGGCGATGGGAACGGCGCCGAACAGGATAGCCGCCTTGACGTGATCGCTGTCGGCCTGATACTCGGACTGAATCAGCGTGCGAGTGCTGACGACCGCGTTGATCCAGCCCGCCTGCCCGATGCGGCAGGCGTCGGTCACCTTGCGGATCACCGTCCAGCCGTCACCCGTGAGATCGCGCTCGAAACGGGCCAACTCATGGGTCAGCGGCGCCTCCAAGGAACGTTCCACAACCAGTACCAGTTTGCCTCGGTCTTCGGGTGTCGGCAATTCGACCCCAGTACAGACATATCCTGAATAGGCAACGGACTGATTGTAGACATCAGTCCGAAACTCGTAGGCCGTTCCAACACTTACAGACGCGTCAACGTAACTGGTCTGCCCCGTGACCGCCGCCACCTGGGCCCAACTTGTCGCACCATAGAGGCGTTTGTAGACCCGGTAGATGGCATTGGCGGGAGCGGCGGAAATTGCAGCGGGATAGGGCCAGGAGAGGGTAATCTGCACCGGGTTGGTCTGGACCTGCACGGTCAACTGCACGACGTTATCCCGGCAGGTCAGCGGATCGTTGGCCGCGAGGCCCTCCAGAGAACCCTGGAACAGAAGAGCCGTAACGACCGCGGCAGTGGGAATCGAACGTGGTTGGCGCATACCCATACCTTTCGGCTGTTGAATCGAGGCGTGACGCATGGGGTTGGTCATGCGTCTTGCTTTCAAGCGCTCGATATGGTATCTAGATGATTGTTTTACGTCAACCGCCTTTCGCTTCCCGAACCCAATCGGAGAAATTCGCATGTGTCGACTTGATCAACTGAAACGGACCCTTGCCGCACGGGCGGCGGCGCAGGACCATCTTTCCGAGCGGTTCCTCGCGGAGATGGAGTTTGTGTCAGGACTCATCGCGCACGGGCGCACGGCGTCTGGAGCGGGGCGACGGCCCCTAAGTGGTTTCTCCGCCAGTCGCTGGAGCGCCTTGGCCGAACAGGCATGGGAACAGGTGGAGCGGGCGCTGGTCGAAGGCCGCGCTCCTGGACTGGAAAAGGCTGTACAGGAGGCCGAAGCGATTCTCGCTCCCATTGCTCGTGTGGCCAAGACATTCACCGTGCATTGCGTCGGCCATGGCCACATTGATATGAACTGGATGTGGTCCTGGCCCGAGACCGTGCACACCACCAACGATACCTTCCTTACAATGCTCAAACTGATGGATGAGTATCCCGATTTCTGCTTCACGCAGAGCCAGGCCAGCGTCTATGAGATCGTGGCGCGCTACAATCCACCCATGCTGGAGGCGATCCGCCGGCGGGTGCAGGAGGGGCGATGGGAAGTTGCTGCCAGCCACTGGGTCGAGGGGGAGAAGAATCTCATCAGCGGCGAGAGCCTGGCGCGGCACCTGCTGTATACGCGCAAGTACATGAAGGAACTGTTCGATCTGGATGCCGCCGACGTGCCCATCGAGTGGACGCCCGACACCTTCGGCCATGCACTGACCGTGCCCGCGTGCGAGACGCGCGGTGGCGTGCGCTGGGTCTACATGTGCCGGGGCGGGCAGGGGTGGTCCAAGCCACCGGTGTTCTGGTATCAGGCGCCCGACGGATCACGGGTGCTCGTCTATCACGAGACGACCTGGTACAACGACCACATCGGCCCGCACAACGCCAAGTCCTTACTGGCGTTTTGCGGCCAGACCGGTTTGCGCGGTTGGATGAACGTCTATGGCGTGGGCGACCACGGTGGCGGCCCGACACGGCGCGACATTGAGCGCTGCCATGATATGAACCGCTGGCCGGTCTATCCCAATTTCAAACTCACCACGAGCCGCCCGTTCTTCGAGATGCTCGAGATGCAGGGCACCCACTGGCCGGTCATCGACCGGGAACTGAATTTCGAGTTCCCGGGGTGTTACACCACGCAGACCAACATCAAACGCAACAACCGCCTGGGCGAGATTTATGGTGTCGAGGCCGAATGGGCGGGCGTGCTGGGATTGCTGACCGGCGGCCTGGACTACCCCGAGACGCAACTGGAGCAGGTCTGGCGCGACGTGTGCTTCAACCATTTTCACGATATCCTGCCGGGCAGCGGCGTGCATGCGACCCATACCTACAACGACGGGCAGTTTCAGCGCGCGGCCGCCGCCACGAGCATGATCCGGATGAACGCACTGCGGGCCGTGGCCGCCCGGGTCGACACCGCCTGTGCCGGTGCGGACCAACCGCCGACACTGCCCGGGCAGACGTCGCTGGCCATGGGCGGCGGCCCTGGACGCCATACGGCTATTGGCGGCATCTCGGCTTCGGGACACGTGACCGACGGTCCGCGCCCGTACGTCGTCTTCAATCCGATCGCGACGCCGCGCACCGAGGTGGTGACTGCAACGGTGTGGGATCCGCAGGCGGCCTACCCCGGCAACGAAGTCCACACGAAAAAGTACGTGGTTCGTACGGTCGGCGGCCAGGAAATCCCCGCACAGAAGCTCAACCAGGGCGACGGGTATTGGGGTCACCAGTTCGTTGATCTGGCTTTTCCAGTCGCTGTGGGATCGCTGGGCTATGCGGCGTGCGTGGCCATTGAGGCGGACGCGACGTCAGTCGCTGCGCCGCACGCCGGCGACCAGGTACTCCCTGTGGGCGCAACTGGTCTTGAGAATGAGCACCTGCTGGTCGAACTCGACGTGCTGACCGGTGGCATCCGGCGGCTGGTGGACAAGGCCACCGGGCAAGATCTGGCAGATGCGGCAGATCCGATGGGTGTGCTAGAACTGGCGTATGAACGACCAGGCGGCATGACCGCCTGGATTATCTCCGACACGTACAAGCGACTCACCCCTGAAGTCTCGGCGCTCTACCGCAAGCAGCAAGGCCCGTGGATCGGCAGCCTCGAGGCCAAACTGAAGGTCGCCGGCAGCGACGCGACCGTGACCTATACCCTCCAGGCGGGCCAGCGCCGGCTGGACATCGCGGTGCAGACGCGCTGGGTCGAGATCGGGAACTCAACCGTGGGCATTCCCAGATTGGCGATGAAGTTTCCGCTGGCTTTGACCGGGGCCCAGGCCACCTACGAAATCCCCTTTGGCGCCATCACACGCACCCAGTGCGCCGGCGAGGAAGTGCCGGGACTACGGTGGGCAGACGTGAACGGCCGGCTCGTTGCGGGCACCCGCCGCGCAACCGCGGGCTGCGCCTTGCTGAACGACTGCAAGTACGGCCATTCGCTCACCAACAACACGCTGCGCCTGACGCTCATTCGCAGTTCGTACGATCCGGATCCGATCCCCGAGGTGGGTGACCACAGCATACGGATGGCTTTGGTACCTCATGGCACGCGGCTTTCCGTCGCCGAAATCACGCAGATGGCCGCGGCCTTCAACCAACCGCTGCAGGTTGTCAGCACCAACGTCCACGCGGGCACATTACCCGCGTGTCTCACGCCGGTTGCGTGTCCGTCCCGAAATGTGGTGATTTCATCGGTCAAGAAGGCACAAGGCGAAGGCGCGCTGGTCTTCCGTCTCTACGAAACCGAGGGTCGGTCCGCCTGCGCCACAGTCGCGCTCGCATCCGAGATCTTCGGTACGGTGCAACAGGCCGTGGAGGTGGACTTCCTTGAACGTCCCGTGACGGTCAACCAAGCCAGGCCGGGCAAGAACGGCTTTCGGGTACAACTCGCCCCGCATGCGATCGTCAGCGTCAAGGTGACTGTCAGAAAGTAGCGAACATGTCGCGTGTGTATCACGAAACCGAGCACCAGGAGTTGTTCCATCTCCGGACCGACTTGCGCCAGCCGCTGGCCGTGCACGTGCCTAGCGCACTTGGACCGCTCGGCTACTTCGTCTGTCTGCGTGTGTCCGCGGTGCAGGCTGATGCACTTGGCCACGTTACCGTGCATGCCAAGCTCACCGGTCTGAACAGCACCGACCAAACGGTGCGGGCCGGCGACGGTCTGGATGGTCAGTCCTCCGTGCCTGCGACGGTGGATAGTCTGGTGTGGGTCTTCCTGTGCCGCGTAGCCATGGCGCGCGGCGACGGGGTCGTGACGTTTTCGGATGTGCCGGCTGACCTGGGTCTGGTCGACCTGCTCTTCTGCACCTGGCCGCGTTTTGTGACGACTGGACAGGCCGACCGGTGGATCGCCTGTCAGGCTGACCCGCAGTGGGCGCCCAGCGGCGTTCCGCTGGGCGGCATCGGCACCGGACGGGTGGATATCTGCCGCGACGGGCGCTTCCGTCACTACTCAGGCAACAACAACCAGGACATGCCGCTGGAGTATCCCGACGGGTTGCCCGACGCTTTCCTCTCCGTGGCCGTGCGCGGCCGTGAACGACTGCTGGCCACCCGCGCGGCCGCCGGTCTGCAGCCCTGTCGCGCCCTGCACTTCGAACCCGCCTTTCCGCAGGCCGTGCTCACGGCGCCGGACGTCTTTCCAGGCCTGGACGCGTCCGTGACCTGTTCGGGGCCGTTGAGCCCCCACGATCTGCGGACGTCCAGCCTCCCGTGCGCGCTGCTGCGCTGGCGCATTGTGAACCGGAGCGATCAGCCCATCACGGTTCGCTGCCGCTTGGCCTGGCCCAACCTGGTGGGAACCGGCGGCGGACTGGGCGCGCCGGAACGACGCATTGGGTACGGCGATGGGTTCTACCGCTTCTGGGATGCTCCCGATGCGCCGCAGGCCGAGGTGTGCAGTCTCGGCGACCTGCGCGTGCTGGAGTATTCGAACCAACCGAGCCTCGTATCGGCGTCAGCCGACGGACGACACTACGTGGCCGTGCAGCGTGGCGCGGGCCGATCCCTCGTGGATGCCGACCCGCGGCGCGGTTCTGTGGCCCGTATGGTGACCGTGGCGCCGGGCGGCACGGCAGACGTGCGCATGGCGTTGGTCTGGGAAATGCCGCACTGGATTGACTCCCTCGGCCAGGACCGCGGCCTGCACTGGCAGAACATCTTTCAGGACGGCCGCGCGATGCTGCGCGATATCTTCACCGACTTCGATGCCATCCTGGACAACGCCGGCGCGCTGCGCCGACTCCTTGCTGAAACAGACCTGCCAACCTGGATCCAATCCCGCTTGCCAAACTGCTGTTACCCACTGGTGACTAACAGTGTGTTCTACCGCGATGGGCGTTTCAGCATCAATGAAGGCCCGACCGAGATGTCCGGCGTGTATGGCACAATCGATCAGCGGTTGGCCGCGCATCCGGCCACGCAACTGTTTTTCCCCGAACTGAACCGGCGCGAACTCGTGCAGTTCGCAGCCACCATGACCGCCAACGGCGAGGTGAATCACGATCTCGGCTCCGGTCACCTGGAGAGCGCTCCCCGCGGGCAGACCTGGCCCGACATCCAGTGCTCCTTCGCCATTCAGCACGCGCGGCACGCTTGGACGACGGGTGACACGGCATTTGAGACGGCGGCCTGGCCGCAGGTGCGCCGCGCGCTGGAGCGCCACGCGCAGTGGGCCGCGGAAGGGCGCGGCGTGCCACAACTCGGGCGTCGCACCGGCCTGGGGACTAGTTACGACAGCTATCACTACGAAGGCACGACCGCCTACATCGGCACGCTCTGGATCGCTGCACTGCAGGTGGCAACGAAATGGGCCGAATCGCTCGGTGATCAGGCATTCGCGGAACAGGCTGCCCGTTGGATCGGCGCCGCCCGGCAGCGACTGGACGAGGATTTATGGAATGGCCGGTTCTATCGCGCCTACGCGGGAACGGGTGTGGTCTCCAACGAGAACTGCCATGGCGGCATGCTTGCCGGTGAATACTATGCGCGCCTATTGGCCGGGTCGGACGTGCTGCTCCCCGAACGTCTGGTCTCCTGTGCTGACGCGCAGATGGCGTTGCAGGGAGGCGACGGCTTTGCCGTGCCGCCGGACGAGGTGACGACGGACGGCGGCGCCGGATCGCTCTATGGCTGGCTGCCGTACATCGAGAGCTTCTGCCTGGCTCCGCTGGCGGTGCTGCGGCGTCCCGGTGTACTGGCCGTCTGGGAACGCATGGTGCGCGTCATGTCCGGTGGCGACCGGCATCCATGCGACACCCGGCTGATGTATCGCCCTCGCAGCGGTGAACCCTCGTGGGGTGCCTTCTACATGACGGCTCCGGCCAGCTGGCTGGTGTACGACGCCCTGCTGGATTTCTGGTGCGAGCCGCGCACGGGCGTGCTGCGGTTGAATCCTCAGTTCACAGGACGGTTTGTGGTGATACATCCCCTGTTCTGGGGAATTGGGCAACGTAATGGGAAGTGTGTATCGCTTGTGGTGCAGCGTGTCTTCGGATCTCCGCCACCTGTGGTGAGCCGAATCGAAGTGGAAGTTGGCGCGGAGACTTTGCGCGTGAACGGGGTTGCCGCGGAGCCGGATGGATGCGCGGGTGCCTACGTCCGCTTCCGGATACCAGCCATCGTGTTGCTCCCCGGCGTTGAAATCGTGTGGAAGAACTGAAGGGCGGAGCCTTTGAATTTGAAGGGAAACAGCGTTGAAGGAGAGGCGCAGCCTGTGGAGGCCGGATCTGGCATCCGCTACGGCGTCGGAACTCTTGTGTACACGGAGGCCGGCCTGTTCTCCCTGTTTGCGTGGCTGCTATGGGCCGATGTGTACTCTGTCCTGATGGAGGCTGTGCCCGGGCTGGTTCCACTCAAGCTGAAAGCGATCGACACGCCCAACTGGCTCATGACACTGATACTTCTCACACCGGTTCTACTGGTATTACTACCTGTACATTGGGTTGTCCTGCGTCGGGGGGTGCATTGGCATGTTTAACTTGTTCTTCCAGCAGCACATGGAACTAACCCTGGCTCAGATCGGAACGTTGGGAGGCATCGGGGGTGTCTGGACCGTCGCGCTATTCTACTTCGCCGGCGTCCCGGCAGACCGGTTCCATCCGTTACGGACGCTGCTGCTTGCCGTCACCCTCTCGACGTTCCTGTTCGTGCCCATCTGGTTGATCTGGTTGTTCATCAATCCCTCCCCGCAGGCGTTCTCCTATGTCTGTCTGGCGCAGGGGTTGGTGTTTGCGCCCGCGGGCGTGCTGCAGGGCGTCAACGGAAGTGATTACGCTTATCGCTTCATGTCCGCATGGACATTTGGCTTCTCCTTGCTGGCATACATATGCCTGCTGCTCGTGTATCGGGAGTGGAAGCGACTGGGTGGAGACAAGACATTCGTCCCGCCGGATGCGGGATGTACTACTGGGGTGAGCGTCTGACCATGCATGTCGCGCCTCGAGAGATTGTGCGTAAAGACCTGCGGTTCGAGACACCGGAGCGGATCCCCCGCGACCTGTGGGAGCTGCCGTGGGCCGCGAAACGGTTTCCCGCGGAACTCGCCGAGTTCCAGCGCCGCTTCCCCTCCTAAACCCCGAAACCGGAACCCAAATCGATGACAAAAGCAACCCACACCCACATCACTCTTGGCGAGAATCAGTTCGAAGTCCTGCGGCGAGGCGATTGCTTTGAGGGGCTCGGACGCATTCGCATCGGGCAAACCCTGGTGCGCTCCGGGCGTCTCCCCTTGCGCCCCTGCACCCAGACGTTCAGCGGACTGGAACTGGCGGGGTTGCGCTTCCTCGGGATCGACGTGACGAAGAACTCTGCGCGCATCAGGCTGGAGGCGCTCTTCCGCCCGCTGGCTGTCAAACTCATGCGCGACCACAGCTTCGACCCGATCCATGAACTAGGGGACTGGGACAATGACCGGATCGCCGCTTCCGGCCGGCTGGATCTGGTGCTGCGGACGAGCAGGGACTGCTTCAACGGCGTGGTCTTTGAAGGTTTCTCCTACCACTACGAGTACACCGGCAGGGACGCGCCGCTCTTCTACCTGCTTGACCTGGCCAGTTGGGAACTGGACGGCGACATTGCCGGCGCTACGGCCGTCTCGCAGTCGTCCTGCTCGGCGCCGGTCATGACCTTCGACCGGCAGAACGCCTGGAGCACGGAGGGCGTGCTCTTCTTTCTGATCGAGCAGGGGAACCAGAACCCCGTGATGACCCACAACCTGCCGCGGTGGACGTCGCACGCCGCCTTCGACTTCCAGTACCGCGGCAACGCCACGCTGATCGGGGTTTTCGAGCGGGTGGAACTCATCCGCACCGTGATCTGCCGCGATGCCGGTAGGCCGGAGCTGAAGCACTTCGACAAGCACATTTTCGACCAGGCACCGGTATTCAGCACCGCACCCAAGATGATCCTGTTGAACACCGAACCCCGGACGCGGGTCGGACAGCAGAATCTCTGGACGTGGATTCACGAGGATGTGGAGAACCGCGCCCGCGCCGAGTTCGGCCTTAAGCAGGAGCCGTTCACGCCCACCATCGGCCACAACTACTGGGACAACTTCACGGCTGACACCTATTTCAAGGACCTACTGCCTGCCGCCGCCGCCATCGGTTGCCGCCGGGTCTTTGTGGACAACCTCAAGAAGTCGTCCATGACCGAACGCGCGCCCTTGCGCGGCGTGTTCAACTGGAATATGTGCTGCGGCCATGAGTATGAGATTGCGCCACAATTGGGCGGCAACACGGGTGTCAAGGAGCTGGTCTCTCGTGCCCGCAGTCTGGGCATCACGGTGAAGTCGTGGACCAACAACGATCAGTCCCTCTCCAGCCCCCTTAACCGCCACGAGCGCGATCAGGGCGACGGGTGGTATGTGCTGTTGGAGGATGCGCGCCAGAAATACGGCGGCGCCTATGGCGGGTGCATGAGCGTGCTCGACCTGGCCGTGCCCGCGGCGCGCGACTATTTTGTGCGCGCGCACATCAAGATCAAGCGCGAAACCGGACTGAACTGGTACCTGTTCGACAGCTTCTACAATCTCGGTTTCATGCCCGTCACCTACCGCAATCTCCAGCCGCGTACGATGTGGCGCGGTACCTTGGCGGCGTTCAAGCAGCTGCAGGACGCTGGGGTGCATTTCACGATCGAGTCGTTCGGCCCGTTCGGCTGTCCGCAGCACGGACATCCCGCATCGTACGATTTCGACACGCTCTTCGCCTGCTACCGCGTCGGCATGGGCAACGACTACAGCACGGTGCCGACCTCCGGCCCGCTGAAGGACGTGAGCCCCAAGAGTGCAGCCGGAGTCTACTACGCCCTGGCGCATATGGCATACGGCGGCATACCGCTGTTTGAAGATGGCCAACGCATTGACCAGGTCTGGACGCCGGCGCACAAACAGGCCCTGGCGGATTTCCACGCCGTGCAGTTGCGACTGCAGCGGCGCACGCTGGCGGAGGATGGGCAATGCGTGCTGTGGCACGACGCAACTGGCCATCGCACCACACTGTTCAACTTTGTTGCCCGTACGGCCGCCTTGACTGGTACGGTGATTGATCTCACGCGCGGGGTTCGTCTGCCGCGTTCGTCCCGGTATAATCTGGAAGCGTGTCACACGTATGGAATTGGTAGTGCATCATGATGCGTTGGAATCAGTGTGTGTGCTTGGTGCTTGTGCTCCTCTCCGCGGCTGGCAGCACGGCTGTGGCCGTGGACCTGACCGCGATGCTGCGGGAGGCCAAGCCCGGAACCACCGTCATGTTGCCGGCGGGGACCTTTGCCGGCGGCGATCTGGCCGTTCCGGCCGGCGTGAGCGTGAGGGGGGCGGGATATGCGCAGACCCTGATTGACGCCACTCGCCACCAAGTCGGCATGCGAATTCAGGGCGGCGAGGAGACGACTATCAGCGACCTGACCATACGCGGCGCGACCGCGGCTGGCCTCCAGGTGAGCACGACCGTGCGCGTGGCCGTCTCCCGTACCCGCGTCTTCGACTGCGGCGTGGGGTTGCAGGTGGATGCGGTTCGCGACGCGCGTTTCGAGAACCTGGTCCTGGCCGGCAATGGCACCGGCGCCGTGATTGGCCGGAGCACACGTTTTGTACTCGCCAATTGCACGCTGACCGACAACCGCGACATGTCCTTGAGTCTGACAGGCAATCAGCACGGCGCGGTCTTCAACAATCTCTTCGTCAACAGCCAGATCGGTGTCTATTGCGGCACCGGCAACACCGAACTCGCAATCGATCATAATCTCTACGTCGCCCTGTTTGTCGGCGGAATGGCCGGCGAACCGGCGCGCGAATCGCTGGCCGCCTGGCGCGACCTAACCGGGTTCGACTGCCATTCGCTCGAACTACCGGTGCAGTTTGCTGATGCGACCAACCGCGATTACCGTCCCGTGCTGGCGCTGACGTGGAGCGCCAACCGGGCCACGACCGCCGACTGGGGCACCCCCGCACTGGCAGATGTTCCAGCTCCACTCACCGATATTACCGGTGCGCCCCGGCACGGTCCGGTTGATCTCGGGGCGTACGAAACCACCGTGACCCCCGCACGGCTTCCGGATGGCACCTTCACCGTCGCCTCGGGCGAGGGGACGACCAGCGCGGGGTTGTTCACGCCCGTCGGCACGCTGATCGCCTACCTGTTCCACAACCTGCCGCTGGCCAAAGGCGCGCACCCCTTCTGGATGCCGACCCGTGATGCAACCGGCCAGCCGATTCCGGCCGGGAAATACGAAATCCGCACGGCGGAAAGCCGGCTTTCGCTGGAGTACATCACCCTGGCCGCCAACGGCGGGGTGGATTCCGACGTTCGCAACTGCGCCTCGATCCATCCTCAGGGCGTCACGTTTGACAATGACGGCAACGTTATCCTGATCCAAGGGGGGCATGAGAATATGATTCACATCCGCGCCTTTGACCGGGATTTTGCCAAACCGCGATGGATCGTTTCCGGCGGCGGCAGTTGCCAGGGGGCGGTGGTGGATGCATCCAACACCTTTTATCGCCTGAGCAACGGCGAGATCCTGAAGGCCGAGGCCGCCACCGGGGTCATGAACGTGGACGGCCGACGCGAGCTATTCCGGCGTCAGATCGGTGGCGTACTCAGCAACCAGGTACACGGGATGACCGCACTGGCTAATCGCCTGTTTGTTGCCGATCCGGCGCGTGATCGCGTGCTGTTCGCGGACGCGCAGGCGCTGGATTTTAACGATGCCAACTCCTGGCCTGTGCCACGGCCGCGTTCACCGGCCGCGGATCGATTCCGCAACCTGATTTGGGTCATCTCCGGTGAAGACCGGCTTCTGGCCATCAACCCGAAAACCGGCGCCACCTGCCACACCGCGCGCCCGGTGGAGAAGCCTTCGTCCCTGGCCGTTTGCGGCACACGATTGGCGGTTCTCAGCGAGGTTACGCGTCAGGTGCATGTGTTTGATTGTTCCGATCCGGCAGACCTGAAGCCGCTCTATGTGATCGGCAGTGGTCACGACGTCAAGGCACCCGGCCCCATCGATCCCGCCAGCCTGACCGGGCAGGGGCAGATTGTGATCGACCCGGATGGCCGGATTGCAGTGGTAGATGGCGACATCAGCCGCGCGGGCGTCGTGCGGCTGTTCGGCCGAGATGGCGCCCTGCTGCGGCATCATGCCCCGTTCTGGGGACAGTTCACGCCCGGCGGCTACTGGGTAGATACTAAAGGCAAACCGGAATTCCATCTCGGGGGCGCAAACAGGGAGAATACCGTTGTCCTGGATCCGGTTACACGCACCTGGCGCATGGGCGTCAACTATGCGGTCCCCCCCGGCACCCCGCAGCGTCTGGTCTGCCTGTTCAATGAGGAAGGGCGTAACTTCGGGGTCTTCAGCGGGGATCAAGGCGATCTGGATTATCGTAACAAGTTTCATGTACTGCGGTTTGACGACTACACCGGCGTACTCGTGCGGAACTGGGTGGCGGGAGCAGGCGGGTTCATGGAAACCGCCGGCGGCCAGACCCTGCCACTTGAAACACCCGGGGGGCGGAGAATCGGATCCTTGGCGTTCAAACAGGATGGGCGCCTGTTCGCCAATGGCTGTCTGGTTCCGCGTGTCGGGTTGACTCCCGACGGCGCGCCCAAGTGGGACTGGACTGGGGTAACGCCGAAAGTATCTCCTTTTGGAGAAGGCGGGGGAGGTCAGGGACAGTTCAACTTCGATGTCCTGCCCAATGGGGCTTGGCTTCGCGACGAAGGCAATTTTGGCCGCGGTTTCGGTGGCGGATTCACGACGTTCGCGGCGTACAACCCCGACGGCGCCCTGCGCTGGCGGCGTTTCGAGGATCATCATGCCACGTTGGGTTCTTTGCACAGCCTGCGTGTCTTTCCGCGGACCGGCAACGCGCTGATCACTGCCATGATGGTCGAGGAACTGGACGTGGTGGCGCTGGATCAGGACGGCCTGGGGCTGGGCGACCTGGGCGTGCCCCGGGCCATGAACTGGAACGGCTTCTGGCACGACCAGGATTTTTCCATGCAGGGATTCACCGGACCCGATGGCCAGCCGTTCCTGACACTGGGCGATTACACCTCCCAGGGCTATCACTGGTTTGCCATCAACGGCTGGCAGGATATCCGGCATGCCACGGTGCCGGTGGTGGTCGATGATTCCCGAACCCAATCGCTTGCCGCCGCCCCCCCGACGCCACCCTGGAAAAGCCCGGCGCCGCCCCAGCCGCGCGTGCTCGTGCGCAAACTGGACAAGCCTCTGCCGGTGGATGGCGATTGCGCCAAGTGGCGTGCACTCGGCATCGCCCCGCAGATCATGATTCTGCCGGCCATGACCACGCCCGACGACTGCAGCGCCCTGATCCGCATGGCCTGGCAGGCCGGTGATCTCTATGTGCAGGTCATCAAGTTCGACAACGTCGTCTCCTTCCATCAGCCCCGCAAGTTCTTCTACAAGCAGGATGCGGTGGAACTGTCGCTGATCGGAGGCTTCATCTCCGGCTATAAGTTCGCGTGCACCCGCACCATTGACCAGGGGGACGTCCTCCTGCGCGAGCAGTTCCTGAATGTGACGGAGCGCGACAGCCTTGACCCGGCCGTCGCCCCGCGGGCGATCAAGGTGCTGGACTACGCGAAAGATATTCCCGAACGAGCGCAGATCGAGGAGACCACGGGCGTGGACCTTGCGAAGAGCAAGGTGATCATTACCGAGTTCAAACTCCCGATGCAGGCTGTCTGGGAGAATAAACTGCCGATCAAAATGGAGAGTGGCGCCGAGTTCTGGTTCGGCTTCTTCATCGACGACAACGACGCGCCTGGCACGGACATCCAAAAAGCCTATGCTTGGCCTGTGACCTACGCCGCGTTCGGGACACCCGAGCAAGGCGCCCGGGCGGTGCTGGAGTAGAACAGCAGGCGGCCTGATTGTGGCCGGGAGACTGATAACCAGAGGGATGCATAAGATGGAATCGCCCGTTACCTTCACCGATGCGCGCATCGACCATGCACTCGCTCGGTTCCGCGCCTTCTGGAACGCCGAGAGCAGCGAACCCATGGTCAGCATCTACACCGCGCCCGCCTACCGGCAGGAAACGGATCCTGATAAGATCGTCGCGGCTGCGGTGGACTGCATCCGCCTGGATGCCGAGCGCGGCGAAAAAGAAATCCTCCCCTGTTTCTGGCCCGATTTCGGCACCATCTCCACCGCCCGCATGTGGGGCGGCAAGATCATGCCGGCTCGCGACAACGGTTACATTCACATCGAGCCCATCGCCAGGGTCATCGGCGATCTTGCCGGCATGCAGCATGGCACTTTTGAAGAGTCCGACTTCCATCAGGCCATTGAGCTTCATCGACGCGTGTGTCATGGCGTCGGTTCCGACCGCGTATTCATCCGCACCCCGGATTTCCAGGGTCCCATGAACACACTCTCGCTCATGATCGAACAGACCGAATTCATCTGCGCCATGTACGAGAACCCTGCCGCCGTCCATCGGGCGCTGGGCCTGGTCACCGACCTCCTCATCGCCACGATCCGCCGGTTTCTCGATACCGTCGGCTCGGAGAAGGTCGTTGGCAACGTCTGGCCCTACCTCAGCCTCCAGGGAACCCAGGGCGTGGCCGTCACCGAGGACTACATGCCGCTCCTCAACCCCGAACTTTATGTCGAATTTGGGATCCCGTGCCTCAAGCGCATTGCCGATGCGTTCGGCGGCGTCTGGATCCACTGCTGCGGTGTCTACCGCCAACACCTGCAAACCCTGCGCCATGCCGATTTCAAGATCCACGGCCTCGAGCTGGCCTATCCGCAGATGACGCCCATGGAAGTTTACGATGTGTTCGGTGACGACATCGCCTACCTCGTGGGTATCAGCCCGGACGGTCTCAGCGATTTCCCGACCTTGGTCTCCTACGCCGAGTTCCTTTCAAAGCAGAAGTGTGCCCGCGCCCGCTTCTGGTTTTGCACCAGCTGGGGTGTCGAGGACGCCGAGGTATTGCGCCGCATCGTCAAAAGCGGTTTCGGCAAGCGCCCCACGCCCGAACGGAATGCGTAGATCGTAAGAAGGCAGAGACTGCAGGCAGGGCGGTTGCGCTGGACGTTTTTGCCATAGATCAGACGGTGACTGTGGCCGCTGGCTGCGGTCATGAGAGTGGAGGCACAGGGGAATGACGATGTTTTGGCACGCACGAACAGTTGTACTGCTGCTCGCAACCTGTCTTGCCTGCATGCCGGATGCGGAATCGCAGGCCGCGTACGCGTGGCAGGATGTCGGCATTGGTAATCCGGCGTTGACCGGCAACCACACCTGGGACAAGCAGAGCCTGACCATTACCGGCACCGGCGCCGGGCTGAACGTCGGGTCGGCGGATCAGTGTCAGTTCGTCACGCTCACGCGTCCGGCAGGCGACTTTGAAGTCGTGGCGCGCCTGAAGGAGTTCACGGGCGAAGGCGACTCCGCCGCAGGCATCCTGGTGCGCCAGGATCGTTCATCCAATGCCTGCATGACGGCGTTCTTTTACAAGAGCAAACAGCAGGAACTGGGCTGGATCACCCGGGTTCCCGGCTTCTCCACGCAAGCTCCCCCGCACGTGCTCGCCGCAGGCGGGCTTATCGCCAGGAAGCCGCCAAAGTGGCTTAAACTGGTGCGCGTGGGCCGGAACTTCGCGGTCTATAAGTCGGGCGATGGCAGACTCTGGACGCAAGTGTCCAACGTGAGCGGCGGTCCCATCGCCATTGAAGGCAAGTTCGAACTGGGGTTCTTCGTGGCCGGCGCCACCTCGGGCATACCTGTTACGGCAACCTTTGATTCCATTCAAATCGGCCCTCCGGCCATGCGCTATCAGACCGGTTGGGTCGGCAACACGTTCGGCTCACGGGCAGAGGACAAACACGTATCCAACGGCCTCAGCGCCATGTGGGTGGCTTCCGATGGCACCTGCTACACCAGCTCCTACTGGGACGAAACCGGCAGCCCCGTCACATCCTACCGCGACGGCCAGGTGGCCCGGCCCCTGCCGGTCGGCACGCCGCAGACATCCATGGGCGGAATCACCGGCGATGACCGCTATGTCTACGTGGCAGCGGTCGATCACATCGTCCGGCTGGATCCCGCCGCGCCGGATTTCGCCCCCGTGGCCTTAACCCTCGCCGTCAATCTGCTCGACAAAAAGAACAACCACAGCGTGGTCAGCGGCCTGGCATCCAGCGGGCAGGAACTCTTTGTGGCTGATGCGCGCGACAACTGTATCCGGGTGGTGAAGTCGCAGGCACGCATCTATTACCTCGCCAGCAATACCCACGTGGAATGGACCACTAATATTGTCGACACCACGGGGGTTGTCCATGCGGCCCCGGCCCAGGTCTACCAGAGTCAGCGCGTGAACGACTATAACCCCTATGTGATACCCGGCTTGAAAGCGGCGGGTGTCTACAGCGTGCGCTGCCACTTTGCGGATTACACAGATGACACGCCGGGAGGCAAGTCCGGGAAACTTTGCATCTACATCCACGTTCACGGCGCCGCCCCCGTGGTCAGTTTTGATGTGGCTGCCGCCGCCGGAGGGAAAAGGCGGCCGGCGGTGATCGATATTCCCGGGGGCAAGGCGGACACCAATGGCAACCTCACTGTGATTTTTGAACGCGGGGCGGAGGGTGACGGCCGCATTGCCATCTGCGGAATCGAAGTATTCGATCCCCATGGAACGAGGGCGTTCGCTCTGAATTGTGGTGGTCCGGCGATAGACGGATTCCAGGGTGAGTCGAATGAAATACCCGAACGTCTTTTTCCCTTTGAGCGACCAGGCCCAATGGCCGCGGACAAGCGCGGCGATCTCTGGATTATCCAGCGCGGCAATGAGTTTCCCAGTGGCGGAGGTTTCACCGCAAAACACAAGGCCGCCGTCAAATGCTATAGGACTGACGGCACGTTCACGGGCCGCGAAATTGTGGATGTGGTGAATCCGCGCGCCCTGGGCTATGACGCGGCCCGGGACCAACTCCTGGTGGCTGAGAACGGACCGGACCTGAACGTCCGCTTCTATTGCGGCCTGGATGCCAGGCCGACGCTCACCCGGACGTTCGGCGAACCGGGGGGAATCTACGGCGGCAAACACCCCGGACTGGTCAACGACCCCGCCGCTGGTGGCTATGCCCGGTTTGCCGGCATTGCCGGCGTGGGTGTCGACGCCAAGGGCAACCTGTACGTTGGCGGCGGTTTTCAAGGTTCCGACTTGCGCATGTTCACCGCGGCGGGTCGGTTTGGCTGGATGCTAAACAGCCTGGTGTTCTGCAACACCTACGATGTGGACCCGGCCAGCGACGGCACCGAACTCTACGGCACCTACACCCACGTCAGGCTCGACCTCTCCCGGACACAACCCGGATCCGAGCAGAACTATGTCGGCTACAACTGGGACAGTCGCAGATACGGGGAACCCGTGCGCGCCGGCGGTTCCCAGTCCATTGTCCGGCGCCTCGGCCCAGACAAGCGGCTGGTCTTGTTCAGCACGGGCCAAGGTGACATTGGCGACATCAACATCTACCGCTACGAAGGAGAAATCGCCATTCCCGCGGGCGGCACGCGCGAACAGGGAACCGCCCTGTGGATCGATGCCAACGGGAACGGACGGACCGAGCCGGATGAACAGGTCAGGATGGCTTCCGCCATCGGCCATATCGGCAGCGTGTGCATCGACTCCAAGGGGGACCTCTGGATCGCGAACTCACCGGGGGAAGGCTCGTTCATGCGCCACTTCTTCTTTAAGGGCCTCAATGCCAGCAGCGTCCCCCTCTACAGCGGCGTCAAGGGCGAGGGGTATGAGGATGTCCGTTTCCCGGAGGAAGGTGACACGGTCAACACCTGGGGGATGAAGAGCAAACTGGACTACGATGCCGACCGGGACATCCTGGTCGCCTGGTACCCGGCCGTGGCGCGAAAAGGGGAGAACGACCGGTCACCGGCCCAGTATTTCATGGCCCGCTACGACAACTGGAGCAAAGGCAACCGCACGCCCAGGTGGAAGGTCAGGAACCTCGACCCGCTGACCGACCCCGACTATTTCATGTACGAAGTGAATCCATTCCCTTACCGTGGGCACATGGGCATGCAGATTGCGGGGGATTACGTCTTCATCGCCTACATCTTCGGCGAAGTCCATGTTTTCGACTTGAGCACCGGCAAACTGGCGGAGATCCTTTCCGTGGGGCCAGAGGTCAACGGCCAGTGTGCCTGGGAGGACGCCACCATGGGGTTGCGCGCTTTCCAGCGCCGAAATGGCGAATACCTGATCTTCACTGAGAACAGCGGCTGGGG
>CAYQJG010000042.1:0-36402 GCA_964417715.1 uncultured Lentisphaerales bacterium | reverse complement strand
TTCCGCTCCAACCTCGCTGCCGCCTGACCATCAACTACTAAAGTGAACCCCACCCTTATGGCGAATCATTAGACAAGATGTAATGCATTATGGTAAAGTGTTCTCCAAGGAGATAACACCAATGAGCATCGCTCGAGTGCTGGAACTGCATGAACTGGCGAAGAAGCAGAGCGAAGGCTACCCTCGCAGGCGGTTCATCTACGAGAAACTGGAGCGTCAAGAGGGCAGGCACTTTACCGGCATAGTCGGGCCACGAGGAGCCGGGAAGACCATCTTGCTCAGGCAGTACGCGCTTTCGCATACGGACGCCTGCTACCTCTCGGCCGATGCTCTCGCGCCCGATGATGACCTTTGGGACATCATCGGCAAACTCGCCGAGCATTACGGATTCCGCACGTTTCTCATCGACGAAGTCCACTTCCTTGATGATGCCTCCGGACTGCTGAAGCGCCTGTACGATTTTCGTGATGTCCAGGTGATCTTCTCCAGTTCAGTCGCCCTCGCCATGAGGGCTTCAGCGCACGACCTATCCCGCCGTGTGCGATTGCTGGAGTTGCACAACTTCTCTTTCCGAGAGTATGCCGCATTCAAACAAGGGCAGACTCTGCCCCTCTGCAGCCTGGAGCAACTGGTCAAGCGCGAGTGGACCCCCGACCATCTCCGAGTCGGCAGGCTTTTCGAGGAATATCTAATCCGGGCTGGCCTGCTCCCGTTTGCCCTTGATGAACCGGAACCCCTGCCGTTCCTCGCCAACGTCGTGGAGAAGGTCATTGCCCGCGATATTCCGCGGGTCGCGCGCCTGACGACCGATGAGTTGGATACGATCCGCAAACTTCTCCGGTTTGTCGGTCGCGCGGCGGTCGATGGCATCAACTACTCCAGCCTTTCGCGCAATCTGGGCATCACCAAGTACAAGGCCGAGCAATACGTTGATTGCCTCGAACAGGCGTTCATTCTGCAACGGGTCTATCCCGAGGGCACCAACGTGCTGCGCGAACCGAAAATCCTGATGACGCCGCCATGCCGCCTCCTCTATCGAGACCTGGAGGATACCATCGGAGGGCTGCGGGAGGATTTTTTCGTCGATACGCTGCGCCAGGCGGGAATCGAACTCAGCTACCTCAAGAGCACGCGGGGGGAGAAGACGCCGGACTATCTTGTTGCCGGCGGCCCCGACAAATTGGTGGTCGAGATCGGCGGTCCGGGCAAGGGCCGACAGCAGTTCAAAGGCATCAAAATCGACCGCAAACTGGTCTTTGCCCACACGGACGTCCCCACCGCCGGCACCATTCCGCTGTTCCTGGTCGGCTACCTCGTCTGACCCGCGGCCACCGCCCTGCAAGTGCGGACCCGCTTCTTCGAGACGGTTCGCCGACACTTGCCGCCAGATGGCGTGTTTATGACCTGCGTAGCGACCGGTATGGGCAACCCCTTTATCGGCCAGTATGCCGATACCTATCGCAACACGATCGATGTCGGGGTGGGCACCTGGGACGAGCAGGTGCGCAACTGCATCTGGGCATTGCCCACGCTCGGTTTTGAGGGACGCAAAACGTTTCTGCTCAACAACGATAGTGTTGGCATCATGAAAGACTACCCCGACCACGAGAACTACTTCCGGTTCACGTGGAGTTTCATGAACATGGGACTCATCGAGACGGGTGGCCGGATGGAAACGTGGCCGGAGAAATGGGTGCAAGCGATGCGCAAGTTGACCGACCGCTGTGACCGCGGCTAGTGCGCCCTTTCATCCTGGAAACGTAAGTTGGCGCGGGCGCGCGTGCCGATAGTGGTATGGCGCAAGGGGTGTGCGCGTGGGGCGCCGGGTCGGCGGGTGCGAGAATCCCGGCGACACGGCGCACGAGCAGACCACCCGTTCCCGACGGACGCAAGCGTCAGGCTGGCCGCTGGCCATGCCGGAGGAACGCCTCGCCTGATCGTCGAAGAGGGCCGGCGCATCTTTGGCTCCTGCGGCACCGAGTTCGGTTTCCTCCCTTGTGCCGTGGCGGCAGACCACATCAGCACCTGCGGCGATCCGTGGCATTTGACGATGTGCAAACCGGAGTGGCCGATCATGGCGCTCATCGACCGGCGGCAGGTGGTGCCGGTCTGGTAGATGGCCATGAGCGGACTTGTGGCATTGGAGGCGCGTGGTGGCGTCACGTGGGCCAATGCGATGAACTGCATCCTGCTGGGGGGCATCCCGCGCGATGAGTGGTCCGCGCGGCCGCGTGATGCCGGTCCTAGACGATGCCCGGGTGGCGGCGCATAAGGCGATATATGGTTTGTGCATCGTCCGCTTCGGCCACCTGAAGCGGCAGGAGTTGCCGGTGAGGGCGCCTGTAAATGCCCCCTTCTTGTGCCCGAACAGTTCGGATTCGAGTAGGTCCGCCGGAATGCCACCGCAGTTCACGGTCACGAATCTCTGTACGCGACGGTGACTGAGTTCGTGAATCTGCCGGCCAACACCATCAACCGTCCTTCCTAATTCTCCGCTAGTTACCCCCATTCCATCGGGTCCCGCAGGCTAACTCAACGAGGATTGGTGGATTCAGACGCCAGAAAGACGGGCAAACCGACCCGTCTGAACTGAAATAGTCGCATTTGCGTGGGCGCACATGCTTTGGCACACAACCGGCTATGCATAACCAGCAAGAAAAAAAGGAGTATTGCGCCCATGGCCAAGATTCTAACAACTGACGAAAGACAGACGATCATGACCGAGATCCGCGAGTTCCTGGCGGACGAGTTGGGTGTGGAACTCGATCGAGTGACACCTGAAGCGAAGATCATTGACGATTTGGGGGGCGATTCGATGATCTATCTGGAACTGGTGGAGAAATTCAAGAAGAAGTATCAGATCCAGGTTGAGATCCGCGTCATCGGCAAGTACCTGCTGTCGCATCCGGTGCATTCCGTTGGCGAAGTCTCGCAGGCGGTGTTCGACATCATCGAAAAGGGCGACGATCTCATTAAGGAGTAACCAGAGCCATGCAGACTACGCGACGAGTTGCCGTAACCGGCATAGGCATGATCTCATCACTTGGCGTCAACAAGACCGAGTGTTGGCAGGGCTTGACATCGGGGCGATCTGGCGTTGGTCCGATTACGCGTTTTGATACCTCACAGGCACCCACGCGCATTGGCGGCCAGTTGCCGGATGCCTACTATGAAATCGAACGCAAATTCTTCTCCAAACGCCTGGAGAAGCAGACCCTGCCCACCACGCGACTGGGCTACATCCTGGCCGACGAGGCGTTGACCGATGCGGGCCTCAACCTCATGCAGGTCAATCCGCTCCGGTGTGCTGTCATAACGGGGTCCGGCCAATCAGACTTTCAGGAAGGCGAGGACGCCAAGACACGCACCGAGGGCCAATTCGTGATCATCCGCCAGATGGCCAACGCCATCTCGGCCTGGATCTCAATCAAGCACCATTTTCGCGGCCCGACGTACAACATTGCGACCGCCTGTGCTTCCGGTGCCTTTGCGGTGGCTGCGGCACGTGAATACATTGCCACGGGTCGTGGCGACGTGTCTCTGGCAGTTGGCGTG
Source organism: uncultured Lentisphaerales bacterium (assembly GCA_964417715.1). Lineage (GTDB taxonomy): Bacteria > Verrucomicrobiota > Kiritimatiellia > RFP12 > CAYQJG01 > CAYQJG01. Next base: position 32,847 of record CAYQJG010000042.1, on the reverse strand, counting down.
GACATGATGTTGTCGCCGGAAAGCATCTTTGGCTTCAGTCAGCTCCAGGCGCTCAGTACACGGAATGATGCTCCTGCTGAGGCCAGTCGGCCGTTCGACAAGGGCCGCGACGGCTTCGTGTTGGCCAATGGCGGCGCCGCCCTCCTTCTCGAAGACGAGCGCGCCGCCCGCGAGCGTGGCGCCCGTATCTATGCCTGGGTCGATGGTGCGGGCATTTGCTCGGAGGCCTACAACATCGTCGCTCCTGACCCCACGGGCGGTGGCATGGCCAAGTGCATGGAACTGGCCTGCGCCGATGCCGGATGCCCGCTGACGGACATCGGCTACATCAGCGCCCACGGCACATCAACCCATCATAACGACGCCGCCGAAACCGGTGCTATCAACCGGTTGTTCGGCGACCACGCGCGCAAACTGGCTGTCAGCTCGCAGAAGTCGATGACCGGCCATACGATCGGCGGCGCAGGCGCGATCGAAGCGGCCGCCACTGCGCTGTCGTTGTACCACGGCGTGCTGACGCCTACGATCAACCAGGAGAGCGCCGACCCGGAGTGCAATCTGGACTACGTGCCCAACGTTGCGCGCGAGGCCCCCGCCTTGCGGGCCGCCTTGTCCAACTCATTCGGGTTCGGCGGCCATAACTGCTCCATCCTGTTCCGCAAGGTCTAGAGAGATGATCCAGTTGATGCCGGGGCGGGCGTAACGGCCTGGCCAGTGGATCCTGTGAAGCGTATGACAACCCGCCACGACAGAACAGCGTTTCTCTTTCCCGGCACGAGTCTGGGCTATCTGGCGGAAGCCAGATCCATTCGCAATTTGCCGTATGGACAACTCTTCATGGAGAAGGCCGCGCGCGCTCTGCGAAACGTTCTGTCGGGGCGCAACCGGGCGGCCGCCCGTCGGATTACCGATAATGTCTATATCTACGCCGTTTCGTGCGCCTTCTGCGAGCGACTGCGCCGTCAGGGAATTCGGCCGGACATAACCAGCGGTTACAGCCTCGGACTGCATGCCATGCTCTACTGTGGCGGACTCTACTCGTTTGAGACTGGACTCGAAATCGTCGTGGATTGTCAGGTGTGCGTCACCGAGGCCTATGCCGAGACTGGACTCTCCTATGGCATGGGTGGGATTGTGGGTCTGACGCACGCGGACCTGAATCAACGCGTGTTCCCGGAGTCTGGTCCCGTCGAGATTGCCGTGGTCAACGGCGCGCGCAATTTTGTCCTGACCGGTCCCGGCGACCGTCTGCAGCGCGTGCTGGATGTGGCACTGCGCGAAGGGGCCTTCAGGGCCGTGCCACTGCTGCGTCACTTCGGCTTTCACGCCTCGTTTCTCAAACCCTATGCCGCCCGCATGGCACAACGCTGGGCCCACCATTCATTCAGCAATCCGGCCTGTCCAACACTTTCGCCGCTCGACGGCAGCGAAGTCCAGAAGGGCGACGTGATCGACGTGCTCATCCGCAACCTGCATTCGCCGATCGACTGGGCCAGACTATTCGTAACACTCGCGAATGAGTATGGCGTGCGCGATGCCTACGAAGCCGGCCCCGGAAATTCTCTGGCCAAAATCGGTCGCTACTTGTCGCCCGAAATACGCTTTGCATCGATTCATCCCAGTGTCACGACGGAGGTGCAACACGCATGAATACCGACTTGTTCACGTATGGCGGGGTGTCGCTAACCTCCACCAGGGAGTTCTCCCTGCGCACGGATTGTCGTTTGACTGGCGCCGGTCTGGCCGCACAGAGCCGGTTCGCGTGCTGCAGACTGTATGCCCCATGCCTGTCACGCTACTCGCGACCGATCACGGGTAACCGCTTTCGCACCACAGGGACCCACGCCGTCCGAACGCCAACCGTCCACCCATCCATCCAGGCGCCGGCGTACTCAACCCCCGGCGACGATCCCACACACATGAACCTCGCTGAACTCGTGACGTTCCTGACGGTGACATCCTGCCTGGGTGCGGTGATCGCCTTGCTGTTGCGGTTCACTGTACACGGAGCGACCGGCATTCCCGCGACGGCCCTTTGCGGCGCACTGATTGGTCCTGCGGCAATTGCCGCCGTGACAACGATCTGGGCGAACGTAACGCGTCGTGATCACATAGGGAACTGAAGAGAAGCGACCGCAACGACAACTACCCGTAGTTCCTCGCCCATTCCTACGGGTACCGGACCGTCTTGCGTCCTGCACCGTGAGATCAGCGAACAAGGCTGACCCGCGCCAAGCAGGCGTACAGGGCGTTGGCGATCATCTGCCTTGACCGTCTCGAGCCGCTTCTTTGACTTTTCGCCGTCGTTCTGCTTCACTCTCGCCCAACGAAATCAGGACATGCCCCCCATGGACCCCATCAGCGACTGCTGCGCTGCCCAACCGACCGATCAGCTTCAGGTTGCCGGCTCCTGGACATTCGATGCGTCGCGCATCAGCGCCGCTTCCGTTGACCTTGCCTTTACGTCGATGCAGGGACAGCAGATGCTCCATCCCGCTCCGCTGCTGACGCTTCGAGAACAGACGGAACTGTGGTCCGAAGAGCTTCGGTTTCCGAAGGGCGCAACGCTGGCCTGGCTGCTGCTTGCCGGCGTCGGGAGGAAGTGGCGCGATCTGGCCGCGGCTCCGGATGCGTGCGAGGCCTTCGATGCGCGGAGTTCGTGGCGTCCCTCGCCCACGATGTGGAGCAACTTCAGCGTGGTGCCCAGCGGATTCGCTGCGGGCGCCGATTCGCCCCGTGATCCACTGACTCGCGCGGCGCGGCTCGTCGTGGCCGCACAGCAGGTCCATTCGGAGTTTGTTGACCGTCGGCTGAAGCCCGAACGCGCCGGCAATCACGACCTCGACCTGTCGCAACTGGCCAATGTCTTCAGGGGCATCGGTCTCTTCCAGTCGAGGCCGCGCTGGTGCTGTCCGCCGGTAGGACTGAGTTACTTCTGCGTGCTGCGGTGTGGGCGACCCTACTTCCTGCCGATGCCTCCTGCCACCGAAGACCTGGCAGCCGTGCGGACCGCATTGGCTGAGATTGTGGAGGATGCGCAGAGCCGCGATGAACCGTCGATGATGCCCCTGAGTGCCATGGGCATCAGAGGACTGAGGTCGGCCGGTCTGGACCGTTCCGAGGATGTGCGACTCCTCGTCAATGCCATCGGCGCGGCGCGCTTCGTGCTGTCGCTGGATCTCGATTCGATGCCGGAGGACGACCGCCGCGTCGGCTACCTGACACAGGTGTCATTCACGAACCGCTGGTACCTGCACGGCTGCAACATCGTGGTGTTCGGCAACGGCGCCACGGGTATTCACCTGTCGTTCGGCGCCGGCATCGACGGGAATGTGGGCGTCCGGTTCGCCGCCGAGGTGGCGGACCGCGTGCGCTCTGACGAGCGGGATGCGCCGCCGCCGGGACCACGCGCCGCTTACAGTACATTCGCGCGGGGCCGCCGGGTCACGCTGACGCCGCACACCGAGTCGCGGTTCCTGAGCGCCGCCATGTCCTGGACGAAGACGTCGGCCGATGTCTTCACGCTCCCGCTTGGCGCGTCGGCCTGCCTGGCGAGTGGCGCCCGTCCCGTCGAGGCCTTTGTCACCGCGCTGTCGGCAACCGTCGCCAGTCTGGCAGGGCGCCAGCGCGGTCGGCCGTGCCGGGTGCCGATCAGACAGTTCGTATCGCAGGGGCGCCACAAGTTCGGCACACTGAACTCGGTCGACGTGAACATGCCGGAAGTGTTTGCGGCGGCGCAACTGCTCCTGCGGCGAGCGTCCGCGGCCGACCGCCCCGGGGCGTCCCGACGGGCGTATGCGGCGGCTGAAGGTGCCATCAGGAGTCGAACCGAACTCGCGCGGCGCTCCCGCTGTTTCAGCAGGAGGCTGACACGGGGCTCGGCCCGGCGCGTCCTTGGGTACGTGGCGATCGCTCCGGCGCTGCTCGCGTTCCGCGCGTGGACCCGGCTGGCGAAGCCGCGCATGGTGATCTCCGAGGTCGCCATATCCTACGTCAGCAAGAAGGACGGCATCGCGATCGTGGCTCGGCCGGGCGCTCGCGCTCCCCGCGGCAAGCTCTGGCTGCACTATCAGATCTTCGAGGATCGGACCGTGGTGGTGCCATGCATGGGCGCCGACAGTCCCATTCCGGAATCGCTGCTGGTCGAGCAGTTGTCAGCCCACTGGAGAGCCCTTCTCGAGAGACTGGCCGTATCGAAGGAGTAGTATCCATGTTCAGCGCGTTCACGGTGTCCCTGGTGGCGGTAATTCTGGCCGAAATGGGCGACAAAACCCAGTTGCTGGCCATGGCCTTTGCCACGCGTTACCGTTGGCAGACGGTTCTCTGGGCCGTGTTCTGGGCCACGCTGGCCAACCACCTGCTGGCCGTCGTGGCCGGCAACGTGGTGACCGAGTTCGTGCCCATGGTCTGGATCAAGTTCGTGGCCGCGCTCGCGTTCATCGCCTTCGCGCTCTGGACCATCCGCGGGGATCACCTCGACGGCGAGGACCAGAAGACCGGTCGCAGCCCCTTCTGGACCGTCGCGATTGCGTTCTTCATAGCCGAGATGGGCGACAAGACCCAGTTGATGACCATGACCATCGCCGCCGATGAGGCGGTCAAGATCGGCGGCACCGGGTTCCTTGCGAAACTGGCGCAGATTGTTCCCGTCTGGGCGGGTTCGACCTCGGGCATGATCGTGGCCGATGCATTCGGCATCATCGTCGGCATCGTCCTGCACCGGCACATCCCGGAAAAGACCGTGAAGTGGGCTGCTGCGCTGGGCTTTGCCGCCTTCGGCTTCATTGGTCTTCACAACGCGCTCGACCTGCTCAACGCGGCCAACCCGCGCCTTCATCACATCGTCCTCCTGACGGCGATACCGGTCGTTATCGCGCTCATGTGGCTGGTTGGCCGTGCGTCGGCACGGAAGGGCGAACGACCCGCTGGCGCGTGAGCGCGGGCGTCAACCTTGCGGAGACGGCCGATTTCCTTTTGGGCTGGACAACGGTTGATATCTGCGACGATGACATGGCCACAAGAGATCAGCGTGGAATGGACCGGCTGCGGCGACAAGCGAACGCAACCCCGTGACATTCAGAAGGCCATTACCCTTTCGAGAACGGTCTAGAAGGGGTGAACATGAAAACAAAGCAACTGCTCAGGTGCCAGGGTTCAGTCCCGTCGCTGGCCTGCGGCCAGTTGGACAGAACAGCAGAATATCCAACAACCAACCGCAGAATGTCGAAGGGGCCGCGGATGCCGTGCCGAAGGGCACTTCGACATTGGACATTCGTTACTCGATATTCTGCGGTTCTGCCCCGAGTCTGAAGCCCTGCGATTGGACCCTGAACCCTGGCACCTGAGCAGCTGCAAAACAACTCAGCGATCAGACTGGTTGTTCGAGCGTCAGGCGGGGAATGGCCAGATGGCGGTCGGTCTCGCCGTTGAAAGGGACATCATAGCGCGCGGGTGCGGCATCGCGGGCGTGAACCGGTTTCAGTCTGCCGTTCAGCAGGGCCGCCGGGGCGACCGCCTGGCGGCCGTAGCGTTGGTTGATCCGGTCCACGGCGGCATCCAGCTTCGCGTAAGCCTGGCGTCGTGGCGTCTCCTCGAAGAAATCAAGCTGGCGGTTGTGCTCGGGGATGAGGGCGCCGAGCCAGACCATGGTGGAACGGTAGGCCTGGCCGGGCGTGAACAGCGCATCGAAGAGCATGTGCAGGGCGGGGGTGGCCTCGGCATCGTGATTGGTCGCGCAGGAGAGGGGCACGCCGGCGGTGCGGTGTGTATAGTCCTGATAGCGCAGGGAGAGCCCGATCTCCCGTGCCAGGTGGGCGTGGCGTCGCAACTTGGCCAGCGCGGCACCCATGTTGCGCAGGGCCTCCGAGAGGACCAACCGGGCATCGTCGCTCGGTGGCGCGAAGGTGTGGCCCTTCATCATGCTCTCGTACCGCTGCCGGGCATTCAATTCGAGCGGGCACATGCGGCGCCCCTGGAGTTCGCGCCAGGTGGCATGGCCGGGCTTGTACAGCAGGCGCAGGACGGCGGTTTCCGGCATTTGCGTGAAGTCGTAGGCCGTCACGATTCCGCGTGCCTGAAGCTTGGCGGCGCTGGCCGGGCCGATCCCCCAGACCTTGGCGATGGGTGTGCGCTTCAGCAGGAGTGGGATGTGCTCGCGCCGGACGATGGTTTGGCCGTCCGGCTTGCGGAATTTCGAGCAGAGTTTGGCAAGGGTCTTGGTCAGGCTGATGCCGACGGAGACGGTGATCCCCAGATCGTTGGACACGGCGCGGCGCAGGCGTTCCGCGACCGTCTCCAGCGGACAGTCGAGCAGGCGACCGCACCCGGACAGATCGGCGAAAGCTTCGTCGACCGAATACTCCTCCACCAGCGGTGTGAAGCGGCGCAGGATTGCGTAGAGCCGCTGCGAGTAGAGGCTATAGGACTGGTAGTCCGATGGTAGGATGACCAGACCGGGGCAGCGGCGTTTGGCCTCGCTCAACTGGAGGCTCGTACTGATGCCGCAGGCCTTGGCCATGTAGTTGGCGGCGGCGATGATGCCGCGTTCGGCGCCGGTCACGACGGGGCGCCCGCGCAGGGCAGGGGTGAGGGCTTGTTCGACCGATGCGAAAAAGCCGTCGGCGTCCACATGCAGCAGCGTGCAATCCTGATAGACGGCGTCCATGTGCATAGGGTAGCGGATTCCGATTGCCGGAACTAGAACAAACGTTCTATCCTATGCGCATGCCCACCCAAACCAAACTCAGTGCGCGCATCCCGATCCTCAACGACTACATCCGGCGCATGGGCCGCGCGCCGACGCTGGATGAACTCTGCACGCTTTTCGGCGTCCGCTCCAAGAACACCGCCTCGTTCATGGCCAAGGGGTTTGTGCGTGCGGGCGTATTGGGGCGCACACAGACCGGGCGGCTGGTCGCGCCGCGCCGCGAGGCGAGCCCCCTGCGGCTGCTGGGCAGCGTGGCGGCCGGGTTCCCGTCGCCGGCCGAGGAGTCGCTGCTCGACACCATGAGTCTGGACGAATACCTGATCAAACGGCCCGAAGCGACGTTCATGCTGCGTGTGGAGGGCGATTCCATGCTGGATGCCGGCATCCTGCCGGGCGACGTGGTGCTGGTGGAACGCGGGCGGGTGGCGCGCAACGGGGATATCGTGATCGCATGTGTCGACGGGGCATGGACGATGAAGTATTTTTACAAGGATGGCAGCGGTGTGCGACTGGAGCCGGCCAACACGAGTTATGCTACAATTCGGCCCAGGCATAAGCTGGCCGTGGAAGGCGTGGTCAGCAGTGTGATAAGGAAACTGGCATGACGGGTGGCCACGATAACCGGCGTTTCTGCGCCAATCTCCATGCCGAGCGCGATGCCGCGCGGCTGTATGCGGTGATGGCCGCGCGTGAGCGCGACCCGCGGCTGGCCGAGGTCTATCGCCGGCTGGAGGCGACCGAACTGCGTCACGTGGCCTTCTGGGCGGAGCGTCTGCGCGCGGCGGGCGCTCCCGTGCCGTCGGATCGTCCGTCGCTGCGCACCCGCGTGATGATGGTGGCGGCGCGCGTGTTCGGCAACGCGGGCGTGGCCGCATCGCTGGCGGCCAGCGAACGCGCGGTCGGCGACCAGTATGCCGGTCAGGCCGATGCCGCCGCGGCGGGCATCGCCGCCGAGGAACGCAGCCATGTACGTGTCTTCGAGGCGCTGGCGGCGCCCATTGGACTCGACGGCGCGACCGTGGCGCGCAACGAGGGGCGCCACCGCAACGCGGGCGGCAATGCCCTGCGGGCCGCCGTGTTGGGCGCCAACGACGGATTGGTCTCCGTCTTCAGCCTGGTGATGGGCGTGGCCGGCGCAGGCATGAACCGGACGAGCACGATCGTGGCGGGCATGGCCGGGCTGCTGGCCGGGGCCATTTCGATGGCGTTGGGCGAGTGGCTGTCGGTGCAGAGCGCCCGGGAGCTTTACGGGCATCAGGTGGACGTGGAGCGCGACGAGTTGAGCCGTGATCCGGCCGAGGAGATGGAGGAACTGGTCCTGATTTACCAGTCGAAGGGGGTTCCTGAAGTTGAGGCGCGCCGCATGGTCGAACACCTGTTCCGCGACCCGCAACGTGCGCTCGACACCCTCGTCCGCGAGGAACTGAGCCTCGATCCGCAGGAACTGGGCGGGTCGGCCTGGGTTGCCGCCGGCACGTCTTTCCTGCTTTTCGCCGCCGGCGCGATCATCCCGGTCTTCCCCTTTTTCTTCTGGAGCGGCTGGGTTGGTATCGTCGTCAGCGGGGTCGGGAGCGCCATCGGGCTGTTCGCGGTGGGTGCCGGGATCACGCTGGTGACCGGGCGCAACGCCTGGTATTCGGGCCTGCGGCAGGTGGCGATCGGCGCCGTCGCGGCGGCGGTGACATTTGGCCTGGGGCGAATCATGGGCGTGAACCTGTCATAACACGACGCGATTGGCTCAGCCGGGAGAACCGCAGATTTTCGAATGTCGATTTTCGAATGTCGATGTGGCCGTCGGCGTCGACCGCAGGCACTTCGGTGTTCTGCGGTTCGACATTCGTCAATCTGCGGTTTGCCGCGCGATTCAGCTGGCCGCAGGCCAGCGGCGGGACTGACACCTGACACGTGGCACCGAGCATTCATATATGACCGAGACATACAATGAGCCCGGCATGGTGACCTGGCGCCAGTGGGGCGGCGGCATCGACGCGGAAGCCATCTGCCAGATGCGTGCGGCGTGCAGCCTGCCCGTGGCTGTGGCGGGCGCGCTGATGCCCGATGCGCATGTGGGTTACGGACTACCGATCGGTGGCGTACTCGCCGTGCAGGATGCCGTGATCCCCTATGCGGTGGGCATGGACATCGCCTGCCGCATGCGGCTGAGCGTGCTGGATCTGCCGGTGTCCTACCTGGACGGCGCACGCGACAAGTTGCGCCATGCCCTGGAGACCGAGACCTGCTTCGGCGTGGGTTGCGAGTGGCCGAAGCGGCGCAGCCACGCGGTCATGGATGCCGACTGGGGGGTGTCGCCGGTGACCCGACGCTTCCACGACCGAGCCTGGGCCCAACTCGGCACGAGCGGCGGCGGCAACCACTTCGTCGAGTTCGGCGAGTTGACTGTTCTGGACGCCAGCGTCGGAATCGCCGCGGGAAGCTACGTGGCGCTGCTCAGCCACGGCGGCAGCCGCGGCACGGGCGGCGAAGTCTGCACGCACTACAGCCGGGTGGCATCGTCGCTACACCCCGAGCTTTCCAAGGCTTTTCAGCATTTGGGGTGGCTGCCCTTGTCAACCGGCGAGGGGCGCGAGTACTGGGAGGCCATGCAGTTGATGGGGCGCTATGCCGCCGCCAATCATGAGTTGATCCATGCCGGCATTGCCAGGCGTCTCAAGCTGGACGTTCTGCTGGCGGTCGAGAACCATCACAACTTCGCCTGGCGCGAACGCCTGCCGGATGGCCGCAACGTGATCCTGCACCGCAAGGGGGCCACGCCGGCGCACGCGGGCGCCGTCGGTGTGGTCCCGGGATCCATGGCCACGCCCGGCTTTGTCGTGCGCGGCAAGGGGTGCGGGGAGGCGTTGAACTCCTGCGCACACGGCGCCGGGAGGCGGCTGAGCCGGTCCGCGACACGGCAGAGCACAACATGGAGCCAGGCGCGCAAGTTCCTGGCCGAGCGTGGCGTCGAGTTGATCTCCGCCGGTCTCGACGAGGTGCCGATGGGGTACAAGGACATCCATCAGGTCATGCAGGCGCAGGCGGATCTGGTCGACATCCTGGCGCGCTTCGATCCGCGCATCGTGAAGATGGCGCCGGAAGGACGAGCCGTCACAGGCCGGTGAGGGTCTGCATGACATGGCCACTGGTGACATCATGCCGTGTGCAGTTGCCAGAACGGGCGCGAATGTGTAGCATCATCAGACACCAAATGCGTGGCAATTGCCAGCGCCCAAGAAAGGAACGTTAACATGGCCGAACTCAAGGGATCCAAGACCGAGAAGAACCTCCGGGACGCCTTTGCCGGCGAATCGCAGGCCCGCAACAAGTACACCTACTTCGCGTCGACGGCGCGGAAGGAGGGCTATGAGCAGATTGCGGCGTTCTTCCTGGAGACCGCCGAACAGGAGAAGACCCATGCCAAGCTGCACCTGGCTGCCCTGGGCGGCATTGGCGACACGCTGGCGAATCTGAAGGCGGCCGCCGGCGGCGAGCATGACGAATGGACGGCCATGTACCCCCGCATGGCGCAGGAGGCCCGCGCGGAAGGGTTTGAGGACATTGCCCGCGTCTTCGACGGGATCGCCAAGATCGAGAAGGCGCACGAGCAGCGCTATCAGGCGCTGCTGAAGAACCTGGAGGACGGCAAGGTGTTCAAGAAGGATGCCAAGGTCACGTGGCGCTGCCGCGAGTGCGGTTTCGTCTACGAGGGGACCAGCGCGTTGACCAAGTGCCCGATCTGCGCGCACCCGCAAGCCTTCTTCGAGATCTCGCCGTCGAACTACTGACCTGTCCGGAGCACGCCCTTCCCCGCGGGCGAAGCCGCGGGGAAGGGACTGGTCGCGTCCGTGTTGTGGTGTCAGATGCGTGTGGTCTGGCGCCGATGCAGCAGGTGAGCGAGGGGGTGCTGGCGTGAGACTGAAAGGTGTTGGCCTCGCCGGAGCCCTGATTCTGCTTACGACTCAGGGGTGCGGCCCTGCCGCAAAGCCCGGCGCAAAGGGCTGGTATTCCGAGACGCGGGACCTCTACTATGGTCTTCCCGTCCAGGTCACCTTCTTCCCTGAGAACGAGTCGTTGAGTCGGCAAGTCTGGTCGTACTTGGAGAGCATCGACGATGTCTTCAACGACTACAAGGCGGGAAGCGAGGTCTCTGCGATCAACCGCCTGAATGCCGCCGGAGACGTCACCTTGTCTCCCATGTTGGCGGAGGCCTTCGAAAAGGCGCGGCAGGGATGGCAACTGAGCGAGGGCGTTTTTGATGTCACCTGCGCGCCGATGCGCGCCCTGTGGCGGCAGGCTGAGAAGCGGGGCGTTTTGCCATCGGATGCCGAGGTCGATGCCACCCGTGAACGATGCGGGATGGGGTTGGTCCGGCAGGATGGCAGCCGCCTGACCCTTTCCCGCGCCGGCATCCAACTCGACTTTGGCGGCGTGATCAAGGGGATCATTGCGGACCATGTGGTCGACATGCTGAAGGCCGGTCACACCCAGCGTGCGCTCGTCCAGATCGGCAGGGAGACGGCTGTTTTCGGCCTGTCACCCAGAGGCAGACCGTTCCGGATCGCCGTGCAGCACCCGGACGTGCGCGACGGCACCTGGTGCGTGATTCAGGACCGGGGCACCGGCCTTTCGGCCTCCAACAGCGGCAACTACGAGAACCCGGTCATGATCAACGGCGTGCCGTTCTACCACATCTTCGATCCGCGCACCGGCCGTCCGGCCCAGACCGATATTCTGTCGGTCAGCATCGTCTTCCCCGAAACGGGGAAAAACTGGCTGGCTGACACGCTCTCGACGACGGGCGTCATCCTGGGCCCCGAGAAGACGTTCGGGATCGTCAGGCAACTCGGCGGCGAAGCAATGTTCCTTGTCAGGAAAGACGGGGAGATTGTCGAGATGGCCAGTTCCGGCTGGGAGGCCTTCAAGTGATCCAGGAAGTCAAAGTCAACGCGGATCAGTGTCTCGGCTGCGGCAACTGTGAGCAGACTTGTTCGGCTGTCTTCCGGCTGACCTACAAGGTCCATGCCGAAGCGGTCGGCAGGGACTTCGAGAAACACCAGAAGAAGATGCTGGCCGCCTTCTACGGCTGCCCCGTCCAGGCGATCGAACTGGTGAGCGATGACCCGTCCCTGCAGATTGTCTGGCACCCGGCGCAGGTCATCGGGAAGCGGATGCTTTCGGAGACCGTGATGGAGGTCCGCCTGCAGACGACGGACATGGCGTTCAAGCCCGGCCAGTTTGTGACGGTGCGGTTCAAGGACGACGTGGGGTTTTTCAACCGGGCCTATTCGATCGTCGAGTTCAAGGATGGCGTGCTGGCGCTGTGCGTCACCCTGATCAAGGGCGGTCGCGGCAGTTCGTTCCTCGCCGGCTACGATGTGGGGTGCCGTGTCGAACTCACCGAACCGAAAGGTGATTTCTTCCTCCACGAGACAGCCAGCCCGAAGGTCTTTGTCGGCACGGGGACCGGGCTGGCGCCGCTGGTGGCGATGATGGAGCGCTGCCCCGATGTCAGGAAGACGCTCTTCTTCGGGCAGCGCAAGGAACGCGACCTCTTCTACCTTGACCGGATGGCCGGGATCCCGAACCTCGACGTCAGGGTCTGTCTGAGCCGCGCGGATGACGACTGGACCGGGTTGCGTGGCCGGGTGACGGAGCAGATACTCGGCTACCCGCTGACCCGCGACACCGAGGTCTATGCCTGCGGCAGCGACGACATGCTGAAGAGCCTGCAGGGCGTGCTGAAGAAGAAGCGGCATCCGAAGGCGCTCTTCTTCAAGGAGAGCTTCAGCAATATCAGCGGCATGAGCTCGAAGCTCGACGATACCGGCCTGGTGTGGCGTCTCTGGGTGCGCCATGTCCATGTCTATGCCTCGCTGGCCATGAGCGTGCTCTTCCTCTTCTTTGGCCTCAGCGGCTTCCTGGCGAGCCGACCGTCGTTGTTCAACGCCGAGACACAGACGGTGGTGCCGGAGAACGTCAAACTGGAGCCGGCCGAGTTGTCCGGCTACCTGAAGGCCAAACTCCCTGCCGGCCAGGTCGCAAAGGACTGCACCATGCAGAAGGAGTCCGTTGCGCTCCGGTTTGAGGATGCGGCGGGACATCGGTACGACGTTGATGTCCGTCTTCCGGACCGGGCCTGCACGATGACCGAGAGCCATCCGCTGCCGGAAGACGCCGGTGCCCTGTCGGCGCCCCAGCTTGCACAACGGCTGGCCAAACCGTACTCCGGGAAACTCGATGTCGGCTCGATCGAGGATGACAAGGACAGGCTGCAGTTCAACGTGGAATCGGTCTGGGTAGACACGGCGGTCGCCGTGGACAGAGTCCAGAAACGCTATGAAGTCCGCCAGACACGAAACCGGTGGGCAGCAGCGTTTGTGCAACTGCACCGGGGCAAGAAGAGCAGTCCGGCGCAGCGGGTCCTGATCGATCTGACCGGTCTGTTCATGGTTGTCGCCACACTGACCGGCATGACCATGGGGTTGCAGTCGCGCAATCCGACCCTGCGGATCACGTCGGTATTTCTCGTCGTGACATCCCTGTTGCTCGCAGCCATAATGTTTCTCAACCGTTAATCGAGGAGGGGCACCCCATGAGACGTGTAATCGCGATGACACTGGTGGCGGCTGCGCTGGCGGCGCCGACGCTGGTTGGCGCGGCCGATGCCGACACGGCTGCGAAGACGCTGGATCTGACGCTTTCTGTTCGTGGCGGCACGGGCGATGATCCAATGGTGGTGCTGTGGCTTGAGAATGACTCCGGCGAGTTCATTCAGACGCTGCGCATGTTCTCCAGGAAGAAGGCCTACTACAAGGATATGCTGGGCTGGCTGTTCAAGTCCCAGAAGGTGGAGAAGGCGGCCGACGTGGACGCCGTGAGCGGCGCCACCATTCGATGGAACCAGAGCGGCACCGTCAGCGTGCCGGCGCAGATCCGCGGCCATGATCTGCTCGATGGCACCTGCGTTCTGCGCATCGAGTCCCGCAAGGACAAGGGCAACCACTACCGCGGTTTCAAGATCCCGCTGCCGAAGGGCTACACCGGTGGCGTGCATGAGGACGATGGATACGTCAAGTCGGTCGAAATCAAAGTCAAGTCCAAGGCAAATGAGGAGCAGGAGAAGCCATGATCATCAACACGACACTGACCAAGATAGCGTGTTCCGTCGTCCTGCTGGCTGCGGCGTGCGCGTGCCCGGTTGGCGCGCAGGAGGCGGTCCAGGCGCCTGCAGCCGACCGCGTGACGCAGTTGGAGGCCCAGTTAAAGAGCGCCAATGGCGATCTCGCCGCCGCGCAGGCGAAGGTCGTGCAGCTGGAGCAGGAACTGAAGAAGTCGAAGGGACGCATCAGCGAACTGGAAGAGCAGGTTTTTGTGGCCACGGACGGCAAGGGAGTGAAAGGGCAGGAGGTCGTCGAGGAGCTTCCCGAGGGAACCTACATCTGGACCGAGAACATGCGCCGCTCGCCCGTCGGCGTGCTCTTCCCAAAGACCGCCACCATTCCCAAGGGCGACGTGTACGCGCGCTTCTCCCACACCTCGCAGAACCAGACCTTTGCGAATGGCGGCCGCGGTGATTCCTTTGACGACATGATGGGGCTGGAGTCCGGCGTCAAGGTCGGCATCCTCTTCGGCTACGGCATCACGAAGAACTGGGATATCATGGTGCAGCGCACAAACGGTCGCGACTACATCCCGGCGCCGTTTGATCCCGAGGACACCAACCGGCACTCGTACGATCTGTGGGATGTCATGACGAAGGTCAAGCTGCTGGATGAGGAGAAACAGTTCATTGATCTGTCGACTTCGGTCGGCGGCACCTACTTCTGGCAGGACGACGACGAGGGCAAGTGGGCCGGCAATGCCGCCCTGCTGGTGGAGCGCTCGCTGTGGCGTTTCCGCATGGGAAGCGGCCTGCTGTACACGTCGCTGTCCACGTTTGAGGGAGCCCGCAGCACGCAGATCGGTACGGCCATCGACAAGCTCTACCCGAACGAGGACGCGTTCGGCGCGACACGCCCGCAGAACCATACAGTCGCGATTCCTGCCAGCCTGGCCTTTGCATTGGGCAAGAACGCCCAGTTGTTCGCAGAAATGGCGTTCCCGGTCGACGGATACGATACGGGCAACGGCCCCTCCGCGGCGGCGGGCTGGCGTTACAACACCCACACGCACGCGTACAGCATCTACCTCAGCAACACAGCGAACGGCAGCTACAACTCGACCTTCACGGGCGGGTATAAGCGCGACCGGCTGGATCTCTTCGGCTTCGACATATCAATCTTCTTCTAAGCCGACAGACGCCCGGGCAGTCCGGGACACGACAGACGCGAACGGCGCAGGCCTGCAGGCCTGCGCCGTTCGCGTTTTTGAGAACGAATGTTGTTGCTTTAAATGGGACTGCTATGGTACCGTTTTGTCGTGGGAGAAGTGGTTCCTGCGAGAAGTTTGGTTCGTGTGGAAAATCGCTCGTCGTTCTCATGCTGCGCGAAGGCGCTGGAGATCGGGAAGGGGATGGAACATGAACAAGCGCGCGGCCATTCTGTTGAGTGTGGTGCTTGCCGCAGTCCGTACGTTTGCGGCAACTCAGTTCAACATGTCGTTCAGCACGGTCCAGCCGGGCGGGACCTACAAGCCGAAGAACGTTGTCGCGGTGTGGGTGACCAAGAGCGACGATACGTTCGTCAAGACGCTGTTGCGCTACGCGGACGGGCACAGAGGCGACCTGACCACATGGACGGCTGCCGCCGGAAGCGCGGATGCTGACGCCGTGCTGGGCGCGACGCGTCCGAATCACACGGCTCCCGTGACGATGGTGGCCACGTGGGATCTGAAGAACAAGTCCGGCGTCGTTGTCCCCGACGGAACCTACAAGATCAAGATGGAATGTGCGGATGGATCCCGTTCGGCGTATGCCTTCAACTTCGTCAAGGATGCCAAGGCCGGTACGCGCACCGATCCGGGGACTGCCGTATTCAAGAGTATCTCCATCGCCTATGTGCCGCCTGCTCCGCCCAACGCGGCGCCGGTTGCGGTGGCGCAGAGCGTCACCACACCCGAGGATACGGCCAAGGCCATTACGCTTGCCGCCACGGATGCCGACGGCAACCCGCTGACCTACGCGGTGGTGACCAGTCCGACGCATGGCACGCTGAGTGGAACGGCGCCTGCGCTCACCTACACGCCGGCACTGAACTACAACGGCGCGGACAGTTTCACGTTCCGGGCTAATGACGGTATCGTCAATTCGGCGCCCGCCACGGTCTCCATTACGGTGAGCGCCGTCAACGACGCGCCGGTTGCGCTGGCGCAGAATGTGACCACGCCCGAGGACACGGCCAAGGCGATCACGCTTGTCGCGACCGACGTCGATGGCAACCCGCTGACGTACATGGTGATGACCGCGCCGGCCCACGGTACGCTGAGCGGAACCGCACCGGCGCTGACGTACACGCCGGCGTTGAACTACAACGGCCCTGATAGTTTCACCTTCCTGGCCAGTGATGGCGCCGTCAACTCGGGCGTCGCCACGGTCTCCATCACGGTCAGCGCCGTGAACGACGCGCCGGTCGCCCAGGCGCAGAGCGTGTCCACGCCGGAAGACACGGCGATGGCGATCCTGCTTGCGGCCACGGATGTGGAAGGCAGTTCCCTGACCTACGCCGTGGTGACGGGGCCCGCACACGGGCTGCTGAGCGGAACGCCGCCCAGCGTCACGTACACGCCGGCGCTGAACTACAACGGGTCGGATAGCTTCACGTTCAAGGCCAATGACGGCGTCGCGGATTCATCGCCCGCCACGGTCTCCATCGCCGTGACGGCCGTCAATGATGCGCCGGTTGCGCAGCCGCAAAGCGTGTCAACGCCGCAGGACACGGTTCAGGCGATCACGCTCGCAGCCACCGACGTCGACGGCGACAGCCTGACCTACACCGTGGTGACCGGCCCGGCGCACTGCATGCTCAGTGGCATGGCGCCCAACCTGTCCTATACGCCAGCCCCCGGCTATGTCGGCGCGGATGGCTTCACCTTCAAGGCCAACGATGGCACGGTCGATTCCGCCGTCGTGATGGTGTCGATCGCCGTGACGGCCGTAAACCATGCGCCCGTCGCGCAGGCGCAGAGTGTGACCACGACCGAAGACGCGGCCAAGGCCATCACGCTTGCCGCGACGGATGTCGATGGTAACCCGCTGACGTACGCGGTGGTAACCGGTCCGGCGCACGGCGTGCTGAGCGGAACGGCACCCGCTGTTACGTACACGCCGGCGCTCAACTACAGCGGCGCCGACAGCTTTACGTTCAAGGCCAACGACGGCACGGCGGATTCGTTGCCGGCAACCGTCTCCATTGCGGTGAGTTCCGTTAATGACGCGCCGGTTGCCCAGGCGCAGAGCGTCTCCACGCCGGAAGACACGGCGAAGGCCGTCACACTTGCTGCGACGGATGTGGATGGCAACCCGCTGACGTACACGGTGGTAACCGGTCCGGCTCACGGCACCCTCAGCGGAGCGACTCCGACGCTGACGTATGCGCCGGCGTTGAACTACAACGGGCCCGACAGTTTCACGTTCAAGGCCAACGACGGCACGGCGGATTCGGCGCCCGCGACGGTCTCCGTTACGGTGAGCGCCGTCAACGACGCGCCCGTCGCCCAGGCACAGAGCGTCACCACACCCGAGGACACGGCGAAAGCTGTGGTACTAGCCGCCACGGACGCAGATGGCAACCTGCTGACGTACACAGTGGTGACTGCCCCGGCGCATGGCACGCTGAGCGGAGTCGCACCCAATGTCACGTATACGCCGGTGCTCAACTACAACGGACCGGACAGCTTCACGTTCAAGGCCAATGATGGCACGGTGGACGCCGCGCCCGCGATGGTCGCCATCACGGTCACGGCCGTCAACGACGCACCCGCCGCCCAGGCGCAGAGCGTCGCCACACCGGAAGGCGCGGCGAAGGCCGTCACACTTGCCGCCACGGACGTAGACGGCAACCCGTTGACGTATGCGGTTGTCGCCGGTCCGGCCCACGGCGCGCTGAGTGGAGTCGCGCCCAGTCTCTCGTACACGCCCGCCGCCGGCTATATGGGCACGGACAGTTTCACCTTTAAGGCCAACGACGGCACGGTGGATTCCGCCGTCGCCACCGTTTCGATCACGGTCACCGCCGTGAATCACGCGCCGGTTGCCCAGGCGCAGAGCATCACGACGCCCGAAGACACGGCGCAGGCGATTACGCTTGCCGCAACCGATGTGGATGGCAACGCGCTGGCCTACGCGGTGGTAACCGGTCCGACGCATGGTACGCTCAGCGGGACGGCACCTGCCGTGACCTACACGCCGGCGCTGAACTACGCCGGTGCGGACAGTTTCACGTTCAAGGTTAACGACGGCACGGTGGATTCGGCGCCCGCCAGCGTCTCCATCACGGTGACAGCCGTCAATGATGCGCCCGTTGCCCAGGCACAGAGCGTCTCCACGCCGGAAGACACGGCGAAGGCCGTCACGCTCGCAGCCACGGATGTGGAAGGTAGTCCGCTGACCTACGCCGTGGTGACCGGTCCGGCGCACGGCACGTTGAGCGGGACCGCGCCAGCGGTCTCGTACACGCCGGCGCTGAACTACAGCGGGGCCGACAGCTTCACGTTCAAGGCCAACGACGGCGCGGCCGATTCCGCTCCCGTGACCGTCTCGATCACGGTGTCTGCTGTCAACGACGTGCCGATCGCCCAGGCACAGAGCGTCTCCACGCCGGAAGACACGGCCAAGATCATCACGCTCGCTGCCATCGACGTTGATGGCAACCCCTTGACCTACGCGGTGGTAGCTGGTCCGACGCATGGTACGCTCAGCGGGACGGCTCCTGCCGTGACCTACACGCCGGCGTTGAACTACACCGGCACGGATGGCTTCAGCTTCAAGGCCAACGATGGCACTCTCGACTCGGCACCCGCCACCGTCGCAATCACCGTGACCGCCGTCAATGACGCACCCGTCGCGCAGGCGCAGAGCGTCTCCACGCCCGAGGACACGGCTGTGGCGATCACGCTGGCCGCCACCGATGCGGACGGCAACCCGCTGACCAACGCCGTGGTGACCGGCCCGGCGCACGGCACACTGAGCGGGACCGCACCGGCTGTCACGTATACGCCGGCGCTGAACTACGCCGGAGCCGACAGCTTCACGTTCAAGGCTAGTGACGGCACGCTGGATTCGGCGCCCGCGACGGTCTCGATCACGGTGTCCGCCGTCAACGACGTGCCCGTCGCCCAGGCACAGAGCGCCACGACGTCGACGGGCGTGGCCAAGGTGATCACGCTCGCCGCCACGGACGTCGACGGCAACGTCCTGACCTACGCGGTCGTCACGGCTCCCGCCCACGGCACGCTGAGCGGTGCCGCGCCCGCTCTTACGTACACGCCGGCGCCGGGCTACAGCGGGCCCGACAGCTTCACGTTCAAGGCCAATGACGGCGCGTTGGATTCGGCCCCCGCGACGGTCTCCATTACCGTGACGCTGACCGCGGCGCAGCAGCGGACGCTGACGGTGGTGTCGGCCTATGGCGGCGCAACCCCGGGCACGGCCACGATGGCGTACGGCACGTTGGTGGATGCCTTCGTAACGAATTCCCCGTTGGTCGCGGGCACGACGCGTTACGTGTGCGCGGGAGCCACCGTGAGCGGAAACACGTACAGATTGGTCAACGCGACCAACGTCACGTTGAAGCTCATCAGCAATGCCACGTTGAGGTGGCGCTGGACCACGCAGGTGTGGCTGGATACGGCGACGACCGGCAATGGCAGCGTGAATGTCTCCGATGGCTGGCGAACCAAAGGGACCTCTGTCCGGATCACGGCCACGCCCGGCACGCGCGCCGTATTCCTCGGGTGGCGTGGTCAGACCACCGGCTGCACGATCATCGGACGGACAATCACGGTGCCGATGAGCATGGCGCGCACGATCACGGCGGCGTTCACGGGCACGGCCCCTGTTGCGCCCGCGACGCTCAACGTCACAACCCGGACAGCGGCGCTGTCATCCACGGCTGCTGTGCAGCAAGTCGGCGTGGCCGATGCGGCCGCCACCGAGGACGCGCTGCTGGTGCGGGTGTTGGACGTGAGCCTGCCCGCCAACACGCCGGATGGCGCGGAGATCGCCGAGGTCACCTTCTCCGGTGGCACGGTGCAGGCCACGGCCACGATTCCCGCATCGCTGGGGACGTCGTCCTGCTCCATTCTCGTGGAAGGTCGGGGGCTCGACGCGAACGGCGACGGTATGCCCGACGTCATTGCGACGGCGTTGGGCGGCCGCGTTCCTGAGGGTGCGAGGTTGCTGACGATCCGGTACACGGACGGCGGGCTCATCGCCGCGACCCCGTTTGCCCGTCTGCTGAGTGTCGCCGGGGGTGGACCCGTGCCGCCGGGATCAGGGATCTCGGCGTGGCAGCTCGTGCCGGTCCGGTGATCCGACGTCGGTGTGCCTGCCGATTCTGGGGACGGCGGCCAGCAGTGTGCGTGTGTAGGCGTGCTGGGGCGTCGACAGCACCTGTTCGGCCGGCCCCAGTTCGACGACTTGTCCCGCATGCATGACTGCGATGCGGTCAGCCAGATGCTGGACGACGCCGATGTCGTGGGTGATGAACAGGTAGGCCAATCCGTGTCGGACGCGCAGGTCAGCCAGCAGGTTCAGCACCTGCGCACGCACCGACAGGTCGAGTGCGCTGACCGCTTCGTCGCAGATCAGCAGGCGCGGCTCCAGCGCCAGCGCACGCGCGATGCAGATCCGCTGGCGTTGACCTCCGGAGAACGCGTGCGGGTAGCGATCAAGCGCCTCGGGTCCCAATCCGACGTCGGCCAGCAACCGTGCGGCGGCGGCGCGTCGTCCGGACGGTCTGATCAGTCCGTGCGCGATCAGGCCTTCGGTTACCGTGTCGAGTATGGTATGCCGGGGGTTCAGTGACGCGAACGGGTCCTGGAAGACCACCTGCACGTCGCGACGGTAGCGCCGCAGACCGGCTCCGGTCAGCGTGCCGATGTCGCGACCGTCCACGAGCACCTGGCCGCTCTGTGGCCGTTCGAGCCGCAGGATCGTGCGCGCCAGCGTCGTTTTGCCGCAGCCGGACTCGCCCACGATGCCAAGCACTTCGCCGGCGGCCAGCGTCAGACTGACGCCATCCACGGCGCGCACCTGTCCCACGGTGCGCGCCAGTACGCCGCGCCGGATCGGATACCAGGTCCGCAAGTCGCGGAGTTCAAGCAGGGGTGTGGCCGAAGCGTTCATGGTTGGCTACGTTGATACACATTCATTCGGTAGGTCTGGTTGAACCGCAGAACCGCAGAATACCGAACCGCAGAATGTCGAAGTGCACTCAAGCCCTTTCTCGATCTTCCCCTGGCGGCTCGCGAGGACGTTCGCCCTCCCGGAGTACCGTCCGGGCGTGCGGGGTCAGGCAAGGGAGGGCGAGCGTCCCCGCGAGCCGCTGAGCGGGATATCCGCTTAGGTCAACTGGGGGCATTCGGACCTCCGATTGGTTTGCTGACAATCAGTATAGCGCCGCGACAGTCGCGTTCTCAAGCCTCGGTAGTTTCGGCATTCAGGAAACACCGCACGCTTCTGCCGTCGACACCTGCCACGAGTTCCGGGTGCGTTGTACAGCGGCCGAAGGCGTGGGGACAACGGTCGCGGAAACGGCAGCCGGGCGGCCAGTT
The DNA here is from genome assembly GCA_964417715.1 of uncultured Lentisphaerales bacterium. GTDB lineage: Bacteria > Verrucomicrobiota > Kiritimatiellia > RFP12 > CAYQJG01 > CAYQJG01. The sequence continues at coordinate 11,435 of CAYQJG010000042.1, read as the reverse complement.
CAGTGCCGAAGGCACCTGACCGGGGATGGCGCGGAGCGGTTGGCCGCGCGTGGCCAGCGAAGGGATGGCTTCCAGCAGCGCCCGTGCATAGGGGTGGCGCGGTGCGGCGAAGAACGCCCGGGCCGGCGCTTCCTCGACAATCTCACCGGCGTACATCACGGCCACGCGCGTGCACATCTGCCAGACTACGCCCATGTCGTGCGTGATCAGGAGCATGCCGCTATTGCGGCGGTGGAGCGCACGCATCAGTTCGAGCACCTGCGCCTGGATCGTCACGTCCAGCGCGGTGGTCGGTTCGTCGGCGATCACGAGATCGGGTTCGTTGATCAGCGCCATGGCGATCATGACGCGCTGCTGCATGCCGCCCGAGAGCTGGTAAGGGTAGGCGCGGGCGCGCTCCGCGGGGTCGGGAATGCCGACGCGCCCGAGCCAGTCGAGCGCCAACTGGTGTGCCGTGCGGCGCGGCAGTGCGCGATGGAGTCGGACGGCTTCCTCGATCTGGCGCCCCACCGTGACCAGCGGCGAGAGCGCGGTCATCGGGTCCTGGAAGATCAGGCCGATGCGGTTGCCGCGCAGGCGGCGCAGGTCGGCGAGCGACGCGGCGGCCAGGTCGTGGCCGTCGAGGAGGATGGCCCCGTCCAGGCGTGCCGGGGGAATCGGCAGCAGGCGCGGAATGGCCAGGGCGGTGGCTGACTTGCCGCAGCCGGATTCGCCGACCAGGCCCAGCACATCGCCGCGGTCCAGGTGCAGCGACACGCCGTCTACGGCGCGCACGACACCCTCATCGGTGTCGAAGCAGACATGCAGGTCGCGTATTTCCAAAAGAGGTGGCATGGCGCTATTCCAGCCTTGTTTTCGGCTTGGGGTCGAAGGCGTCGCGCAGCCCTTCGCCGATCAATACGGCCAGGAACATGACGAGGAAGAGGGCAGCCGACGGGAAGAGCACCAGCCACCAGGCCGAGCGGTTGTACTGGGCCTGCTGCAGCAACTCGCCCCAGCTGGGCGCCAGCGGCGGCAGGCCGAAGCCGAGGAAATCGAGGGCGCTGAGCGCCGCGATGGCGCCCACGAGGCTGAACGGCAGCAGCGTGACCACCGGCGTGAGGGCATTCGGGAGGATGTGCCGGAGGATGATCCGGGCATGGCTCAGGCCCTGGCAGCGGGCCGCCTCGACGAACGGCCGGGTGCGGAGACGCAGGAACTCGGCACGCAGGTAGTAGGACAGCCCGATCCAGTTGAAAAGGCCGTAACAGATCAAGAGCAGGAGAAAACTGCGACCCATCACCGAACCGACCAGGATCATGATGTAGAGGAAGGGCAGCGCGCTCCAGACCTCGATCACGCGTTGCAGCGCGATGTCGGTCCAGCCGCCGAAATAGCCCTGCACGGCGCCCGCCAGCAGGCCGAGAGCCATGGCCCAGACCGTGAGCAGCAGGCCAAACAACAGCGAGGTGCGCAGTCCGTGCAGCACGCGCGCGAGGACATCGCGGCCGGCCGCGTCGACGCCCATCCAGTGTCCCGGCACGGGGCGGTGCGGCCAGGTGACATCGCTGCGTGTGAGCGTGACGTGGGCCTGGCCGCTGCCCCACGGGCAGTTGGTCGACGCAGGCGCGCCGGTGACGCGCGTCGTGGCCAGCAGCGCGACGGCCACGGGTCGCCACTCGGATGGCACCGATGCGAGTGTGGCATCGGCGCGTTTCAGGCGCCAGTTCAAGCGGCGGTTGGCATCGGTCTGGGCGGGGTTGAGCGTAAGACGGACGGTGGCGGGTGCTGCCGCGCGCGGCTCGTAGGCGGTCAGCGAGACGACCAGGCGCCCAGCCGTGTTTGTGCGGTGGACCAGCGTCGCCTCCAGTGCCGGTGCGGCCGTGTTCGCGAAGCGCAGGGCCAGGGCCTGCCGTAGGTCGGGAGTCAGCGGCCAGTGATTGGTGAAGGCGGGGTCCGTCGTGACGCCGTCGGGAAAGAAGGGTGCGCACCCCTCGGCGCGGGTGATGCGGCCCGCCGGCGACAGGCTGAGCCGTCCCGTTTCGACGACAGGCGTGACGCTCAGCGTGACTCGCCGGTACGGTTCAAATGCGGACGCATCCAGCACCTCGTTCGGACCAAACGGTATGGGTGCGAACACGGCGAGATTCGAGCGTCCCTGCATGAAGGCGGGCGATCGTACGAGCGCGCGATAGTCGACCGGGGCGAACTGGCCGTTGTGCAGGAAGGTGTCCTGGGTGTAATAGCGCAGGAACGGGAAGCGGGTGTGGCCCTCAAATCGGAGCATCAGCGGCCGCCCATTGCAGAGCAGCTCGGGGAGCGCGGCAATGACGCCCAGCGCGACCAGCAGCCACAGGGCAACCCACGCCCGCCGGTTGCGGCGGAACTGCCGGAGTCGCAGGCGCGTGATGGGGGATAGGGTGACGAGCATGGCGCGGTCGATGGCTATTTTCCGAAATGGATGCGTGGGTCGATCAGCATATAACTCAGGTCAGAGACCAGGTTGCCGAGAAGTTGCAGCGAGGAGGTCAGGGCCAGCAGTGCCATGAACACGGCGTAGTCGCGCCCGGTCAGGGCCATGAGCCCCAGTTGCCCCATGCCGGGGACGTCGAAGATCGACTCGATGATGATCGACCCGGCAAAGAACACGGTGAGGATGCTTCCGAAGCCGGTGGCGATCGGGATCAGCGCATTGCGGAAGGCGTGTTGCCAGACGGCCCGGCGGAAACTGGAGCCCTTGGCCAGCGCCGTGCGCATGTAGTCGCTGGCGATCTGATCGAGCAGGGCGTTCTTCATCATCAGGGTCAACACGGCGAAGCTGCCGGCCATGTAGCAGGTTACGGGCAGGGCCATATGCCAGGCGCGATCGCACAGGCGCGCCCAGCCGTCCATGTGGGCGGCTGCGGGCGACTCGAACCCGCCGAGCGGGAACAGGTTCCAGAGTCCGTCGACAGTGCCGCAGAAGGCGGTCTTGAGCAGCATACCGAGCGCAAAGGTTGGAATGGCGTAGCCGACGAAGACCAGCAGGCTGGTGGCGGCGTCAAAGCGGCTGCCATTGCGCAGGGCTTTGGCAATCCCGAGCGGGATACACAGCAGGTAGCTGAGCACGAAGCCGGCCATGCCGAACCAGAGCGACACCGGGAAGCGCGAGCGGATGAGCTGCCACGCCGTGCGGTTCGGGAAATCGTAGGAGTCCAGGCGCAGACCCATGCGGTCGCGCCACAGCCAGCGTCCATACTGCACGAAGAAGGGCTGGTCGAAGCCGAATTTGCGGTTGAGTTCGACGCGCTGGGCCTCGGTGATCGATACGCCACCCCGCGCCGATTGCGCGCGATCACCTGCACCGATGCCGCGCATGCGCAGCAGGCGCGTCTCGACCGGTCCGCCGGGGAGGATTCGCGTCAGCGCAAAGCAGACCAGCGTGATCCCCACGAACGTTGGGATCGTCAGCAGCAGGCGGCGCAGCAGATAGGCGGTGCGGTTGGTGCTCACGGTTTACTGTTCACTTCTCCACCCTTGAATACCTTGTCAAAATCCACGCTTTCCGGCCGCGCGGGCAGGGCGGCGCCGGTGGCCATGGCGGCCTTGAGTTCGGCGGACGAGTCGGGGTCGCTCCACCAGTATGCGACGACGGCGCTTTCATCGCCGAACTTGGGCAGGACCGTGGCTGGCATGCCGAACTTGTCCCAGTAGAGCAGCCGCGTGCTGTCGATATTCCACAGCAGCACATAGGGCACACTCGCCGTGAGAATGGCGTCGATCTCGCGGCACAGGCCGGCGCGCCGGCCGGGGTCGAATTCGCCCCGCTGCCGTTCGATCAGTGCATCGACGCGGTCGTTCTTGAAGCCGGTCACGTTGTTGCCTGCCGGCCGGTCGGCCTCGCGCGAGTGCCACTGGTACTCGGGATCCGGGAACCGGCTGGCCGCGTAGGCGGCCCAGGTCATATCGAAGTTGAAGGCGTCCATATCCCGCATCCAGGTCGCCGCGTCCTTGCGTTCGATCTTCAGTTCGATGCCCGCCTTGCGCAGGTCGGCTGAGTAGAGCGCCAGGAATTTGTCGGACGAGCCGTCGCGCGTGAGGAAGGTGAAGGTGAGGGGACGGCCATTCCGTTCGCGCAGGCCGGTCTTGGGGTTCGCGGCCCAGCCGGCGGCCTGCAGCAGGCGACCGGCCTCGTCCGGGTTGAAGGCGAAGACGCGGTTGGTGCAGGCGTGGGCGGGATCATACAGCCCCTCAAAGTAGGACGTGTGCAGGAAGTAGGCGTTGTACATGAGCGTGCGGTTCATCGTCTCGCGGTCGAGCAGGCAGGCGAGCGCCTGGCGCACGCGCAGGTCGTCGAATGGCGGACGCCGCAGGTTCATCGCGAATCCCTGGAAGCCGATCGGGTTGTGGTTGCGCACGCGCTGTTTCACGATCCAGTGCCGGTCGAAGCGTTCGCCGCTCGTCTCGTTGGCCCAGATCCGCGCGGTGTAGACGGCGTGGATATCGACGTCGCCTTTGCGCATCGCCTCGAAGGCGTTCTCCTGTTCGGAGAAAACGCGGTGCACCAGCGTCTGGAAGTTGTAGGTGCCGGCGGTGGACGGGCGACTGCGGGCCCACCAGTCGGGACGACGCTCGAGCCGGATCTCGACGTTCTCCTTGAAGCGGTCGAGACGGTAGGGTCCCGATACGACCGGGAAATCGAAGTTGATCTTGTTGAAGTCCCTGTCTGCGAAGACGTGTTTGGGCAGGATGGCGAACCCGCCGGCGGCCAGGAGGTTGCGCCAATGGACCTCGCGCGCGGTGAAGCGTATCGTGCGTGCGTCGATGACCTCGGGCGGCGCGAAGACCTCCAGTGCCACCTTGTTCGGGCCCGTCTCGTTGGCCGGGTTCATGATGGCGTCGAAGGTCCAGCGTACGTCCTCGGCCACGACCGGACGGCCATCACTCCAGCGGGCGTCCGGGTCCAGTTCGAACGTGAAGGTGCGCTTGTCATCCGAGAGGGTCCAACGACGGGCCAGGCCCGGCACGAACTCCGACGTAACAGGGTCCAGCCCGAGGAGCGTCTCGTACATCAGGCCGAACACGTCCTGGGTGGACTTATAGCTGTCCAGGTAGGCGTTGAGGCTCTTGGGCTGGATGCCTGAGAGGATCAGGCTGCCGCCGACAGCGGCATCCGGTGAAGCGATCAGGTCCGGACGGTCCCGCCAACCGGGTCCGGGGAAGGTCTGGTCGGCGTGAGCGGCCGCCGCGAGCGCGACGATCAGGAGGGTGGCCAGGCGCATGCTGAACTCCTTGCGTGGGTAGCCGACACGATACCAAAGCGCGGCCAGCGTCGCGAGCGCAACTCGTGCCTGCGCAACGGGGCGGGGTGGCCGCGGGACCGACCGGAGGGTCGTGAACCTGAAAAATCCGACGCGTCCGACGCTTTCGGGCTTTTCTTTAGGGCGCATCGGATGTATTATTAGGTCCCAGTAGTGGAGGTGGTATGATGAGAGCCTCAGGCGGCTTTACGCTGATTGAGATCATGATGGCCGTGGGAATCATCGGCGTGCTTGCGTCGGCCCTGGCCGTGCCTGCTTTCGTGCGTGCGCGCAACACGTCGCAGACTGAGATCTGTGTCACGAACCAGCGGTTGATAGAGGACGCCAAGGCGACTTTCTCGATTTCGGAGGCGAAGACGGGCGACTACGCGCCGACGATGTCTGAACTACAGCCATACACCAAGCGCAATCTCGCCTGCCCGGCCAGCGGCGAGTATCGCATCGGTGTGGTCACCGGTGCCTGCTGGTGCACGGAGCACGACTTCCGTTCCTCCCCGCACTAGAGCCGGATTGGCCTGTCAGCGCGTGGGCGCGGCGTGTGCCCGCCACCCCTCCTCGATGAGGGAGTAGACCACCGGTACGAACACCAGCGTCAGCAGCGTCGAACTGGTCAGCCCGCCGATGACCGCCCGTGCCAGCGGGGCCTGCGCCTCGCCACCCTCGCCGAGCCCGAGCGCCAGGGGAATGAGGCCGAGAACGGTTGTCAGCGCCGTCATCAGGATCGGCCTGAGCCGTCGCCGTCCCGCTTCCTCGATGGCCTCGCGCGCGCCCATGCCGTCGCGTCGGCGCAGCAGGTTGGTGTGATCCACCAGCAGGATGGCGTTGTTGACCACGATGCCTCCGAGCATGATGCAGCCGATGTATGACTGCACATTGAATGTGGTCTTGGTCAGCAGCAGCATGACGACTACGCCGGTTACGGCCATCGGAACCGAGAACATGACCACCAGCGGGTCCTTCAGCGATTCATACTGGCAGGCCATGACCATGTAGACGAGGATCAGCGACAGGATGAGCCCGAGGCCCAACTCGCGGAAGGCTTTCTGTTGCTCCTCATAGTCCCCGGCGATGCTGACCGAGAAGTCGCGCGGGATGGGGACCGAACGCAGTTTCTCGCGGACATCGGCGATGATCGACCCCATGTCACGTCCGAGCACATTGGCTTCGACCAGCACGAGGCGCTCCTGGTCCTTGCGTTCGATGCTGACCGGCCCGGTGCGCTCCTGCACGTCCACGATGTTCCTGAGCACGACCGGTTCACCGTCCGCGTTGGAGAGCGTCAGATCCAGGATTTCCCGGACGGATCGCTTCTCGGAGTCCTGCAGCTTCATCAGGATGGCGTATTCGTCGCCGCCTTCGCGGTAGTAGCTGGCCCGGCTTCCGCCCAGCACGGTCTGCAGCATGCTGGCCACCTGCGAGACGCTCACCTTCATGGCTTCGGCCTTGGCGCGGTCCACGACGACCAGTCGCTCGGGTTGGCCGCTGTCGCGGCTCAGCGTGGCATCGGTGACGCCCGGTACGGTCACGACGACATCCCTGACGCTCCGCGCCAGCGCGTCGGCCGTGTCCAGGTCATAGCCGCGCACCTCAATCTGCAGATGGTCGGAACTGCCGCTCGCCATGCGCAGGATGAAGAGCCCCTGGCCGGCGCGCGTCCGGATGGTCGTGCCCGGAATCCCGGTCAGTTTCTTGCGGAGCGCAGCGGCGATCTGCTCGCTTGACCGCGTGCGTTCGCCGATGGGCTTGAGGTTGATCGACATGTCGCCCTTGTGGCTGGCACCCGCGCGCCAGAGGGAGCCGCCCATGCTCGTGACGGTGCTCTTGGCCTCCGGCACCTCGCGGGCCACAATCTCCTCGATCGGGCGGAACGTCTCGTCGAGCAACGACAGTTTCGTCCCGACTTCCATCTCCACGTTCACCCGCACCTGACCCTCATCAGCGGCAGGCATGAGTTCCGTGCCGATCAGTGGAATCAGGGCCAGGCTCAGCGCCAGCAGCACCACGGCCGCGGCCACGACCCCGAGCCGGTGATTCAGCGCGGCATGCAGCAGACGTTGGTAGCGGCTCTCGATCCCTTCCAGGTAGCGGCCCGTGATCCGGAAGAGCTTGTGCGCGAACGTCTCGTCGGTCGTCACCTCCAGACTGACCGGCCGCAGGAACCTGGACGCCAGCATGGGCACCAGCGTCAGCGCCACGCCCATCGAGCAGAGCAGCGCGAAGCTGACCACGTAGGCCAGCTGCTTGAACATCACGCCCGCCATGCCGCGCACGAAGATCAGCGGCAGGAACACGACGACCGTGGTCAATGTGCTGGACACGATGGCCGCCGTCACCTCCTCGGTTCCAAGCACGGCCGCCTGCTCGCCTCCCAGCTTGCGGTCCGTTTCGCGCAGGCGGTAGATGTTCTCCAGCACGACGATGGCGTTGTCGACCAGCATTCCCACGCCCAGCGCCAACCCGCCGAGCGTCATCAGGTTCATCGTGAACCCGCCGAAGTAGATCAGCATGAAGGTCGCGATGATGGAGATTGGAATGGCGGTCGCGATAATCACGGTACTGCGGATGTTCCTGAGGAAGAGCAGGAGGATGAGAATCGCGTAGAGCCCGCCGTACATGGCCGAACTGCCGGCATTGGTTATCGACCGCTGAATGTAGTCCGATGTGTCCATGATCGGCGTGATCGTGAGCTGGGGGATGTCCTGGTTGATGCGCTCGATCTCTTCGCGCACGGCGCGCGCCACATCCACGGTGTTCCGCCCGGACTGCTTGTTGACGGACAGGCGCACACCCGGCACGCCGTTGACCCGCACGATGCGCGTCACCTTCACCCACGAATCCTCGATCTCGGCCACGTCCTTCAGCAGCACGGGCACGCCTTCACGGACCGCCACCGCCGTTTCGCGCAACTGGTCCAGACTCGTGTACTCGCCGGGCGTGCGAACCACGATCTCGTAGTTCCCGGCCTCCACGCTTCCTGCCGGCAGGTTGATGTTGGCGGCCTCGATCTGGCTCATCAGTACGTCGAGCGGGATTCCCAGCGCCTTGATCTTGTCGGGGTCCAGCAGGACATGGATCTCGCGCTCCTGTCCGCCCATGACGTCCAACGCCGCCACGCCGGGCACACGCTCAATCCGGTACTTGACCTGATCGTCGATGATCTTCCGCATCTGCACCGGATCCAGCCGGCTCGACGCCCCCAGCATGAGGATCGGGAAACTGGCGAGGTCGAATTTGCGCAGCGTGGGCCGCTCGGCTTCCTCCGGCAGCCGGGTGATCACGCGGTCAAGCCGGTCACGAATGTCGTTGGCCGCGGCGTCCAGGTCGGTGCCCCACGCGAAGGTGATACGGACGTTGCTGTTGCCTTCGGACGATACGGAGGAGACCTCCTCCACGCCCGGGACCGCGCTCATGGCTTCCTCGACCGGTCGCGTGATGAGTTCCTCGATCTCGGCCGGACTGGCGTTCTCGTAGAGGGTCGAGACGCTGAGCGTGGGGTAGGTGACGTCGGGCATCAGGTCCACGGGAATGCGGTAGAGCGACACGCCTCCCAGGATGACGATGATCAGCGTCACCATGACGGTGAAGACGGGCCGATGGACCGAGGCGCGCGCGATGCTCATCTCGGGGCTCCGTCGCGCGTGGCTTGTTCGGGCGGCTTGGCGTCGGCTATGACGAGACCGGCCCCATCCTCAAGCAGATGCTGCCCCAGCGTCACGACCTGCCCCGCGATGGCGGGAGCGAGCACTTCGGCCCACTGTGTGTCCACGATGCCGACGGTGACGGGGACGAAGCGCGCCGTCCGCGTCGCCGCATCCGCCAGAAAAACGCCGCTCTGGCCGTTGCGTCGCACCAACGCGCCCGCCGGCACGACGGTTGCGTTCTCGCGGGCCGCGAACTGGATCTCGACGCGTACGAACATGCCGGGTGCCAGCAGGCGCTGTGGATTGTCGATCGCGATCTCCACGCGTGCCTGTCGCGAGGACTCCTTCAGGAGCGGGGCTTTGCGCACGACTTTCCCGGCAAACGTCTTCCCGGGGAAGGCATCGGTGGTGATGACGGCGCTTTGGCCCGTCTGCAGGTGCGGGTAGTCGCGTTCAATCACGAAGATGGCTGCGATCACGGCGTCGATGTCCAGAATCGACACGATGGGGTCGCTGGGACTCAGCATCGCCCCCTGGTCCACGAAACGTTCGCCGATCACACGTGTGCCGTTTCCGTCCTCCCACAGGGCGCTGATGCGCGTGTACGAAAGCCGTACTTCGGCCACCTTCAGCGCGGCGTCGCGCTGCTTGACCTGTGCCAGCGCCACCGCATGCTTGGCTCTGGCTGCTCGGAATTGCGCATCGGCCTGGTCCATCTCAGATTCCGACACCGCCTGCTTCTTGCGGAGTTCGTTGGCCCGGTCGAGTTCGCGCGTGGCGATGTCGAGCGCACTCTGGCAATCGGGCACGTTGGCGTTGGCCACGTCCAGTTCGGCCCGCGCCTGCTCGACCTGCTGGCGGTACTCGAGATTGTCCAGCAACGCGATCAGGTCGCCGTTCTTGACCTCATCGCCGATATCGACGAGCAGCCGCTCCAGGCGCCCCGCCACCTTCGGTGCCACGACGAACTGTGCGTTGGCTGACACGGTCCCGGTGAACACCCGGAGGTCGCGGACGGCTTCCTGTCGCACCGGCTGGACGACGACGGCCACGGCCTGAGCCTGCGTCGGACGCGGCTTGCCGCCATCCTTCCTGGCTTTGGCGATCTGGTGCCCGCGCCAGCCGAAAAGCGCAGCGATTGCCACGGCCAGAATGGTGAGCGCCGTTCTCTTCATGGGACTTTCTCCGGAGGGGAAGGTTTGTGTTCGGGGCGTCTGGCAGCCGCGCCGCGGACGGCGGATGCGACGCCATGCAGGAAGAAGCCGACCAGCGCGGCGTCGGTCACCTGCGTGTCGCCGCCGTCGAGGTCACGGGCCCGTGCGCGCAGCAGGCCGAGGAAGAAGACGGCCGCCGCACGGGGCGGCAACTGCCCGTCCATCAGCCCCGTCTGCTGCCCCCGTCGCATCACATCTGCAAGCGCATCCATAAGCAGGTGGCGCTTCTTCAGCCAGGAACTCCGGGCGCGGTCGCGACTTGCAGCCGCGCCTGCATCCGCGGCCTGGATCATGTCGAAGAGCTGGCGCCTGTTGCGGAAGAAGGAGCTGATGGCCGCGGCGGACTGCATGAGTTGCGCCTCGAAAGGGGACTGCTGGTCCACCCGGCGGCGCAACAGGTCGCACAGTTCGTCAAATCCGGAGGTGGTTAGCTGGAAGAAGAGGTCATCCTTGTTCCTGAAATAGAGGTAGAGCGTCCCTTTACCCACGCCGGCGGCCGCAGCCACCGAATCCATCGTGATCTCGTGGAACCGTCCGGCACGGAAGGCCGTTTCCGCCGCATCCAGGATCCGCTGTCGTTTGTCGTCGCCGGCCATGTTCAGTCCTCTCCGCTGATCAGCCAACGGTTCCGGCAGCATAGAACTGACCGGTCAGTCAGTCAAGTCCCAAGGCAATGGCCGCCAGTGCGGGCACACGGCTTCTTCCTTTAGCCCCACCTCGCGCCCACTTTGCGGTTGAGCCTGCTGGTGTGAACGCGCTGCAACTGTTCCAGACAACCGGCACGGTTCCATGCCAAGCAGTGGTTCTTTCGGGTTGGGTTGTCCGCAGATTGCGCAGATTGGGGGTTGAAGAGGGCGGAATGCATCGACGGCAGCCTGTCTCAATCTGCGGTCATCTGCGTAATCTGCGGACAGTTCTCTGCCCTCGCTTGCCGATCAGCACGGACCTGCGTCCAAGGACGCGTCCTTACGCGATTCGCTGCGCGGCGCGAAGGAGGCTGCGCGCGTTTGGACTGCGGCGACCTGGCGCCGCTCTGAGGCGCGTGACCCGGCACGCGCGCCGTAGGGATGCCCATGTCCCCATTTGCTGGATGGGCGCGACACCTGCCGCAGCGGCGCGCTCGGGGATCGCGCCCGAATCGGACGAATTGCTCAACCCGCGCCCGCTCGCGCACCACAGTGCCTCCGGTTGACGGCGACGGTCCCTTCGACATTCGAAAATCGACATTCGGCAATCTGCGGTTACGGGGGTGCGAGTGAAGTTGGTGGGGGAGCGAGAGGGGGATAATCTGGAAAAGTGAA
>CAYQJG010000041.1:0-36649 GCA_964417715.1 uncultured Lentisphaerales bacterium | reverse complement strand
CCCTACCTCCAGCCACCCCTGCCACCAAACCATCAGCTAACGTGAATCCCACCCCTGTTTTGTTTCGCCGTGCCTTATGCATTGTGCCGGCGACCCTTGTCTGCTATAGTATTAGTCGTATTTAAGCGGGTGCCACGGGCTCCCATAAACATGCACGTATCCACGACATATCTCAAACCCGGCCGTTCGGGAAAGTCGGCCTTCGGGCTGGTAGCTGCTGTGGCCGGATCTCTGGGCGTCCTGCTGCTGATTCTCCTCATGCTACCCGCCCGCCCGCCCGCCACACAATCCATCCCCGCCGTCCCGACTGTCCGCAACCCTCCCGCCCGTGCCGCAACCACGCCGCAGACGGCGGTCACCATCCCCGCCGCTGCAGCCGGCCCGACAGCACGGGTCGCCCGGGCGTCCGTGAAGGTGGCGCCGTCCACAGGTACGGGTGACACGCGATGGACGCCGATCATCGCACGCATGAAGGACGCCATGGACAACGGCGACAGCGAAGGCGCGCTGATCTTCGCACGCCAGTTGATGACCGCAGCGGATGTCGGCGCCCGGCGCGAAGCACTCGACATGTTCCGCTGGCTGGGCGCCGAGGCCCTGCCGGAACTCACCCGAATGCTGACCGATCCCGATGGCGAACTCGCGCAATTGGCGCTCGACGGCTGGAAAGACTCATTGGGCGAAGTCACCGATCACGCCGGCAACGTGCGGCCGGTTGTCGAAGCCGTCACGGCTCTGCAGGACCCAGCCGCGCGGCACACGCTGATGATACAGATTTCGCTTCTCCCGGACGTTGTTGCCGCAGAATACTACTCTGGCATGCTCAATGCTGGCGACAAGGTGGTGGTGGAACTCGCGCGCGAGTACCTGACGTTCATCGCGCAGACGCCGATTGAGACAAAGGCCGACGCTGCTCATCTGCTCGCGAATCTGCAGCGGGAAGCCGCCGCCAACAAGTAGCCGGGCATCCCCGGACCGTTTTCAAACGTATAATCCTCAGAAAAGAGGTCATCCATGCAATTACACATGCATCAGGCAGCCAGGTGGCTAGGCGTCGCCGTTGTGGCCGCGCTTTTTGCGGTTCCGGCTGGCGCCGTCACCGCCTCGCATTTCTACCCCATGACGGTGGGCGCCGTGGACGGCGTCTGGACGACCGATCTGGATGCGGCCAAGGCGTTGGCTGCCGCGAACGACCGGCCGATGCTCGTCTATGTCGGCAACACCGCTGAATGCGCCTATTGCCGTCTGTCGGAGGAGAAGGTACTTCTTCTGGCTGAGTGGAAGAGCTACGCCGTCTCCCGCGGACTGGCGCTGGTCTATCTGGACAAGACTGACCCCCGCTATATGCCCTTCGTTGCCGGCACCGTCGGCCAGTTCCCCTGCTTCAGCGTCTACCTGTGCCCCACGCCCACGACGCTATCGCTCAAGGGGCGTTTCATCTACCGGCCCTGGAGCACGACCACGCCGCAGTTCATCTACAACGGAATCAAAGTCGTACAGAACCCGGCCAACTTCATTTCGATCGTGGAGTCCTTCGTCGGCTCGCCCGTGGCCCCGCTGCCGGTCATGACCGGCGACTACGCCGACGTGCGCGGCGATGCCATCGCCGCCGAGGCCACGGAACTCATCCCCCTGATCAAGCCGCAACTCACGCCGAAGCATTCGCTCAACGGCACGGATACCGAGGACTGGTTCCGTATGCCGGTGGCCGCCGGACGGACCTACCGCCTGCAGAACTTCGGCGTGCGCATCGTGGGCGCCACGGCGCCGACCCTGACGGTCTACAAGGACGACCCGGCTGGCGCGCCGGTTACCCAGTACCTGCTGTCGAACACGAACGTTCACGATTTCGTCGCCGCCACGACCGGTGCCTACTACTTCCGCGTCAGCCGCCCGGTAACAGCCGAGACGGTCGACGTCAACTACTGGCTCATGTACCAGTGGTACGTGGCCCCGCCCGTCGTGATCGGTCCGCCCGACGCCTTTGTCGGCATGGGTGAGACGGCCAGCTTCACCGTGACGGCACAGGGCGAGGGCCCCTTCACCTACCAGTGGTACAAGGGCGCCTATATCCTCTCCGGCGCCACGGCCAACAGTTACGCGGTGGCGTTGACGTTGTCCAACAAGGGTGCGACGTTCAAATGCAAGGTCACCAATCTGGGCGGAACCACGTACAGCCGCGTGGCCACGCTGTCGGAGCGCGTCGGCGCCAAGCTGAAGGTCACCCTGTTGCCCGCTGCGGTCGTGACCGCGGGCGCACGCTGGAGCCCCGACGCCGGTGCCACCTGGTACGCCAGCGGCGCCACCGTGACGCTGGGAACCGGAAACTACACGATTTCGTTTGAGCCGAAGGCCGGCTGGACCCCCCCGGCGCCGCTGACCGATGTCTTCCTGACTTCCGCCTACGTGACGACGCCACTGGCGCTGACGGCGACCTACACGGCCGCCACGCTGTCGCTGTCGCCGGACACGTTGTCGCTCAGTTCGAACCAGCAGGATAGAGTCATCAACGTGACGGCCACAACCGGCCTGGCCTGGACGGCGACGCCGTCGACCGGCTGGATCACGATCGTCGGCCCCGCGTCCGGCACCGGCTCGGGCTCGTTCACCGTGCGCGTGGCCAACAACAGCGGCCTGGCCGCACGTTCGGGCTCCGTCGCTGTCGGCAGCGCCTCGCTCGCGATCACCCAGAACCCCTATCAACCGGACGGAAAACTGACGGTCACGCTGCTACCCGCACTGGCCGTCACACACGGCGCGCTGTGGACGCCCAACGGCGGCGCCAACTGGTACGCCAGCGGCGCCACCGTATCGTTGCCGCCGGCCACCTACACCGTCACCTACACGCCCGTGCCCGAATGGACAACTCCGACCAGCGCCAGTGCGGTCCTGACGGTGGCGCATGCCGTCACGCCGCTTGCGCTCACCGGCACCTACGTGCCGGTGATCACACTGGCGCCGGCATCGATCCAGACGAACAGCGCGGCTGTCGATGTGCCTGTGGCCGTGACGGCACCCGAAGACTTCCCGTGGACGGCGGTCCCATCGGCCGGCTGGATCACCATCGCAGGATCTCCGTCGGGCGCCGGTGACGGCACGTTCACGGTGCGCCTGGCCACGAACGACACCGTCGTCGCGCGCAACGGCACGGTGGCCGTGGCCGGGCAGACGCTCGCGATCTCGCAGAACCCGGCCGGCGGCACGGGTCCGCTGACCATCGTGGAGCAACCCACGTCGCAGAAGATCCTGTACGGCAAAACGGTGACGCTGCACGTGCGGGCGACCGGCGCCGGGCCGATCACCTACCAGTGGCGCAAGCCCACGCTTGCCATCGCGGGCGCCACCTCGCCCGACTACACCACGCCCGCCCTGACGGCAACCTACACCTACAGCTGCCTCATCAAGAACCCGGTCAGCAGCAAGGTAAGCGCCTACGCCAAGGTCACGGTCGTCCGCATGTGGCGCACGATCACCGGCAATGCCGTCTCGATCGCGCTGGTTCCCGCATCCACCACGTCGAGATGGACGACCACCGAGCGAATCCCGGCCGGACTGACGCCGGCCGACTACGCCGCAAGCGGCGGAACCTGGAACGCCTCGGCCCGCACACTCATCTGGACGGGTATCGGCAAGAAGACGGTCAGTTACACGCTCTCCGGAGCGGCCGGCGCGTACACGATGGCGGGAACCGTCAAGTGGAGCATCTTCTCTGCCGCCGCGACGACTGAAGGCGACACCGCCTTGACACTTCCCGGCACACTGGCGCTGCTTCCGCCTGGCGCAGAGGTGAACACGGGAGTTGGCTTCACCTTCCTGGCCATTCCGGGCCTGCCGTGACAAGCATGTCGCCAATGAGACCGATACACGTCCTTCTTCTAACGGCGCCTCTGGTGGTGTTCATATGCGGGGTTGGTTGCCGGCGCGGCGACGACCCCCGCACGTCCACGGCTGTGGCCGCCACCAACACTCCGCCGGCCAAGGCCGCTGCGGTCGAGGATGTCGCCCACGCGGACGACGAGACCGTGCTGACCGTGAATGCCAACCGGCTGACGTGGAAGGAGCTGCGCTTCGGCGTGGATATCCATTTCGCGCGCATGCGCGCGAAACTCGGCTTGTTGGGTCAGCAGCAGGTGCGATCCTACCGCAACGACCTGTTCCGGAATCTCATCCGCAGCTACGTCTACCAATACCTGCTTCTGGACGAGGCCAAGCGTCTGGGCCTGACGCTCTCGGCCGAGGAAAAGGCGACCGCCGCCGAGGCCGCAAAGCAGATGGCCCAGGCGACCGGCCTGAACCCCGGCGATCTGCGCCAGGCGCTTCCTGCCCCCGGATTCCTCGAGCAGCAGGCGGAATGGGTCACGCTGGTGGCCAAGGCCGAGAAACACGAGGTCGCGGATAAGCTGAAGATCTCAGACGGCGACGTCGCGCAGCGATTGGCTGAACTCAAGAAGGAGGCCGCCGACCGCGAGAAGGCAGCGACCGAGAAGAAGGCACGGATTGAGGAGATCCATCGTCAACTCAAGGCCGGGGGCGACTTCACCGAGCTGGCCAAGTCCAACTCGGAATGTCCCAGTGCCGCCAAGGGCGGCGTTCTGGGGGTATACACCCGTGATGAAATTCAGGACATCACCCTTCGCACCGCGGCGTTTGCGCTCAAGACCAGTGAGATCAGCGACGTGATCAAGACGGGGGACGGCTACCTGGTGCTGAAGGCCATCGCCGCAACACCTGCCACGCGCGACGCCGACGGCAAACTGCTTGCGCCGGCCACGGTCGAGCTGGCCCAGATTCTCCTGATGACCGAGGAGCCGACGCCGGTTCCCAGCGTGGAAGAACTTGCCGCCAACATGCGCACGAACGCCCTGCGGCAGGGCAAACTGGAACTTCTCAAGCGGCTGAAGGGAACCGCGCGCATCGCCTGCCCACTGTTTCCCGAGCTCACGTTCTAGTTCCGTCTCCAGTTCACGTATCCTTGGGGGTTAACCATGATCACGACATTCCGCCGTTCCTTCGCTCATTGGACCGCGTTCGCAGCGTTCGCCTTGCTGCGCGCCACAGACGCCGGTGCCGTCATGTCGCCTGATTTCCGCGGCGCACGTCCCGGCGTCTGGACTATGGACTACTACGCGGCCATGGATCGCGCCCAGGCTGAGCACCGAAACGTCATCGTTTTCTTCACGGGCGCCATGTGGTGTCCGCACTGCAAGGCCCAGGATACGGTGGCTTTCTCGCAACCTGAGTGGCAGCAGTTCGTCGACGACCAGGGACTGCTCCTCGTCTGCCTTGACAACCCCAAGCGCGACGGCTCGCGGTTCGACACGAGCGCCAACCCGATCGTCCTGCTCGAGGACCCCGTCTACCGCGCCGCAGTCCTGTCCCGCGAGGGTCACGAGATCACACGCGACGAGATCGAGGCGACGTTCGCCACGAACGCGCTGCTTCAGGTGCAGTACACGCTGCCTGAACTCACGCGCGTCGGCTACCCCACCTGCATCTTCGTGCGCCCGGACGGCGACCGCATGGGTCGCTTCTCCTCCCTGGCCACGACCGTCACGCTTGAGCAGGTGCTGCGGCGCATGGACCAGATCCTGACCTACGCCGACACGGATGACGACCGTGACGGGTCGCTGCCCTACGCCAAGCCGCTGGCGGCCCCGGCCCTGCCGGACCAGCTCGTGCGCGCCGGCGCCTACCACCTCAGCGAAACCGATGCCGCCGACTGCTACGCCTTCACCGTGACCAACAACAGTGCCTGGCGTTTCGCCGTGGGACGCGACGCCGGCTGGACGAACGATGCCGCACTGCGCATCGATATCTGCAATGCGGCCGGCACCGCCGTCCTGACACGCACGGGTCAGCTCGCCGCAGGCCTGGCCGTTGACTTCGCGCCGCAGAACGCCGGCAATTACGTGCTCAAGGTGCGAACGGACGCGGCCATCACGCAGGCCGTGGGGTACACCCTCGACTACAGCACGCCGACACTCCGCGCCTATGCGCTGTTCACCGCCACGGCGGCAACGGTGCTGGAGTCCGCTGCCAGCGCCTCTCTGAGCGTGTCCATCCGCGATCTCGCGCCGCAAGCGCGCATCCGCGTGCGCTACGCCGTCGAACAGCCGCCGACCCGTGCCTTCGGCGTCGCCTGGCCGGGCGAGGACTTCACGCCTCCGCCCGCAGGCGGCATTCTGGAATGGAACGGCACAGACCGCCTGCCCAAGACCTTCTCAATCCCGCTCCTCCATGACGCCATCTGGGAGGGCAACGAGACCTTTGTCGTCGCGCTCGAGGCGCTGGAGGGATGCGAGATCCTCAACGAATCTGCCCGTGCCACCGTGACCATCCGCGAGAACTCGCTGCGCAAGGCCGGCACGCTGGGCATCACGCACTGGACACCTGCCACCAACGCCATCCCCTCCTCCACCACGCGCCTGCCGGCCACTGAGAAGCAGAAGCTGACGCTTTGGCTCTCGCGCACCGCGGGCAGCGACGGCGTGGTCACGGCGGCCGTGTCGCTCGTGCAGGGCTCCGTTGCGGTGCCGCCCGCTGACTACACCCTGAGCGGCGGCGTGGCCGTCTGGAAGCATGGCGACGTGACGAAGAAGAAGGTTGAGATCACGTTTTCCGAGCGGCCGGGCTACAACGTCGACCGTGTGCTGCTGGCCAAGCTCGCAGCCAGCGGCGGCGCTACCGCGACCTACGGGAAGAACCAGGCAACGATCGTCGTGCAGGATGCCCTGGTCACCCAGACGCTGGCCCAGTACCTCGCCGAGCATCCTGTGCCGGCCTTGCGCGTGATCTCCGGAACCTGGTTCTATGCTGCGACTCTCCCCGGTCTCCGCTGCGCGCCGCCGGCTGCCAACGGCAGCGCCGTGCTGCAGACCACGGTGACAGGGCCGGGCCTGCTCTCTTTCGACTGGCAGCTCGCGGGCGCCGCCGCAGGCGACGGATCGTCGCTGATGTGTCAGGTCGGTACCGCGACGCGCGGCACCCTCACGGGCGCCACGCCGGGCGGCGCGACCAGCGTGGTGATCCCCGCCGGCAGCCAGACCGTAAAATGGACGGTACGCCGCGGCGCTGCGGCAGCCGAGGACTACGCCGTGATCCGAAACCTGGTCTGGGCGCCGCTGCCCAAGGCGGTGCTCGTCACGCCAACCAGCGGACAGAGCCTCATGGAACGCAACTTCACCGGGCTGACCTGGACCGTTCCCGGCGCATCCTCCTTCTGTCGCGTCGCGGTGGGCAACTCGGCGACGGTCCTCACCCCCCTGGCCGGACAATTCACGGGGTCGGTTGACGCGTCTCTTCTGCAAGCCAACATCAACGCCGCGCTGGGACGGCCCTTGTACTGGCGCGTCGACACCGTGGCGCGTGACGCCTTCAGCAACGAGGTTGTGAACCCCGGCGTCGCTGCCAGTTTCACCGTTTTGCCGGAGGGATCGCCCGAGTTCTTCGCCGGCGACGCCCCGACCAACCACTTGGGCACGGTCGAGGCCGACCTCGGCGTCTACACGTCGTTCGGGCCCTTCACCATCCAGTCCGGCTTCGCCGGCACGGTGGGGTGCACCGTCGACAGCGGCATGCCCAGCGGCCTGACCCTCGCACTGAACAGCAACAAAGTGACACTTGCGGGCGTGCCGAAGGCGGTCGGAACGTTCCAGGTCGTGCTGCGCTCCTCGGTCAGACGCCCCTCGGGCAGTACCGCGCCTGGAGCCACGGCCACGCTCACCGTGCACGTGTCGCCGCTTCCCGCGGGCGTCGTGGGCACCTACACCGGCGGCGTCGACAGCGATACGTACGGCACGGGTCTGGCCACGCTGACCGTCACCACGGCCGGAGCCCTGACCGGCAAACTCACCATCCGCGGCAAGGCATGCGCGTTCTCCGGGTCCTTCACCGGCAAGGACGAGACAGGCGAAGTGCCGCTGTTTGTCTACACGGGCGTGGCCCGTTACGGTTTCGGCCTCACGGCCATCAGCATCCCCCTGACCATCAGCATCGCATCCGACGGTGCCGCCGTGTGCGAACTCCAGGAAGGCACCGGCGCCAACGAGAATCTCTTCCTGGTTCGCAACCGCTGGCGCGACGTCGGCATGTCAGCCGTGCTCAGCCACCTGACCGGCTACTACACGGTCGCACTGCCATGGTCGGGCGGCTATGCGCCTTCGCTGGGCGGCAGCGGCTACCTGACGATGACCGTCGGGGCCGCCGGCAGCACCACAATCGCCGCCACGCTGGCCGACGGAACGACTTTCTCGCAAAGCACGACGTTGCTGTTCATCCCAGACCCCGATGCGGAGCCGGCCAACCTGAGCGGGCGGGCCCTGCTGTGGGTCTGCAACGCCGCCACCACGCAGAAGGGGTTCTGCGGCACGCTGGAAATCGTCCAGGGAACAAACGCACCGGCCAACAACACCGTGATCGTGTCGCCGGACGGCACGGGACAGTTGCGCTGGTGGAACTACGACCCGCGCTCCGTTCCCGGCTACAACCCGGTGTTTGACGCCGGCACGCCGGCGACCGAACTGGGGTTCATCAACGACGTCGAAGCGGTCGGCGGATACTACAGTCCGACGGCGTCGCTGCGCGCCTACTACACGAACAACGTACTGCGGGTCGGCGACATGATGCTCCCGCCTGACCGCGTGTTCACCTACTCGGTGACGGACTTCGGCGGCCCATTTGGCAAGTACACCGAGACCTCCCTCGAGGAAACGCCGGCCACCTGCTACCAATCCGACCAGCCGCTGGCCATCGCGGTCTCCGCTACAAGCCTGTCCCTGAGCACACCCGCCGACCTCGTTTATCAAGGCACCGACGAGGTGGGCATGCCGCTCTACAACTACGAGACGGCCCTGAACCCCACGGCATTGAGGTTCTCATTCGCCAAGGCCACCGGAATCTTCTCAGGCGGGTTCTCGATCTACTATGACTACGAATCGGCCATGGACTGGACCGCGAACGGCGGGCTGGGCAAGGCCACCTACACGCATGTAGTCGTGCCGCTGACCTACAAGGGCGTGATGACCCCCAACCGCACGCCGGGCGACCCCTACGCGGGCCAGGGGTTCTACCTGGTGCCGACCAAGAGCATCTACGAGGACGCGAACGGTAACCCGTTGAGTTACAGCCTGAACTATTCCTGCCCGTTCACGATCCTCGCAGAATAATCCTACTTCGCCGGGCCGGTGGCGTACTCGAGCGCCAGCAGCGCGTAGGCGGTGGCCAGCACGGGGTCGTTCTCCCAGAAACGGTTGTTGGCGTTGGCCCATGTGCCGTCCGGTCGCTGCAGGCTCATGATTTTGCGTGCCACCTGCTCGCGCCAGGCGATGGGCCCCGCGCCGGCGCGGGCGATGCTGTCCAGACGGGCGGTGTCGAGCGCGCGACTCATGACATTGTAGTAGAAGTAGAGCCCCTGTGACCCCATGCCCGGATTCTCTTCGAGCGTCCAGTGCCGTGCCGCATAGTCCACCGCCGAGACAATCCGGGGATCATCGCGAGTCACATTGGCGTAGACCATCGACAGCAGTCCCGCGTAGGTGATGCTGCCGTAGGAGCGCAAGGTGACCGCGCCGGTGATCGTGTTGGTGACCGTACCGGCCTTGGGGTCATCCGGGTTATAGACAAAACCGCCCGCGTCGTCGCCGGCCTTGTTCTGGAGCTTCTCGACATAGGCCAGCGCCTTGTTCCAGTCGATCTCGGCACGCGCCTCGCCAGCCGGCCGCAGATCCTCGACGTCCTGCGTGCGGCGCATCGCTTCGACAGAGAAATGCGTGTTCATCAGGTCGGTATAGGCGCGCTTGGTGACGCGGTCATAGCCGAAGCCGCCTGAGTAGACATCGTCGCCGAAATGCTGGGCGCCTGCCACAAAGGTGCGCGCGTTCTGGATCACGCGCACAAGGTCCTTGCGGCCGGTGGCATGCAGGGCCGTCATGCAGATCGCGGTGTTGTAGTTGCTGAGCCCCCCGCCCTTGCGGCCAGGCACATCCACGTAGATGCCGCCGTTCGTCTGCACGCATGAGAGGATGTAGGCGACGGCCTTGTCCGCCGCCGGGTGATGTTTCTGGCCGGCGTCGCAGAACGACCACAGCGCCAGCGCGCTGAGCGCCGGGAACTGCCGGTCCGACCAGGCGCCGCTCACCTGCTGCGTGGTGGCAAGCCAGGCCAGGCCGCGGGCCATCGAAGCGCGTGCTTCCGCCTGCCAGGCATCGCCCTGGACGCTGGCTGAGGCCGGGACGCGCGGGTCCGGCGGCACACCGTCGCCGGCGTAAACCGCAGAACACCCGGCCAGGAAAGTAACGGTTACCAGACGAAGATAAGAGGTCGTGCTACTATGCATGCGGTTGACTCCCTGACAGTTGGGTCCCAAGATACCACTGAGTGTTAAACGCACCAAGCGTGGCTTTGGTTCAAAAAGATGGATTCCAACCAGCCCAGCAACATGACAGACTCGGATGATGCCGCCCTGATGGCCCTCGTGCGCGATGATCACCGCGAAGCCTTCACGGTGCTGGTGCGACGTCACCAGAAGACGGTATTGAACTTCTTCACGCGCTACGGCGTTCAAGTATGTGACGCCGAAGATCTCGCACAGCAGACATTCCTGAGGCTCTACCGGTACCGGGCGCGCTACAAGCCATCGGCCAAGCTCACCACTTTCCTGTTCCTCCTGGCAAGACAGGTGTGGATCGACGAATTGCGGCGGCGCCAGCGCGCCGCACGCATGGTGCAGGCGCTGGCGAACGAACCGCAGCCGGAGTACAGGCCGTGGCCGGTGGATAAGACGCCGCATGCCGATGCGAACCTGTCCGGCGCCCTGGCAAAGTTGCCGGAAGGACTGCGGCTGGTCGTGGAGTTGGGCGTCTATCAGGAGTTGCCCTATGCCGAGGTTGCGCGCGCGCTGCGGATCCCGGTGGGAACGGTGAAATCGCGGATGTTCCACGCCCTGCGCGCGCTGAGACGCATGTTGGAGGGGTCATGAGCAGAGACACGAAGACTGCGGATACGCGCAAAGCCTGCGCACGGGCGGCAGACGCCGTCGCATGGGCGCTGGGAAACCCGCCGGCAGCCGACTGCACTACGTGGGAAGCCCATCTGCGCGTCTGCCCTGCCTGCCAGACTGAAGTCGCGCAGGCGCGCGCCTGGGTCGCGCGTCTGCGCGCCCTGCCGAAGGCCGAACCGGCGCCGGATCTGGCCGACCGGATTGTCGCGGCACTTCCGCCCCGGCGGACGACGCGTTGGCGCCTGTTCGTGCGTCCACTGGCGGCCGCCGCTGCCGCCCTGCTCGTGGCAGGTGTCTGGCTGGCCACCGGACACTCCCGCCGGGCACCACAGCTGGCACTGGTTGAGGGCGCTGAGTGGCTGGTGCGCTGCCAGGCCACCGACGGCTCGTGGGATCCCGCTCGCGCCGGTGGCGACCCGGCCTATCGTCCAGCCCTGACCGCGCTGGCGGCGCTGGCACTGGTGGAGGCGCATGCCCCACAGCAGACAGCCGTGGATCGGGCGATAAGAGCCCTGCTATCGACGCAGGAAGCCGACGGCGCCTTCGGTCCGCCGAGCACCACTCAGCCCTACAACCACGGCATCGTCACCTGTGCCTTGCTGACGATCGAGAAACGACGGGCGGGGGCCGTACCCGAGCCGGCGCTGCGGCGTGCCGTGGCGTTTGTCCAGAACCATCAGACGGTGGCCGGCGGCTGGGGTTACAGCCCGGACGCCCCCGCCAACACCGCCATCACGGTCTGGCAACTCGAGGCGCTGGCGCGGGCGCGCGATCTCGGCTGGGGCGACCCGGACGGGCACCTGCGGCGCGGCTTGCGCTGGCTGCGGGCGCAGGCCGGCGGGGACGGCCACTTCGCCTACCCGGCCGCAGGCGTCGCGACGCAGCATTCGCCAACCCTCGACGCCATGGGGGCCTATGCCCTGTTGACGGCGGGAAGTCCCCATCCCGAACTCCTGGCGGCGGCCGGCGACACGTTGCGCGCCCTGCAGTTCTGGACCGTCAAACCGGCCGGCGGCGCAGACATCTATCGCGACTTCTTCGTCGCGCGGGCGTTGGACCAGGGCGGCTGCCGCCAACAGGCCGCCGGTTTGCGGCAGCGTCTTGCGGAATCGCGCGCCACGCACGGCTCCGAGAAGGGGTCCTGGCGTCCTGATGAGGCCTGGGGCCGGGTGGGCGGACGGGTGGGCGCGACAACGCTGGCCATGCTGGCGCTGAAGTAGCCGCCTGCTTGGGGGCTGGACAATCGCCGGTCGCCGCGTCAGAATGGGGCATGTATCTGGAATTCTTCCAACTCCAAGAGCTCCCGTTCAACATTACCCCGGACCCCCGCTACCTGCATTACACGGTGCACCATCGCGAGGCTTTCGACCATCTCGTATTCGGCATCGCGAACCGCAAGGGCTTCATCGAACTCACGGGCGAGGTCGGTTGCGGCAAGACCACGGTCTGCCGGGCGGTGTTGGATCACCTACGGGGAAAAGCCGTGTCAGCCATGATCTTCAACCCGATCCTCAACGGCCAGCAACTGCTAAGAGCGATCGCGGCGGATTTCGGCGTGGAGTCGTCGCGCGACCGGTTCTCCGTTCTGGATGCCCTGAACCGGTTCCTGCTGAAACAGGCATCGATGAACACCAACGTGGTCCTGTTCATCGACGAGGCGCAGAACCTTCCCCCCGGAACGATGGAACAGGTCCGACTGCTCTCCAACCTCGAAACCGCGCAGCAGAAGCTGCTACAGATCGTGCTGGCCGGCCAACCGGAACTCAAGCAGCGACTGGCGGCTCCAGAACTGCGGCAGTTGCGCCAACGCATCACCGTGCGCTATCATATTCCCCCCTTGGAACCCGTAGACGTGGCGGCCTACATCAACCACCGACTGCGGACAGCCGGCGCCCCGGCTGATGTGGTCTTCGATGATGCGGCCGTGACGCGTGTCGCGAACTACTCGGCTGGCGTTCCGCGCATGATCAATGCCGTATGTGACTATGCGCTGCTGGCCGGCTACACGTTGAAGACGCGTCGCATCACGGCGCAGTGCCTGGCCATGGCGATCAGCGAGTTGGAGGACGGGAAGTGAGTCTGATCGAGGAGGCGCTGCGACGACAGCAGGAGCAGGAACGCAAACGTGCGCTGGAGGCGCCCGGTTCCGCCGCGCCAGCCGCGGTGCCGCAGCCCGGAGGACCGCCACCGGTGCCCCAGGCACGCGTGCCTGTCACGCCCCCGCCGACGCCCCCGCCGCCGCCGTCATCCGCACTGATCGCGGACGAGCAGCCCCCCCGCGGCATGAACCTCCCCATGTTGCTGTTGTCGATCGCCGTCATGCTCGGCCTGGTCGGACTGGCCGCCGGGCTGACCTGGCGCTTCACCCGCCCGGCGCATGCTCCGGCGCCGAACCTGGCCCAAGTCGCAGCGCCAGTCATCGTCGCACCGGTCCACCACACGAACACGCCGCCCGAAGCGGGCCACAGCTCGGCCGTCGCCTCGGTCACCAACCCGACCACCAGACAGGAGACGCCTCCCGTAGCCACAGCTGTCGTGGCGGTGGTTCCCCCGACGCCTCCCGTAGCCACAGCTGTCGTGGCGGTGGTTCCCCCGGTGCCGGTGCCCCCTCCTCCGCCGCCGCCGGAACCCGAAGAACCATGGCCGGCATTTACGCTCAAGGGACTGGTGTCGTTCGGCGGCTCGGTCGCCCTCATACTCGGCAACGGTGAGATCCTCGAAGTGGGAGAGAAGACGGCAACCGGAATCCAGCTGGACAGCGCCACTTCGGACCACGTCCGGGTTTCGTTCAAGAAGCAGACGCGCGAGTACAAGCTTAAGGCGGGCACGTTCGTCCTGCTGCCGCCGGCCGACGCCCCGCCATGACGGGTGCCGGCGATGCCCGTGTCAGTACCGTTCCGCTATCTACGCAAAGGGCGTATCCTTGCGGGCCAGTGAGATGATACGCATCACGTCGACGGCCTCATCCAGTGCCACCGGGTAGCTCTTGTTCAACCGGATGGCGGCCGCCAGATGCTCCCAGATCATGGTCATACTGCTGGGTGTCTTGGGCGCAACCGGGATGGACTCCTCCACCCACTTGAGGGTGTCGGGCGAGCCGAAGCCGGTCAGCGGCGGCGTGCGCACGCTCGCACGGCGGCGACTGAGTTTCTGCTTGGGGTCGAGGTAGCGCAATTTCACAGTACTGCCGGAAACTGACAGGGCGCCCTTGGAGCCCGTGACCAGACACTCGGGCTCGGAGATGACCCGACCGCCGGAGATCTCAAGATCGACCGTCAACCCGGCGGCATTGCGCATCACGATCCGGACATAATCCTCGGCATCGCCCATCGCCGCCACGCGTTTGAGGTCCGAGAAGATGCGCACCGGCGGCGCATCAAGAAACTGCAGGGCGTGGTCGATGATGTGCGGACCCCAGTTCAGCAACTGGCCGCCGCCGCATCGCTTGACCGTCTGCCAGTCGTCGCGCCGCTGGAACCCGCCACGGCGCAACTTGATGTCATAGACTTCGCCCAGCATCCCGGAATGGATCAACTCGCGAACATGCTGAAAATTGGGCTCGTATCGACGGTTGTGACGCACGAAGAGCCGGTTGCCGGCCTTGATCGCCGCCGCGCGCAGGACCAACGCCTCCTCGTAACTGAGGCACATCGGCTTCTCGAGGTTAACCCACTTGCGGGTCTTGAGCGCGGCCACGGCATGTGGCAGGTGGTCGTCGGAACGGGTCGCGATGTCGATCAGTTCGACTTCACTGTCGGCCAGCAGATCCTCATAGCGGCGATAGGCCCGGCAGCCATACTTGGCCACGGCCTGGTCGCGACGATCCTTCAGCGGATCACAGACGGCCGTAATCCGGTAGATTTCGGGGAGGGATGCCAGTTCGGGACAGTGCATACCCAGCCCCGCGCGGCCGAGGCCGACAATGCCCACGCGAATCGGTTCGCGAAATGACACGCTCATCGTTCACCTGTGTTAGGGCGGCCCGCTGCCGTGGATCGCCATGCGGATATCGTCGCGCCAACAAGAGGGGGCGCAGCACACGCAGGGAGATCGGGTAAAAACAAGTTGAGATTAATTATCACTGTCGCCATTGGCCAAAGCAAGGCAAAATCACCGGCGGAACGGCCGGAACGGATGGCGCTTCGCACTAGACGCGACGGGCGCTCCCAGCCTACACTCCGTGCATGGAAATGACGCTAATGGAACGCATTCTGGCGCGACCCCTCATCTTCGACGGCGCCATGGGCACGATGATCTACCAGCGGGGTGTCTTCCTGAACGCCTGCTATGACGAACTCTGCCTCACCCAGCCGAAGCTCATTGCCGGCGTCCACCAGGAATATCTGGACGCCGGGGCCGATGTCCTTGAGACCAACACCTTCGGCGCCAACCGCATCAAACTGGCGGCCTATGGCCTCGCGGACCGCGTAGAAGCCATCAACCGTGAGGCGGTCAAACTCGCGCGCCAGGTGGCAGGCGACCAGGCCTTCGTCGCCGCTTCGGTGGGGCCCTGCCTGCCGGAGACCGGCCTGCTCGACAACGCCAATGCCGGGGAGATCGAGGACGCCTTCGCCGAGCAGCTTGGCGTGCTCGCATCGGCAGGCATCGACCTGGTCTCGCTGGAGACCTTCCGCGACCTCGCGCAACTCCAGCTGGCCGCCCGCGTGGCCAAGCGGTTCGGGCTCACCGTTCTGGCCTCATACACGCTGAATCCCGCGGCCCCGGCGTCGGCCAGCGGCAGTCCGCGTCCGGAGACGCTGGCCGGTCGAGCCCTGGACGCGGATGCGCATGTGGACATCGTGGGGCTCAACTGCGGCCTGGGGCCGGCAGACCTGTTCGTCCCCCTGCGGCACCTGCTGGCAGCGACCCGCAAACCGGTGGTCGTGATGCCCAATGCCGGCGGCCCGCGCGAAGTGGGCGGCCGCATGCTCTACCTCAACAGTCCGGAGTATTTCACGGAGTTCGCCAAGCGCTTCATCGAGCTCGGCGCCCGCGGCGTGGGCGGCTGCTGCGGCACCACGCCGGCCCACATCCGCATGGCGGCCCGCGCCATCCAGGGCGTAAGTGGCGTCAAGGCGTTTGCCACCCTGGCGACCGGGGCGGTTGCGACCGCGACAGGACCCGCCACCCCGGCTGTCGAGCAGGTCCCTGTCGCCCGGAAATCGCCGCTCGGCGTCAAACTGGCGGCCGGCAAGCGCGTGACCTCGGTGGAACTGCTGCCTCCGCAATCGGGCGCCGGGCTGGAGGGCTTCCTCGCCAAGTGCCGCCAGTGCGAGGAAGCGGGCATCGACGCCATCAACCTGCCGGACGGGCCGCGCGCCAGCGCCCGCATGTGCGTCATGGCCACGGCCTTTGCCATGCAGAAGGCGCTCGCGATTGAGCCGATCCCCCATTACTGCTGTCGCGACCGCAACCTGATCGGCATGCAGTCCGACCTGCTCGGCGGCTGCGCCCTCGGCCTCAAAACCTGGCTCTTCATTACCGGCGATCCGCCGAAGCTGGGCAACTACCCCGATGCCACAGGTGTTTTCGACCTCGATGCCATCGGCCTCTCGCAACTGGCCACCAACCTCAACCACGGCTTCGACGCGGCGGGGCAACCCATCGGCAAGCCCACCGCCATGCTGATCGGCGTGGGAGCCAACCCGGTGGCCGTGGAGATGGAACGCGAAGTGGAGCGTTACTTCCGCAAGATCGAAGCCGGCGCCGAGTATGCGATTACGCAGCCGATCTTCGATCCGGAGGCGCTGCTGCGCTTCATCGAGCGCGTCAGCAAATACCACAAGACCATCCCGATCATTGCCGGGCTCTATCCGCTGCTATCCTTCAGGAATGCCGACTTCATGAACCAGCATGTGCCGGGCGTCGTGGTTCCGGCGGCCATCCTGGAACGCATGAGCCGCCGCAAGACGAAGGAGGACGGCATCCAGGAGGGCATTGCGATTGCCCGCGAAATCCGCGACCGGGTGGCCGATGCCGTGGCCGGCTTCCAGACCTCGGCCCCGCTGGGACGCACCGACATCGCGCTGTCCGTGTTGTCCTGACGGCGAACGGAACCGCGCCGCTTCTGAAGCTGGTGGGCGAGGCGGGACTTGAACCCGCACGGCTTTCGCCACAAGATCCTAAGTCTTGCGTGTCTGCCAATTTCACCACTCGCCCAATGCGCGGCCATTCACCCGTGAGCGGCAACGGGGCGCATCTTCTCCGGTTGATGGCCGAATGTCAACCAGCCGGCGTGGACACCGCCCTGCCCCGCCTTGCCATCCAAGTTGGCGATTGGCGGCGGGGTGAGCGGTCGGGCGGTGGCGCGATGGCGCGGTAGCGCTTACGGTCGGGCGGTCGGGCCGGTGGGCATTTCCAGATGTCGGGCAATCGCTTCCACCAAGGAGACTGCAGCCTGAATATCCTGATCGGCGTCGGTTTTGGAGACGCTCACATCGAACTCGTAGTCGCCAATCTGGCGTTCCCGAAATAGGCGTGCCGCCAAGACACCGAAGGACTGCGGGAGAATCCCGCTCCTGATGAACTCCTTGCTGAATGTGGCGATCGTGCCACTGTGCGTGGAGCAGGTGATGCCCAAGGACAACAGAGATGCCTCCATCGCGTCGAACGCGGCATAGTAGGCACGTGAAGCGGCAAAGTCGCAGTCGTGGGTTTCCTGGTGGACACGGGCGGCATTGAGCGAACGCGTTGCCTTGCTCATCATGGAGAGCAGTTGCGTCTGTAACGCAGGATCGCGTTTCATATGGCCACGCCCTCCCGTCTGATATTGAGCAGGAGCGGACTGAACTTCCTTTGCGTACGGTCGGTTTCGCTGATGGAGAAGGCGGAGAGAACCGCGCCGTGATCGAGTAACGCCTGTCCGGCTATTTCGTCAATCCCGCGATTCACGCCTTCGTCCACCTGGTCAACGACCACCAGGAGGTCGTAGTCGGACTGCGCAGTCTCGTCGCCGCGCGCGCGCGACCCGAAAAGAACGAGTTCCCTCAGGTGCGAACCCAGTACGCGACGAGCAGAGGCCTTGAAGTCGCGCAAGACAGGATCGTCCTGATAGTTGGTTTTGACCGTGCCCATTACGCCAATTATGATGCGGCCATCGGGGCCGAAATGCAAGTCGATTGACCTCGCTGAGCCGGGTTCGCGTCGCGGTTGCGGTTACGGGAGGCTCGGTTTGGCGGTGGTGACCCAGGTCTCGTGAAGGGCGGCCCATTCCTCTGAATGGGCGCCGAGGCGGGCGATCTGGCGGGGGTGGGCGAGTGGCAGAAGTTGGATGGTGCGGCCGGGGAGTTGGATCGGGTGCAGTTGGCCGTACGTTGCTCCGTCTTCGCCGTAGTCGGCGAGGCGCGGTTTGGCGCCAAAGTGCGCGGCAAACCATTGCAGGGGTTGGTCGCCCAGGGTGATGAGGACTGTCGCTTGAGACGTTTGCAGTTCTTCCAGGATCTGGGCACGGCGGGTGTCATCGGCGAGGCGCGTGGGAACACGCGGCCAGAGTGGCGGGATCGGCACCTTCTCGCGGCGCAGGGCCTTTTCCTGCCGGTGGTTCTCGACCCAACGGGCATGCACGGCGCTGGCGTAGACACCGAGGACGAAGACGCGTTTGGGTGAGCGATCCGTCTGGACGACGTCAAGGATGGGCTGGCCGGACGCGAAGGCGCGGGTGGGGTTCATGGGAGGGTCCGTTCTGGATTGTGGTCGGATGGTTGGACGGTGGACGGTGGGGGGTGGACGGTTGAGAGTTGAAGGTGGGGGGTGGGAGGTTGGGGGCTGGTAACGGAGAGAAAGGAGGCAAGGGGCGGCTGACGGTTGTTCATAGTACGGGGATGCCCAGCCCGGACAGGTAGTTGAACGTCGCGTCGTAGTAACCGGGATCGCGTGTTGGGTCTGACGCTTCGCCCAATGGGACAAAGATCACCATGCCTTGACGAGCACGTGTTAGCAGAACACGATACGCATTTCGAAGGTAGGTCTGTCTCTCCTGTTTGCGGATGCTCTGCCAACTACTTCCTCTGAAGGAGTGATAGGACCAGTCATTGTGCGTGAAGCGAAGATCTCCATCCCATGTTACGCAGGTCCAATCGAGTTCAAGCCCCTGTACCTGAAACTCCGTAGCTGCGTCCTCAAGATAGTAACTTGACCGCGTGTCCTCTTGGTCGTTAAGGAACCAATGGATTGGGTCAATTTCCACGCGGACGTCGATCGCATAGGGCTTCAGCCGCTGTGCCTCTGATGAAGCGACAAGTCCGTAACGTTCAGTCCCGCGGGCGTGTTCTCTGATCCATCTCTTGGCACGACACAGATCCCGGGTAAGTGCAATTGGGAATCGGTTGTGGAGGCGTGCACACGCGTCTTGCGCTGTCGACACTTCGCAGTCGAGGACCGCCTTCACAAAGGTGGACACGTTCTCTGCTCGGAATGACCGCATGGATACAGCAAGATGAAGATCGAGATCAAAGTTGGTGTTCGGTCGATTTCGGATGGTAGTCCCACACTTGGTCGCGATCTGCGCGATTGTAGTTCTTCGCGCCAACTTTGAACTCAATCACGATGACCAACGCACCTGACACAAGTACGGCATCGATCCGTTTCCCCATCCGTGGGATGTTAAACTCCAGGAACAGCGTGCCTTCGAGTCCCTGCAACGCGGGTTTCAGAATGGCAATTTGCTGAAGCCATGCGGCGCTTTGCGCGGGGTCCACCGCCATGGTGCTGTTGGCTGTCAGAGAGCCAAGAATCGTCTCGGGTGTCGCCCCCAAGAAGCCATCGAGAGACGCGCTGTAGTAAGCACGCGGAAGGAGCTGTGATTTTCCGGTTGCCATCCTGTATTTTCCAGTCAATGGTCCAGGATGGCAGAATCACGCCGTCAGGGAAAGGACAGTCTTGGTCGGGTAGGCGTGCGGGTGGCGTTACAATCTAGGTGGCCAGGCGGCCGGTAGGTGGGCGGCAGGATGGTCTGAGGACCAGAGGGCGGGAGCGCGCGCGGGTGGGCGGCGGGGCGTGGTTGGTGTTTACTGTCGATTCAGGCCGGCGCTACGTGCGCAGCGTGCCGCAGAAGGCCGCAAAGCGCGCCATGCCGCTCTCGATCTCCTCCATGCTGCACGCGTAGCTCAGCCGCACGCAGCCGTCGGCGGCAAAGGCGACGCCGGGCACGACGGCCACATGCTGCGTCTCGAGCAGGCGCTTGGCGAACGAGACCGAATCCAGGCCGAACGAGGAGATATCGGGGAAGATGTAGAACGCACCGGTGGGCTTGGGACACGTCACGCCCGGGATGGCCGACATCAGCGCGTAGATGCGGCGCCGGCGGGCGTCGAACGCCGCCACCATCGTGCGGATGGCCTCATCGCCCTGCGCCAGCGCCGTCACGGCGCCAACTTGGGCGAACGTGGTGGGGGCCGACGCGCAATGGCTCTGCAACGCGCCCATGGCCTTCATGAACGGTTCCGGCCCGGCCGTGTAGCCCAGGCGCCAGCCGGTCATGGAATAGGCCTTGCTGAAGCCGTTCACGGTGAGCGTCTGCTGGTAGAACTCAGGGCCGAAAGCAGCCATGCTGCCATGCCGGTTCCCCTCGTAAACCATCTTCTCATAGATCTCGTCGGAGATGACGGTCAGGCCGCGGCTCACCGCCACCTGGCCGATCGCCCGCAGTTCATCGGGCGAGTACATCGTGCCGGTCGGGTTGCACGGGCTGTTGATGACGATCGCGACCGTGCGCGGAGTAATGGCGGCGGCCACATCGGCCGGGGTGATCTTGTAGTCGTTGGCGCCGCTGGCATGGATGAAGACCGGCTGGCCGCCGGCGACACGGATCATCTCCGGGTAGCTCAGCCAGAACGGCGCAGGAATCAGCACCTCGTCGCCCGGATTCAGCAGCGTCTGGAAGATCAACGCCAGCGAGTGCTTGGCGCCGCAACTGACGACGATCTGCGAGGGCTTGTAGTCCAGCCCGTTCTCGCGCTTCAGCTTGGCCGCGATGGCCTCGCACAGGGCCGGTACGCCCGCGACCGGCGTGTACTTCGTCTGTCCCTTCCGCAACGCCTCGATGCAGGCATCCTTGATGAAGGCCGGCGTGTCGAAGTCCGGCTCTCCGGCGGAGAAGTTGCACACGGCGTGGCCCTGCGCCGCCATCTGCTTGGCGAGAGCGGCAATGGCGAGCGTGGCGGAAGGCTGGATGGCAAGGATACGGGCGTTCAGGGGCTTCATGCGTAGTATTTCCTAATCAGTTCCTCAAACAACGGGTCACGTTCGACATCGATGATGCGCATCTCGCGGCGGGCATTCTCGACCGAATCGGACGCGTGCGCGGCATTGACCATGATATTGGTGCCGAACTCGCGGCGGATCGAACCCGGCCGCGCCTTGCTCGGATCGGTCGAACCCAGAATATCGCGGATCTTGCGCACGGCCTCGATCCCCTCGTAGACGATCGCCAGGCACTCTTCCGCGCCGGGCGCGACCTTGTCGCCTTCGGCACAGGCCGACGGCCGGCGACCGCTCATGAACTCAACGATGTTCTCGAACTCGCGCGTGGCGAACTGCGGGGCCAGTTGCTCGCACAGCGGCGCCATCGTGGCGGCATCGACCGGCAGGCCGAACTCGCGCGACAGCGCCTGCGCGGCGCGTTCCTTGCCGAAGGACGGGAAGATGCGTCTCAGGCTCTCGCGCACGGGACCGTAGAAGGCCTCGGCCTGCGACACGCTCATCGCAAACTTCTTGAAGGCCACAATGCGCAGCCCGGAACTCGAAAGCAGGTCCATGATGTTGCCGGCCCGCAGCGACGGCTGGCGGAAGTTGTCGGGCTTCAGCAGGACCAGCGTCTGCTCGACCCCCTCGCCGTCCGGCACATCCGCGGCGCCCCGCACGATGCCTGAATCGCTGCGGTAGTACTTGAGCCAGATGCGGAGCGAATCGCGCGTGCTGTCAAAGGTCGGTCCAACGATCACGGCCGGCTCGAAGTAGGTCACCGCATTGGTGTGCTCGTCACGCACCAGGTCACCATAGGTATCGCGCAGCGACTGCCCGCTGCCCCAGCGCTGGCGGATGCTGCCGGTTACCTCGTAGATCTTGCGCACGGCGTCGTCGCCTTCGAACAACAGGCACATGCAGCGGTGCGGGCGGTTGGAATGGGGGTCGGGGGCATAGGAACGGCGGACATAGTCGGCCAGCAACGCGTCCACCTCGACATCCGCAGGGTCATACACGGCGAGGTAGTCGGCAAACTCGTCCACCAGTCCGCGTGAGGCCCCGAACACCCGCGCGGCCGCAAGCTTGAGGTCGGTGCGCACGAGATAGCGCGCGATGATGCCACCCGTCCGCGACTTGCGGATGGTGTATGGGTTGATCAAAACAAACGCAAGTTCTTTGGCCATGCCACACCTTGGGGACGCAAGTCGTGTCGCGCGTTCCGGAATGGCCACGGATAATACCCTGCCCGTCGGCGTTTGTCAAAACAGGGATTGACGTGACCGTATATGGCCACTACCGTAATTGCGCTACGCACTTGAAATCTAAGGAACCCGCCATGATGCGACTGACCTCTGCGGCATTTATCCTGAGCACGAGCCTCGCGGCGGGGGCCGGCCTTGAGCGCCTGTCGCCGGCGTCGGCGTCCGCCGAACCGGCCGTGCCGCTGCCCCGCCTGACCCAACCTTTCGTCGCCGATGGCAACCTGGACGAGTGGTCCGGCGTGCCGGCCTACCCGGCCCGTGACGCTGCCAGCATCGCCAAGCGCCAGCCCGTGCATGCCTGGAACGGGCCCGCCGACGCCGGCGTCTCCCTGCAGATCGCCTGGACGTCCGACGGCCTCTGCCTGGCCGCGCGCGTCACCGATGACGACGTCCGCAACACGGCCGAGAAGGACGTCTGGTGGCAACAGGACTGCCTCGAACTCTTCGTGGACGGCCGCACCGCACCAGCCTACGGCCGCGCACCCTACTCGGCCGGCTGCGTCCAACTCACGATCCGGCCGCCGCAGACCAACCTGCCGGCCGTCGTCCGCTGCGTCCAGGCCAACGCGGCCCTCGGCGCGCCGCCGCTGGGCGCCCACCGCACGCCGGACGGCTACACGGTCGAACTGCTGCTCCCCTGGGCCGCCTTCGCGGCCCGGCCCGTGCCGGGGACGCCGGTGGGGCTGATGGTCGCGCTGGATGACTACGACGCCCGCGACGGCAACACCACGCAGCCGCTGCAACTGGCCTGGGACGCCACCAGCGACGCCTACTGCAACCCCGCGCATTTCGTGCCCTTCGTCCTGACCGAACAGGCGCCCGACGGGCCGGACGTCGAACTGGGGCCGCGCGCCGCGTTCGCCGTGCCCGCCCTCGCAGCCACCAACCAGTCGCTTGCGCTGTCCGTTGCATGCGACGCGCCGCTGTCGCAGCAGGCGCGTACGGCGGCCTTCCGCGTCGCCGACCCGGACGGCCGCACCCTCTTCGAGCGGCAGGTTCCGCTGGCCCCCGACGCCGGAGGCGCGGGAGACAGCGCGCGCGCAACCACGGACTGGCTCCTGCGCGGCGTCGCCGACGGCGCCTACCGCGCGTCGGTGCGGCTGCTGAAGGCCGACGGCACGGGACTGGGGGTGCGCACGCGTCCCGTGCGCCTGATGCAGCAGACCTACCGGCAGATGTCGGACGCGTTCCGCGCCATTGATGTGGCACGTCTGTCACAGACCAACGCCTTCCAGGCGGCCGCCTGGCTAGCCGCGGGCGCAGCCGCCGACCGGTTCCGCTCGGCCCTTGCCGCGGGCGACGAGTCGCGCATGTCCGCTAACCAGCGCGAAGCCGCAGCCCGCATCGAACGTCTCGCCGGCGGCACCGTCGCCCCCGACGACACGCTGATCGACCTGCTGAACCTCACCGGCCAGCCGGAAGCCCAGGTCACGGTCGAGTTCAACGATGCCAGCCTGCAGAACGCGGGCGTCACATTCTACTGCGGCTCCCTGCCGCTGGTTACCGCCCGCATGCGGCAGTTCGCCTCGCCGGAGGAGGCGGCACGCGCCGTGGTCAATGAGCGGCATCCGGGACTGGTCGATCCCCGTGTCATGCGAACCGTCGGCGAGGCGCGCGCATGGACATCCACGCAGGCCTACGCATTCGTCTCCTTCCCGCTGCGCGCCTACGCGCCGGACCGTCAGGGATTGCTGTTCTTCGCCGGCCGCGGGCGCGTCAACGTGCTGGAACTGTCGCGCCTGGCCGTCGCGAAACCGGCGGTCGCCGCCTTTGCCGAGGGATGTGCGGAACCGGTGCGCCAGGCTGTCGCGGCCTGGGCCGGGCGGGCCGGCGTGACGGTCGTACCGCTGGCGCAGGCGCTGACCAACGCCTCGGCACTGGTTTGCGGCCCGACCAACGACGTGCTGATCGCGGCGCGCCTGGCCAAGTCACCGGCCTCACTGGTGACCACACGGCCGGGCTTCACGTCGCTGAGCGTGCTCGCGGGACGCCGCCTCTGCGCGGTCCACGGCCCATCGCGCGCCGCGGCGCTACAGGCGACACGTCTGGCCATGGCTGGTGAACCGATCTCGTTCGCGCAGGCCGACGCCGTGCGAGATGCCCTGGTCAAGGACCTGGCGCCTGTCCCTCTGCCGGCCTTCGCCCTGCCGAGCGGCATGTCGCTCTTCTGCGGCGATACGCACATGCACTCCTTCTATTCGGATGGCACGGGGTCGCCCGTGGCGCTCAGCCTGATGGCGCTGGCCGACCAGATGGACTTCTCAGTGCTCAGCGACCACAACACCCTCGACGGCGCGCTTCTGCGCGACCGCCTCTTCACGCGCTTCGGCTTCGCTGCGACCTTCATCGTGGGCGAGGAGATCACCACGCCGTTCGCGCATTTCAACGCCTATCCGCTGCGCACGCGCGTCGCCTGGACCAATGACGCCAACCGGATCTTCCGCGACGCGCACAGCCAGGGCGCGGTGATCCAGTGGAACCACCCCGGATACCCGGGCTCGGCATGGGACACCGACCTGCAGGAGACGGGCTTCGACGTCAGCGGGCTGAACGCGTGGGAGCACTACACGCCGCGCATCGACGGCTGGGAAGCCGCAGGGCGCATGCCTGCGCTGGTCGGTTCGACGGACACCCACAGCGGCACGTTCGGCGTCGCCGAGCGCACAGTCATCGTATCCATGGGTGCCGCTGGCGAGGACCTGGCCGCCGCGATCCGCCGTCGCCAGACGGTGCTGCTGTCGTCAGAAGGACCGCGTTTCCTGTACGGGCCGCGCCGCCTGACCGACCTCGTCTGGGCCGCGCTGGCAGAAGGGCAGACCCTGCGGACGCTCCGGACCGAACGCATCCAAGCCACGCTGCGACGCGCCGACCTGGCCGGGTTGCTGTCCGCCGCACCCGATCGGCCGGTGCCGGAACCCTAGCCGTACCCGCATCTAGCGCTTGGTCCGCATGGCGGCCGCCTGAAGCGCACTGCGAATCGCCGGTATGGACGCGTCCGCGCGCGATGCCAGGGCGTCGAGTTCCCGTGCAGCCGCCTGCGCCCGCATCACGCAGCGTTGCAGTTCGGTCGCGTCGGTGCCGGACGGCAACGCCTCGGCGGCCGCCTGCGCGTCGGCCATCTCGCGGCCCAACGCCAGCATCCGAAACAGGTCGGTGATCGTTTTGCGCCGGGCGGCCTCCATCGCGCTCGAAAGGGTGGCATCTGTCAGACCGGCCAAGCAGTCGGCCGGTATCACGGCGACTCGCGGGTTCGACGGCGTCTTCCACCCTACGGACAGGTGATCTCTGCCATCCTCCTCCTTCAGAACTGCCTCGACCCAGTAACGCGTGCCCTTGACCAAGTTGATAGGCGCAGATTTCCTCTCGCCGTCATTCGCCCATGCCTGATACGCGCAGTTACCGTTCAGACGCGCAATGCGCTTGAGATTGGCAGGTGTCTCGTCGGCGCTCAACGCGAGTTCAGCACGGTCATCGCCCGTGATGAAAAACGTATAGACGCCTGTCTCGGGCGCAATGATGTAGCCTTGCACGCGCGCCGCGAAGGCGTCGCCCCGGTTTAGAGGCAGGTCGAACGTGGTCAGCCGTTGCATGCTGGACGGCGGCTTTTCCTGCATTTTGCGCCGCAGCGCATCGTCAAGATTGGGTCCCGGCAGGTTGTCCCAGTATGCGCAGGACAGGCCGCCGACAACGCCCACGGCCGCGAGGCGGGCGTCAACCTCGGGGACCTTGGCGGCGAGGGCCGCCAGCCGCACCAGTTCCGCCCGCACGAGGTTGGCACGCAGGGCCGCCGGCTCGCCCAGCATGCGATCAGCCACGGCCGCCAGGTCGGGGGCGGCCGCCACGGCACGCTCACGGTACTTCAGGGCCAGTTCCACGCCGCCGCCGAAATCGAGACAGAACGCCGCAGCCGCAAGCGCCAACCGGCCGCGCGTGGTGTCGTCGCCGCCGGCCTTCGGAACCAGTTGGTTCACGAACCGCAGCATCTGCTCGGGCGGCACGTCGGCCCAGGCGATGACACGACCGGGGGCCACGGTGACCCCGTCGTCGGCCGCGCCGGTGACGTCGGCCGCACCGCTGCCCGAAACCCACGCGCCGCGCAGGGGCGTCCGCGCCAGTTCCTCCTGCACAAACGTGCGGAGCTTGGCCAGCAGCGCAAACCGCAAAATGGCCTGATCAACCTGCGTGCGCGCCGCCTCGCCCTGCCAGCGCGCCCGGTCGGCGCCGAGCGCCTGCGCAGCCTCAGCAAACCGGTAGGCCGTGGCGTTGACGCGACGCTGCTCGGCGATGATGGCCACCGCCGCCGCCGTCTCGCCGTCGGGCGCATCGGACCACGGCTTGAGGTAGCGGCCTTCAATGACGGTGTAATTCTCCGCCTCGGGGCCGCGCCAACCCACTTGCAGGTAACCTGAAGCTGCGCCCTGCTTCATCAGGACCTCGATGTAGTAGCGCCGGCCAGCGTCGAACTCGAGCGCATCCGACTGCTGTTCGGGGCGGCGGTCATAGGCACCATAGCCGCAAGGCCGCGGAACGTTGATGACCGGCTTGGCGTGGGCGGGTTGATCGTCACTGGACAGCAGCAGCTCGGCTGCGTGATCGACGCAAACCGCCAGGCGGTACCGGCCTGACACCGGCGGCACCAGGAACCCGCGCAGGCGCGCGCCGAACTTCGCGCCGCGATCACGCGGCAACTCGAAACGGGAGAGCTGCACCTTGCGGTCGGGATGGTCCGGGTACGCGGGCGCACTGCGGAGCGCAGCGACCGAATTGCCCGACAGGTTCTCAAAGTACTCGCACAACAGACCGTCCGGACTGCCCAGCGGCACTTCGACCGTGCTGGGTTTGGGTGGCTCGGAAACGCGCGGCGCCGGCGCCGGGGGCGGCGTGACAACGACGGGGGCGGGTGTGGCAGGTGTCGGTACGACGGCCACGGGGGTCTCCGGCGTGGCAGGTGGCGGCACGACAGCGGCGTCGGGCGTGGCAGGCGGCGTGACGACGGGAGATGGAACAGGCGTAATGACTACGGCAGGATCTGGCGCGGGGGTTGCGGCCGGCGGGGTATCCGGCTTCGTGCCCCTGAGGTCGCCCGCAAGCCGGACGGCCACGGCAATCAGGACGCCCAGCACGATGACCACGGCAATCGCGGCGGCTGTCATCCAGGGACGCCAGGCCGGACGTTTGGGTGGCGGCGGCGGCGCGGCGGCCAGGTCACGCTGGGCCAGGCTCGCGAAACCACGCTCAATCTTGATTGGCGGCATGGGCAGAACTCCTCAAGCACGACTGGCACGAGAATCTCAGGATTCTGGCGCAAGTCCGGCCTCGGAGCAAGCTCAAGGTTACGGCCGTCAGCCGGGTGCCGCTACAGCCAGCGCACCAGATCGTCGAGGGCATCGCGCCGGGGCGCGGCCGGCGGCGGCGAATCGGGTTCGCGCGCATAGCCCACGGTAATGATGGCCACCGGTTTCACGGACAGCGGCCAGTCCACAATCCGGGCCACTTTGCGCGGCGCAATCCATCCGATCCAGCAGGTCGCCAGGCCCAGTTCGGTGGCCGCCAGGACAAGGTGCTCGCCCGCAATGCCGATGTCCAGCCACGGGTAGTCCACCCCCGACACGGATGCTCCCAGCCGGTGCGTCACAAATGAACGGGACATCCCGATCACGATGTGCACGGGCGCATCCAGTGCCCATCGCATGCCCAGGCCGGGCAGGAACCCTTCCGTCACCAGGCGCCGGCGCCTCTCGTCGTCGCGGACGACCGCAAAGCGCCACGGCTGGCGGTTGCAGGCCGAGGGCGCCAGACGCGCCGCCTCCAGCATCTGCATCAGGTGCGCGACAGGCACCGGGTCGGGCGTGTAGGCGCGGCAGCTCGTGCGTCGCGCAATCGCTTCCATGACAGTCATGCCGGGGATTATGGCGCCCGGCCGGCGCTTGGCAAGCGCTGTTTGACATATACAGTAATCATGATATATCGTGTTGTTGATTTCTGAGGGGAGGAGAGGAACATGAAGATGGCCACCGAACTGCCGGTTCCGTTCCTGGCGCGCATGGCCGAGGCCCTGCGCGTCCTGGCGCACGTCCAGCGCCTGCGGGTGATCGAGTTCCTCGAGCGCCACGGACCGGCCCCGGTCCACCAGATCCGGCTGTCCGTCGGCGGCGCCCAGGGCGCGCTGTCGCAGCATCTGGTCAAGATGCGCCAGGCCGGACTGATCGCATGCGAGCGGCGCGGCAAGGAAGTCTGGTATGCCATCGCCAACCCGGATTCGCTGACCATCCTGAACTGCATGCGCAAGCGTTACAAAGGAGGGGCCTCATGAAGATCGTGATCGTGGGCGGCGTGGCCGCCGGAATGTCGGCAGCGGCGCGGCTGCGCCGGCTGGACGAACAGGCTGAGATCGTCGTGTTCGAGAAGGACGAGCACGTCTCCTTCGCCAACTGCGGACTCCCCTATCACATCGGCGGGGCCATCGCGCACCGCCACAGTCTGCTCGTGCAGACGCCGGAGTCGCTCAAGACCACGCTCAACCTGGATGTCCGCATCTTCAGCGAGGTCGTCGCCATCGACCGCGCGGGGCGCACGGTCCGCGTGCGCGAGACGCGGACCGGCCGAACCTACGACGAACCCTATGACAAGCTGGTGCTGACGCCGGGCGCCAAGTCGATCCGTCCGCCCATGCCCGGACTCGAGCACCCGGCGATCTTCGAGCTTCGCAACATCGCCGACATGGACCGGATCGTCGCCAAGGTCAAGGCCGGCGCCAAACGCGCCGTGGTCATGGGCGGCTACATCGGCATCGAAGCGGCGGAGAACCTGCGCCAGCGCGGCCTGGAGGTTGTGCTGGTCGAGAAGATGCCCCAGATTATGGGTCCGCTGGACCCCGAGATGGCGCACTATCTGCAGGAGCAACTCGAACTGCACGGCATCCAGGTGCTGACGCAGGCGGGCGTGACCGGCTTCCGCGACGAGGGCGGGCAGGTGACGGTCCTGCTCGAAACCGGCATCCACATCGTAACCGACCTCGTGGTCTTCGCACTGGGGTCGACGCCCAACACCGATCTCGCCAAGGCAGCCGGACTGCAGCTTGGGTCGCGCGGCGGCATCGCCGTGAACGAGCACATGCAGACCTCCGATGCGAACATCTTCGCCGGCGGCGACGCGGTCGAGACCGTGGAGTTCGTCTCCGGTCAGCCGGTCTACATCCCGATGGCCGGCCCCGCCAACCGCCAGGGGCGCATGATCGCCGACAATCTCTGCGGTCGCGACAGCCGGTACCGCGGCACACAGGGCACGTCGGTGCTCAAGGCCTTCGACCTCACCGTCGCAACGACGGGCCTGAACGAGAAGGTGTTGAAGCGCGCCGGCATCCCCTTCCGCAAGATCTACGTGCATCCCTTCGGCCACGCCAGCTACTATCCCGGCACAGCACAGATGCACATCAAGTTGCTGTTCTCGCCCGATGGCAAGCGCATCCTGGGCGCACAGATCGCCGGCTATGACGGCGTCGACAAACGCATCGACGTGCTGGCGACGGCCATGCGTGGCGGTCTCGGCGTCTGGGATCTTGAACACCTTGAACTGGCCTATGCGCCGCCTTACGGCTCAGCCAAGGACCCGGTCAACATGGCGGGCTTCACCGCCTGCAACCTGCTGCGTGGCGACGTCGAGTTCTGGTACGCGGAGGAGTTCGGCGCGTTGCCTGCGAATGCCGTGCTGCTGGACGTGCGCACGCCCAACGAGTTCAGCGCCTGGCATATC
Organism: uncultured Lentisphaerales bacterium; assembly: GCA_964417715.1. Lineage (GTDB taxonomy): Bacteria > Verrucomicrobiota > Kiritimatiellia > RFP12 > CAYQJG01 > CAYQJG01. The sequence continues at coordinate 6,457 of CAYQJG010000041.1, read as the reverse complement.
CCCGGCGCCGTGAATGTGCCCCTGGGCACGCTGCGCACCAAGGCCGACAGTCTCGATCATGCCAAGTCCAACTTCATCTACTGCAAGGTCGGGTTACGCAGCTATCTCGCCTATCGCATCCTCAAGCAGCGCGGCTTCACGGCCAAAACGCTGGCCGGCGGCGGCGACATCTTCCGCGCCGTCCACCCTGCGCTGGGTCCCGCCACGCCACCACTCCAGGCCGCGCCGCCCCCGGTCGCGCCACCTGCCACGTCGCCAGCCGGCGGCCGTTGCGCGCCAACCGACTGCGGCGGGCCGGCGCCTGCCGCGCCGACACCTGCCACCAGCCACAAGACGATCACGGTGGACTGCATGGGGTTGCAGTGTCCGGGACCGCTGCGCAAGGTGGTTGACGCGCTGCAGGCGGCGGCCGTCGGCGATGAACTCGATGCACACGCCAGCGACGCCGGCTTCCTGAAGGACATGCAGGCATGGTGCCAGGCGAATGGGCACACCTTCGTGGCAGGTGGTCCGGCAGCCGACGGCGGCGTGCGGTGCCGCATCCGCAAGGTCGCAGTGGCCGTTCCAGCGGCGCCTGCGACCTGCGCCGGCGGCAAACACAAGAAGACGCTGGTGGTCTTCTCGGGCGACCTGGACAAGGTGCTGGCGGCGTTCGTGATCGCCAACGGCGCGCTGGCCATGGGCGACAGCGTGACGCTCTTCTTCACGTTCTGGGGACTCACGGCGCTGCGCCGCGAGCAGGCCGTGGCGATCACGGGCAAGTCGGTGATCGACCGCATGTTCGGCTGGATGCTGCCGCGCGGGTTGGGGAAACTGAAGCTTTCGCAAATGCACATGGCGGGCATGGGCACGGCCATGATGAGGCACGTCATGGCCAGCAAGCATGTCGACTCGCCGCAGCAGTTGCTGGCCGCAGCGCAGCGGCAAGGCATCCGGCTGGTAGCCTGTTCGATGAGCATGGACGTGATGGGGCTGAAACCCGAGGAACTGATCGACGGCGTCGAGATCGGCGGCGTCGCCAGCTTCCTGGCCGAGGCGGATCAGTCCAACGCCACGCTGTTCGTGTAGCAACCGCGTTTACAAGTCCGCCGTCTGCCGCTACTATCGGACTCGTCATGCAAATCGAAACTCAGTTGATCGCATCCCTGACAGCGGCCGGCCTGAAACTGGCCGTGGCGGAGTCGTGCACCGGCGGTCTGCTGGCGGCGCGACTCACGTCGGTGCCGGGCGCGTCGGCGGTCTTCGTCGGCGGCGTGGTGGCCTACGCGAATGCGATCAAGCGCGACCTGCTGGGCGTCCCGGCGGAGACGCTGAATACAGCCGGCGCGGTCAGCGCGGAGACTGCGTTGGCCATGGTGCGCGGCGTGCGGCGGGTCATGCAGGCCGACGTGGCGGTCGCGATCACCGGGATCGCGGGCCCGGGTGGCGCCCTGCCGGATAAACCGGTCGGGCTGGTGTTCGTTGCCGTGTCCGGCCCGAAGGGCGAGAACGTGGAGAAGATCGTTTTCGCCGGCGACCGGGAGACGGTCCGACGCCAGGCCTGTGTCACGGCCCTGGCGGCTCTGCGACGGCTCGTGTGAACGCGGGCACGCCCCGCGGATTGATGCTGGCCGAAAACTCGCTCAACTGTTGCGCGGTCGGCCGTCGGCACATCAGGCAGTTGCCGGTCGAATGCCTGCTCTCCGTGTCGTTCGAAGTCAACGCCTTCCCGGTCCGCGGTAGCGGGGTGACACGAGGGTATACTCCCCATCCACGCCGTGCACGAAGGACCGGCCATAGCGCAGCGCCATGAAACGGGCGATATTCGAGGAATAGGTGCCGACGAAGAAGCGCGCGTCGGCCGCGGCCTCGAGTTCGGCCAGCAACAAGTCCGTTTCGTCGCGCCGCTGCGCGGCGGGAAGCGCGTTGAAACGGCGCTGCAGGTGCCCCTCCTTGCGCTCATCGCACAGGGTGGCGAAGCTCAGGTCGGGCCACCGTTGCCGCAACTCGCGGACGACGGCGAAGTCGTCGGTCATCACGAGGAACCGGCGTAGCGCGGGATCGACCGCGGCCGCCCGCGCCAGGTAGTCGGCGGGGTCGACATGCGCCACTTCCTTGATCTTGTCGCCGCGGCGGATGTGCAGCACGGCGAAGGGCGCGTCAGCGAGGACCAGCCGTTGCCGCAGCGCGGCCACGCGCAGGCTCGTGGCCGCGTTCAGGCGCCAGATCTCGCTCAGCAGCTCGCGACAGGCCGCGTAGGCATCGACACCGACCCAGCCGCGCTCCGGCACGGTGAAGGTCCGGGCGGCGAACTCCGGACTCCAGCACGTCCGGAACAGGTCGCGCGAACTCCTGAACCGCCGACCCAGCACCGCCTGCTGCAGCAGCGTGACGGCCCGGATGCGGAACGCGCTGCGGGCGCGGAACAGGTGGAAGCGCAGGACCCAGGAATCGACCTCCTCGCAGAACGGCTCAAAGTAGTCGCGCCAGCCGAACTGGCAGGCGATGTTGGCGTGGCGCGAACTGAGGGCGAAGTCGAACTGCCGATCCAGGCAGTAGAGCCGGGCCATCAGCAGCACGCAGATCTCGGAACAGAAACCCCTGTCCGTGAGCTGCCAGATGACCAGAGGACGACGGGTAGGACTCATGAGACAACGTACGCCAACGCCCGGTAGAAGAGCGATTTGAGGCAGGCCTGCGGGGTATGCCGATGGCTGATGGGCACGGACGGGAAGTCCCGGTCGCGGGTGGCCACGATCAACCCGTCCGCCGAGAAACTCTCGTAGCGCGTGTGCTCGGCCAGGATGCGATAGCCGCGGCGGCGCAGGAACCCGAGGCAGCGGCTGTGGATCAGGCCGCCGTGGGTCGACACAAAGGCAAAGCGGACGCGGCGGTTGTCGAAAGCCTGTCGCGCGCCCTGCAACATGGCGTATTCGTGCTTCTGGATATCGGCGTGCAACATCTCCACCTGTGGCAGGTGGTAGCGTGCCATCAGGCCATCCACACTCACCATGGGCGGGACCGAATCCGCGCGGTCGCGCGCGCCGACGAACGCCTGTATGAATACGCCGTCCGCGCCGTTGAGCGCGAAGTTCTGACGGCCGACGTCGATGTTCTCGGCGATGGGCTCGACCATGTAGTTCACCGCCGACGGCACCGCCTGGCGGAACCAGAGCGAGTAGAAACTCCAGTACGCACCGAGTTCGATCATCGCGCTGCCGGGCGTGACGGCCCGCAGGACTTCGTGAAAGACCTTCTCCTCCTGCGGCTCGTGATGGCCGTGCGTGGCGGTGATGATGTCGGAGATGCCGCGATCATAATAGCGGTCGGCCAGCACGCGCACGCCGTTGTGCATGATCTGGACGCGGCGGCCTTCGGCATCGGTCACGACACGGCCCGCGTCGGGCACTTTGGGGATGGCATCGGTATCGCGACAAGTCACCGTCACGGCCGCGCGCCGGGCGAAGTATTGGGCTGGGTCAGCCATAACGCAGGCAGTATAGCGGGGTCATCGCCGCAACGTCCAGCCGAAGCAACGGGGTCCAGGAACGGAAGAACGGAAGACGGAAAGACGGAAACGAGTGGGCGCGGCGCCTTCCTCACGCGCTTACTCACTTACGTTCCTCCGTCGACTCACTGCGCTGCACATACTGTCCGTTTTCCAGCCGGATGAGTCCATGCTGTTCTAGGTACGCCTCCCAGCGCTTGGCACCGGCAGGCGGGTTCTGGCGGTACTTGGGCCCGGGATCGAAATCGGGAGTCTGCATGGACTCGATCCAGGCGTGCAACTGACGTCCGATGCCGGCGGCGAGTTGGCGCAATTCGGCGGCCTCGTCGGCAGGCAGATAGCCGATATCCTCGGCATTCCAGAGCATGGAGCGCACCTCGCCGGCGGAGCCCTTGGCATAGAAGAGGAAGATCACAAGGTCCACGGTGGTGCCACGCTCGTGGCCCTCGGCGATATTGTTTGTGACGGAAACGGCCGCGCGCTGGACCTGATCGCAGAAACCACCGTCGCGGCGTGCGTCGGGTTGGCGCGTGAAGGCGTACACGCGCTTCACCAGTTCACGACCGGACTTCCAGACCGGCAGTTCCTCGAAGTGACGGGACATGGCTGGCCCCTTTCGCAAGGAAAGAACGGATTTGCGAGCACAACTCTACCGCAAGGAGAAAACGGTCGGCAATAGGCGTCTGCTTCCGTTCTTCCGTCTTTCCGTTCTTCCGTGCCCACTTCAGGACAACCTGCTACCCTGAAACCCATGACTGTGACCGACCTGCCGGTGGTGAACCGACGGCTCAAAGCCGCGTTTGCGGAGGCGCATGCGCCGGTGATCGATCTGGTGGCTGCCCAGACGCGCGACCCCTTCCATGTGCTGGTGGGTACGATTCTCAGCGCCCGCACGCAGGACGCCACCACGGCCGCCGCCTGCCACCGGCTTTTCGGACGCGTGCATACGGCGGCCGAGTTGCGGCAGGTGTCGCCGGCTGACCTGGAGCGCCTGATCTTCCCGGTGGGATTCTACCGCACGAAGGCGCGCATGCTGGCACAGCTCCCCGATGTGCTGGACGCCGAGTTCGGCGGCCGCATCCCCGACTCCATCGAGCAGTTGTGCCGCCTGCCGGGCGTAGGGCGCAAGACGGCCAACCTGGTCGTGGCGCTCGGTTTCGGACGGCCGGCAATCTGCGTGGACGTGCACGTCCATCGCATCTGCAACCGGTTCGGCCTCGTGCACACGGCTTCGCCGCATGAGACCGAAATGGCCTTGCGTCAGCTCCTGCCGACACGCTACTGGATCACATGGAACTCCTATCTGGTCGCGTTCGGCCAGACACGCTGCCGCCCCCGCGCCCCGCGCTGCGCCGACTGTCCGCTGCGGCACTGGTGCGACACCGGTCGGCACAGCGCCGACACGTGACCACGCGCCGAGTCGCCGCGCGCCCCTTGCGCGCCAGGGTCGGGTGGTCTATGCTCCGGCCATGCAATACGAGATTCTGGTTGTCGGCGCGTTTGAGGTGAACTGCGTGGTGCTGTGGGATGACCCCAGCCACGTCTGGGTCGTTGATCCAGGCGCCGATGCCGCCGCCATTCTGGGCTTTCTGGACAGTCGTAAGCTGAAGGTCGGCCAGGTTTTTCTGACCCATGGGCACATCGACCATCTGTCGGCACTGGACGAACTCCTGGCCCGGCACCCCGCACCGGTCTTCCTGCATGCCGCCGACGCGAAATGGGCGTTCACGATGTTCAACCGCCTCCCTCCCTACCTGCACGTACCCGCGCAGCCGACCCTCCTCCAGACGGAAGGCGCGGACGGCACAACGCTGAGCCGCGGCGCGCTCACCGCCCGCCTCGTGCATACGCCGGGGCACACGCCCGGCGGATGCTGCGTGGTGTTCGAGAAGGAAGGGCTGATGATCAGCGGCGACACGCTTTTCGCGGACTCGGTCGGACGCACCGACCTGCCGGGCGGCGACTGGCCGGAGTTGCGCGCCTCGCTTGCCAAGCTGCGCCTGTTGCCGGATGCCCTGATCGTGATTCCGGGGCACGGGCCAACCACCACACTGGGTGCCGAGAAGGTGAGCAACCCGTACCTGACAGGACAAGCCCAACCATAGGGATGTTGCGGGCCGTGCCCGCAACGGGGGGTAAGGAAGAACGCGCGGGCGACACCCGCCGGCCGCCCGCCGACTACAGCTTCTGCTCTTCGGCAAGCGTGGTCAGCATCCGTCCCAGCACGGCGGACATGTCGGTCTGCCCGCGCTGCAGCGCCTGGCAGAGACTCGAGAGTTCGGCGCAGCGATGCAGGGTGGCCACGCGCGACTTCTCCATGGCGGAGCGGCGTTCCATCAGGCTGGCAACCACGCCCTCGAGCTCGGTGATCCGCTGCTCGGCCTTCGTCAGCGTACGCCGGGACTGCAGGAGTTGGGCGAACAGCTGCGCCGGCGATTCGTCCAGGTCGGACACTTCCATCCCGTCGGGAATCGGGACCTGCACGAGCTCGTCGCACTCGGTGCAGTTGACGGTCAGACCGGCGCCCCGGTAGTCGATGACCAGTTCATGGCCGCAGTGCGGACAATCAAAGACGAGATCGGTCGGCTTGATCTCCAGCCCCTGATCATCGGTCTCCGGCAGTTCCGTCGAAGCCTCACCGTCTGTACGGGCTTCGCCCACTGGTTCGCGTTCGGTCGGACGATTCATGGTTGATCCTCCCGCAGCAGGCCGGCGCCATCGCCGGCCAAAACGCAAATTTCAACCGAGAAGAACCCTGCAGTGCCTACGCCTTCGTAATCTTGCCGCGCTTCAGGCAGCTCGTGCAGACCTTGGCGCGACGGGTGGCCCCGCCCTCCTTGATCCGAACAACCTGCAGATTCGGCAGAAACCGGCGCTTGGTAATGCCAGTCGTATGCATGCCGATGCCGCCCTTATACTTGGCGAGACCGTGCCGCACAATCGTGTTGCCCGAGATCGGGCCCTTGCCAC
>CAYQJG010000040.1:0-37209 GCA_964417715.1 uncultured Lentisphaerales bacterium | reverse complement strand
TGCCCTCGAACACGATGTTGTGCAGGTGTCGGCGCACCTTCATGCCCTGCGGCGCACGCGGTTCCACCGTGCCAACGGCGAGGATCGGCTGGTAGTAGACGCTGGTGTCCGGCGCCGCGGCGAGTTGTTCGCCGTGCGCAGTCAACTGGGAGAGGATTTTGAAGGGGACGGCGTAGCCCGCCGCGCCACTGCCCATTTCCCCGTGGTTCGGTTTTATGGGCGAGTGCTCGCGGTCGCATTCGACGCGGACATGGTCGGTCTCCAGCCCGCCCAGTTCGATCCGCAACAGCTCGTTGAAGACCGGCCAAATGCGCTTCTCGAATTCCTCGACCTCGGCATCCGACGGACAGACGTCCGTGTCGCCAGCGACGCGCGGGTCGCGCGGGACATCGACCTCCTTGACCACCCGCCACTGCTTGCCGTCCAGCACGCTGACCAGCAGGTGCGCGGGCTGGGTTGGCACCTGCGGCCACCAGCGGCCGCCGGTTGGCCGCTTCAGTTCGAGGTGATCGACCTTGACCCGGCGGCGGAAGCGCAGGGTGCGGACGCAGGTGCGACCGTCCACCTCGACACCCAGACGCGGGTGTAGAATGCGTTTGATGTCGGCATGCGTTACGGAAGTAGCGCTCAGTTCAGTGGTCATGGGTGTCTCCCTTAATCGTTTTCCTTCGTCGTCCACCTTCATCGACTCGAGGATTCGTGCGACTCTCCGTCGTTCATGCGCCACTCGACCTCCCGCCACCGACTTGTCCAGAGCGGATCACCTTCAGCCATGCGGTCCGCGGCCGCAGGAAGAGCCCGTCGGGATCGGCGGTCACGTCCAGTTCCTGCCGGGCTTCGCTCCAGCGCAAGGGCGTCACGGCAAAATTGCCCTGTTCGTACCGGTAAGTCCGTCCATCGTCCCGATAGAGGTCAAACGCCGCATCGCGGCCGGCATAGACCTGCACCTCAATACGATCCTGCGGTTGATCCGTATGCTCGATCGCATTGCCCAGCGGAAGGATCGAGCCGGCACGCACGAACAGCGGGAGGATATCGATCGGTGCCGCCGCCCGCAGCGTCTGGCCGCCCGCATGACATTGGCCCGTCCAGTAATCAAACCAGTCGCATCCCGCAGGCAGGTATACGTCGCGCGCGGTCTGCCCCGGCTGAACCACCGGCGCGACCAGGAAGGCAGGACCGAACATGTACTCGTCCCCGATATCGCGCACGTGCGGGTCGTCCGGGAAGTCCATGAACAATGCCCGCATGAACGGCGCGCCGATCGTGTGGGTTCGCCACGCCAGCGAATATAGGTACGGCAGCAACCGGTAGCGCAGGGCCACGTATTTCGCCAGGATCCGTTCCGCTTCGGGGCCGAATGACCACGGTTCGTTTTCAGGTCGAGACCCGTGTGCGCGGAAGGTCGGGCAGAACGCGCCGTATTGGAACCAGCGCACATAGAGTTCCAGGTACCCGGGGTAGTCCCGCAGCCAGGCAATCGAGTCCGGCGCCGTGATCATGGGCGCGGTGGGCGGATCGGGATTCAGCCACGTGGGCCGCTTCCAGTCCAGGCCCTGCCAGCCGCCGATGTCGGACGACCACCAGGCAAAGCCCGAGGCGCAGAAGTTCAGCCCGGCCGGAATCTGCCGCTGGAGCGCGTCCCAAACCGGGTAAATGTCCGACGACCAGAACGTCGTCCCGTGCCGCTGCGCGCCGAGGTAGGCGGAGCGCGAAAGGGTCAGGCAGCGCTCGGGCAGATCGCGGCGATGCCCCTCGTACACGGCCTGCGTATGCGTCAGGGGATACAGGTTGTGGACCCGCGCCCCGGTACCGGCGGCGAGGTGATACGGATGCGGGCAGATGTCCGGCTCGTTCTCGTCCAGCCACCAGGCAACGAAACCTCTGGCGGCATAACTGTCGCGAATCGCGTCCCAGTACCAGCGGCGGCAGTCGACGTCGGTGGTATCGATCACCGCGCCGCGAAGATCCTCCGGCGTGCCATAGAGCGTTGTGCCATCGGCCTGTTTCATGAACCAGCCACGCCGTTCCAGCGTTTCGTAATGCCGGCTCTCCTTCATGAACCGCGGCCAGCAGGAGATCATGACCCGGAACCCGAGGTCCCGCAGTTCGCGGTTCATCGCCGCCGGATCCGGCCAGTGTTCCGGATCGAGATCCAGATCGCCCAGTGTCTTCCAGTGGAACCAGTCCACGATCAGCACATCGCAGGGAATCCGCTTCGCGCGGAGCGTGCGGGCCACGGAGAGCAGTTCCGCCTGGCTGGCATAGCGTTGCTTGCACTGGATGTAGCCGAGGGCCGCGCGCGGCGGCAGGGGCGTACTCCCCGTGATGGCGCGGTAGCCAGCGTAGATCTTGTCGGTCGTGTCGCCCGCGATGACAAAGAAGGATACCGTTTCTCCCACCTCCGACTGCCACCGGGTGAGACCGTCAACCCCGGGCCGCAATGTGGTGCGCGAAGGGTTGTTCCACACGACACCGTAGCCGCGATTGGTCACCAGAAACGGGACGCCGATGACCTCGCCACCGGCCGCGGTGTAATCGTGCCAAATCCGCACCTCCTGACCACGATGATCCATCCAGCACATCTGGTGCTGGCCGAGCCCGTAATAGGCCTCGTCCGCCGGCGCCCGGAAAGCAGCTTGCGGCTGAAAGGTCTCTTCGCCCGACACCGTCGCGGGCTTCAGTGCGCAGGAGACGAGTTCGAGCAGTGGTCGCCCATTGCCGGCCACAAACGTTGCCTGGCCAGGTGTACCGCCGAGGCGCACGCCGATGCGGGCGGCCAGATGCTCGCAACCCTCCCTGCGCACCCGCACGGGGACGTCCCCCCCGGGCGGCGGGCACAATCCCCAAGACGGCGGACGTGCCGCCGCACTCACCGCGAGGCAGAAATGCACAATGTTGTCGGCGGGAAACTCGACACTCAGATTCCAGTTGTGCCCGGGGGCATCCGGCAAAGCGAGGGCTTCAGGGGTTACAGGTGTGGCGCTCGGATCCGTCATACGGGTGTCTCCTGCAATTACTCATTCTCAGACGCATAGAACCAGATGGCGCCGCTGCGTGGCGGCAGTGCGAAGGTGAAACCATCGCGAATCAGAGCGTCGGCCGAGAGCTCCCGCTTGTCGCCCGTCTCGGCGTTCTCGAATCGGTAGACGACGCCGGAGCGAATCCCTCTTGGATGAACGGTGAGCGTCTCTCCCTCAGATGCAGGAAGCCGGATTCCCTGGATGAGTCCGCGACCTCTTTCCGGACAGTCAAACTGCCGGACCACCCACTTCTCGGCGCTGCGGTGGAACGGCGTCAGCGGATAGTAGTCGCCGTGGAGCATCAGGCCGGCGGCCCGGCGCCAGATGGCGATCATTTTTTGCGCCAGCTCAAAGTCGTAATCATCGCGCCGGATGTCGAGCGTCGCAAACAGCATGGGCGCCATGCCGCAGTGGAACGAGTAGCTGTCCACCTGGTGGTCGAATCTCGCATTGCCCTTGAGATCCCAGGCGAGCGTAAACTCCTTGAAGTAAGGAATCCACTCGTACAGCGTGCGGTGGAAGGCCAGCTTCACCGGAGCATCGCCATAGCCGTGGTCGGTGTAGTGCAGGGGCACGGACCGGCGCATGGTCTCCAGGTCGTTGCGGCGTCCGCCGCTGGCGCACGAGTCAATCCACAGGCCCGGATTGCGCGCCAGCAGGTCGTCCCAGTATTGAAGGTATCCCTGGACGTGCAGGTTCTCGTTCATCCCCTGGCGATCCGGAGCCTCGTTCTGGCGCCAGTGTTGCAGCGGCGGGAAATTGTGATCCTGCCGGTAGATCCTGACACCGTTGTCCTGGATCAGCTTGCACACATGGTCGGTCAGCCACTGGCGGCAGGCCGGATGGCCCAGGTTCAGGAGCGCGTTGTCGTAGGTCTTCCAGGACATCCAGGGTTCCCCTTGCGCCGCAATTTTCAGCAGCCATTCCGGATGCTCATTATCGAGACGCGAACCAGGCCAAACTCTTTCGGGTTCAAACCAAAGCAAGAGATCGGCGCCGCCCTGCGCGGCGCGGTCGGAGATCGGCTTGAGTCCGCGCGGGAACCGCTTGGGATCTGGCTGCCAGTTGCCGGTGTTCCACCATTTTGAGCACCAGTCCGGCATCTTGGCCGAGGACGGCGTATTGTCCGCCGGGTCGCAAGGATACCACCCGGCATCGATCCACCAGACATCGGGGTGGATGCCGCGCTGGCGGAATGCATCAATGTACCGGATCTGGTTATCCTCGGTCGCGGAGGTGAACTCCTCGCCCTCATCGGTAGCCGCGCAAGCCAGGAGCGGCCTCATCGGACGGCCGTCGGGCCGCGGGAGGATATGGGCCAGATACCAGCGGCGCCACAGGTTGACGGCACGGGACTCGTCGCCGGCCCAGGTCAGGACGGTCATGCGCGGCGTGCGGATCGTCTCCCCCGGCATCAGCCGGAGGTGGGTCTTCTCCTGGCCCGCCTGAACATGGGCCCCGTTTGTGACCCCCGCGAAACAAACCGACCACTGGGCCGGCCAGCCAATGGCGAGCGTCAGGCCCCAGTCCTTGAACCGGAGGCGGTAGTACGGAAAGGCGCTGTCGCAGGAACGTCCCCCGCTGGGCGCGAAAGCGAGCGCGTCTCCCGAGTTCACGGGATTTTCCTGCGGCGTATATCCCCCGGCACTCTGGAAGTCGCCATTGCAGTGATCCAGGACGGGGGCTGCGCCCGAGAAAGCGCCATCCAGCGCGAGGATATCGCTGAGAACCGGCGTTGGTGCCCTGCCGTTGTTGGTGAACCACGCCACCCACTCCACGACCGGGTAGTCGAGGTACTCCGAGCACTCGACCCGGATATTCAGGCCGCTGCCGGGATCTGAACCCTCAAACACCGTTTCGGCGATATTGGCGTCGATGCGGCGCCGGGTCGAAACCGGGCGCCAGTCTGACGGAATCCCACGGGTGGCCTTCCCATCCAGCACGTATGAGATCGGGATATCGGCGGCGTTCGTAAAGAAGCGCTCCGACCAGATTCGCATCTGCGACATGTCTTCGGGCCTGGTGGTTGGTACAATGTGCATGGCATTCTTTCCTGATCAGTTTCCCTTGCGTTCGGCGCGTTCGATGAACTCTACCTGTTCTTCCGGCGTGACAAGCGTCATCCGAAAATCGAGGTCGGCCGGCATCGGGCATTCGCGGCGCACGCGGAGACGCAGCGCGCGATCGATCGGAATGCCTTCAGCCTCGGCCAGCCGCAGTTCATGGGCGCTGAACCACAGTCTAGCCAGCGACTCCTCGCCCTCCTGCATACCGACAAACTCCCGGCTGCCGATGATCTGGAAGACCGTCTCGGGATCGCCCAACTTCACCGCGGTGAACGCGCGCGCCAGGAGTACCCGATCATTGGCTCGCACGGCTGCGGGCATTCGCTCGAACAGCGCCGCAGCCTCCGCTGCCCGCCCGGCCTGGTTCAGCGCCGCGAGCGTCTCTGCTGCCAGCGGCGCAAGCGCGGGCAGCATCGCCTGGGCCTCCACGTACAGTCTGGCCGCTTCCTGGCAATCGCTGGTCCGCCGCGCCACGGCCCCCAGGCAACGGCAGGCCCAGGCCGTGGGCAGGCATTCCAGCGAACGCCGCCACGCGCGAATCGCCGGAGCGTCCCCGATGAAGTCGGCGTAGGCCATCAGTCCGAGGTGATACCACCCCAGCCAGTGGTCGCTCGCGCCGCGGCGGATGGACGTCTCCAACAGCCGCCGCCACGCGCGTCCCACGACCGGGCGGTGCGGTTCTTCGGTCGGCCCCCGTAATGGAAGCACGCCCGTCTCCAACAGTTCCAGCCACGGCTGCTGCTCGTCCGTCAGGGATGCGTCGTCGAACACAACCGACGCGGGCCACCCCGCCTTCTGGCCTGACCGCTCGCAGCGTCGGCGCTCCAACGCGCCCCAGCCGGACCCGCGATGCAGGATCTCCTCCGGTGCCCGCTCAGCCATGTCGGCAGACGCCGCGAATTCCCGATCCAGCCGCTCGGCCGGCAGCAGCGCTTGGAGCCGTCCATCGACGTCCATGTAGGCGGCCTTCCAGTCCTGGCCGTGAACGGTGGCCGCATCGGCTTCCATCAGGCCGTACGCTTCCAGCCAGCTCCATTCTGCGCCGGGCCGCATGGGCAGGCTCTCGGCCTGGGTCCGCGCCAGCCCTGCCTGGATCTCGCAATACGCGCTCCCCTCGCCTCCCAGGTACCGCTGCCACCGGCGGCATCCAGGCGACATGCCCCACAAGAACAGCTTGCGGCCGATCTGGCGGGCGGTGGAGGTCTGGATCAGGCCGCGACCGCCGCCGTCCAAGGCCGCAATCCACGGCCGCCGAGAGCGCTCGATCTTGAAGAAGTAGTCCTTCCCGCTGAGGCCGTGCTGCGGGTACGACACGTCCACGCCTTGCACCCGGGGCACCGGCACGAGATCGGTGCGCTCATTCGGTCCGTAGTGGTGCTGGTAGCTCTCGTCGGCCGGCACGAGCACCCGCACGTCTTCCCGTTCGGGAACGGCGATGTTGGACCATTGGAACAGCGGCGCCACCCGGTCCGTTGGATTCAGGACCCGGAACCGCAACCGCAAGAGCGGCGAATCCGCGGCCAGCCAGGCGTCGATCTGGTAGACGATGCCGCGGACCCCTTCCCTCTCCCAGAGCCGCAGCACCGGCGTGCCGTCCGTATGCCTGACCCGCGCGGCAAAGATCGGCGAGCAGGTCAGCGGCGAATGATGCGCGACGCCGATGTTCCACTCCACCCCGCCGCTGAACCAGGCATTGCGGTAGCCCAGATTGGCAGGCTGGAACGCCTCGTTCACGTAAAGCAGTTCACGCCCGGTCCGCTTGTCGATCAGCGACCACAAGCGCCCGCCCAGTTCGAGCAGAAACAGGGCCCGCAGATGGCGGTTCTCCAGAATCGCAACCCGAAACGCCCGCTGGTGCCGCGTCCGGTCATACTGATCCTGCAACAGGTATGGCAGCCGCGTCCCGCCCTTGCCGTAGCCGCGGTAGCGGAAATCGTCCTGGAGATACCCCTCGGGATCGCTCAGGTCGACGTCGCGCTCCCGCGCCTTGTCCAGTGGCGGCAGGGGATTCTCCCCGCCGAGGTTGGCGGCTGGCATCTCCCACAGAGCCACGCGCAATTGACTGTCCGGGTCGGTCATTGTGAAAACACGTCCTGAAACACACGCACATACGTCTGAAACTGTTCCAGCGAACAGTCGGGCGGAATCCGGTGGTCGGGGATCGGCAGGAATCCGCCCTCTTCCACCACGGGCCGCAACGGCTCCAATTCGGCGCGGATGGCGGCCTCGCCGCGAGGGATCACATGCTTGTCCACGCCACCCAGCATGCGCAGCCGCTTGCCATAGCAGCGGCGCAACTCCACGGGGCTGGCGCGCCACGTGCCTACCTCAATCGGGAAGATGATGTCGAAGCCGGTGTCGAGCCAGCACGGCAGCAGATCATCCACCTTGCCGTCGGAATCGAGCAGGATCAGCGGCACGCCCATCTCGCGATAGGCGGCGATCATCTTCCGGTAGTAGCGGTCGTAGTAGCGACGGTAGAACTCGGGTGAGATCAGTGGCCCGGTGTTGAAACAGCAGTCCTCGAAGATGTAGGCAAAATCGAAGGAGACACGCTGCAGCAGCGGCCGGTTCAGTTCAATGTAGTAGTCGGCCTGGAAGGCGATGATCTCCTCGTACAGCGCCGGATCGTCATACGGCAGGTAGGAGACCGCTTCGACACCCAGCCAATCCCGCATCCAGCCGAACAGGCTGCCGCCAAAGAAACACGTCATGTGGTCGCGCTGGTTCAACCATTCCACGCGCTGCTCCCAGCCCGGCCGCCACCGGCCCGGGTCAGCCGGATCCAGGAATCGCTTGAAGCGGGCCCAATCCTCCCGTGTCGGCTTGAGATCCGGCTCGATGACATGCGGAATCGTACTGCCGCGTTTTCCGAGCTGGAGTCTCCCGCCAAGGGCCGTGCGCACCGTACGCGTATCGTCATCTTCCGCAAGGGTGCACACCGGCTGCTGTGACCGCGGCCAGGGTTCCAGTAGGCCCTGATTGTCCCAAAACTCACCGCGCTGGTCGGGCGAAGACTCCCAATCGGTGTCCATCCCCGGCATTTGGGGCCCCGCATTGCCCCATTCATTCATGGCCACGGTGAGCCCCTCCTGGCGCCACCGCACCTTGGTTTCCGGCCACGTCCCGAAGTAGTACACCGGAAGCCGGTCAACCGGAAGGAAGCTCATCAGGGCCTGAAAGCGTTCGCGTGCGTTCATGCTCACAGAGTTCCTTTCGGCTGCGGCAGTCCGTACAGCCACTCGATGCGCATCATGGCGGCCTTCAAGCCCCCGGTAACGTTGTCGCAACCGGCAGGCGCGGGACTTTTGGTTTCGAAGCCGGGCGAAAGGTTGTACATGACGATGACGCGCCCGTCACGCGTGAATGAACAGCCGAAGTTGCTGAACGCGATATGCGGGTCGTCCTCGATGTTGCGGATCGGCCCCCAGGTGCGACCGCCGTCGCGCGAGACCGCCGTGGACAACGGGGTGCGGCACCCGGAATGCCCGGCGGCAAGTACGGTTTCGTTGTCATCAAGCGGTACCTTTCATTTCTCGCCAACCACAGCGAAGTACTCTTTCAGGAACGCCTGCGAATCCACGGTTTCGGCGACCGCATGCGGTTTCTGCTGGCTGCGCCAGTCCAGCACCGTCATGCCGTCCACGATCCCGGTGCCGGTCACGACCGACACCAGGCCGGAGCGCCAGGTGCAGATGCCGGGGTTGAAGAGGCACGCGGCGGCCAATGGATCGTGGAATGTGACGATCTTCGCATGCTGGCTCCAAACCTCGGTCATGGCCGCCACCACGGCCAGGGGCCCGCCAATGGCCTTGAACCGCGCCATGCATTCGTCCGTCGGCAAGGTGCACCGGGTGGTGACATCGAGCCCCACGGACCGGTGATCCCGCACCGGCGCCAGGTACAGAAGCTTGGTCGCCATCGGATCGCAAAGCGCGTTCCACTCCACCAAGCATGGATCGGGGTACGGGGCACGAAAATGAAAAGTGCCACACATCACCATCACCTGCTTGAGCAGGCCGGGGATTTCAGGGTCGGCTTCGAACAGCAGCGCCAGGTTGGTCATGGGCCCGATGGCCAGCAGGGTGATCTCGCCCGGACGGCTGCGGATGGTGCGGCGCAGGAACTCGACGGCCGCGTTGGGCTCGAAATCCTCCGGCTTGCGATGCGGCAAGCGGGCCAGGACCGCGGCCTGCGCGCAGCTCGGCTGCACGATTGCGCCCGTGGCGACCCCTACCTCGGTGCCGGCAAAAATAGGGATATTGGTCCGGCCGGCCGCGCGGCACACCGCATCGGCCAGGGCGGCCCTTTCCCGCGCCATGCCGCTCACCGTGGTGATGCCCAGCAATTCGCAACGCGGCTGCCGGAGCAGATAGCTCAGGCACACCGCGTCGTCAATGTCGCTGCCAATGTCCGTATCGAGAAGAATCGGAATGCTGTTCGTACTCATGTTGCCGTCATCCTTTCGCTGTGATTTCTGGTTCAAGGCTTCGCTTCTTCCTGTCGCTCCATTCGCCGTGACCAGCATCAGTCCCGCAAGAACCGCGGGCGCAGTCCATGCCAATCCGTATTTCCTGCTCTGTGTGTATTTCATGACGTATCCGTCCCTGACTGCGATTGTTCTTTCGCTTCGCTCGATCATTTCGCATGGCTCCTGACTCACTGACGCCGGGCCGGCCCGCAGTTCCTGCGCGTGCTCCGCCACCTTGCGGAACGCGCGGGCATAAGCGGCGATGGCGTCCGGCGCATCCTGCTTGAACGCCGGGATGCTGAAGGCGATCTCGTCAATGCGCTCCGAGACCGGCAGCGTGCCCGGTCCCTGCCGCACATCGCGCTGACCGAACGCGACCGTGGTCGGTTTTCCCTGGTTGAAAATATCCGCGTCGTGAAACACCGGGTGCAGGTGCAGCGGCTCGACTCGCGCCCGGCTCAGTAACTGCCGCGCATTGCCGCCCAGGATCAGGCGCTTGGCCTCATCCGGGAGGTTCGCCCCCGCCACCTTGCCGAGGTGCGGAGTCATGCTGTAGAACGGCGCATCGCTGCCCCAGACCAGTTTCTCCGGCCCCACCGCCGCCACCAACCGCTCCCACAGACCGCGCGGTGTGCGGCTCATCGTCGGGTCGAGGTAGACGTTCGAAAACTCCCGCGCGAGGGCGACGTACTTGTCCTCAGCACACACCCCGGCGTGCGCCAGCAGAAAGGCGGCGCTCGGATAACGCGTCGCGAGCAGGCGCACGTCATCCAACGTCGGATCGCCGTAAAGGTCGCCCCAGGTATGCAGCAGAATCGGCAGACTGCGCTCGTTGGCAAGGGTCAGCGCCGGCTCATATCCGGGATCGGTGTAGCGAAAGCCATTGGCGTTGTGCAGCTTGAGGCCCACGAATCCCTGGCCCAGCCGCTGCTCGGTCTCCCGTCGCACGGCCTGCGGGTAGCCCGGCCAGAGGACAACATAACCCAGGATGCGCCCCGGGAACGCTTGCATAGCCTCGTGGACGAAGTCGTTTCCCGCCGCCATGTCCCAGGACATGCACTGCGTGTGGCTCACCACCGCGCAGGCCACGCCCAACCGGTCCATCACCTGTATCTTGGTTGCCAGCGACACATCGCCCGACGGCACAAGGCAGCGGCCCAGATGCCCATGCAGATCGACCACGTCGACTCCCGCCAGCGGTTGTCCCTCGCGCACGCATTCCCAATACGGGCTCATCGCTGAACTCCTTGGACCAGGCGGTCGAGATTCCCCGCGCCGATCATCTGTTTCTCCTCTGCCGCGATCTCGGCATAGGCCAGGAAGGAAATGGCCCCGGTCATGTCCACATCGGGGAAACCGGTACCAAAGAGCAGACGCCGGGCGCCCACCGTCGCGACGCCTTGCTCGATGCCGCCTTGCTGGACGTAGTTCGACCCGAGCGAGAGCGACACAGACGGAAACGCCTCCAGCAAGGGCAGCAGGATGCGTTGCGAGCGGTAGTCGGCGGCCGCGACGATAAGCGGAAGCGCGGGATGCCGGCCCGCCAGCGCGGCGACGTCATCGTACGATACGTCAGCGACAAGGCAGATGACCGGAACGCGCCGTTCCTCCAAGGCCTCAAAAAGCCTGCCGCTGCACCACGGCGCCAACGACCAGTAATCCATGCGCGGCCGAATGACTACGGCGCAGGCGCCGCGACGAATCGCCTCGTCCACCTGCGCGGTTTCCTCGTTCCCGTCGCGCGCACCGTTCGGCACAACGATCGGACAGGGAACAAGCCGCGGATTCGCCACACAGACGTCGTAGAGGCGCACATTCGACAAGGGAATGTCGATTTCCAGCGCCGCTGGGGCCGTGCGGACCAGCGCCCGCGCAACGCCGAGGCGATCCATCTCCTCCACCAGCGTCGTCGCGGGCAGCATCTCCCGGTCGCCGGGCGCCAAACTGCCGAACGCGCATTGCACATCAAAGAGTGGTGTTGTCATGCGCCTCCTTTAGTCCTGATACCATTTGAAGAACCGTCTCGGATCCTGTTTGGCGGCTGCCAAAACCGTATCCACGAACTCGCGGATTCCGAGCAGGCGACAGTCGGCATCGCCAATCTTGCCGCGCCGCTGACGGTCGAGCGCGTCCCAGAAGACGAAGACCGCCTCGCGGTCGATGTAGTCGTAGGGCGCGTCACGCTTAAGCGACTTGCGCCAGTCCCAGAAAAGGACCTCGACCACGTGGCAGTAGGTGGAGGAATGGTAATCCGTCCCCAGCATGAGCACCTTGCCCTGCGGGCGGCGATAGGCCTTCATCAGGGGCGATTGCGCGCCGAAATTGCACCCCCACGGGGCGAGATCCCACGGGCTTTCCGGCCCGACGCGGCTGAGGTGGTCGGCCACAAAGGCGGCCGCATCCTTGCCCCGCGCCGCCACGGAGTGCGAGTAGTGATCAGACCGCACCGTGCCGGGCATGGTCCGGAAGAACTCCGTCAGGTAGCCCACGGTCGAGGGCGTGGTGGCGATGTTCCAGGTGGCGGCGCGCTGCGCACCCTCCACAAGATTGAAGGAGGGCATCAGCAGCAGCCCTTCCGGTCCAAGGGCATCTTCAAGAGCGCCAATCACAGCGGCGGCGCCGCCCTCCACCGGACCGAGGCTCTTGTATGAGGAATGGACGAGCAAGGTGTCGCCCGCCTCAACCCCGAGGCGGCGGGCATCAGCGGTCAGGCTTTCACGCATGTGCATGGGGCTGTCCTCCGGATCGAAGCGCCGGCCGGATTGTTTCCGGGGGCTGTGTGGCCAAGCTCTGCGCGCAATACCAGAGCATGCGTGGCAGGTGGAACGGGCCTTTCCACATATTGCCCTTCAAGCGGGCGGACACCGAGCCGTCGCGATGCAGGTAGCCATACCATTCACCATGCTCCGGGTCGGGAAAATGGGCGAAGCTCCAGTCGTGAACCAGTTGATGCCAGCGGGCGTACTTGGCCTCGCCGGTGAGCTTCCAGGCCAGCAGCGTGGCGATGATGGCCTCATTATGCGGCCACCAGAACTTCATGTCGTGCCAATATTCCTGGACCGGCAGCCCCCGCAAGTCGCGAAAATAGAACAGGCCGCCACACTCCTCGTCCCAGCCGCGTTTCCACATCCAGTCGAGAATGGTCAGGCCGGTGCGGATGAGGCGCGGATCGTGCCGGAACTGTCCCTCGTGCAGGATGAACCAGGCGCACTCGATAGCGTGGCCGGGATTCAGCGTGCGCCCGTCGAAATGATCGATCACGCTGCCGTCCGGGGCGACACTCTCCATGAGCGCCTCGTGCTCGGGCTTCAGGAAGTCGCGCTCGATCTCGGCAATGGACGCGTCGATCCACTCCGTGCAGGTGCGGCCGGACACGCGGACGTCGCCGAGGTTGGCGCGCAGTTCCTGGGCCGTGGCAATGGCGATCATGTGTGCGGCGATCCCCTTGGCAGGACGCGTCGGCTCAAACTTCGGTGGCATCACGCCGGGCGTAAAGCTGTACCGCAGGTAGGTGGCGAACGCCGCGATGGCCTCATCCGCCGCGCGCGCGTCGCCGGTGGCTTTCGCGTATGCCGCGCTGGCGATGGCGGCGAAACTCTCACTGAACACATAGCGGCGCATGCGCAGCGGCTGGCCGTCGCGGGTCACGGTAAAATACATCTTACCATCCGGCGCGAAGCAGTGCTTGCGGCTGAACTCGATGCAGCTCCGGGCTGCCTCCAGCCACTCGGCGCGTGGCTCGACGGTATTGTAGAGCGTCGCGAACATCCAGCCCGCGCGCCCCTGGAACCAGACCGACTTGTCGGTGTCGATCACCGTGCCGTCGCGGTCCAGCGCGGTCAGGATGCCACCCCGTTCGCGATCCAGGCCGTGGCGGAGCCAGAAAGGAATTACATCATCCAACAACGTGTTGCGATAGAGCGCGGCCAGCCGCGTGCGCCCCTCGGTGCTGGTCAAATCCGTGTTGCTCATCTCGAGAAGGGTCCTTTCTCAATCTGGAAATCAGGAAACCAGGAAACAACTCTCTCCAACTCCTGAATCCTGAATACCTGCGCGGTTGCTAATAATCTGTGATGCTTGGCTTACTTTGCCTGCGCCTGAACGAAGAACAACGGGGCTTGCTCCAACTCCCGCAGCACCGCGATCTTTAGCCGCGGTGCATCCAGGACAATCGTGGCGGCCTGCAGCACCTGGCCCCGGCGCAGGAAGCTGACGTCCTCCAGATCCGCAACCCGGTCATAGCGCTGGGCAAACCCGGCGAACCCGTGCGTTCTGTAGTCCTTCTCCCATGCGTTGGCTTCGGCGTCCCGCAGCGTGTAGCGACAAGTGGCGCCATACAGGTACGGCGGCTCCACGTATTCCTCCAGCGCATGCATGGCGGTGTTGGCCCCCAGCCCGCAACCCAGCATCACGATCTTGCCGCTGGTTTCCAGAATCTTGTGAAACGGCGAATGTGCGCCGCAGGGAGTGCAGTCAAGCCGGTGATCGCCGAGCAACTCGTGCGTGCGCCGGCCCACGGCGCAGACGGAATGCGTGGGATGCAGGCTCCGGGTTGTGCCTTCCCGTGACCGGAAATACTCCGGAATGGCCCCCACATTCGAGGGGGTCCGCCGGAGGTCAAAGATCTCCGGCGGCCGCAACGCCCAACTCAGCGCCGGCATCAGCAAAGTACCCTCCGGTCCGACAGCCAGTGCAGACCCTGTACCAGGACTTCGATACCGCCGGGGACGGGTCCCAGTGACTTGAACGAAGAGTGCACCAAGACGGTATCCCCCTCCACGACGCCGAGGTCGCGAAAACCAGCGGCTATCTTACAGGACCAAACGTTTTCATTCATGCCGATCTTCCTTTCAGCGTCTTCCTTGGAGGGTGATGCTCCACAGTGCGCCCTGGGCCTGTTCCAGAGCGACGGGGAGACCGGAATCCATCAGGGCTTCACCCGGCATGATCGCGCTCACACCGTCAGGCATCTGCCGAACCGCATACTGGCGGTCCCTCTGCAGTCCGCGGAGTCTCAACACCCTTGCGTCATTGCGATTCCCCGCAAACGCAAACACAACGGACTCGTCGCCGGAATAGGAAACGAACTGAACCGCATCCCAGTCTTCCGCCGCCTGCGGCTGAGGGAGCAGTTGGTAGAAATCCTGGACCAGCAGGGGGCGAATGGCCTTGAAGACGCCAACCCAGCGCGCCATCCGCGCCGTCAACACCGGCGACCACCGGCTGATCGCACCGTCGAAGCCCAGCTTGCCGAGCATCCGGCTCAGGATGGCGGTGTCATCAAACCCGGCATCGCCGGCCTTCTCGCCGACCGCGACGCTGCTGTTCAAGAGGTGGCCGGGGAGAAAACGGTTGGCCCTCGCCTGCATGTAGCGGCACAACTCCGGGATCTCGGTCTGATCGGAAAACCAATAGGTATGCGCGCGCTTCATGGTCCCAATGTCGATGCGCCGGCCGCCGCTCGCAGAGGCCTCGACCATCCAGTTGGGATGCCGTGCCATGAGCGTGTCCAGCACCCGATACAGCCCCTTGCAGTACTCGAACTGGATTTTTCCGCTGGCATCCGCGGCATCCCAGTAAGGCTGCGGCTCGATGTTATAGTCCCATCGGCTCCATCTCAGGTCGAGCCGTTTGATCCAGCGTCCGACAGTCTCAATGGCCCAGTCTTGTGCGTCCCGGCGCGCCAGGTTCAGGTGGGCAAAGTTGTGACCGTCGCCTCCGCCGGGACGGGGGAAGAAGAACTCGGGATGGTCTATGAGCGCCCGGGTGCCCTCACTCGCCCGTTCAATCTCGAACCAGAGCCCGAAATCCATGCCCCGATTCCGGACATACTCGGCCAAGGGCTCCAATCCATCGGGGAACTTTGACCGGTCAACGTCGTCCCAGTTGCCGACCCCGGCAGAGAAATCCCCGGGGAACCAGCCGGCATCGACGACGAACACTTCCACTCCCAGTTCGGCGGCCCGGTCCGCCTCCCTTTTCATCACGTCCAGGTTGAGGTTGTTGTAGATGCCAAACCAGTGGTCGTAGCTCACTCGGGGAATGACCGGCTTGCCTTGATAGGCCGGACACACCTGTTCATACAGATGTTTTCGCAACGCATTGGTGCCCGCTTCCGCGCCGCCCCGGAATAACCCGAGATGAACCTCCGGCAGCCGGAGCGTTTCCCCGGAGGCCAGCGTCAGGCCATGGACTCTGACCCCCGCGCAAAGACCGATGCGGTTCTCGTCTTCCTTCCAGAAGACCATTTCCCAGGCCCCGGACCATTCCATCCCGCAGAACAAGCCTTCGGCATCTGCTGATTTTGAAGCAAGTGAAATGAAGAAGGGAAGGTACAGATTCGATGATCTTCCTGTGGGATGGCTTTCGATCTTCAGCGACCAGTCCATCCCAGTTTGATCATAGGTTGTAAAGGCCGTCGGCGGATAGAAATTCTCGGTCGTCCCGCCACTGGCATAAATGTGCCGCCACTGGCTTGGCGGACCATTGAACACAATCCGCAGCGGTTCCATCACATCAAGTCCGGCGATCGGCGCGCTTCCTTTGTTTTCGAGCAGCGTGGACAAGACGACCGTCTGATCGACCACTCGCAACGCTACGGTCACCTGAAGTCCGGTGGCCGCCTCGGAATACGTCCAGGCCGTGCCGTCGGTTTCGACGAGGGTAAACTCGCGCTTGGCGTTGCCGATCTTGAATCCGTCTCCCGGCTCGATCGATCCAACCAGCGGAAGCGCCATGCGCGTCAAGGCTTCGATGTGGGTTTTCATGCTTTGTTGCCTCGTTGTTACCGTTTTCTGTTTAGACAAGTGCTTTTATCCTGTGCACGGCGATCCTGCTACCACCAACTGCCCAGCGGCTCGACCGGCGGGAGCGCGGTGGGCGCGGCCTCGCCCGGCTTCAGAGGAACAAACCACACGGTGACCGCCGGGTTCACCACCACTTCAAGATGGATGACGAGTTTGCGGCATCCTTCGTTCGGGTTCTGGCCTGCCGGGTCGGGTGAATGCACCATCGGCCGGGGGTCCATGATCTCGAACCCGGCCTGGTCCGGCGTCACGAGCCCGACCCACAGCCGCTGTCCGCCCATTTCCAGCAGCACCGAACGCCGGTCTTCCGACACGGTCGCTTGCGCGCGGGTGTGCATGAACCACCAGTAGTCCACGGCTTCGCCGTGCAGCACCTCGTCCCGCAGCAGGACATCGCCCCGCTGGCGATTGAGCCGGAGGCCGCGCAGCACGCCGGCGACCTGCTTGCGATAGGCAGGCCCGAGATCGGCGACGAGCACGGCATGATCCGGATACGACCCGGTCCGCAGGATCATGGCCTCCGCCGCCGGATCCTGCTGCGGCTGCAGGTGGGGATTGAGCACGAGGGTGTTGTGCCCTTCGGCGCGGATACGGTAGTAACTGTAGTGCCGTTTCGCGGAACCCCCCCAGGTCTCGAAATAGGCGGGCAATCCATAGCTGTCCAAACCGAGATCCTCGGCCCAGCGCTGGCCCAGGGCATCGAGCACGAACGAACCCGAGTCCAGATGCGAATGGGCCCAGGACGAGCAACCGGCCCTGAACCCGACGAAAGTAGCCTTCGCCCCATCCCAGTTGCTCCGCAGCGTAGCCACGCCTGCTCGCTTGAAATGGCTGTCCAGCGCCGGGGCTTCAGCCGCCGCTTCAGCGAGGGCATGGTCGTACCACAGCAGATCCAGATAGTTTACGGTCAAGCCCTGTACCCCGTGTTCGTGTACCAGAAGCGAGGGAGGGATCTGGGGCAGGAGCGCGGCATCCTCCTCGATCATCCTGAGCCGGGCAGCGGCCAGACAGACATCGCCGAAGCGGCGCGCCAGCCACCAGAGATGCGGGGCGGCCATCCGCTCGGCCCGGCCGTCGGAGTAGTTGAAGAGATAGCCGGAAGAACCGCTGGCGTGCACGAAATAGTATCCGGTTCGGTCCCACCCGGGAGCGCGGCTCAGGCCGAAGTCGGTGCCCAGGGCGTTTTGCAGCGCATCGAGCCCCAGGCAGTTGAACAGTGTCCCGTAACGCCAATAGTTGGGGCCTTCCAGCGAACCGCCATCCGGCGCGAATTCCTGCATGACGTTCGGGAGCGAGCGCACGGCCTCGACCAGGCAGTTCGCAGCCAGGGCGGGATCCGTGTCGGCGATGGACAAGGCGGCCAGGATGACGCCCCCGTTGCAGACCTGGTTCCAGTTGTTGTGTTCATCCGGCCAGTAGCGCTGGCCTGCCGGACGCCGGTAATGCACCAGGGCGCGAGGAAGCCCCTGCTCGCGAATCCAGCGCGCTGTTGCGGCGTGGGCCTCTTCCGGGAGCGCGTCGCCGAGCAGGTCCCGGCACAGCGCCAGGCTCGTGCAGACCTCGGCCATACTCAGATCGAAAATGGTGTACGCTCGACATGCAGGAGCACGCCAATCCTCCCACCCGGTCACGTGCCGGATGGCATCCGCCGCTGCGGCCGCGTAAGTCGCATCCCCCGTGAGGGCGCCGACGGTCGAGAGGACCATCAGCCGTTCCATGACAATGCGGCTGGGAATCGGCCCAGGCTCATCCGGAGCCGGGATCACCACCGACTCGTCCGCGCGCTGGCGCAGGCGAGCCAACCACTCCCGCGGCCGGGCGATGTCCCGCGTCTGCTGGCGGAGTTGCTCCAGCCGTTCGGGCGTCAGCAGCAGCCGCGGATAACCGGGGCGCAGGGTGGCTAGGATGGTCGCTGGATCTACAGGTTGAGTTTGCATGGGTCTTTCTTTTTTGTCCAATTGTCCGTGCGGAAGGGCGCTGTCGGCAGGTTGGCGCCGTTGTAGAGATTGCACACCGGGTTGTCGGCCCAGGCGTAGCGCACGGCCACGGGCGCAGGCACCGTCGGACTGGAGACGATCACGCTGTCGCCGTCAATTTGGGCCTCGGCCCAGACGAAGCGACGGTCGGCGCCCGCCAGGGAAAATCCCGTCAAGCGCCCGCCGCGTGCCAGCAGGCCCCCGTGGGTATGCGTAAAGACAATATGCATGGACGATCCGCTGGCCTGCGCCCGGGCGAAGAGCGGACCGCTGGCTGGCATCTCCGGCACCTGATAAACCTTGGCCAGTGCGGCGCAGGCCAGGCGATGGCCGACATCCTGCTTGTTCGTCGGATGAATGTCGTTGGCCTCCCCCACGTCAATGGCCACGGCCATACCGGTCTCCGGCAGTGCCAGCGCGGCGGCCTGGGCTTCGCGCAATTCGGCCCAGGGACTCGACGCCGGACCCTCGCGAATCGCCAGGTAGTTGGCGAGCTGGACGAACAGGAACGCGAAATGATCCTGCCCCCACTGCTGGCGCCAGTCGCGAATCAACGCCTGGAACAGGTCGCGGTATTGAACCGCACGGCCGACATTGGCCTCCCCCTGGTACCAGATGGCGCCGCGTGCACCGTAGGGGATCAGGGGCGCGACCATGCCGCAATAGCAACTGGAAGGCCAATACCAGCCGCCGGGCTGAGGCGGCACTTCCACCGGGCCATAGTTCGCCTCAACGGCATAGCGCCAGAGGCCCCCCAAAGGAATCGGCGCCGCGCCCTGTACTGCGGGACAAGTGAGGTGCATCGCTTCGACAGGCCCCGTCATGCCCCCTGCGAACATGTCGCTGTGCACCCGCACGGCGATCACGTTGCGCCCGGGCCGGACCAGTTTGGCCGGCACGCGATACGTGCGCACCAGGGACCAGGCATCCTCCCGCTCCTGCATCGTGACACTGCCCACCTGGACGTTATTGAAGTAGGTGACGTCGCTTTTGTCACAGGCCCCGATGCCCAGCGCGAGATCGTGACCCGCCCACGCGGACGGCACATCGACCTCTTTACGGAACCACAGAATGCCGTTGAACTTCACGCCTGCCTGCTGCCAGAGCGTGGGGAGCTGCATCTCCTGCCAATCACCTGCCGGCGTCGGCAGATCGGCCCAGCCCCGTGGCCAGCCGGTGTTCGCGCTGTCCCGGGTCTGCTCCTGGATGCTTTTCATCCCGGCATCCCATGCGATCTGGAGTTCGTCCGGGTCGGTACGCATGCCGGCCGCGGCAGGCTCCAGCGCCAGACTCGCGGGGCTCATCCACGACTCCGCGGGCGTCCCCCCCACGCAACACTGGAGCAGTCCGACCGGAACGCCGAGTTTCCGGCGCAGTTCGCGGCCGAAGAAATACGCAACGGCACTGAAGTCCATGACCGTCTGAGGCGAACAGACTTCCCACTGCGCCGCCGCGAGATCGTTCTGGATCGTCCTGGCGCTCCAGTTCGGCACCTTGAAAAGACGGAGTCCTGGATCAGTGGCTCCGCCCATTTCCTCCCGGGCATTCCGGGACTGCGACACCGACCATCGCATGTTCGACTGACCCGAGCAAATCCAGACCTCGCCCACCATCACGTCGGCAAAGGTTGCCGAGCAGGAGCCGTCAATCAGGAGCACCCACGGGCCGCCCGCCGCGACGGGATCAAGCCGCACCTGCCACCGTCCATCCGTGGCGGCGCAAGCGGTTGCCGTTTGCCGGCCGAGCGTGACCCGCACCATCTGCCCGGGGGCATCCCAACCCCAGACGGGAATGGGAACGCCCTGTTGAAGGACCATGTGATCACTGAATATCGTGGCTGGCTTGAACAACATGAGGGAACTCTCCTGGTATGGAACTCACAGCAGTTTCTTCCCCGTGGCGACTTCATACGCGGCGAGAAGATTTTCCAGCGGGACATCCTTGGTGACGGAATTGGCGGGCTCGAAGATATAACCGCCGTCCTTGCCGATCACCGTGACGAGGCGTTCGGCCTCGCGACGGCAATCTTCCACCGTCCCGTGGGTCAGCGTCTTCTGCAGGCCGAGCATTCCTGAGAAGGTGATCCGGTCACCGAAGTCCCTCTTCAGGGCCGCCGGCTCCATGCCCTGCGCCTCGGGCTGGCAGGCTTGCAGGATATCCAGCCCCACATTCTCAATCAGAATGGGAATCAGATCCCGGATCGCGCCGCAGGAATGCATCATGCATACGGCCCCGTAGTGGTGCGCCAGGTCAACGAAGCGCTTTAGCCGGGGCGCGAAGAAACTCTCGAAGAAGTCGGGCGGAAAGATCAGTGCTTGCTGATGCCCGCAATCTTCCCCGATGGAAAGCACTTCGATCTCTCCTCGGCCGGCTTCCAGCCCTGCCTGGCAGTACCGGAAGTCAGAATCCAGGTGCTTTTCAATCAACGCCAGAATGACCGGATCGCCGGACAGCATCCCGCAGAGCAGGTCCTCCAGCCCGATCCCGCGGCCAAGCCCATTGACAATATCGAACATGCCGGGGTGGCCGAAAACCCTCACGAAAGGGTTGGCCGCCCGACAGGCTTGCGATACCCCTGAGAAATCAAACTTCTGCGGATCGTTCACCGGCACATAGCGCGCCACATCGTCCATCGTTTTGATCCACGCCAGTGGTTTGGAGACCACATCCTGATAGACCCCATCTTCAGTCGTCGTGATCATTGCCCCCGGGGACTTCTGCGGCGTCGACACAGGGGCGATGTAGGTCGGGGACACGTTTCTGAAATCGATTTCGAGTACTCGTTCCAAGTTGCGATCCCCGAACCGTCGCTCAAAGTGGAGTGACAGTTTTTCCCAGATCTCGGGAGTGGGCCAGATATTGACAGGCGGGCGATCAGGTTGCTTGTGGGCCAAGGTCAGCTTGAAACGTTCCTGCGGCGTCAGCTTGGTTCCCGGCATCTTTGCGTCTCCAGTCTGTGGCTTGAGCTGTCCGCTATTCAGGCTTCAGATCCTTCCTCTTCCGCACCTCTTCAACCATCTGTCGCCAGTGCTTGGCGAGGAAGGGAGGGTTCTTCATGCTGTCTATGATGTAGGAGCGGTCAGCGCGGGCAAGATCGAGAACCGACGTAATCATTTCCTCTTGGTAGAAGCCTGCCTCGGCAAGAGGGATGCCATTGGGTTCACGTATGAAAGATGAGCCACTTGAAGTCTGCTTCCCGTCAGGCGATTCGCCGATCGTGTTGGCGACGCAGTGGAACATTTTGGAGTTCGGCCCGACCGGCTGCTGCGCCCGGCCCGACGTGCGTTTCCAGCAAACGGCTTCGATTTCATCCGAACTGCACGACGGATGGAAGAGAATCTGCGCTCCGGCCATCGCTGGAAGCCGGTAGAGTTCGGGGTGGCGTCCATCACGACAGATCACAAGCGTGCAAAGGATTCCCTCGATCTTGAACAGGGACAGTTTATCCCCGCCGCGGCAATACTGCTTCTCGTCCCTTCCGGCCATATGCACTTTGGCATACTCATGCACGACGTGCCCCTTCGGGTTGATGACATGCGCCAGATTCAGGAACCGATCCTTCGTCTTCTGAATCGTACCCGCAATCACCCACATATTCTTCTTCCAGGCGGCGGCACAAGTCTGCTTCAGTGCGTCAAGGACGGCCGCCTGCTCCAGTTCGACCACGAAAGGAAAGTAGTAGCTTGTCAAACTTGCCTCCGGGAACAGCACAACCTGGCTTCCGGCTTCTGCGGCCTCGTTAATGTAGTGAAGGGTCCGCTGAAGGTTGAACTCCAACGATTTCGCCCAATGCATCTGAACGCACGATATCTGCAATGTCTGCGTCATCTACGGTTCTCCTTTAAGGTTGCCCAACTCACACCCGCCCTCGCTCCTGCCTATCAGGTTGTCCCCCGTTCTGCTTCATCCATATTGCCGATCATCCGCACACGGGTCGTGGCAGCGTTGACCAGGCCCTCGCCGCGGTTGCCGTCGGTGAACAGGATCACGGGGGAATGCGCCGGCGTGGGACCGTCGCCCCGCTCGACGGAAGGCAACCAGTTGCTCTGCGCCGGATCGGCCTTGGGCACGCGCCAGTGCCGGCGCAGCGCTCCCGTCGCGGGATCGAGCCAGAGACAGAGAAGCTCGTTTTCTGGATGCGCCCAGGTGAGGGTCGGCGCCACCGTAGAGACGACCAGCAGACTGCCATCGCGGTCCACGGTCAGACATGCCTGCGAGGTGGGCACCCGCTCCGGAGCCGCCATGGCGATCGCGGCGTCAAGGTCGACGCGCGTCCAGCCTCCGGGGGCATCGCGGCGCAGCAGGCCGGCGGCTCCGGTGAGCTGGTTCCAGACGCCGCACCACAAGCGTCCGTCAGGCAGGGCCACAAGATTGGCTGGCCGCAGACTTCCGGCGGGATCGGAATCGATCAGGGTGCAGTCCTCGATCCCGACCGGCGTGGATTTGACGGGCCGGCCGTCATCGTGCAACCACGTCACGCCGTTGTCGCACGACTTGAGGTGCGTCACCGCCATCGAGCGGGATGCGTCCCGATTCTCGGGGAAGGTCTTGAAGAACTCCAGCAGCAGATGCAGCGTGCCGTCCGGTCCAACGCTCAGGCTGTTGGTGGGGAACGTGTATCCCGGCGTCGGGGCCGCCACCAGCGGATTGCACCAACTCCAAGCGCCACCGCGCGGGCGGCGGATCACACAAGTAGACCACGACCCTTGCAGCGCGGTGTGGCGGTACGCCAGGACCAGGTCGCCGTTGCGCGCCGTCACCAGGCTCGGATAGGTGGACGCGGCGCCGACCGCCTCGGCCAGCGACCAGCTGGCCGGGTCGGCCGGCGTCGCCGAAAAGCGATGGATGAACCCGTTCGTGCCGTGGGCACCGGCCATCACGTGCAGCGCGCCATCCGCCCCGAGCGTCAATGCTGCACCGCAATGGTTGTCGATGCCCTGGGCCAGCGGAAAAGCCGTAACGACAGTGCCGGTGTCGGGATCGACTTGCGCCAGAACGATGCGGTAGCAATC
Organism: uncultured Lentisphaerales bacterium; assembly: GCA_964417715.1. Lineage (GTDB taxonomy): Bacteria > Verrucomicrobiota > Kiritimatiellia > RFP12 > CAYQJG01 > CAYQJG01. The sequence continues at coordinate 13,855 of CAYQJG010000040.1, read as the reverse complement.
ATCGAGCCAGGTAACGAACACGCCATCGCTATGGCGCACCACCTTGTTGGACATGTGGTAGGCCGTGGCTCGGTCAGAGCCGTTGTCGGCTAGCTGCGTGACGCGGTACGGGTCAGTCGTCGCGCTCATGGGTGTCGCTCCATTCACACCGGTTCCGGAAACGCGGCGGACTGGCCTTTGGCGCCGCCGCTCTTTTCGGTCTGCTCAAACGACACAAAGAGGCCCCAGCCCCGGTCGCCGTCGCGGTCGAGCGCCACCGAGATTTCATGCTCGCCGGCGCTCAGCGCCAGGCGCTTCTGCGTCCGCGTCAGGGGCGCGGGATTGATCGTGCCGCCGGTGGCGCCAACCGACTTGCCATCCACGAACACGCGGGCCCCGCCATCGTGGCCCACGTGCAAGATCCACTCGCCCTTTTTCGCAACGCGAACCTTGCAGGCCAGATAGACCAGCCCCTGTGGACCGCGCAGTCCATGGACCTGAACCATCGGGTACTTGGTCTGCGCAGGCACTTCGCTCCAGCCGTGCGCCTCGCCGAGTCCCCGGTACGGCGCCTGGGTGACGTCCGTCAGAGGAAACAGCTCCGACACCTGCCAGCCCGTTTCGAGAAACTGGGAGTGGCGTTCACTCATGCGCCGGGAGTGGGTCATCATCTGGTACTCGGCAAACTCCTGGCGCGCTTCTGCCAGCACCGCCTCATCGATGACGAGCGGTTTCCCCGGCCAGCGCAGAGCCGGCGAGATGAACCACTTGCCATCGACTTTCGGCACCCGCAGGCGCTTGGCCACCGGCGGCACGGCAATCGCCGCGGTCGGCTGCTCGGCGTACCAGTACGCGACGCTGGCCATCTCGTTGCAGAGGTGGTTGGCGTGCCCGTGCTCGATGGTGACCTTGATCTCCTTCTCGAACCGCACCGGATTCTCAAGGTGATGCACATAGCTCGTCTGGTAGCCATCGGTGTCTTTCGCGTGGATGGAGGTGCCGTTGCGCAGGAAGGCATTGGGCTGCATGCCCCAGGCCTGGTTCAGGTAATCCTCGCTACCGGTGCCGTGCAAGTCCGGCGGCCACTTGTAGCCGTCCACCCAGATCATGTCGTCGCCCTCGCCCCACCAGGAGCCCTGGATGTTGGTGACCGACAGGTTGCAGCCCAGGTAATGGCCGCGCCCCTTGGTTTCCAGAATGACGTAGTTGTTGTTCCACGCCTCGCGCCCGAGGTTCGGGATATCCATTTGCGTGACCTGATTCACCCACATCTCCGGGGCCCAACCCTGGAACGGGCAGGCGCGGCGGAACTCGGCGTGGAAGCAACCCAGGCCCTTCAGGTCGCTGGCGGCTGCCTGTTCATAGTCCACGTAGAAATACTGTTGTTGGTCCGTCGTGCCTTCATTCAGCAACTCGATGACGGCCCGCTTGCGGAACGGCATTTGCGCGTAGCAGTTGAGGGCGCACCCCTGGTCGACTTGATTGTTCCGGCTCGTCGAGGCGGTGAACAGCAGCGACTGGTACGAGTTGACAAACCCGTGGCCGATCCCGAAGAAATCGCCGAGTGGACAGAGCACGCTCGGGGCGGGCGCATCGTCCCAAGTGATCTTCAGCAGGCACTCGCGATAGTTGGCCCTCTGCGTCATCCAGAGGTGGGTGATCACGCCCGGGCCGCGGATGTCCGCCAGCACGCGTGATTGCCCCGCCGGAATGATCCACCAGTCACCGTTGCGCCCGGTCGTGTCCCAGGAAGAACACCGTCCCGCCTTGCCGTTACGAATTGCTGCCAGATTTCTTAGGTTCATGTGTTCTTCGTCCTGCGATTGGTTCCCGTTTGCTTCCCCACGGACCGCGGGCATCGCGGATCCAGGCACACACTGCCACCCCGGTTCAATGCCGCCCACTGCTCCGCCGTAAACGGTCCCGGCTCCGCATGCGTCAACGCGCCGCCGAGCAACGGCGATTCCACGCAGACCGGTGCGACCGCGCCCTCCACCTTCAGCCGCAACGTCAGCGTGTCGGCGTCGAAGGCGGCATCGACCCTGGCCTGCCGCGAGTGGCTGTCGAACTCGAAGAACTCCTGCCAGCCCGCCAGGCTCTGGAAGTTCCCCGGCTCCGGCAAAAGCACCTGGAAGCAGCAGTCGTCGTCGCCCGAGTGGTAGAGATTGCCGTCGCACACATTCTGCTCCCGCCTGGCGAACGCCACCCGGTGCGGGCCGCGGATGATGATGTTGTTGAGCACCTGGTTGGCGCGGCAGATACTGGTGCGACCGCTGCTCTTGCGCGCCGCCTGGTACAGGGAACAGAACACCGCCTGCCGGTCCGGTAGCTCGCCGAACAGGTTGTGCGCGACCACGATCTTCTCGTTGCCTTCGGCCAGCACGCCACAGCCGCGGATACTCCAGAAGACATTGTGATCGATCAGGTTCCTCTGGTAGTTCAGTTCCGAAAACACGCCGCCTTGCAGGGTTTCGATGTCGGCAAACACATTGCCGGTGATCCGGTTGTTGAGGTTGTCCACATCCAGCCAGATGCCGGCGGCGTGGCGGATGTGGCGGATGACATTGCGCCGGATCAGGCAGTTCTCGGCAAAATGGAACTTGATCGCCGCGCATTCCCACATGCGTTCGAGGTCGTGGTAGCCGATGGCCTCGAAGAGGTTGTCCTCGAACAGCGAATGCCGCACGCCGCGCGCACCGGCAATGCCGCAGATGCCGCAGTTGCGGATTTCGCAGCGCCGCACAATATGGCCGCCCATCTCCGCGGTTTCCTGGCCGTCCCAGCTCTCCGCGCCCAGGCTCAGACCCACGCCGTTGGCGCCGTCGACCGTGCAATTCTCGATGATCCAATGGTGGCCGCGGCTGGTGCTGAAGCTGCCGCGCTGCGGCACCGGCAGGCCGTCGGCGGCATTTTGCAGCGTCAGGCCCGACACACGCATGTAACCCAGCCCAGGCTCGCGCGGCGCAAAGGTCTGTTCGCGCGCCGAGATTTCCAGCGGCTCACCCGGGGCCACGTCGCCGGGCAGGCGGAAATGGATCCGCAGGCCGGGCTCCTCGACCCAGAAAGCCCCGTCCTGCGCCGCGAGCTCGCGGGCGAAAGGCACCTGCCGGAGCGTTAGGCCGCGGAAGAAGACGCTGCCGCGCCGCAGCAGGACGCGCTTCAGCCACTCCGGATCCTGCCGCTCGCCGTATTGGATCAGGTATTCATAGGCATTGCGGACCAGGAACGGGTTGTACGCGACAAAGACGTTCTCGGGCAGGTCGGCCATCCACACGGTGGAGCCGCCGGCCACCTCCGGAATGCGCCAGCCCGCGCTCGGCCGGGCAACAGGCGTGAGCGCTTCGGTGGCGGTCACGACCACCTTCTCGCCCGGCGCCGCCTCGTAGGCGATCATCGCGTCCGGCCCGGTTCCGCCCTGTGCGGGGCGCACGGTCTCGCGATAGACACCGGCGTGGATCACCACCTTCTCGGCCGGTCCCAGCCGCTTGGCCGCCGCGCCGATGGTCTTGAACGGGGCGGCCTCGGTGCCGGGGTTGGCGTCACTGGCCGCCGGATGCTGCTGGGCGACGTGCAAAACGCGGCGGTACTTCGTCGCGTCATCCCAGAATGGAAAAAGGGAGCCGTCGGGCAGGAGATTCGTGTTCATGTTAGGCGATCCTTTCCTTGCCGTCCTGTCGGCCCTACAGGCCCCGGTTAATCCAGACCAGCATCTCCTCGCCCGCGGCGCGGTTACCCCAGACGCAGTAGGGCACGGCAGTGACGGACACCGTCCGGCGCGCGGTCGGAGCCGTGCGATAGAGGTCGCCGGCCGCCCAGTCCTGCGATCGCCGACGCAGCGCCTTGCCGCGCAACACGGTGACGCCGCCCATCTGCTCTTTGAGGAACACCGGCTTGAAGCCGGCCTTGCCCGGCAGCGTCAGGTCGCGGAGTTCCGCGCCGTTGTCTTTCTGCTCGAGGCAGTAGACCATGGGTCCGCGCTGCAAAGCCACCCGGCCGCAGTCCATGCGCACCCGCGGATTGGCCTCGACCTGCATCACCGGCATGGCCAGGTCCAGCTCCACCGTATCCCCGGCCTCCCAGCGCCGTGCGATCCGCACATAGTTATTGACCGGCTTGCCGGCTACGGCTTTGCCGTTTACGGTCAGCTTGTATTTTCCACACCAGCCCGGAATCCGCAGCGCCAGCGTGAACTTCGCGGCACGTTCCGGCGTCAGGCGCAGCTTGACCGCGCCGTCCCACGGGTACTTCGTGGTCGTGTGCAGCTGCACGCTCTGCCCGGCCACCCGCAGTCCGGCATCACCCGCGGCGTAGAGATGAACACACGCCTCTGCTTCGCTCTCGGAGTAGAAATACTCTCCCACCGAGGCGATGAGCCGCGCGATGTTCGGCGGACAGCAGGCGCAGCCGAACCACTCCTGGCGTTCGCCTGCCACGTGGTCCCGGGCGCCGCGCACAGCCTCCGGATAGACCGCCAGCGGGTTGGCGTAGAAGAATTTGCGCCCGTCCAGGCTGACCCCGCTCAGGGAGGCATTGTACAAGGCCCGTTCCATGACATCGGCAAATTCACCCTCGCCGGTCAGTTGCAACATGCGATGGGCCCAGAAGACCAGCCCGACCGAGGCACAAGTCTCGCAGTAGGCCGTCTCGTCCGGCAGATCATAGTCGAAGGTGAACCCCTCGTTGGCGCACGACGATCCAATGCCGCCGGTCACATACATCCGCTTGCGCGTCACGTGGCTCCACAACTTGCGCAGGGCCGGCAACAGGGTTGCGTCATCGGCCTCCCTGGCCACGTCCGCCATGCCGCAATACAGGTACATGGCGCGTACGGCATGTCCGACCACTTCGTCCTGTTCCCTCACCGGCTTGTGGGCCTGGATGTAGGTGAAATCCGTGAGCTCCCATTGTTCCCTTCCTTGCTTGCGCGCGTTCGCGTTTTCGAGCCGGAAGTAGTTGGGCTCGACCCCGCGCTCGTCGATGAAGTACTTGGCCAGGTCAAGGTGCCGCTGGTCGCCGGTCACCCGGTACAGTTTCACCAGGGCCAGTTCGATTTCCTCATGGCCGTCATAACCGCGCTTCTGTCCCGGCCCGCGGCCGAAGACACTGGCAATGTGCTCGACATTGCGGCACATGATATCAAGAAGCTGGCGTTTGCCGGTGGTCTGGAAGTAGGCGACCGCGCCCTCGATGAGGTGGCCGGCGCAGTAGAGCTCGTGCGAGGCCACGAGATGGGCCCAGCGTTTTTCGGGTTCCACGACGGTGTAGGCGATGTTGAGATAACCGTCGGGCTGCTGGGCTGTTCCGATCAGCGCCACAGCATCGTCCACGAGCGCCTCCAGCTTCTTGTCGGGATGCGTCTTGAGGCTGTAGGCGGCGGCCTCGATCCACTTGCCGATGTCGGAATCCCAGAACCGGTGCGGCTGGTTGGGCATTCCCGGCTTCCAGTCCAGCTTGAAGGCGTCGATGCGCCCCGTCTCCTTGCATTGCTTGTACTCGACCGGCAGTGTGACCTCGCGATTCACGGTCTGGCGCGACGCCCAGAAGCCATCGGTGAGCGACACACGGGTGAACGGCACGGCGTTGAGTGAGGACTTCTTCATGGTTGTCCCTTCACTCAAACCCGCCGGTCCGCAGGAAGCCCGGCCCTTCCTTGAGCAGGCGCTGGCGGTAGGCGGCATACTGTTCGTAGAGTTCCACGGCGCGCTCGCCGCCGACCTTCACGGGCGCATCCGGATGGCACATCAGTCCCGGGTACTGGAAGATGGTCTGCTTGTCGACGAATGGCGCCGACAGCTCCAACTGGCTCTGGACGCGCGACATCTCCGCCGGAATCACCGCGCCGCGGTGGTCGAACTCCCAGATCTCCAGGTCGTTCCACAGCCGGGTGCGGCCGCGTGGCCGCGTGTAGTAATTCCAGAACGTCCGGATGTTGGCAGGGTCCTGCCAAGCGTCGTGGCCGCGCTTGATCAACTCCCAATAGTACGGGAGGCGATCCAGACTGTGGTGGCGGTTGGTCGCCGGAAACCGGTTCCAGGACTTGGGCGTGATGTTGATGCCGACACCGTCCTGATAGGCCAGGATGTCCACGTCGATGTCGCCGAGCAGCGTGGCGGAAATAGCGGCGTCGAGGCCCGGCGCCAGCAGCACGTCGGCGTCGTGCAGCGCGCGCAGCTTCGGGATGTCGCGCCGCAACACGTCCCGGCCCATCATCGACGAGGGCGGATACTCGCTGGTCCAGTACCAGCCGCCGAAGCTGGGGAGTCCCGCGTACAATTCCGCCAGTTCCGCCACGGTAACCCGTATATCCACCCAGGCTTCTTCCCCGTGCAGGTAACTCTCCGGCCCGGCCATGTCGCCGATGCCATAGAAGATCTTCATGCCAAGTTCCGTGGCGCGGCGGACAACCGCGCCGAAGGTGTCGCCCTTCTGCCAGCGCATGCTCGGCCGCGAGGGGCTCGGGTAGTAGGCCGTGGGCTTCGCGCCCCCCTCGCGCCGCGTGGCGCATTGCTGGAAGATGAGCGTGTCGATGCCAATGGCGTGCATGTCGTCGATCATCCGCGCCCATTGCGCCTCATCGAGCGAGCGGAGGTCCGCCTGGAAGCGCGTCGCCTCCTCGTCGCTGAAGTGATCGATGCCGAGAAACGTGCCGCTGATCAGGCGGCTGGAATGGACGTGCTTCATCGTGGGTCTTCTCCCTTCGTCGTCAGACGTATCAGCCGCGGCTCCCCTCGGGATGCCCGGTCAGTTCGCGGATCATCGCGCAGGTCTGCGCGACACGCCCCGCCATTCCTCCGGTCAGCAGGTCGGTGTCGCGGTACACAAACTCGATGAAGTGATTCCGCCCGATGTCGAGCGTCTCCTGCAAGTGCCGCCGCAGGGCGTCAGCGGAAAATGTCTCGCCGCACAGCAGGAGGGGAACTGGTTTCCGGCACCAGATGATGTCGGTCCGACAGGTCCTGGTGAGTTCGCGGAGATCGCACCAGGGAGTGACGCTGACCTTGCGCAACCCGTGCAGGCGGTCGAGGACGGGCATGAGAAGATGGACCGCTTCGCAACAGCCGAACATCAGGAACTTGAACCTGGCGGCCAGCGGGGTGAGACAGGGCATCACGAACTCATCAAACATGCCGGGGGAGATTCCGGCGGATTCCTGCGACTCCAGGTAGCCATAGCGATCCGTTGACAGCGCCTTACGTCCGGCCGGAATCGCGGTTTCGTCCGAATACAGAGAACTGCCCGTGCAGTACCCTTGGTTGCCGTCGTTGTTCGCGGTCAGCAGGCCTTGCTCCTCCTCCCACTGGCCCAATGCCAGATTGTTTTCAGCCAGGAACGAAAACAACCGGTGGATCCCCTTGGGATTCACGGCCATCTGCAGATAGAGTTCCTGCATGCCCATGAGATGCACGGCGCTGTTCGTGATTCCGTTGGAATAGGCTGAACTGGCGCGGCCGACCTCGACGGGGAGCAGGCCGGCAAAGGCCTCTGCAGCCAGTTGCCGCTGGTTCTCGGTCTGCTCCCGGTCCAGGGCGATCGTCGGTTCCCTCAACTTGCCGAAATCCGCTTCGATGTCCTGGATGGGGTGGTTGCTCATGTAGGCGGTGGTGTTGCCTTGGCCGTTGTCCGCGCGCGCGAAGCGGAGTTCGTCGCAGAGGCCAGTTGTCGGCGTGCACCAGTCGACCACGAACCGGTCCGGGATGATCCGGTCGTCGTCGATCCTCTCGTAGGCGGTCAATGCGTGCAGCAACCGGGCCTCCAAGGCCCGGCCGTCATCGCTTTCGCACGCCAGCGACGGAGTCAGATCCTTGAAGTAGGAGCCGTTGTCCTCAATGTGGAACGGGCAGGTCTTCTCCTGCAGGCGGTTGTGCAGGCGCCACTTCTCCCGGCGCCGGGCCATCGGTTCCCCCTTGGCGTATTCCGCATACTGGCCAGCCAACTGTCTGAGACGATTCTGGTTTTTTCGGGGTGTCATTCGCTCAAACCTCCCCCATACTCACCGCGCGCCCTTCATCCGCTGACTTCTCGGCGGCGAAGACCACGCGCATGGTCTCGTAGGCATCGCGGGCCGGTGTGGCCGGGGGCAGCCCCTCGTGGACGCGGCGCACGATGTCGAGCGTCTGCGTGGCGCCATCATGGTAGTAGCGCTGATCCTCCGCCGTTTCCCAGGTGCGCGTCTCGACCAGCTTGTTGGTCATGCATTTGGGCGAGTCGCCGTATTCCCAGCGCTTGAGTGTGCGGTGGAACACGTCCAGGGCCGCTGCGCCCCTGGTGCCGATGACGCGGTAGGTGAGCTGGTGCCCGTCGCCCTGCTGCTGCGTGACCATGTTCTGCAGCGGGTCGCCGTCGAAGGTGTGCGCCGCGTACATCACAAAGGTTAGCGAGCTTACGGCGCCGTTGGCGAAGCGGTAAAGCGTGTGGTAGTTGTCGCGCACCTCGAAGTAAGGCACCACGTTGGGCGCGCACATGGAGTGGACCTCGGTCACTTCGGAACCGATCCACCAGCGCGGCAGGTCGACGTAATGGCAGAGCTTCTCGCCGAACATGCTGCCGCCGGTCCCCTTCTGGTTGCGCCACGACCCCTTGCCGTGGAACTCGCTGCAGAAGTAGGAGAACTGCGTGTTGATCACCTGCCCGAGCAGGCCGGCGTCGATCCAATCCTTGACGGTCGTGTAGAGCTTGGAATAGCGCAGCTCAAAGCCGATCTGGAAGAACAACCCCTTGCGCTCCGCCATCTCGACCATCTCGCGGGCGTCCTCCAGCGTGGTGGCGATCGGCTTCTCGCACATCACCGCCTTGCCGGCCTCGAACGCGGCCATGCACAGCGGCTTGTGGGCGCCGTTGGAAGCCGTGACGAAAACCAGCCGGACCTCGGGATCGGCCAGCACCGCCTTGAGATCGGTGGTCGCCTTGGCTTTGTGCTTGGTGCGCCACATCTGGACGCACTCCTCACGGTTGTCGACCATGACGATGTCGTTGACCAGCGGGTGGTCCTTCAGCGTGGACCAGATCCCGCCGCCCATTGCGCCTGCTCCGAGTACCGCTACTTTCATACCATCTCCTTTTCTACTGGGTGCCAGCCTGCAGGAACGCCTCATACGCCCACTGATCCCACTCGGGCTTCACACCGATACCATTCAGATCCCCGTAGTTCTTGGCGATGAGACCGCCACGGAAGGTCGCGACGAGGCGACGGGTCTCGCGCTCAATCAGAACGCGGTCGCCGGCCGGCAGAACCTTCTGGATGTCGCATGGCGAGTACAGGCCGACCCGATGACGGCGCAGTTTCTCGGCCAGCGCCGGCAGGTCGTACACGGCGGGCTGGTCGAATTGCAGGCAGTCAATGCCGGACTCGCAGAGGGCATCGATCAGCGCCCAGTTATAGCCGCATGAATGCTGGATCACCTTCATGCCATACCGGTGCGCGCGGCCGGTGAGCCGTTCGTACAACGGGCGGAAGATAGCGTTCCACATCCCCGGTCCCATCAGCGTGCGGTCCTGGATGCCCAGGTCTTCCCAGAACATGACGCCGTCCAGGCCGGCCTCGCCATAGCGGTCAATCATGGCTTCCAGAAGCGTGGTGACCCGGTCGTGAAGCACGTCGATGCGGTCGCGGTTCTCGATGAGGTCCATGAAATAGATCTCCATCTTGCGCATGTAGCGGCAGATGGCGAAGGGAAAGCCGGGCAGCCAGCCGATCCTGAAGTTGTCCTGATCCGCACGCCCGAGTTCGCGTGCCCCCTCGTAGTAGGCGGGGTTGCTGAGGTCGGGCAGAACGAGGCTGTCCAACGGCTCCCAGGACTCCAGAACCGGCTTGCAGACTTCCCCGCCCTGGGACATGCCGGCGAATCGGTGCCAGACATTGCCCCACATGTCGGTTGAATACTCGACCCGGCCCTCGACCCAAACCTTGGGCGTGAATCCATGGTTGGCGCCGGTCCCGACAATGTCGTTGCGGCGGCCGTTGTCGAAGTTCAGGCCGATGCGCGCCTCGCAGCGGCATTCGATGTTCTGCAAAATGATCTCACGTGAGGTCATGGTCATTTGTCCCTTTCGTCCCTCGCGTCGTGCTTCCGCTCAGACATCCCTCATACTCACCGCGCGCCCCTCATCCGCCGACTTCTCGGCGGCAAACACCGCGCGCATGGTCTCGTATCCTTCTGATGTTTCCGGGTTCTCCGCGGGATTTCTTCATTGGGAACTCAGGAAAGCCGGAAGAGACGAGCAAGCCGCCTTCCTGATTTCCTGATTTCCAGATTGCGCTTCCGTTGCCTCACAGCCTGGTATCTGTGACGAGCAATCTTCCACCAGCACAGCGAAGCGCCAGACGGGGTTGGGCAGCTCGAGCTCCAAGCTCCCGGCCGGATCCCCGTTCAGTTTGTGCGTGTCGTTCGTGATCAGGTCGACCAGGGTGCGGCCCTTGAGGAAGCCCGGACGGAACCGCAAGCGGGCCTCCTTGTGGTCGGCGTGGAAGAACACGAACACCACGCGCCGCCCGGCGGCGCTGCCATGCTTCACGTAGAGGAACGTACTCTCCGTCGGCGCCGGCGCAACAACCTCGATGTCCGGCTGCCAGCCCGCCGCTTTCGCGAGCCACTCGATGTAGTCCTCGAACCCGGCGTTATAGGCGCGGCGATAGGCTTCCGCCGGATACGACGCGCAGTAGATCACCTTGCCCTGACCCAGCGACGCTGTGGCGAGCAGCATCCCCTCAGGATTGGCCGCATGGATTTGGATGTCTTCGCCCCCTGCCAGCGGCGTCATCCACTGCAGCACCTTCATGGCGATTGTGCGGCCGTCCAGCTTTGCCTCCAGGCGATCGCCGCTGAGTCTACGCCGGCCGATTTCAGTCAGGCCGGTGGCTTGCGCCAAGAACCGGTCGGACGGTTCCACATACAGCCCGGCGTCGGTGAAGGCGCCGCACTCGGACTCAACCGCCAGCACGCCACCCGCGCGGGTGAACGCGAGCAGGGCCGCCTTGGCCTTCTCGCTCAGGGTCGTGGTCGCCGGCAGGTAGACGAACCGCAGACCCTGCAGCCCTTCGAGGTGCTCGTCTTCGACCACCGTGTACGGGATCGAGCGGCGCACAAAGGCCCGGGCCACGCCCAGCAGCGCCTCTTTCGCCTTCTCGGCCCCCCCATTCTGTGCGCCGCAACCATAATATGACTGCGGACTGAACAGGACGCCAACGGTGCCTGGAGCGGGGCGGTACTGCTCCAGCAGCGTGCCGTGTTCCCGCAGGACCCTGCCCGTGACTTGCATTGCCGCCAGGCGCTCCCCGGCCAGACCGTCCCGGCCTGTCAGGCCGAAGCCGGCCGACTCGCAGCCGAACACTTCGTCGCGCCAGCACCAGAAGAGAATCGTGTCCGCTCCGCACGCAAGGCCGTTCCAGAGCCAGCGCTGCTGGGAGAGCGCATCCACCGATTCCTGCACACCGGCCGTCGACGCGGCACGGCCGCCCTGCAGCTCGCTCAGCCACAGGCGCTTGCCGCGCGCCGCCGAACGCACAAACTCGATGTTCATGCCGAAATCGGTGTCGTCAACGTTAAACCACTTCGGGAAGTTGGAGCAGCCGATCCCGTCTGTCACGTCGGCGAAATGCCAGTCGTTGCCGAAGGCCAACGGCGTCACGCCGCCGTAGGCCCCGATGCCGCCGGCACAATAGGGCGATGGCGCGCCACCGTGCAGCGTCACCGGATGCACGGGATCGATGCCCTTGAGCACCGCATAGCGCGCCTTGCCATGCTCGCACACCTTCCAGGTGAGAAAATGCGACCAGGCCATCCACTCCGTGAAAGGCCGGCCTGGCGCCTTGCCCGGCATCACCTCGTCCCACTGCCCGTAGCGGCGGTTCCATGCAGCGTTGAGGCCATCCAGTCCGCCATGCCGCCGATCCAGCCAGTTGCGGAAGGCCTGCACGGTGTGCGGGCAGTAGCATACCTCGCCGTCGGAGTTGATGTTCCAGCGCAGCTCGTTCCAGGAGTCCCAGCCGGCCAGATGCTGCACCGGAGCGTAGCGCGACCCCACGGCCTCGAGGAACGCCCGCATCCGCGCCCAGACCCCGGGGTGGTCGGTGCAACCGCCGGGCGCCATGCCGAAGTGGCACTCGGCGCGGCCGGAACTGATCACCTTGTGCCCCAGGTTGGTGAACATCTCGCTGCCGGGCACCTCGCGGTGGATCCAGAGCGGCTGGATCTCAGCGATGGTACTCAGCACGACGCGCAGGCCGTGCTTGCCGGCCAGTTCGACCAGCCGATCGTAGTCGTCGAAGACAAACTGGCCGGGCCTGGCCTCAACCCACCCCCAGAGTACCCAGAGCTGCACCGTGTTGAGGCCTGCGTCGCGCATGCGCCGCAGGTCGTCTTCCCAGTACTTGTTCTCCGGAAACGGAGCCCGGTAATACTGCACGCCAAGATTCATGGTTGCCGTCCTCTTCTTCAGTGGCAGGCAGATGGCAGGGTTCCATCTTTCCTGATCCGAAATACTCATCAACCGTTTTCCCGTGTTCTTCCAACCAACGCCTCCCGACAGGCTACACCGATCACCGATCACTGATCACTGATTACGATCATCTGGTGGCAGGTGAAGCGATCCAGTTCCAGTTCCATGCGAGCGCCGTTCATGCGGAACGGAAGCTCCCTGCCCTGGGGTTCCAAGGTCACCCGTCGCACCGGCTTGGCCAGTCGCAACGACACCTTGACATCGCAGCAGGGGGTCAGGTCTTCGATGACTTCCATCGTCACCTGACCCATGTGGCCCTGCTGGGGTCCGCCGCGTTGCGCCAGATTGGCGTGCAGCAGATGCAGGACGCGGCGCTTCGCCTGCGGCTGATCCGTCAGCGTGACGCGGGCAGTTGCCGGCAGGTTGGCGCGCAGGCCGAACCCCTCGCCCAGCATCCGGCGAATGCAGCCAAGCAGAACGTGCTTGGTTGTCACCTGGCCAAGTTTCCGGTAGGCCCGGCAGATGTCCATCGGCAGCCACATCAGGTTGCCGTGCTCCACGCCGCAGGCGTAGCCGCTCACATCGCGCCGCGCCGGCGCGTGCTGGTGCGAGCAGAAGTGGTTCCAGGCGCGCTCGAAGTAGGGTTCGATCACGTCTCCCAGCGACTTCCCGCTGGTGACCCTGATCCGGGGATACCGGCTGTACATGATCAGGGGCGACTGCGCAAAGGCAGGTCGCAACGCGGCGATCGGCTGGATATAGTCCAGTGAAAACGCGCTTTCGCCCGCCACGACCGCTCCCAGGTCGAACAGCGGCGCGTTCTGGGCGTCCAGCGGACTCCGGCCTGTAAAGAGGATCCGGCCGCCCGCAGCCAGGTAGGCGTCGAGTTTCTGCTTGAGCGCCGGTGCGATCTTCGCCTCATCCGGCAGCAGGAGCAGTTTGTACGGTGCAAAATCCATCTCGGCGTCCAGCATGTCAAACAGGATGTGCCCCTCAAGCAACATGCGGCTGGCGCCGGTATCGGAATCCGCCCCGGCCTTGTGTTCGGGGTCGAGGGCAATCGCCGAAAGCAGCCCGACGTCGGCGATGTTCCGGCTTCCGGTACACCAGGGCTCCTTGGTCTCCACCTCCGCATAAGCTTCGCCAATAATGCCGTAGGTGGACTCATCGAGGCGTCCATCCGGGTGCAACTGATCGCCCACCGAGCATTTCGCGCCATAGGCCAGCATGGCGGCGCATTCGTAACGCAGGGCGTTTGGATGCTTGAAGCCGCCGAACTCGCCCCAGGTGGTGTGGAACTTTCCGGTCATCCCGAGGAATTCCAGTCCGGTCAACTGGGCGTATTTGGCTCCCATCGGAAAGTGGTCGTATCCCCAGCCCCCGGTCGGCAGGCTTTCCAGCTCCAGGTGCGTGACGTGCTTCAGGAAACGCCGGTCGCCGC
>CAYQJG010000039.1:0-37641 GCA_964417715.1 uncultured Lentisphaerales bacterium | reverse complement strand
GCGCGCGCGCCGGGCGGGCGCGTCCGGCACGGCCTGCCAGGCGCCAGCCGAGGCGGCGCGCGCAGTCGCCTCGCTGCGCGCCAGGCGCTCCCGCACAGCCGCCGCCGGACTCCCGTCCGGTGCCGCATGGCTATAGCCATAGGCGCGCGCCAGACCGGCCGCCACCAGCGCCTCGCCCAGATCGGCACCATCAGCCGTGCGCACGAAGGCGTAGACGCGATCCCCCTCGCCGCGGGCATCGGTGAATGCCGTGTACAGGGTGAAGGGCCGCGCCAGGGCGGCGCGCGTAAATTCCGACGCCTGGCGCCCGCACGCAAGCACCTGCTCGTCCCGGGCCAGCCCGAAATAGCGACGCTGCACGCCAACCCGCGACTCCATCCCCGTCCCCTCCGTCGTGACCTCCGGGGTGTCGACGAAGTAGAGCCGCACGCGCAGTTTGTGATCGCCGCATCGGACGGCAAAGCTGTCGCCATCGTTGCCCGGTGTCGCCACCCAGACCGCGTCGGCCAGAACCTGCAACTCCGGCTCAGCCGTGCGGATGGCATGCGCGGAGGCCGCCAGCAGGGCGCAACACAGCATGGTGGGGCGCATCCGGCTCACGCGTGCAACCCTTCAAAAGAAGGAAGGCCGGCTTCACGGCCGGCCTTCCACCAAGATTACTCCGTCACACGACTATTCGCCGTGAACGACGCACTTGTACTCGCCGTAGATGCCGAGGACGTTGAACGCCTCCCAGTCCACGTAGTAGATCGTCTTGATGCCGCTGTCGCGCAGTGCAGCCTGGATGCTGGCGTCGCCCGTCGCGACCATGCCCACATACGACTTGCACATGGACTCGCCGCGCTTCAGCTGCGCCGGCATCTTGTCGCCGCCCGCCGCCACCGGCATCTTCACGTCGGTGATGATGCCGCCCATGGGAATCGACGACGCGCAGCCGCTCAGAATCACCGCGCTCGCGATCGCGCATGCACCCAACATCAGTTTCTTCATATGATGCCTCCGATGAACCCTCGTTGCCGTCACGACTTTAGGCCGTGATCCCACGGCACACGCTTACAATTCCGTATTATATGCGCCGTCTTGCCGGACGACAAGCCCAGAAATGGCAAACTTCGCATGGCGAGGCGGCGCGTGCGGATGCTATAATTGGTATGTGGTGAGAAGCATATTCATCTGTGCTGTGCTGCTGCTCGTGGCAGGTGTCGCGCGGGCGGCCCTGGATCCGTCGGTCGCCGGCGCGCCGACGGCCGATGGCGTCTCGTTTGACGGCACCGTCACGGCCTTGCGGGCCTTCCGCGGACCTGACGGCCGGATCCGTACCGTCGTCACGCTCGACCGCACCGAGCCGCGCCGCGGCCGCGTCGCGGGCACGATGCGCGTAATCATCGACGGCGGCGAACTGGATGGCCGCGGCGAACGCAGAGGCGATGTGCCGCGCTTCCGGATCGGCGAACGCCGACGCCTCTCCGCGCGCCCGTCCGGGACCGGCGCGCCCGCCGAGTGGCAGGCCGTCTCCGCGCCGCTGGCCGAAGACACCCCGGTCGGCGAGCCGGCGCCGCTCTGGTTCACCGAACGTTTCATCGCCTGCGACCGCGGCGAGCCAATCCTCTACCGCGTCGATACCAACACCCTCCCCGCGGGGATCACGCCGGCGCAGGCGCTGACCGCCGTCGCCAACGCCTGCCAGGCCTGGAGCGCCGCCTCGACCGTGCGCTTCCGCTTCGACGGGTGCGAGGCGTTCGGTGCCGCCGCCCCCAACCTGGGAAAATCGGACCGACGCCTCTGGATTCAGCTGTACAACTACGGCAACTACATCCCGCCCGCCTCGACCACGCTTGGCGAGGGCGGCTTCAGCTACAGCGCCCTTACCGGCTCGGGCGGCAAGATCGGCTCCCAGGAGTTCAGTGAGACGCGCTGGGGGTACGTGATCATCAAGCACACCGCGCGCTTCTTCACGAACAGCCCCAAAAATCTTGAGGAGGTGCTCTGCCACGAGATCGGCCACGTCGCCGGGCTTGGCCACAGCGCCCTGTCGGCGGCAATCATGTACGACACGGCCCATGGCGGTAACCGCGGCGCCACCCTCGGCGGCGACGACGTCGCACACATCCTGGGAACCCATCCGCTGAATACGCCGCCCTACACGCTCAACCGGGCCATGAACATCCTGACTCGTCCCGGAGCGCAGATCACACCCTCCCCCGGCGTCAACGCGACGTGGCTGCCGGTCTACGATCTGCAGGGCACCAATGGCTGCACGCTCGTGAGCATCGACGCCAACGCCGTCAACGGCACCTTCACTCGCACCGGGCTCCTGCTGGCCTACACACCCAGAGGCTACTTCGGCTACCAACAGATCGACCCGGCATCCGACTCCTATTTCGACCGCTACAACTTCCGCATCTCCGACGGCACCAACCTCTCGCCGGCCCAGTACTACGTCGCGCGCGTGACGGCCTTTCTGCCCGACGCCAACCTGGACGCCCTGCCCGACGACTGGTTCGCGGCTAGTGGCAGCCCGAGCGGCGGCGCCGCCGGCGACCCGGACGGCGATGGCTTCTCGAACCAGCGCGAGTGGATGCAGGGCACACATCCCAAGCAGGCGGCATCGCACCTGAAACTCACCGCCATCGGCGCGACGAATTTCACCTGGCTGGCCAAGCCCTACGAGCTCTACGACGTGCTCGCCACCAACCGCCCGGACGCCGCCTTCCGATTCCTCAAACCGGCCGTGCCGACGACGACCAACGGCAGCGCGTGGTTCGACGCCGCCGACGCCCCCAGCCGTTTCTTCCGCATCCGTCACGTGCCCTGACGTGCGCTCCCACTCCTCCATAGTCGCGGCCACCGCGCTCGCCATCCTGCTGGCGGGCCGCGCGCTCGCCGTGGTCTTCTATGCGACCAACGGCGTGGCCTACCACACGAGCGCCCCGACGGGCGCCTGGGCGGGCAGCGGCTGGGCGCAGACTGTGCCGCTCGGCGGTTTCCTGGGCACGGTCATCGGATCCAACGCCGTGCTGACCGCGAAGCACCTCGGTTACTCGGTCGGACAGACCTTTGTCTACGGGGGCCAGGCATGCACCGTCACGGTGGTCACCGCCGACGCCGCCAGCGACCTCTCCGTCCTGCGCTTCAGACCACCCGCCACCAACTGGGCGCGCATCAACATCGAGCCCGCCGTCGACACCGGCCGCTGGATCGTGGTGCAGGGGCGCGGGCGCGAGCGCGGCTCGCCGCCGATAACCACCGCCACCCTCACCAACGGCTGGCCTCTGGGCGCCAACAACAAGACGCGCCGCTGGGGCATCAACCGCTACGACGGGTTCGCCGGCTACAGCACGAACACACCGAGCGATGACGTCCTCGCATGGGCCACCTTCGATGCCGGCGGGCACGCCGACGAGTGCATGCTGTCGTTCGGCGACAGCGGCGGGCCGTCGTTCGCGGCAACCGGCTCAGGCTGGAAGCTGATCGGCGTCAGCTTCGCGGTCGATCCGGCGCTGTTCAGCCGTTCGCACCTGGGAACCGGCGCGTTCTACGCGACGCTCTACGACTACTCAGGCCTATACTACAATGCCGGCACAAATTGGTTCTACGCCACACCGACCAACCAACCCCTCCCCTGCGCCTTCTTCAGCTCGCGCGTCTCGAAGCGCGTGGCGTGGCTGACGAACGTCGTGCAGGGTCTCACCTTCCCCGCCGATGTGGGGCTGGCCTGGCAGGGCGGCGGAGCCCTCGGCGGCCGCGCAGCCGAAGGCGTCGCGTTTACGCTGCTGGTGACCAACCGCGGTCCCTACACGGCACGCAGCCTGGGCGTGGATGTGACCTGGGGCACGGGGCTGCACGTGCGCAGTGTCATGCCGTCCACCGGGTCCTATACACCTGCCACCGGACGCTGGACCTTGCCCGTGCTGGCCGACGGCGAAGGCGCCGCGCTGGTCGCGACCGCCGTCGTGTGGCGCGCCACCGCCGTCGCCGGCACGAACTGCGCCGCGGTCGCGGTCTCCGACAAGCCGGACGACGTCGCATCCAACAATACCGCCTGCGTCGGCTTCAACGCCCCACCCACGGCGACCGTGCTGCAACTACGCTGAGCCGCGCAACCGTACCACCCATCCACGCGTGCTGTGTGCACGGGAGGGGCGAGCTCCGCGAGACCGGGCGCCCGACGCGCCCCGACAGGCACGGGAGGGGCGAGCTCCGCGAGACCGGGCGCCCGACGCGGCCCGACAGGCACGGGAGGGGCGAGCTCCGCGAGACCGGGCGCCCGACGCGGCCCGACAGGCGCAGAGCCCGACCGAAACGAAAAGTCCGGTCGTCCGGACTTTGTCGCAAGCGCCTGATCATCGGCACGTTACACGGCAACTTTTCCACGCCAGTCGGCGTCGCGGGCGCCATCATTGGCCACGCCCGTATGAGCGTCAGCGGGGTTGTGCCAACTGCGCGTCTCCGCGGCCTCACGTGTACATGAACTGTCCCGTCGCGGTGCACGCCGTGTCGCTCGTCAGCCGCACCCAGTGCGCACTGAAGCCGGCAGCAAAGACGTGGCTGGCCGCGCCCCGCGCCGGCACCTGCAGCGTGGCATGCGGGAAGAACTGCCCGTCGCCGCGGAAATCGACTTCGATCATCACGCTCACGGGCCGGTCGGCATCGTGGCTGACGTGCAGGCACTTCTGGTCGAAACCGGTCATCAGGTACGGGTCGCTCGGTACACCTGCCACAACCGCGGTGTCCCACCACGGGCCGCCCCACCCTTGCGGCTTGCCCCACTGCCAGAGGTCATCGGTCTTGCCGAACCAGAGGTTGGCCTGCGGCTGCCCCACGTAGGCGTTGGTGTCGTTGATCGGCGTGGTCTGGTCGCCGGCCATCACCAGCAGCCCGTTCCACGAGCAGTAGTCACCGACAATGCGCAAGTGCGAGCAGACCGGGCGCAAACCCCAGACGCGGTTGGCGTAGGTCATGGCGGGCAACTCGTAGAAGAGGCCGCTGGCGTTCACCATCCAGCGTTCGCTCTCGACTTCGCGGATGCGCGGCCACTCCGTGGTCCAGGCGTGGTCCTGCGTGTGCGTGGCCTTGGGCAGCCGGTACGTCACCCAGCCGGTGGCGGGCAGGTAGACCTTGAACAGCGCCGAGGCACGGTCCTGGCCGACGGCATAGATGGCCTCGCCCAGGTCGCCGGCCAGCCGCCCGGCGGTGGTGTTGAACTGCGTCCGCTCCAACACCTGCCACGTGCGGCCGTCCCACTCGGCCAGCCGGCCGTCGCTGTGGCCGCGCAGGAAGTCGGGACCATAGTAGCTGTTGTTGGCCACCACCACGCGGCCGTGCGCGGTGTAGGCGTCCTTGAAATGCGGGCGGCAGCGCTCGCCCATGGCCAGTTCCTGCTTCAGGTCGGCCAGCATGCGGACGTCGAGCGTCTTCACATCGACTTCGGCGAACTCGCCTTCCATGCCCACCATGTAGACCTTGCCGGCGGGGTCGGTCAGGTGGCGGCAGGTGGCCGTGATGCGGACGTTGACGAGCGGCGTGATCGTGCGCACGCGCCCCTCGGTGTCGATCACATGGGGCCCGATGAAAAGCTGGTCGCTCTCGGTGTGGATCATGCGGTTGGCGTAGGTGCCGACAACCGAGGCCTCATGCTTGGTGAGCCGGAACTCATCGTCGATCCAGAAGAGCCCGGTGCCGTCGCCCGTGCCCTGCTTATGCGCCACGTAGGTGACGAACCAGAGCCGGTTGGCCCACGGCATCAGCGCGCCGATGCCGGTCTCGGTGCGTTTCGGGAAGTGCCCGGCCTTGACGGCCAGGTGCGGCAGCACGCCCGAGATGTTGAGGTGGGCGGCGGTGGTCCGGGGGGTTGCTTTCATGGGCTCTTCCTTTCGTTCAGGTCGCGTTCGATCAACCGCGCCGATTCCTGCAGCGCGGACAGAAACTGTTCGGCATCGGCCGGCATGACGCCCACCACGGCGAGGCCGGCCACGGCGGGAGCGCCGATCGGGACGGCCATGGACCCCGACGCGGGGGTGCAGTTCAGCGCGTAGCCCTGCTTGCGCACGTTGGCCAGCCGCGCCGGCAACCCGTCGCGCGTCTCGTCGCCCGCGTAGAGATCGCGCACGGCGGCGACCGGCAGCGACGCCAGCAGCACCTGGCCGATGCTCGAGCGTTCGGCGGGAAAGAGGAAGCGGTGGTCGATGGCGGCCTCGATGTGCCGCGTGGTGCCGTGGAACAGGTAGCAGACCTGGCGGCGCCAGCGCACGCCCAGCGCCACGCTGCGGCCGCCGGCGCGGTGGCTGAGCGTGCGCAGGTGCGGCAGGGCCACGCTCAGCAGCGGCGAACCGCGCAGCGCCATCGCGCCCAGCACGTGCAGACCGGGACCGGGCTCGTACTTGCGCGCGCCCGTGCGCGCCACCAAGCCCAGCGCAGCCAGCGTGCCCAGCAGCCGGTTGGCCTTGGTGGGCTCCATCCCCAACTCGCGCGCCAGCTCACGGCAGCCCACGGCCTGCCGCCCCGCCGCCACGCGCAGCAGGCAGTCGATGCCGCTCACCAGGCTGCCGTTGGCCTGTGCCGGCCAGGCCGCCGAATCCCCGCCGCTCTGCTTCTGACGTGGCCGCTGCATGGGTTGTGGTTGTTGCTATATGAGCAACACCGTAAACGCTACCACGACGACGGCGGAGGCGCAAGCGGCATTTCTCGAGGCCCGTGTTCGGTACAGGCGCCCGGCCTCGCGCCTCCGGCAGACTGTGAGGCGGCCCGCGCCGGGGCCTGCGGACGAACCGCCGACGAGACAGGTGCGAGCCGGTTGCTGAGGGCGCGAGGGACCGCGCCCCTCCAGTGCTGCGGTTCGTCAGATCGAGCGCCGGACTCACCACAACGGCACGACGGACACAACGGGGTCCGGGTACAGCGGGTGTCTGATTCCTGATGCATGCGTCGTGACGCCAGGCGCCGGACCGACGGTGTTGTCGACAAAGGATGGCGGCGCGTTCGGGGAACGCGCCCTACCCGGTTCGCGGCATTTCATCGGGTAGGGACGCATCCCCGAGGCGTCCGCAGATTGTGCAGATGGCCGCAGATTGAGAGGCGGAATGTCTAAGTCGGGAGGGTCGAGCTCCGCGAGACCGTGCGGCCGGACGCGCGAGGACCGCCCATGGATTGCCGAGGTCTGCTCACGGCAACCTGACCGGTTTGGCCTTCTGCCAGACCTCGATCGCCTTGCTTCCAGCCGATAGCACCATCTTCACTGCATTCGTCGCAACCACCTCGCCCTGCGCATTGAGCACAGCGAGGACCGGCAACGTACCGACGCGGAACGTGGCGTCCAGTTTCTGGATCCGCGCCCGGTCATAAGGCACGGCGGGCCAGGTCATCTTGCAGTCCTTCATGTGCGACGTCATCTCCGCCGCGCTGGCATCGTGGCTGACAAAAACGACCTCGAACGGCTGCCCGGCCGCGACCGCGCGGTTGCGCAGGCGCAGCAGCCACTCATGGAACTTGTAGCTGGCCAGATCATTCCGCGCGGCGAAGTACACGCCCACAACCTTGCCCTGCAGCGTCGCGACAGGCACGCTCTTGCCGTCGGCCTGAACCAGCCGCGGGCCCAGCATCTCGGACAGCGGCAACACCGGTGCTTCGGCGGCGCACGCCGGGCTCGCACCATGGCAGCCAACCACGAGCAAAACAGAACACCACAGAACTTTCACGGTTACTCCTTTGCACACATGCGACTTCATCGAGACACGCATGCCATGCCGTCCGGACAGCGATTGCAGACTGCTCATCGAAAGACGATCACCGTTCCCGCCGCCGCGTCCCCCGTCACCAGGCGGTATGCTTTGGCATCGTTCGACATGCGCAACGCATCCACGCTGCCCCCGGCTGTGGCAAACGTGAACCCGATGCCATCAAAGGTCGCCCCATACGCATCCACACCTGACTTGCTGTACACGGCCGCACTGGTTGGCGCGGACGCCCCCAGCGTCGGGTCGACCCAGAAATCCACCGAGTCGCCGGTTCCGCCGTTGTTCATGACAATCTTCACCAGGAAAAGGTGTGTTACCCCGGCTGTGAAGGTTGCCGTGCTGGTTGCGTCCGTGCCATTGTTGTACTTGATGACCGGCTCGGGCACCTTGGTTGTATTGCTTGCGTGCAAACCCGTTGAACCACGCAAGGCGACCGCGTTGTTGCCGCTGTTGGTATCCAGCAACAGGAAAACGTCCTTGCCGTTAGCCGCGACGTTGACCAGACAACTGATCCAGATCGTACCAGTCATGCCTTGGTTGCCGGCTGTTCCCTGATCCACGTCGATGGCTCGGTACATATCGTTGACGACGCCCGCGCCGCTCCCGGCGGCCAGGGTACCATCGTCACTTCCCGACTCGTTTCCAGGAGCGTTGTACCCCGCCCCGCCGTAAGTCAGAACCGTTCCCGCCTTGTAGTCGCCATAGGTGGGGGTACACGACCAAGCCCCCGCCCAACCCGCGCCAGCCGAACCCAGACCGTTGATGCTGACGTTGGCGACTCCGTAGTTGTTGAAGTTCTCCTCGACAACGGTCGTTGCCGCCGACGTGGCGGTACAAAACCCGCAAGCCGCGGCGATGCGAAGGAAAACAGGAGAGCACAGGCGGCGATGTTTCGTCAGCATCTTAATCCTCCTCTTCTTTCTTGTTCTGCAGAACATGTTGTTTGGCTTGGAAAGCTTGCAGCGACATCGGCGGCAATGGCAACGTTGCCGGCGCGGGCGCAGCCAGGACAAGATCGTGCAGCGCCTGGCCGGGGAAGAGCGCGGCCAGGTCGAGTTGCGTTGGCTTGAGGCCGCGGTGGACAACCGCGACGTACGCGCCGGCGGCCGTGTCGTAGCGCCGCACGCGGATGTCCGGGTTGGCCTGCGGCACGACGACACCTGCCACGGCGGGCAGCGCGAGGAAAGCCTGGGCGAAACGGCGATGCGCGTCGATGAAGCCACGGCCGTAGGTGTAGGTGGTCCAGGTGAGGGTCTGCGGATCGCCGTGAAATACGGAAAGCACTTCATCGGCCATGCCGAAGTCGGGCCCGCCGGGGGTCATCTCGCATGATTCGTGGTTGTCGGCCTGCACGTTCCAGCGCGCCTTCTCCTCGTAGCTGAACATGTTGCAGACGGCAAGGCGGTCGCCGCTGCGGAAGTGCTCCAGGTACGGCCCGTTGTTGGCCAGGTAGTACCGGTGCACAGGGGCGAACGCGACGAAGCCGGGAAGAGCGGCGTAGAGCGGCGCGAGGAAGTTCAGGTGCGGCTCACCGAATGTCGAGACCATGCGCACATAGTCGGCGTCGCTGAACGCGGCGCGTTCGAGCGCGCGCCGGCGAAGGAAGGCCGGCGCCTTCGCCACGTCGTAGTAATCGGTCCAGTCCTGCGGCTTGTTGACCGCGTTGTTGTTGAGTCCGAGGTTCCAGCCGTCGGGATCCCAGTTGTAGTAGAAGAGACGCAGGTCGGGGCGGGCTGCCTGCAGGTGCGCGGTGACGGCGGCGTGGAAGTCGCGGCGCTTGCCGTGCCACCAGGCGTGATAGGCAGCCGCCACGGTCGACGAGGCCCACTTCGCGAGCGCGGCGGCGTCGGCCTTGGCCGGGGCCGTAGCGCCGGTCTCCTTGCAGAACAACGCCACATCGGCCGGTCCGTACGAACACTTCAGGCGGTCCTGCCGCATGCGCCAGAGCACCCCGCCGAGTTGCGGGTTGGCCGCGATCTCGCGGCCGATCAGGTCGTCGACCGTGGCATTGACCTCCTGCAGCGTGGCGGGGTGCAGCAGGTTCGCGCCCCACGAGCAGAAACGGCCGCAGGGGTCGATCTTTCCATCGGCCCCGATGACGCGGGCGTCCTTGGGCAATTTCGGACCGCCGCCATACTCGATGCGCGGGATGAGTCCGATGCCGCTGCCGCGCGTGGCCGCGAGCCAGCGCGTGTAGGTGTCGGCATCGTCCTCGCCGACGGGCGACGCCCGGTACCAGCCGGGCGGGGTGAACCCGACCGACGAATGGAAGAACCCGGCGCTGGCCCACTTCTGAATGACGGGTGCGATGGCGTCGAGGCCAAGCATACGCGCGTATAGTACGGCGTCGGCCGGCGGGATCTCGGGCTGGCGCTCCCAGTCCGTCATGAGCAGCCGCCGCGGCACGCCCGCCGGCGGCCGGGCGATGCGCGGCGCGCAGGCCGCAGCGTCGTCGATTGCGTACAGCCGGATCTCGGCCGCAGCCGGACCATGGCTCCAGGCGCCGGCGTAGGCGCGGCCGATATCGTGGAAAAAGAGCCAGAAGCCGTTCGTACCGGAAGCCGTGTTGGCGCCGGCCTGGCCGTAGGTGACGTCGTCGGGGATGACGATGTGGTCGTACCACTGGAACGTGCCGGAGAGCGGCCAGGGATCGGAGGGGTCGGCGCCGGTCTCGGCGGCCAGCGTGGTGCCGGTGCGGAACCCGGTGCCCTGGTAGTTGCGGCCGGCCTTGATGTCGAGCGCGAAGTAGCGCGGGTGATCCTCCGGGTAGAGGATGCGCAGCAGGTACGCCGTGTGGGGCTTGAGCGACCCGCGGCCGATGCGGTAGCCGAAGAATTCGTTGTTGGCAGCCTGGCGGTACGGGCGATCAGCCAGCGACTCGACGGTCACGCCGCGCTCCCACGTGTGGTAGGCACGACGCCCCACCCAGGAGGCGCGGATGCCGCCCTCCTTGTACGGGTGGATGTCCGTGGCGGGGTCGACACTGCAGTCGATGCGGTCGATCAGCCGCAGGCGGCCGACCGGAGTCTCCTCCGTGGTTTCCGGCAGCGCGGGCAGCGCCGCGGTGTCACGGGCGGCCAGCGCAAACGCGCGGCTCGGCTCGGAGCCGGCCCAGACCACGTCGCCGGTGGCCGGGTCCGTCAGCACGCAGGTGAAGGCGAAATTCTCGGAGTAGTAGAGCTGGCGCGTCTGGTCGGGCGTGAGCGGGATGTCGGCTGCCGGGGCGTGCGCCGGCAGCGGCACCGTGATGCTGACCACATCGCGATGGAAACAGGAGCGCAGCGTGGCGCTCAACGCGAGCGGACGGTCGGCGACGCCCGGCAGGAACTCCAGCCGCAGCGACCAGGGCGTGGCGGGTGGGGTGACGCCGGGATCAAACGATTCGGGCGGCACGGCGACGCCGCCGGCTCTGGCCACGAACAACCGGACGGGAGCAGGGCCGATGCGGAAAGGCCCACCGATCAGACCGCCGTTCGAGAACCAGTCGTGAATGCGGACGGCCACCGTGTTGGTCTGCCCGTAGCGAACGGCATCGGGTGCAAGCGCCATGTCGAAGGACGGCCCGAACTTCTCGATGTTCGCGACCTGCGCCCCGTTCCAATAGACCTCGCCGCGGTCATCCGGCCGGCCGAGTTGCAGACCGAGGGGCCTCCCACGCCAGGCGGCCGGGATGACGATGTTCTGGCGGTACCAGGCGCAGCCGTTGTAGCCGGGGTGGCCCTGCAGTTCCCATGCCTTGCCGGGATGGATCAGGTCCCAGTCGGCATCGTTGAAGGCGGGCTGCTCGAAGCCCATCTGGAGCCCGAAGCCGTCCTTCTCGGCCTCATCCTTCTTGTCCACCGGCGTGCCATCGGGTTTGCGGTCATCCAGCCGGAAGCGCCAGAGACCGTCGAGCGCGACAGGCTCGGCCGCGGCCGGAAGCGTGCACCGGCCGACCTCAAAGGCGGCGAACTGGATGGTGCCGGGGCGCTGCAGCAACCCGCCGGACGTGCCGATGGCCAGCGTGTCGATCTTCGCGAGCGATTCCAGCGGCTCGGTCTTGTTGTCGAGTTTGCGGCGGAAGGCCGTGAAGGGCAGGACCACGCGTTGCCACACGCTTGTTTGTGTCACGGGGAAGGTGGCCGAGTAGGAGACGGCGCCCGGCGAGGAGCCTCCCGTGCCCCAGCGCACGTCGCCCACGTTCAGCCCGAGGTTCATCTCGCCCGCGGTATCGGCCGAGCGCACGTAGAACGAGACGTAGTCGAAGCGTTCGCGTTGCCAGGTGTCGCCGCCCTCCGCGGGCAGCAGGCGGTAGTCGACGGTCTCGCCGGCGGAGTTCGGATACCAGGCCTCCACGCAGAGGGCGTCACCCGCGGCGCGGGTGAACGGGTGCGTGAAGGCGCCGCGGGCCGCGGCCAGGCGCGGGCGCGTATCGGCGGTGCCCCCGTCGCGGCGGCCGTGGCGGAAGGCGGAATCGGCGAAGGGATCGTCCGGCAGTTTCGCTGTCAGGCTGAGGGCGAGGCGGGCCGGCGCAGCCCCGGCCGGCGTCGCGCCGAATGGCAGGACGCGCTCGACGGCAAAGTCGCTGCCATGAATGCCGCCCTCCTTGTAGAAGTCGGTGACACGGATGGCCAGCGTATTCCAGTCGCCAAAACGCAGGTCGGCCGGAAGCGCCGTGAAGCGGATGCGCGGACCGAACGCGGTGGCCTTCCAGACTTGGGCGCCATTGAGGTAGACGACGGCATGGTCGTCGGGCAGGCCGAGAGAAAAGCCCAGCTTCTGTCCGCGCCATTCGCCGGGGATGAACACGCGCGCCCGGAACCACGCCACCCCATCGTAGTTGAGCCCCTGCTTCTCCCAACTCTGACCGACCGCCATCGCGCGCCAGCCGGAATCGTCGAACCCGGATTCATACCAGCGCTGCTCCACGCCGACGCCCGTGCGCACGCTGTTGTCAGGCGCGAAACGCCACGCACCAAGCAACGTGATCGCACGGTCGTTTGGCGCAGCCGCGCAGAACTCGCCGGCCGTCGGAGCGGCGCACACGACACGGGCCAGACACGCGAGGCAGGCGACGAGTCCAAAAGAGAACAGCGACCGACGGACAGGGCTTGACATAGGAGAAATGCTACGCAACAGACGATGGAGGTGCAACAAGAAAGATACGTATTTATGAGTATGTATCTTCTGTTGACTCACGTTGTTCACTCTTGTATCTTTTCCGACATGAAGAGCCCTCTCCCATCAACCGCCCGCGGTGTGACCGCGGTGGCCGTACGCAGCGGCTCACCGCGCTCCCGCGCGCTGCGCCATGTGCGTGCGGAGTTGGCGCGCAATGCCTGGCGTGCCGGCGAACGACTGCCAACCGAGGAGGCGCTGGCCGCGCAGATCGGCATCTCGCGACGCACGATGCGCGCGGCTTACGCGCAACTCGAGCGCGAAGGGCTCGTACTGGCGCGCGGCCGTGCCGGGCGGTTCTGTGCCGAGAGCCGCGCCGCGCCACGCGGCATCCTGACCGACACGATCGGCCTGTTGACGGAGTTCACCGACATCGGCCCGCGCCGCTTCGGCGGGCTGCTCTCGGTCGTCGATTCGGGCGTGGTGGACGCGGTCGCCCGCTCGGGCCGCCACCTGCTGCTTATTCACCCGGACGGCTTCACGGCGGAGGATTGCGGCGGACTGCTCCCGGCCACGCCGCTTGGCGTGGTCTCGGTCCCCGAGGGAGACGACGGGAAGGAACTGGCCGCTTGCCTGCAGCGCATGCGGCAGGCTGGCGCGGCCGTGGTCGCCGGCAGCGACGCGGCGGGCCTGCGCGCCTTCGACCGCGTCGCGTTCGACCACGCCGCGGGCGCCCGCGAGAGCGTGGCCTTCCTGGCCGCGCGCGGGCGTCGGCGCATCCTGCGCGTCTGGCTGGACATCACGCGCGACTGGCTGGCCTTGCGTGACGGCGGCTACGAACAGGCCGTCCGGTCTGCCGCCATACCAAATCTGCCGGCACTGCGCGTGCCGGGCCTGCTCAAGCGCAACGAGATGCCGGACCCCGCCAATCTCGCGCAACGCGCCCGCCAGTACGCGGGGTTCCTGCTCGAGCATCTGCGCGGCCCGGATGCGGTCGATGCCCTGCTGCTGACCAGCGACAGCGACCTGTTCCCCGTGGCGGTCGCCTGCCGCCTGTGCGGCCGCGAACCGGGGCGCGACCTCGACCTGGTCGGCTACGACAATTTCTGGGAGAGTTGTTGGGAGCGCGCGCTCGAGTCCGCGCAACCGGCGGCCACCGTCGACAAGCAGAACCACGCCTGCGGCGTCGCGCTCGTCGACCTGCTGCTCGAACGCGTGGCCGGCCGCCTGCCGCCAGAGCCGCAGTTGCGCTGGTTTGCACCGCGCCTGGTCGTGCCGGGCTGAGCCGCCGCGGTGTTTGCGCTGGCCTTACCAGATGTATCCTAGTATCGTTTTGCGCGTGAAGACACCCTCGCACCAACCGCCGCGTTCACCCGGCCAGTACCTGTACCGCCGGATTGCCGATGACCTGCGCGCCGGCATGGAGGACGGCCGTTATGCCAGGGGGACGCGGCTGCCGTCGCTCGACGAGCTGGCCACGCATTTCAAGGTCAACCGCATCACCGTGCGCCGCGCGCTGCAGGACTTGCGCGCCGCGGGGTTGATCTACAGCGTGCCCGCGCAGGGCGTCTATGTCGCCGAGACGGCCGATCGCGCCGCCCCGACGCGGCGCAGCCCGCGTGTCGTCGGCCTGCTTTCGCGCGTCCTCTTTCCCGCCACCATCGGCCCCTATCACCAGGCCATCCTCGCAGGCGTGCAGGAGGAACTGGTCGGCCGCAAGGCGAACCTGCTGCTGCTCCCCGCCGCCCACCTCAAGACCGCGCGCGAAACGATCGAACTCGCCTGCCACAGCAGTGCCGACGCGATGATCTACGTCGGTGACATGGAACCCGACCTGCTGCGCCAGCTGCTGCGCCAGGCCCCGCCCGCCGTGCTGCTCGACCACCAGCGCCGCGGCAGCCACACCGACGCCGTGATTCCCGACAACCGCCTCGGCGCCAGCCTGGCCGTGGCCCACCTGGTCGGCCTCGGCCACCGGCGCCTGGCCGTGATCTGCGGGCGCGAGAGCGACCCCGCCACGCAGGAACGGCTCGCCGGCGTGCGCGACGCGCTCGCCGAGGCCGGCATCGCCGAAAGCGCCGTGGCCTTCGAGTCCGGCGCCTTCACCCGCGAAAGCGGCGCGGCCGCCATGGAACGCCTGTTACGCCGCCACGCGCGGCCGACCGCCGTCTTCTGCCTGAACGACGAGATGGCCGTCGGCGCCATGCGCACGGTGCAGTCGGCCGGCCGCCTGTGCATCCCGCAGGACATCTCGATCATGGGCTTCGATGACATCCCGTGGTGCACGGCCGTGCACCCCCACCTGACGACGGTGCAGGTGGACAAACTCCTGATGGGCCGGCTGGCCGTGCAGCGCCTGTTCGACCGCCTCAGCCAGCCCAACCACACGCCGACCACGACGGTCGTCGACCCCGTCCTGATCGTGCGCGAAACCACGGCGGCACCGGCCGCCGGCTGACCACCAGAGGAGCACCAGTCGCCATGCCATCCGTCCCCCAGCCCGCCGCCGTCTCACGCACGCTGTTCGGTCAGCGCTGGTTCGGTATCCGCGACGTGGACCAGCTGCCGCCGTTCTTCATGTCGATCGTCAGCGACAGCGACCTCTGGCTCTATCTCTCCAGCACCGGCGGCCTCACGGCCGGCCGCGGCCACGCAGACCAGGCGATCTTCCCCTACTACACCGACGACAAGCTGGCCGAGAGCACGCCCCACACCGGCGACCGGACGCTGCTGCGCGTGCAGCGTGGCCCGCAAATCCGGCTCTGGGAGCCGTTTGCGGCGCACGACACCGACGGCCGCGTGACGAAGACCCTGTACAAGAGCCTGGCCGGCAACGCGGTGCTGTTCGAGGCACACAACCACGACCTGCGCCTGCGCTTCCGCTACGCCTGGCGCACCAGCCACCGCTTCGGCTTCGTGCGCTCCGCCTGGCTGTCCAACCAGGGGACGATCTCCTGCACCTGCGAGATTCTCGACGGCCTGCAGAACATCCTGCCATGGGGGGTGACCAGCGGCATGCAGGAGGCCTTCAGCAACCTGGCCGATGCCTACAAGCGCGCCGAACGCGATCCCGACTCGGGGCTGGCCGTCTTCGCACTCAGTTCCATCCTGACCGACCGCGCCGAACCCAGCGAGGCGCTGCGCGCCACGACCGTCTGGCAGGCCGGACTGGACAACACGCGCATCGGGCTCACGGCCGGCGCGCTCGACGCGTTCCGGCAGGGCGAGTCCATCGACACCGACCTCGACGTCCGTGGCGGACGCGGCGCGTTCTTCGTGCAGACCCACCTGCGTCTGGCCCCCGGGGCGGAACGCGAATGGATGCTCGTCGCCAACACCGCGCAGGACCATGCCGACGTCGCCGCCCTCCGCGGCGAACTCGTGCGCGACCGCAACGCGCTGCGCGACGCCGTCCTGACCGATGTCGACCGCGGCACCCGCAGCCTGCTGCGCCTCGTGGGCGGAGCAGACGGCCTGCAGACGACGCGCGAGGAGTCCGTCGACGCCCACCATTTCGCCAACACGCTCTTCAACGTCATGCGCGGCGGCGTCTTCGCCGACGGTCACACCATCGCGCGCCAGGACCTGATCGATCATGTCACGCGCGCCAACCGCAGCATCGCCAAGACCCAGGCGGGGTTCCTTGCAGCCCTCCCCGCAACGCTGTCGGCCCGCGACTTGCGCGCCCGCGTGTCCGCGCACGGCGACGCCAACCTCGACCGCCTCTGCTCCCAGTTCCTGCCGCTCTGTTTCAGCCGCCGCCATGGCGACCCCAGCCGCCCCTGGAACCGCTTCTCGATCCTGCCGCCCGGCCCCGACGGGCGGCACGCCCTGCATTACGAGGGCAACTGGCGCGACATCTTCCAGAACTGGGAGGCGCTGGCCTTCGCCTACCCGCAGTACGCCGAGGGGTTTCTGCGCCTCTTCCTGTGCGCCACCACCGCCGACGGCTACAATCCGTACCGCCTCTCCGAGCGCGGCATCGACTGGGAAGTCCCCGATCCGCAGCACCCGTGGGCCAACGCCGGGTACTGGAGCGACCACCAGATCGTCTACCTCACGAAGCTCATGGAGGCGCTCGACCATCTCGAGCCCGGCCGGCTGGCGGCCCTGCTGACCCAGGCCGTCTTCAGCCATGCCGACGTCCCCTACGCGATCCACGACTA
This sequence comes from uncultured Lentisphaerales bacterium, assembly GCA_964417715.1. Taxonomy (GTDB): domain Bacteria; phylum Verrucomicrobiota; class Kiritimatiellia; order RFP12; family CAYQJG01; genus CAYQJG01. The sequence goes on along the minus strand of CAYQJG010000039.1, from coordinate 20,645 downwards.
TCCCGCACTGGTCGCCGATCCCTATCATACGATCGATTATGATGCCGACCGCGCGCGCCGCATCGCACGCCGCGTGGCAGGTGTGGGCGGCGACGGCCGCCTCGTCGCGGACAGCCGCGGACATGTCGTGCACGTCAGCCTGCTCGAGAAACTGCTGATCCTGCTGCTGGCCAAACTGGCCAACTTCGTGCCGGACGGCGGCATCTGGATGAACACGCAGCGTCCGGAGTGGAACGACGCCAACAACGCCCTCGTCGGCAAGGGCATCTCGGTCGTGACCGTGTGCTACCTGCGGCGCTTCGTGGCGCTGCTGCGGCCCCTCCTGGCGGCCGGTCCCGGGACCGGGTTTGCGGTCACGCGCGATGTGGGCGCCTGGTGGCACGCAACAATCGACGCACTGGCACGCTTCGAGAACCTGCTCGACGGCGGCTTGAATGACGAGACCCGGCGAGCCGTGCTGGACGCACTGGGTACCGCCGGCGGCGCGTACCGGCGCGGCCTCTACGCACACGGCGTGCCGACGGCGCACGTGACCCTCGGTGCCGCGGACCTGGCCACCGCACTTGACCGCGTGCAACGCTACCTCGACTGCACGATCCGCACCAATCAGCGCATCGATGGCCTCTATCAGTCCTACAACACCCTCCACCTGGCGCCCGGCACGGCGCGCGTCGCGCACCTGAACGAGATGCTCGAAGGCCAAGTGGCCGTGCTCTCCTCCGGTCTGCTCACGCCGCCCCAGGCCCTGCTGCTGCTGCGGGTCGTGCGCGCCAGCCGTCTCTACCGGGACGACCAGCGCGCGTACATCCTCTATCCAAACGTGCTGCCCACGGCGTTCCTGGAGAAGAACCAGGTGCCGGCGGAGTCGGCCGAGGCACTTGAGCTCGTGATGCGGCTGACGGCCGACGGCGACACGCGCCTGCTGCGGCGGAACTGTGAAGGCGTCTACCACTTCTGCGGCGATTTCCGCAACGCACACGACGTGACGGCGGCCCTCGATGCGCTGGCTGCCGACCCGCGCTACCAGGCGCTGGTGGCGCGCGAACGCGATGCCGTGCTGCGCCTGTTCGAGGCGACCTTCAGCCACGACCGTTTCACCGGCCGCTCAGGCAGCTTCTTCGCCTACGAGGGCGTCGGCAGTGTCTACTGGCACATGGTCGCCAAACTCGCGCTCGCGGCGCAGGAGAATGCGCAGCGCGCGCGCGCCGAGGGACAGCCGGCCGCCGTGACGAACGCGCTGGTCGCGCGCTACCGCGACGTCCAGGCCGGACTCGGCTTCAACAAGACCCCCGCCGAGTACGGCGCCTTCCCGTCGGACCCCTACTCGCACACGCCGTGGGGCAAGGGCGCCCGCCAGCCCGGCATGACCGGGCAGGTGAAGGAGGAACTCCTCTCGCGCCTGGGCGAACTGGGTGTCACACTGGATGCCGGCCGGCTCGGGTTCGAGCCGTGGCTGCTGACACGGGAGACGTTCACGGCGTCGCCGCGAACGTTCCAGTACGTCACGGCGGACGGCACGTTGCAGAAGGAAGAGCTGCCCGCAGGCGCGATCGGGTTTACGTTCTGCCAGACGCCGGTCGTCTACCGCCTCGCGCGCAAGCCTGCGGTCCGGATCACCTACGCCGACGGGCGCGTTGTGGAACACGCCGGCACGTGCTGTGACGACCGCGCCACCCGCGCCATCCTCGACCGCGACGGCACGGTCTGCCGGGTCGAGGTGAGCGCCGTGCGCGCAGCCCAACCGCCGGCGTCACGCCCGACCAAACGTGCGCGTGCAGGGTAATCTCCTGTGCCGCGGACGTGAGTCCCGTTGGGACGGGACAACGTTCCTCACGGGAGCAAGGCCGGAGGCGAGTCCTCTGCGCCGCCGCGCCTCCCGTGAGGGACGGCAGGCCGTCCCAACGGGACGCAGGTCAGCGGGAGAAGCATTGGCCGAATATCGAGCAGTCAACCGTAGAATTCGGAATACCGTTGACGGGCGATGTCTTCCGGCCGTAGCTTCTCGATGCTGCGGTTGGGTCGACAACGGAAGCCGCAGAGGGATGGAATGCGTTGCAGGACGAGATGACAGGTTTCTTCGAAACAACTGGTGATGAATGATAGGCCGACACGCTGACTTGATTCGAATCGGATGGAATGAGTGGTTTGAAGAGCGGGCGGAATGCGGGCCGGAGGACACGCTTGCCCGGGTTGCGGCGGTTGATCGTGATTCGTTGCTGGTGATGGATCACACCGGAACCTTCCGGGCGAAGCTGGCTGGCAGCTATCTCTACCGGCACCGCCTGTCGCACGAGCTCCCGTGTGTCGGCGACTGGGTGTGTGTGGAAAGGCAACCATCGGCCGAGACTGGGTTGGTTCGCATGCTTCTGGAGCGAAGGACCTCGCTGCGCCGGAAGTCGGCAGGCGACTCCGTCGAGTATCAGATGATCGCGGCGAACGCGGATTGCGTGATGGTCGTTCAGTCCTGCCACGGTGACTTCAACCTGAAGCGACTGGAGCGTTATCTCGTCATGGTGCGGGATGGCGGGGCTGATCCGTGTATCCTGCTTACCAAGACGGATCTGGTTGAGCCGGACGTCCTGGCCGCCCAGCTGGCCGAGATCGGCGCGGCAGGCATTGCGGCGCCGGTGCTCACCCTGAGCAACGTCACGCGAGCGGGCATCGACGACCTCAAGCGGACGCTGCTGCCCGCCAAAACGTATTGCTTCGTCGGGTCATCGGGGGTTGGCAAGAGCACGATCATCAACCACCTGCTCGGCCGGGAGATGCTCCAGACACAGGGCGTCAGCGGAACGGGCGAGGGAAAGCACACGACCGTGCGCCGGGAGTTGATCATCCTCGAGGGCGGCGCCCTGGTCATCGACAACCCGGGGATGCGTGAGTTCGGCATCCTGGGTGCTGAAAGCGGGATCGGCGACAGCTTCTCCGACATCATCGAACTCGCATCCGGTTGCCGCTTCAGGGATTGCAGTCATGCCAGCGAACCCGGCTGCGCCGTGCGTGAGGCGGTCACGTCGGGCGGCATTGACCAGGCACACTACGACAACTACATCAAGCTCACGGCAGAGTCTGCGTTTCACCAACTGTCCTATGTCGAGAAGAGACAGAAGGATCGCAACTTCGGGAAATTCATCAAGTCGGTCAAGAAGGATCTCGGCCGTTAGGCGCGCGCGTCCAGCGCCATGACATGGCGGTAGGCCAGGATGCGTTCGTCGGCCGTGACCAGCGTGCAGCCGTGGTGGATCGCGGTGGCCACCAGAATGCGGTCGGCCGGGTCCTTGTGGAACTCACCCGGCAAGTTGTAGGCGAGTGCGGCGATCGGGTGCGTGAGTTCGAACGTGCGCAGCGCCAACTCCTGGATGCCGCGGCGCACCCACGATTCGAGCGTGCCTCTGAACTCGACCCGTCCGGCGGCAGCCAACTGGCCGAACTCAAGGGTGGACACGGTCGCGACAGAGAGTTCGTTCTCTTGATCGATAAGGCTGGCGCGGATCACTGCACCCAGCTTTCCCGGCGACTGGAGTGCCCAGAACCACACGTGCGTGTCGAGCAGGAGCCTCACTGAGCGCTCTCCCAGTCGCGATCGAACTCCGTGTGGACGATGTCGCCGCATTCCACGGCTTCACCTGCCATCGTGCCCAGGTTTCGCACGGTTGGTCGACCATTGGTCAGCGGAACAACCCGGACCAGCGGCTTGCCACGACGGGTAACAATGACGGCATTGCCGCCATCGTGCACGGCATTCAGGATCTCCACGCAGCGGGCCTTGAAGTCCGAGATCAGCAGATCGTCCACAGACCACCTCCATTTGCCTGGATTATAACTTGGTCGTGTATAATGGTCAACATGGTCCACTAACGGGCGCATCCGCGTTTCGGTGCACCGCCGTCCAACCGCGTGGACGTCTGCCGCGCCAATCAGCGGTCCCGTAGGTCCCGCTGTACTATCGGCGCCGCGCGGTACAGCGGGACCTACGGGACCGCTGCGGCTCACGTCACGCGAATGTGACGTGCACCGAAACGCGGATGCGCCCCACTAACGGACTCTATGAATTTCGTTAGCCGCGCACGAGGTGGTTAGACGGTCGGACTGGGGGACGGCAGCCTTGCAGGCGCGTCGGCACCGCAACACGCGCCTTCTGATCTCGCACTGTCGACGCCCTTGACATGATCACAGCCACAACGGTAGCCTCACCGGACATGAGTACATACTGGCAGTACCAAAAGCGCAGTTGGTGGGCGTGGGCCGCGCGGCTGGTCATCTTGGCCCTGGTCTGCTTGGGCATGTATATGCCGATCATGCTCGCCTTCGGTTGGGACGGCGACCTTTGCGGCGGCTATGGCGCACTTCTGGGGTTCGCAATCATTGTAACCGTGGTGTTTGTCGTGCCGGTTGCCGGTTGGCTGTTTGATGCCTTCGCCCACCGGTCAACACGGCTGGAGTCAGCACGCGCGCCAACTGATCAGACGCCACCGACCTATCGGGGGCCAAGCCGCCTATCCTCTCTTGGCCATGCAATCCTGTTCGCATGCGCCATGACCGGTCTCTGGTTCGCGTCCGGCATACTCGCAAAGGCGTCCTATTTGACGCATGAACTCGGCACCCACCTCCCTCCCATCGTGGACCATGCGTGTGCGCTGGGCTCCCCCCTTTACGGAGCACTCCTTACGCTCGCTTTCATCGGCCTTGCGCTCCTTCTGGTGGCGTTGCTCCGCCATGGACCGCAGCGTTTCGTCGTGGCCTGTTCGCTGGCGTTGCCGGTCTATGCGGGCTCGCTGGCTTGCACCTCGATCTACCTGTTGTGCAATGGTGGCGTTGCACACATTTGTGCCTATCGCGACCAGAGCTACGTGTCGACCGTCTACAAGCGAATGATTGAGGACCTGATAGTCGTCGACGCCGCACAAGGTCGCTACGAATGCGCTCGCGAGACAGTTCGCAAGCTCTGCGGGCCGAATACAGGTATCGACTTTTCGGAGGTCAACGCCGCTTCGGACTTCACCTACTCTGAGGTAAGCGCGCGCATCCGTTCGCTTGAAAGAGCCCTTCCACGGATGACCAACACGGTCGAGAGAATGCGCATCCTGGCAACTCTGAGTCTGTTTCAGGATCGGATCAGAACGCAATACTCCCGAAACAGAGCGGAATCAGACTTGGCTCTGAACGCTCCGCGCTACGCCGCAGAAGCGGGTGCTCCTGTCACAAATTCCTACTTCGATGCCCTTGGTTGGATTGCCGGCAATCTCAATAGGGGCGGCTGGGATACTCTCCCGCCTTTCAGGCTCGAACACAACCCCGCCCCAGAACCGCGCCGGCGATAGACACCACCGCCGTGTGCAAGTCCAAGAGCCCACGCGGCAGCCGGTCTCGCGGAGCTCGACCCTCCCGCTCGTATCGCCCCTACTCCGCCGTGTAGCGGATCTCGTCGAGGTAGAAGCGGATCGGCTTGCCCTGGCCGCCCACGACCCAGCCGAAGCCGGTCTTGATGCGGCTCAGGTCGCGCCCGTCGAGCGGGATGCGATAACGCACCCAGTCGCGCTTCAGGACGACGTCCTTGAGTTCGGCCTTGTCGGTGTCGGGATACGGCACGTCCTTGCCGAGTCCACCGATCTGGAAGGCGACCTTCTCGCCGCCCTCCGCGCCGCGCGCCCAGAACTCGAGCGTCGTCGCGCCGGTCAGGTCGAAGCCGCCGGCGAGTTTGCCCCAATCGTTGGGCGGCGACTGCCAGAGCACGCCGCCCCAGCCGCCGGGTGCGGCGTAGTCGACCTGCATGCAGGTGGCGCCGGACTTGGGTTTGTCGGCGCACTGGGCGTCCATCTGGATGGAACCGGTGGCCCCCATGTAGCCGGAGGCGAAGTAGCGTTCAGGCTGGCCGTCGCCGTACACGTAGAACGGCAGCTTCACGGCGGCCGCCACGATGGGCGCGGCCGGCCCGTCGACTTTGAACGGCACGTTGGCATAGGCCCCGTTGCCATGGCCGTCGCGCACGTAGGCGTAGAGACGGTACACGCCGCCACCCGGCAGCTTCACCGTGGCGCGCGGGGTCCCCTGCCCAGCCGTGATCGCAGCGGGGAAGGCGGGCGGCTCGGGCTGCGCGTCGCCGCCGACGTTGTAGTTGCCGCCTTCCTGGATAAGCACCCAGTCGTAGGTCAGCGCGTCACCATCGGGGTCCTTCGCCTCGACGCTGGCCTCAAACACGTCGCCGGCCTTGATGCCGGTTTCGCGGGCGACCTGCACCTCGCTGATCGTCGGACAGCGGTTGGCCGGCTTGGGGCCTCCCCAGGCTTCGGTCATTGCGTCAATCGCCCCGAGCCGCGTCCCGTCCTTCAGGAACAGGCCGTACCAGGTCGGCGTGGCCTCGACTTTGGACCCCCAGGCAAAGACATAGGAGCCCAAACTGGTGCCCTTGGGCGCCTCGATCCCCTTGCGGTAGACGTCCAGGTACCAGCCGGCCTTCTGCGTGCTGGTCATCTCCTTGGGTGCGCCGCTGGCGGTGCGACCCATCTCCCAGTGACCGGGCGGGCCGAATTCGGTGACCATGCACGGCTTGGTGCCGCCGGCCTTGCGGTAGCGTTCGATCGCCGAGCCGGCGCCGCCGTACGTGTTGATGCCGACGATGTCGATGGACGGGCAGAGCCGCTCCATGCTGTGCACCTTCGCGTCCGGAACCTCGGCCACCACCGTCATCACGGGGTGGTTGGGGTCGAGTTCCTTGCAGATGCGGGCGAGTTGGTCGATATGCCGCCACATCGCCTCCTCATGCTTGCAGCCGATCTCCATCTCGTTGCCGAGCGCCCAGACGAGCAGGGCCGGGTGGTCGCGGTTCGCGGCCACCACCTTGCGCACGAGCGCTTCCTGGCGGGCCAGCGCGGCGGGGTCCTCGTAGTTGAAGCCGTGCCGTTCGTGGCCGAGCCAGATGCCGATCGTGACGGTCAGCCCCTTGGCCTGCGCTTCGTCCAGGTCCTGGCCGGCGCGGTCGCTGCCCCACGTCCGGAAGGAGTTGCCGCCCGCCGCAACAAGCTGGTCGCGCGACGCGCTGCCGCCCGCGCCCTTGACGAAATACGGCTTACCGTCGCGCAGCAGGACGAACCCGCCATCACGCGCCGCCACCTCGACCCTGACCGCGCCGGCACCGGAAGCGACAACCGCACTGCCGACTGCCAACGCCCATATCGCCGCCGCCCGGACCGCACCGACTCTGATGGTTTGCATGGGCCGGATTCTTCCACACGCGCCGGCACGTGTCAAGCATACTAGGATACATCTAGTATGTTATTCTCGCTTGACAGGCCGCGCGCGTTGGGCTCACACTACGCGGCACGTGGGAAAGAGTTCAGCAACGGGGGTCCACATGAGTTCGAAAGCAACGACAACAGCGCTGATTCTGTCATTCGCCCTGCTCGCGAGCACCGCGCTCCAGGCCGGCACCAAGACATGGGCCGGCGGGGCTTCAGGCCTCTGGCACGTGGCAGGTAACTGGAGCCCGTCGGGGATCCCGGCGTCTTCCGATAGCGTCATCATCACCAACGGCGCCGTATCGTACAACCCAGGGGGCGACCTAACCCGAGACGCGGGAACAACCCTCACAATCGGCGCAGGTGGTTCGCTGGTTCAGATCACAGGCGGCGCCTGGATCAAACTTTCCGGCGACCTTATCGTCGATGGTGGCGTGTTCGACACAGGCAGTTCGACGGGCTTCCAACTCTATACCGGTGGACGTGTTGTTGTGCGAGGGGGAAGCGCTCAGTTCTCGACCTATATCGCGGGTGGCGGCGGAACACTGCGAGTTGAAGGCGGCGATGTGTATCTGACAAGTTACATCGGCGACGACATCATTGTGCAATGTCTCGGCGGCACATTGCACAAGACATCGACATTCGTGGCTCGTGCGACAACCCTTCTGAGCGGGGGCAACCTGACCCTAACCGGAGGGGAGTTCCAGTATTCCGTTCCAGTCACAATCTCGGGCGGCGTCATCACAACACCTCTGATAGCGGCACAGGCCGGCACTCCGAAACTGACCCTGTCCGGCGGCCAGGTCATCGTAACTGCAGGAACGGCACACGACGGTTTCTACCAGAACGGATCCTATATCGACTTCGCCGCGGCCTCGACGGCCATGCTCACTTTCACGCTGGAACCAGCCGAAACGACGAACGTTGTCTACTCGATGTACTTCAACGGCATACCTCCGAAGGTCCGCTACGACGGGAACACCGTCGATGTCGACGACTTCAGAATCATATTCAATATGGCGGAAAGCGCCTATGTATCGCACGGCGTTGACATTTCGCTGAAGCAGGTGGCCTCCGCGCAGGCTACTTTCCTGAACGCCGCGTGCACGCTGAGCAGTCTGACAACGACGTCCGCCGTATTCAGCGCCACGGTCGACACGATCGGTTCGCCAGCCGCAACCGTCTATGCCTGCTACGGCACGGCAAACGGTCTGCTCGTCTTCGGTAACTGGCAGAACCGCGTCAACCTTGGCGCGGCGGTATCCGGTTCGACGTACACATACGAGGCCACCCTCAATGCAAACAAACTCTACTACTACCGCATCGCGGCGACCAACAGCGTGGGAACCACGTTCGCAACTCCCGCTCCCTCGTCATTCATGACAGGCGAAGTCAGCGTGGAATCGCCGTCGTCCATTGCGGAGAACAGTCCAACGCCCCTTAGCATCGTCGTCTCCCGTCCTTCAGCGAACAACTGCAAGGATGTGGCCCTGAGCGTCCCGTTTGCGGTTGGTGGCACGGCCACGCCGGGCACCCACTACACGCTGTCCACGACCAGCCCCGCCAAGATCCCGGTGAGCGCATCGTCGGTCACGGTCCTGCTGACACCGAAAGCCGACTGGGCCAGCGCCACGGAACGGACCGTGACGTTCTCGGCGGGCACCTCGCCCAGTTACCTGCTCGCGTCGAGCAACAGCGTGTCGATCCTGCTGAGGGACGCCGTACTTCCATCGGCGCCGACAAACGCGTTTCTCGGCGCAGTCTCCGAGTCCTCGGCCAACGCCGCCAACTGGTCGCTGGGCGTGGTTCCCGACGCAACGCACATCATCGTCTTCTCCCCGGAGTACGCCCAGCGCGAGCTTGACTGGGTGGCTGGCACGACCAGCGTCGTCGCGGGCTGGATGCAGCCGTACGCCTTCCCGAAGGCGGACTACCGCGCGCTGTTCCACACCACGCCCGCCGCACCGCTGACCATCACGGGCGACTGCGTCCTCAACGGCGGCTACTGGGTCCATGAAGGGCCGGTGGCGACACCCACGACGGCCGTGGCCGTGAACATCGGCGGCAACCTGACGGTCGGAGCCGGCGCGCAGATCAACGCCGGCAACGGCGGCGTGAACCAGCCGAACGGAATGGCCCGCGGCTATTACCTGGCGGGACCGGGCTACCTGCCATCCGCGGGCAATGCCGGCACCGGCTCCTCGTACGGCGGTGAAGGCGCCACCAACGATGTCACCTACGGCAGCGTGCTCAACCCAATGAGCTACGGTTCGTCCGGACGCGGCGACAACATGTACTTCTCCGGCGCCGGACTGATCGTGCTGAACGTCGCCGGAACCACCACGCTCGGTGGCTCCATTCTGGCCAACGGCTTCGGCTATACCGGCTCCGGCCGCGGCGGCTCCACCGGCGGCTCGATCAACCTCACGACGGCGAGGCTCCTCGGCGGCGGCTCGCTGCAGGCCATCGGCGGCTGGGACGGCGGCTACGGCTCGGGTTCAGGTGGGCGCATCCGCGTCAAACTGACCGGCGCCACGGCGGCGTTCAGCGACTTCACCGGGTCCATGACGGCACGCGGCAACCCCGGCAACACCGGCACGCCGGGCAGCGCGGCGGGAACGATCACACGCCAGACGGCTGCGGATACCGCGCTCTCCGCCACCGTGATCGTGGACAACAACGCGTATGGCGACTCCACCAACACGCCATCGCGCGCGATGTGCACCCACCTGCCACCCAGGACGCAGACGGATGCCTCGTTCACCGACACCTCCTGGGTGCTGCGCAACTACGCGTCCGTGCGTCTCACACGTGACACGTGGATCAAGGCGCTGACGGTCGAGGGGACCACGCCACGCCTCTTCACGGAGAACTACACCGTAACCACGCGCGATTTCGTGGTCAACGGCGTCGCGGCACGCGCCGGAACCTACCGGGCGGCGGACTACCCCGCCCTGCTGCGGCAGCGGCGCCGTGATCGTCCCGGCACAGGGCACAGTCGTCATCCTGCGCTAGCCCCTACAGCGACCACTGGTAGAGCAGGCGCGTCTGGTCCTCGTTCAGAAGCTTGCGCAGTTGCATGCCGAAGCCGCCGCGGCGAACCCGCAGCATGTCGAAGAAGGAGAGCTCCTCCTCGTAGCGCACAACGTGGATGTCCTCCACCTCAAGCAGATCCGACATGCTCTTCTCGGCATCCGCCGTGTAGCCCAACCCGTCGATCAGCTTGAGTTCCAGGGCCTCGTCGGCCAGGAAGACGCGGCCGTCGGCCAGCTTGCGCACCGCCGCCTCGTCGAGTTCGCGGGACTCGGCCACCAGGCGCACGAAGCGCGAGTGCAGGCTGTCCACCAGCGTCTGCAGCATGGCGCGCTGCTCCTCGGAGATCTCGCGGAAGGGGTTGAGCAGGTCCTTGTTGGCGCCGGACTTGACCGTCACGTCCTCGACGCCGATCTTGCGTGCCAGTTCGCGGACGTTGTAGCTCTGCATGATCACGCCGATCGACCCCGTCAGCGTGGTGGGGTGCGCCATGATCACGTCTGCCGCCAGCGAGATGTAGTACGCGCCGGAGGCCGCCACGTCGCCCATCAGCGCGACGACGACACGCCCCTTCTGCGCATCCTTGAAGTTCAGCAGCGCGTCGTAGACGATGTCGCTCGCGGTGATGCCGCCGCCGCCGCTGTCCACTTCCAGGATGATCCCCTCGACTTCGGGGTCATGCGTGGCGCGGCGAATCGCGCGCAGCGCCGAATCAGCCGAGCCCGGGTCACCGGCTGCGCCCGGGTCACCCAGGAAGATCACGCCGGTGAGCGGGATGCGTACGACCTTCTTCTCGCCCTGCCCGCTCGACCAGACCTCGGTCAGCATGGGGGCCTCGTCCTGGCCGCGCGATTCACTGCGGAACGCGTCGCCGATCCGGCCGATGCCGGGCGCCGCGCCCGCGACGCTCAGCGCATAGACGATGGCCGCCACCAGCAACAGCGTAATCCCCACACCCGCCGCCAGCAGCGCCAGGCAGCCAAAACGGCATCCGCTTGATTTCTTCTCCGACCCCTGCTCGCTCATACCCGATCTCCCTGCACATGTGCTATGCGCCATTGTTGACCAACCGGCACACTCGCCGCAACAGCGAAAGCAGCACCCCACAGCGCGACAGCCGGAGTGTTCTGGCGCATGTTCAACAGGTCCTTTCCTATGCTAGACTCGGCGCCGTACGCCTCACAGGAGGACAGCCCATGTACAGGGTCGGTCGCACCGAGATCGCCGCGGCGGCGCGTGTGCTGCGCAGCGGCAAGTTGTTCCGTTACGACATCGGCGACGTGTGTGCGCGCTTCGAAACGCGCTACGCCGACTACCTCGGGACGAAGCACTGCATCCTGTCGTCGAGCGGCACGACGGCCCTGACGGCCGCGCTGGTCGGCAGAAGGCGCGCGTGTTGCGCGACACGCGCGATCTCGCCGTGCTGACGCCCATCCCGGTGCACAGTCCGGCGGACGAATGCGGCACACACGTCATCTACATGCTGGCGGACGCGAGCGCCGCGACGCAGTTCGCGCAGGCCGTCGGCGGCGTGGTCGCCGGCAGGACCGGGCGGCACGTCTACACGGAGTGGGATCCGGTCTTCGCGCACCAGGGCGCCCACCATCCGGCCCTCAACCCCTACAACCTCGCCGAAAACCGCGCGTGCCGCATGACCTACACCCGCGACATGTGCGCCCCCTCGCTGGACATCCTGAACCGGACCGTCATGCTGCGCCTCGACCCCTTCGCGAAACGCGCGGCCGTCGACCAACTCGTGGCGCGCAGAACAGGGAACCCGCACTGCGCTTGACTTCCTCCGGCTGCAGGAGTAGGGTTTGCGTCGTTGTACAGATGAATACCCGCGCCCAGGCTTGGTTTTATTTCTACTTTACGTCGCCGGACACACGGTTCCGGTCGACCTGGTAGGTATTTACCCCAAGGGCGACCCCATAAGAACCGCGTGTCCGGCAGCAACGGGCGCGCGGTTTTCGTTTTCCGAAACGCGCTCCCGCCGCCGGATGCGCACTGTTTTGGAGAATGCACATGATCATCGTACTTAAGCCCCACGCCACCGATGCCGACGTCCAGACCGTCAGCGACCTGGTCCGCACGCTGCGTTACCAGCCGCGCGTGATCCGCGGCGTCGAACGCACCGTCGTCGCCTGCGTGGGCGACGAACTCAGCAACCGTTCGCTCGACGTCCTGCGCAACCTGCCGGCGGTCGACACGGTCCTGCCGATCCAGCAGCGCTACAAGCTGGTCTCGCGCGAATACCACGCAGCCGACACGACGGTCAGAGTCGGCGGCGTCCCCATCGGCGGCGGCGCGATCACGGTTATCGCCGGACCCTGCGCCATCGAGAGCGCCGACCAGTTCCGAACGGCCGTGCGCGACCTGACGGCCGTCGGCATCCGCATCATACGCGCCATGCCGTTCAAGCCGCGCACCTCGCCGTATGACTTCCAGGGACTGAAGGTGGACGGCATCGGCATCATGCGCGACGTCAAGGCCGAGTTCGGTGTGGCGCTGGTTTCCGAGGTGCTCGGGCCGTCGCACGTCGAACTGCTGCGTGACGTGGCCGACATGCTGCAGATCGGCGCGCGCAACGCCCAGAACTACGACCTGCTCGAGACCGTCGCCCAGGCCGGCAAGCCCGTGCTGCTGAAGCGCGGCATGGCCAGTACGGTCGAGGAGTGGCTCGCGGCCGCCGAGTACCTGGTGGTCAACGGCTGCCCGGATGTCATCCTGTGCGAACGCGGCCTGCGCTCGTTCGACCGCTCGGTGCGCAACCTGCTCGATCTCGGCGGCGTCGCCGTGGCCAAGCAGGAGACGCACCTTCCCATCGTGGTCGACCCCAGCCACGCAGCCGGCAAGCGTTCGCTCGTGCTGCCGCTGGCCTGCGCGGCTCTGGGAGCCGGCGCGGACGGGCTCATCGTGGAAGCCCACCCCAACCCGGTGAACGCCCTGAGCGACGCGGCGCAACAGATCGAATCGGCCCGTTTCGGCCAGTTCATGGCCGATCTCGCGCCCTGGATGGAGTTGGCGCGCCAGGCCCACCTGCCACACGCCTAGCGCGGGCAACGCCCGCAACGGAACAACGAAAGACGGAGCCGGTCATGTCTGCAGCGATCCTCTATCTCGGGCCCGAAGGCACCCATTCGCACGAGGCCGCCGCGCGCTGGTGCGGCGCACTCGCGGCCCTCGAACCGCGCCGCTCGCTCAAGGACGTCTTCGCGGGGCTGACCAGCCACCCGGGCGCGATCGCGGTCGTACCCGTGGAGAACTCGGTCGAAGGTCCCGTGACGCAGACGCTCGATCTGCTGGCGCACACGCCCGACGTGCAGGCACAGGCCGCCTTCGGCATGCACATCCGTCACCACCTGCTGGCCGGCCAGGCCACGCGCACCCTCGCCGATGTGCGCGTCGTCTACAGCCATCCCCAGGCCCTGGCGCAGTGTGCCGACTGGCTGGCGCAACACCTGCCACAGGCCGACCTGATCCCGACGACCAGCACCGCCGAGGCCGCGCGCCGCGTGGCGGTTGAGGCCGGCACGGCGGCCGTGGCGGGTGATCTGGCCGCGCGCCTGTACGAACGCGCCGTGCTCGCGACGGCCATCCAGGACGCGGCCGACAACGAGACGCGCTTCCTCGTACTGGTCGCCGGCAGCAGCCGCATCGACCCGCGTGTGGCGGGCCCCGCGCGCACGTTGATGCACCTCATCCTGCCCGACCGGCCGGGCGCGCTGCTGCACGCGCTCGAGCCCTTCCAGGCCGCCGGTCTGAGCCTGACCTCCATCCAGAGCCGGCCCCTGCACGGACGCCCCTGGGAGTACGGATTCTTCGTCGAGGTGGCGGGTGACGCCACGGCCGCTGAGTACGCCGCAACGCGCACGCGCCTGCAGGCGTGCACGGAAACATTCAGATTTCTTGGTGTTTATCCCAATGCCGAACAGCCGCTCCAAATGCCCGGTTGACACCCGGGTGATGTTTCTGTATATAGAAACACGCGTGGTCAAACGGCGCAGCAGATGCGCAGGGGCCATGCGGAGAACCTGCCATGCATCTTGAATCGTTCCCGGACCGCGACGTCTTCCGCGCCGCACTGCAAGACGCGACTGTCGTACCGGTCGGCACGCGCATCCTCGCTGACACCGAGACACCCGTGTCGGTCGTGGCCCGGTTTGCCGACCACGCCGATCCGCTCTTCCTGCTCGAGAGCGCCGAGGGTGGCGAACGCTGGGGCCGCTTCAGCTTTGTGGGCGTCTCGGCGCGCACGCGCGTGGACGTCTTCCGCGACGAGGTCGTCGTCTGCGAAGGCATCGGCGAGAAGCGCATCCCGCATCAGGGCGACCCGCTGGCCGTCCTGCGCCAGCTCATGTCCGGCTACCGCCTCGCCCACCTGCCCGGACTCCCGCGCTTCTGCGGCGGCCTGGTCGGCTACCTGGCCTACGAGATGGTCCATTTCTTTGAGCCGCGCGTGCCCAACCTGCTGCCGGCCGAAAAGCCCCTGGCCCAGTTCGTGATTCCGGACACGCTGCTGGTCTTCGACAATGTGACGCACACGCTGACCGTGCTGGCGCTGGCCTTTGCGCAGGACGGCTGCGACGCGGACAAGCTCCACGACGCCGCGCGGGCCCGCGTGGACGAACTGCTGGGCATCATCGAGAAACCGCTGCCGGCCGCCAAGCACGCGCGCCCGGCCGCGCCGGCCGTGCCGCAGGCCGTGCTCTCTGAACAGACGTTCCGGGACCGCGTGGAGCGCGTCAAGCACCACATCTACGAGGGCGACGTGATCCAGACCGTCATCTCGCAGAGTTTCGTCTGCGCCGCACCGGAGGACATCATCGGCCTTTACCGCGCGCAGCGCTTCGTGAACCCGTCGCCCTACCTCTACCTGCTCAAGTTCGGCGACGTCGCGCTGGTCGGCTCGTCGCCCGAGACGATGATCCGCCTCGAGCACCGGACCGCCTGCCTGCGCCCCATCGCCGGCACGCGGCCGCGCGGCGCCACCGAACAGGAGGACCGCAAGCTGGCCGACGAACTGCTGCAGGACGAGAAGGAGCGCGCCGAGCACGTCATGCTCGTCGACCTCGGCCGCAACGAACTCGGCCGCGTCGCGCGCCCCGGCACCGTTCAGGTCACCGACCTGATGATCGTCGAGCGCTACTCGCATGTCATGCACCTGGTCTCGAACATCACCGCCGACCTGGAGCCCGGCCATGACGCTTTCGATCTGCTGCGCGCCGGGTTCCCGGCCGGCACCCTCAGCGGCGCGCCCAAGGTGCGCGCGATGGAACTGATCGCCGAGATCGAACAGGAACCGCGCGGGCCATACGGCGGGGCCGTCGGCTACATCTCGTTCGATGGCAACATGGATTTCGCCATCTGCATCCGCACGGCCACGATCGACCGCGGGCGCCTCACGGTACGCGCCGGCGCCGGCATCGTGGCCGACTCCGATCCCGAGCGCGAGCGTGTCGAGACCGTCAACAAAGCGCGATCCGTGGCGCGCGCCCTGGAATTGCTGTCGCGCCGCTAGCCCCTGGAGACCCGCCATGATCCTGATGATCGACAACTACGACTCGTTCACGTACAACCTCGTGCAGTACCTGCGCGAAATGACCGGCGACGTCCAGGTCGCGCGCAACGACACGCTGACCGTGGCCGATATCGCGCGCCTGGCGCCTGCGGCCCTGGTGATCTCCCCCGGGCCCGGCCGCCCGGAGGACGCGGGCGTCTCCTGCGACACGATCCGGACGTTCTCCGGGCGCATTCCGATCCTCGGCGTGTGCCTCGGTCACCAGTCGATCGGCCTGGTCTTCGGCGGCCGCGTCGTCCACGCCGGGAAACTGATGCACGGCAAGACGTCGGATATCACGTCCGACGGCCGCAACCTGTTCGACGGCCTGGGACGCCCCTTCAAGGCCATGCGCTACCACTCGCTGGCGGTTGAGCGCGCGTCGCTTCCGGACGTGCTGGAGATCACCGCCGAGTCCGAGGACGGAGAGATCATGGGACTGCGTCACAAGACCCACCCGACCGAGGGGATCCAGTTCCACCCGGAATCGATCATGACCCCCGTGGGCAAGCGCATCCTGCGCAACTTCCTCAAGCTTGCCGCGCGGCACAACGGCCAACCCGAAGGAGCCTGAGCCATGGAGTTCAAAACCTTTCTCTCGGCGCTCATCGCCCGGCGCGACCTGAGCGAAGGCGAGGCCGCCGAACTGGTTGACGAGATTCTCGCCGGCCACCTCACGGAGGCGCAGATCGCCGCCGCGCTGGCGGCCCTGGCGACGAAGGGCGAGGCCGTGACGGAACTGGCGGGCGCCGCGCGCGCCATGCGGCGCCGCGCCATCCGCGTCCAGGCGATCGGCCAGACGGTGGTGGACACCTGCGGCACCGGCGGCGACGGCGGCGGCACGTTCAATGTCTCGACCGCGGCCGCGTTCGTGGTGGCCGGCGCCGGTGTGGCCGTGGCCAAGCACGGCAACCGCTCGGTCTCAAGCCGCTGCGGCAGTGCCGACGTGCTGGAGGCGCTGGGTGTCAGGATCGATGCCGAGCCCGAGATCATGGAGCAGGCGCTCCATGAAGCCGGCATCGCATTCCTCTTCGCGCCGCGTTTCCATGGCGCGATGAAATTCGCCATGCCGGTCCGCAAGCAGCTCGGCGTGCGCACGCTCTTCAACCTGCTGGGGCCGCTGGCCAACCCGGCCGGCGCCACCTGCCAGCTGATCGGCGTCTACGCGCCGCACCTGACCGAGATGTTCGCGCAGGCCCTGCGCCTGCTGGGCACGCGCCGCGCTTTCGTCGTTCACGGACACGACGGCATGGACGAGATCACCATCTGCGCGCCGACGCGCGTCTCCGAACTGCGCGACGGCGTGGTCCGCACGTATGATCTCTCGTCCGAGGAGTTCTTCGGTGATTTCGCGCCGCACGGCGACCTGACGGGCGGCGACCCGGTCCAGAACGCCACGATCCTGCACAACGTGCTGTCCGGCACGCCCGGGCCCAAGCGCAACATCGTGCTGATCAACGCTGCCGCCGCCCTGACCGCCGCAGGCCGCGCGGCGGACATCGGCGCGGGGATCCACCTGGCCGCCGAGTCCATCGACTCGGGCCGGGCGCTCGGCAAACTTGAACACCTGATCCGCATCAGCCAGAGCGCATGAGCGACTTCCTCCAGACGATTGTGGCGCAGAAGCGGGCCGAGGTGGCGGCTGCCGCGCGGCGCGTGCCGCTGGCGGCCCTGCAGGCCCAGGCCGCCGAACGCCGCGACCACCGGCCGCTGGCCGCCGCGCTGGCCGCCGACGGCGTGCGCGTCATCGCCGAGATCAAACGGGCCTCCCCCTCGCTGGGGCCGATCCGGCTCGACCTGGATCCCGCCGACCTGGCGCGCGCCTACACAGCCGGCGGCGCCGCGGCGCTTTCGGTGCTGACGGAGATTGCGTTCTTCAAGGGATCGATCGACGATCTGCAGGCCGCGCGCGCGGCGACGCCGCTGCCGGTGCTGCGCAAGGATTTCGTCCTGACGGCGTACCAGGTAACCGAATCCGCCGCCCTCGGAGCCGACGCCATCCTGCTGATTGTGCGGATTCTGACGGACGACGAACTGGCCAGCCTGCACGCGCTGGCGCGTTCGCTGAACCTGGACGTGCTGGTCGAGGTGCACGACGCCCGCGACGCGGAGCGCGCCGGCCGCCTGGGCGCCCGTCTGATCGGCATCAACAACCGCGATCTGGCACACTTCGCCACCGACCCGGACAACGCGCGGCGACTGGCCGGCGCCTTTCCCGCCGACACGCTGGTCGTTGCCGCGAGCGGCATCGCCACGCTCGCCGACATCCATCGCAGTCTGACGGCCGGCATCCGCCGCTTCCTGATCGGCGAATGCCTGGTGCGCAGCCCCGACCCCGCCGCGCTGCTGCGGACATTTGTGAGCCCTATTCCGTGACCACCATTCCACATAACATCGAGATCAAGATCTGCGGGCTCACCGACCCGGGCGAGGCTGTGGCCTGCGTGGCGGCCGGGGCGGATGCCATCGGTTTCGTCTTCCATCCCCCGAGCCCGCGGCACCTGACGCCGGAGCGCGCGCGCGGGATTGCGGCGGCCCTGCCGTGCGGGATCGCGCGTGTGGGCGTGTTCGCCGACGGCGACGCCCGTGCGATCCGGTCGATGGCCGACACGGTCGGTCTGACGGCCGTGCAGCTGCACAGCGTCGGCGCACAGGCGGCCGGCCCGGAACTGCTCGCCGCCGGGTTGCGGGTCGTGATCGTACTGCGCAACATCGATACACTCGTAGACGATTTCCGACACCTGCCACACAACGCCGGTCTGCTGGTCGAATGCGGCCGCGGCGTCCTGCCCGGAGGCAACGGCGCAACCTGGGCGTGGGACCGGGCGGCGGCGCTCGCGGGGATCCGGCCGTTCGCGATCGCCGGTGGCCTCACGCCCGACAACGTCTGCGCGGCGCTCACGGCCTCGCGCGCCAGCGCCGTGGACCTGAGTTCCGGCGTCGAATCCACACCGGGCCGCAAAGACCCCTCCCTGATTGCCCGCCTCATCGCGGCTGTGCGCAGCCTGCGACCAGAGTGGCCGACCTCCCCCGTATTCTCCCGAAAGGCTGAACCCGCATGAGCACGCATCGCCTCAACAACGTCAACATCCAGTCGGTGGTCATGCTGACCACGCCGAAGGACTTGCGCAACGCCCTGCCGCAGACGCCCTCCACCTGTCGCACCGTCATGCAGGGCCGCGAGACCGTCGAGCGCGTGCTTGATCGCGAGGATCCGCGGCTGCTGGCCATCGTGGGCCCGTGCTCAATCCACGACATCACGGCCGCGGGGGAATACGCCGACCGTCTCAGCCGCCTGGCCGCCGAACTCGACGACGCCCTGTTTGTCCTGATGCGCGTCTATTTTGAGAAGCCGCGCACGGCGCTCGGGTGGAAGGGGTATATCAACGACCCCTACATGAACGACACCTTCCGCATCGACGAAGGGCTGCGCATGGCGCGGCAGTTTCTGCTGGATGTGGCCGCCAAGGGGCTGCCGGTGGCGACCGAGGCGCTCGACCCGCTGACGCCGCAGTACATCGGCGACCTGATCTCATGGACCGCCATCGGCGCGCGCACGACCGAATCGCAAACCCACCGCGAGATCGCCAGCGGGTTGTCGACGCCGGTCGGGTTCAAGAACGCCACGGACGGCAGCATCGACTCGGCCATCAACGCCCTCAAGGCCGCGCTGGGCCCCCATCATTTCCTCGGGGTCACTGAGGACGGTCTGCCTGCGGTCTTCGGCACGACGGGCAACCCCTACCCGCACATCGTGCTGCGTGGCGGCACCCGCCCGAACTACGACGCCGAGAGCATCCGGCAGTGCGAGCAGGCGCTGCGGAAAGCCGGCCTGCAGGAGTCGATCATCATCGACTGCAGCCACGGCAACTCCGGCAAGGCGCCGGAGCGCCAGGTCGTCGCGCTGCGCGATGTCGTCGCCCAGATCGAGGCGGGCAACCGGTCGATCATCGGCTTCATGGTCGAGAGCTACCTGGAGGCCGGCAGTCAGCCGCTGGCCAGGAGCGCCGAGGAGTTGCGTTACGGCGTGTCGGTAACCGACGCCTGCATCGACTGGAACACCACCGAATCCCTGCTGCGCGAGGTGCACGCGCGCTACAAAGCCGTGATGGCCAAACGCAGGTAGAAGGCTTGGGTTAGGTTGAGAGGTTCAGCGGTTGGGAGGGTTCACGGTTCAGCGGTTGGGAGAGGTTCACGGTTCAGCGGTTGGGAGAGGTTCACGGTTCGGCGGTTGGTGAGGTTCACGGTTCGGCGGTTGGTGAGGTTCACGGTTCGGCGGTTGGTGAGGTTCACGGTTCGGCGGTTGGTGAGCTGAGCACAATGGCGAGGGTAATGTGAAGATCGAGCGTTTCGAGGACATTGAGGCGTGGCAACTGGCACGCGAGTTGACGCAAGCCGTGTACCGTCTCACCCGGGGCGCAGCCTTCGCAAAGGACTTCGGACTGCGCGACCAGATCCAGGATGCGGCGGGGTCGGCGATGCACAACACGGCAGAGGGATTCGACTCGGAATCGAATGTCGAATTCGTTCGCTTTCTACGCTATGCCAAGCGTTCGTGCACGGAAGTCCAGAGCCAATTGTATGTCGCACTTGACCAAGCGTACATTACACAAGATGATTTCGACGCTGTCTATGAACAGGCACGACGTACACGCGCTGCCATCCGTGGTTTCATCAACTACCTGCGATCCTACGAGAACGGCAAGAAGAAGCATCCAACCGTGAACCCTCCCAACCGTGAACTCTCCCAACCGTGAACTCTCCCAACCGTGAACCCTGAACCTCCCCAACCGTGAACCCTGAACCTCCCCAACCGT
>CAYQJG010000038.1:0-38186 GCA_964417715.1 uncultured Lentisphaerales bacterium | reverse complement strand
CGGCCTTTCAGTGGTTCAAGGACGGCGCCCGGCTCACCGGCCAGACCAACCGCACGCTCAATTTTGCCTCCTTCCAGTTTACCGACGGCGGCAGTTACAGTGTGGCGATCACGAATGCGCTGGGCGTGCTCATCAGCCGGCCCGCACTCCTGAGCGTCCCCAATGCCCCGCTCAAGGCCTGGGGCGACAACGCCTCCGGCCAGTTGGGCACCGGCAACACCCTCAACCGGTACGCCCCGGTGAGCGTGAGCGCCAACGCCGTCGCGGGCGACGCAGGCGCCTTCCATTCGTTGTTTGTGAAGGCCGACGGCTCCTTGTGGGCCATGGGCCGCAACAACTACGGCCAACTGGGCATTGGAACATCGGATGGAAGTGCCCATGCCACGCCCGTGCGCGTAGCCAGCGACGTGATCGCGATGGCGGCGGGTTACGAACACGCGTTGTTTGTAAAAGCCGACAGCACGTTGTGGACCATGGGGCAGAACAACTACGGCCAGTTGGGCATGGGCACGCAGGACTACAACCCCCATGGCACACCCGTGTGCGTGGCAAGCAACGTGGTCGCGGTCGCGGCGGGCGACAAACATTCATTGTTTGTGAAAGCCGACGGCACCTTGTGGGCCATGGGCAGTAACTACTACGGCCAGTTGGGCAACGGCAACACCACCCAACAGAACGTCCCCGTGTGCGTGGCGACCAACGTTGTCGCGGTCGCGGCGGGTGGGAGTCACTCCCTGTTTGCAGAGACCGACGGCTCCTTGTGGACCATGGGCCAGAACAACGACGGCCAACTGGGCATTGGAACATCGGATTCCGTGGCCCATACCACGCCCGTGAGCGTGGCGAGCGACGTAATCGCGATGGCGGCGGGTTACCGTCACTCCCTGTTTGTGAAGGCGAACGGTTCGTTATGGGCCATGGGCGACAACACCCACGGCCAGTTGGGCAACGGCAACACCACCCGGCAGACCTCCCCCGTAAACGTGGACAGCAACGTCGTGACCGTGGCGGCGGGTGACGAACACGCGTTGTTTGTAAAGGCCGACGGCACGCTCTGGACCATGGGCGACAACACCTACGGCCAACTGGGCCTGGGCACCCAGGACACAGCGGTCCATTCCACACCCCTGACGGTGCCGGGCGTGCGGGTGGCCAGCCTGCCGGCGGGCGGTCGTGGCTGGCATAGTCTCGCGGTGGCCGCCCTGATTCCGCAGATCGTCAGTCCGACCAACCAGACCATCCTGGCGGGCCAACCCTTCAGCTTCGTCACCAGCGGCGACATTCTCACCTGCCAATGGCAGTTCAATGGCACCAACATCACCGGCGCCACCAGCGCCAGTTACGCGGTGGCCGGCAGCCGGACGACCCATGCGGGCACCTATACGATCGTGTTCACCGGCCCAACCGGCGCCGGCAGCGCAAGCGGCACCTTGACCGTCAACCCGCTGCCCGTCGTACTCACCGGCACCCGCCCCGAAGACGGCACCACGGCCGCAGCCGCCGCCATCCTCACGGTTTCCAACGCACTCCCCGGCGATACCGTGACCGTCGCCTCCGGCACGGCCACGCTGTCCGGCGCCCTCCCCGGCGCGCGCGCCATCGTGTCCGTGGGCACCCTCACCCTGGGCGGCGCCAGCGCCGCCAACTACACCCTCGCCGGCGCCAGCGGCTCGGTCACCCTCGCCCGTTTGCCGCTCGCCCTCACCACCCAGCCCGCCGGCGGGGTCGTCTCCATCGGCCAGGCCACCAGTCTCATCGCCACCGTCACGGGCATCTTGCCGGCCTTTCAATGGTTCAAGGACGACGCCCGGCTCACCGGCCAGACCAACCGCACGCTCAATTTTGCCTCCTTCCAGTTTACCGACGGCGGCAGTTACCGCGTGGTGATCACGAATGCACTGGACATGCTCATCAGCCGGCCCGCTCTCCTGAGCGTCCCCAATGCCCCGCTCAAGGCCTGGGGCGACAACGCTTACGGCCAGTTGGGCAACGGTAACACCACCCAGCAAACCTCCCCGGTGACCGTGAGCGGTAACGCCGTCGCGGGCGCAGCGGGCGCCTTCCATTCGTTGTTTGTGAAGGCCGACGGCTCCTTGTGGGCCATGGGCCGCAACCTCTACGGCCAGTTGGGCAACGGCAACGCCACCCAGCAGAACGTCCCCGTGTGCATGGGCGACAACGTCGTAACCGCGGCGGCGGGTTTGGGACACTCGTTGTTTGTAAAGGCCGACAGCACGTTGTGGACCATGGGGCGGAACAACTACGGCCAACTGGGCATTGGCAGCACGCCGACCAGCACCAACCTCCCGGCCTATGTGGCGACCAACGTAGTCGCGGTCGCGGCGGGAGACGACCACTCGTTGTTTGTGAAAGCCGACGGCTCCTTGTGGGCCATGGGCTACAACCTCTACGGCCAGTTGGGCAACGGCAACACCACCCAGCAGAACGTCCCCGTGTGCGTGGCGAGCAACGTAGTCGCGGTCGCGGCGGGTGAGAGTCACTCCCTGTTTGCAAAAGCCGACGGCTCCTTGTGGACCATGGGCCAGAACACCTACGGCCAACTGGGCATTGGAACATCGGATTCCAGTGCCCATGCCACGCCCGTGCGCGTAGCCAGCGACGTGATCGCGATGGCAGCGGGTTTGCGTCACTCCCTGTTTGTGAAGACCGACGGTTCGTTGTGGGCCATGGGCTACAACTTCCACGGCCAGCTGGGCACCGGTAGCATGACCCAGAAAACCTCCCCGGTGAACGTGGGCGGCAACGTCGTGGCCGTGGCGGCGGGTCGCAGCCACTCGTTGTTTGCAAAGGCCGACGGCACCTTGTGGGCCATGGGTAAGAACTCAGTCGGCCAGTTGGGGCTGGGCACGGATGGCGGGGTTAGTCCCACGCCCCTGACAGTGCCGGGCGTGCGGGTGGCCAGCCTGCCGGCGGGCGGTCGCTCCGAACACAACCTCGCGGTGGCCGCCCGGATTCCGCAGATCGTCAGTCCGACCAGCCAGACCATCCTGGCGGGCCAACCCTTCAGCTTCGTCACCAGCGGCGACATTCTCACCTGCCAATGGCAGTTCAATGGCACCAACATCACCGGCGCCACCAGCGCCAGTTACGCGGTGGCCGGCAGCCGGACGACCCATGCGGGCACCTATACGATCGTGTTCACCGGCCCAACCGGCGCCGGCAGCGCAAGCGGCACCTTGACCGTCAACCCGCTGCCCGTCGTACTCACCGGCACCCGCCCCGAAGACGGCACCACGGCCGCAGCCGCCGCCATCCTCACGGTTTCCAACGCACTCCCCGGCGATACCGTGACCGTCGCCTCCGGCACGGCCACGCTGTCCGGCGCCCTCCCCGGCGCGCGCGCCATCGTGTCCGTGGGCACCCTCACCCTGGGCGGCGCCAGCGCCGCCAACTACACCCTCGCCGGCGCAAGCGGCTCGGTCACCCTCGCCCGTGTGCCGCTCACCCTCACCACCCAGCCCGCCGGCGGGGGCGTCTCCATCGGCCAGGCCACCAGTCTCATCGCCACCGTCACGGGCATCTTCCCGGCCTTTCAATGGTTCAAGGACGGCGCCCGGCTCACCGGCCAGACCAACCGCACGCTCAATTTTGCCTCCTTCCAGTTTACCGACGGCGGCAGTTACCGCGTGGTGATCACGAATGCACTGGACATGCTCATCAGCCAGCCGGCACTGCTGAGTGTCCCCAATGCCCCGCTCAAAGCCTGGGGCTACAACAACTACGGCCAGTTGGGCACCGGCAACACCCTCAACCGGTACGCCCCGGTGACCGTGAGCAGCAACGCCGTCGCCGTGACCACGGGATACAACCACTCGTTGTTTGTAAAGGCCGACGGCTCCTTGTGGGCCATGGGGCGCAACACCTACGGCCAGTTGGGCACCGGCAACACCACCCAGCAAAACGTCCCCGTGTGCGTGGGCGGCAACGTCGTAGCCGCGGCCGCGGGTAACGAACACTCGTTGTTTGTAAAGGCCGACAGCACGTTGTGGACCATGGGGCGGAACAACTACGGCCAGTTGGGCATTGGCAGCACGCCGGCAACCACCAACCGCCCGGCCTATGTGGCGACCAACGTGGTGGCCGTCGCGGCCGGCAACAGCGACTCGTTCTTCCTGAAGGCCGACGGCTCCTTGTGGGCCATGGGCAACAACGGCGCACGCCAGTTGGGCATTGGCAGCTCGCCGACCAGCACCAACCGCCCGGCTTATGTAGCCGGCAACGTGGTGGCCGTCGCGGCGGGAGATACCCACTCGTTCTTTGTGAAGGCCGATGGCACGCTATGGGCCATGGGCGACAACACCTACGGCCAGTTGGGCACGGGCAACACCACCCGGCCAACTTTCCCCGTGAACGTCGCGAACAAAGTCAGGACCATCGCGGCGGATGAGCGTCACTCCCTCTTTGTGAAGACCGACGGCTCCTTGTGGGCCATGGGCTACAACACCTACGGCCAGTTGGGCAACCGCAACACCACCCAGCAAAACTTCCCCGTGAACGTGGACAACGACGTCGTGGCCGTGGCGGCGGGTTCCTACCACTCCAAGTTTGCGAAGGCCGACGGCACGTTGTGGGCCATGGGCAGCAACAACTACGGCCATTTGGGGCTGGGTTCCTCTGACGCAACGACCCATTCCACGCCCCTGAATGTGACGGGCCTGCGGGTGGCCAGCCTGCCGGCGGGCGGTTACGTCGATCACACCCTCGCGGTGGCCGGCCTCACTCCGCAGTTCGCCAGCCTGCCCGACCAGACCATCTCGACGGACCAACCCTTCACCTTCACCCTCGTCGTCACCAGCGGCGACCTCTTCACCTGCCAGTGGCAGTTCAATGGCACCAACATCACCGGCGCCACCCGCACCAGTTACCCGGTGACCAACGGCCGGGCGGCCCATGCGGGCACGTACACGGCCGTGTTCACCGGCCCGGACGGCGCCGGCAGTGCGAGCGCCACCCTCACGGTCAACCGGGCCGCCCCCAACGTGACGGCCTGGCCCACAGCCACCGCGATCACCTACGGCCAGACGCTGGCCGCTTCCACACTGAATGGCGGATCAGCAACGCAGGCTGGCCATTTCGACTGGACCACCCCCGCCCTCGCCCCCGCCGCCGGCACCGCCGTTCACAGCGCCACCTTCACCCCCGACGACCCGGCCAACTACACCGTTCTGACCAACCCGGTCAGCGTGACCGTCGCCGCCGCGCACCCCCAGGTCACGAACTGGCCCACCGGCAGCACGATCATCAACGGCCAGCCCCTGTCAGCCTCCATCCTGACCGGCGGCGCCGCCTCGGTGCCGGGCAGCTTCAGCTGGCTCCAGCCGGATGCCATCCCTGCAACGGGCAGCCATCTGGCCGCGGGCGTGTTCGCACCGGATGCCTCCGCCAACTACCTCCGCGTCACCAACCTCTCGGCCATCGCCCTCACCGTCATTGACGTCCCCCGCGCACCCGTGCAGAGCGGCGCCTGGCATAGCCCCGCCACCTGGGGCGGCAGCGTGCCGGGTCCCGGCGCCCCCGTCACCGTCCCGGCGGCACTCACGGTCACACTGCAGGGCAGCATCAACGTCGCCAGCCTGACCCTCCTCGGCACGCTCAACCTGGGCACCAACACGCTCCAGCTCAGCGGCGACTTCACAAATAACGGCACCTTCGACCCCGGCGTCGGCACGGTGTCCCTCGTGGGTGGCTCCAATCAGGTGCTGACCGCCACCGAACCCGCCACGCTCTCTTTCTACAACCTCGTGGTGGACAAGACGCCGGCCACCGCCACCGTCACCGCCGCCGATCATCTGACGGTGCAGGGGAAGTTGACCATCACCCGGGGCAGGTTGGTTAGCGCAAGCGACTATCAGGACATCCTCATTGACACCGAGGGCGAACTGCAACTGACCCGCGCCATCACCGTGAGCGGCGATTTCACGAACAACGGCACACTGACCACGGCCGGCCACACCCTCACGTTCGATGGCGGCGTCGCGCAGAATCTGTCGCTCGCCCATCTGACCTGCTTCGACGACGTCACCGTGACCACCGGCACCACCCTGATCGAGACGCAATCCGGCGACAACGCCCTTATCCAGGGCACACTGTTCAACCAGGGGATCATCCGCAAAACCCGGCTGGTCAACGAAACCGGCCCGTATGACTTCGGCCTGGCCGGCCATTCCGGCGCAGGGATGACGGTCGACGTGACCAGCCGCGCCGGCGCCAACCCGCTCACCGCCATTCAGGTGGACCGCCACGACGCCAATCACCCGCAGGCGCCGGGCGACAAGACGGCCGGCATCTACTGGACCATCACGCCTGCCGGCAGCGACTTCGTTGCCAGCGTCACCCTGCCGCAGGACGGACTGCCCAACCCGCAGTTCGGCCGCTACGCGGATACCCGCTGGGATTGGTCGCAGACCCATTCCGACGGCGCCACGGTCACCCGCGACGGCCTGACCGCCTTCGGCGACTGCGCCGTCTACAGCGGCCAACGGATGACGCTGACCGTGCAGACCGCGTATGGCGTGCCCGCACCCGCCACCGGCGTCACGACCAACCTGGAGGGCTCGCTTCTCTCCGCCACGGTCACCAGTCCCCACGTGCAGGGCACAACCCGGTATGTCTGCACCGGCTGGCGCATGACCGGCAGCGACCCGGCCAGCGGCAACACCGCCCGGTGCGACATGACCGTCACCAACAACGCCGTGCTCATCTGGCTCTGGGCCACGAACTACTACCTGCATGCAGCCGCAGGCCCGAACGGCTCCGTCACCCTCGCCTCCGGTTGGCAGACCCCGGGCGTAACCCGGTCGGTCACCGCCATCGCGGCCCCCTATTATCACTTCGCCAACTGGAGCGGCGACGCCAGCGGCGCGTCACCCCTCGTGGAACTGCTGATGGACGCACCCAAGTCGGTGACGGCCAGCTTCGCCGCGAATTACACCACCGTCCACCCCACGCCCGAACCGTGGCTGGCACAGTACGGGTTCACCTCGGAGTTTGACCAGCAGGCGCTGGACGACACCGATCACGACGGCCTGGCGAACTGGCAGGAGTACATAGCCGGCACCGACCCCACCAACGCAGTCTCGGTCCTGGCCCTGTCCAGTCCCGTGCCGGTATTCGGGACCAACTACACCGAACACCTGGAGAAGTCAGTGACCCGGCGCGTGTATGATGTCATCGGCCACAGTCTGACCTGGCCGGGTGTGCCCGGACGCATCTACAGCCTGCAGTACTCGACCAACCTGCTCAACTGGCACGACCTGAACGGCGCGACGGACCTGCCGGGCCTCTCGCCCGCCAACACCGTCACCGACATGCCGCCGGCCCGCGTCAGGTTCTACCGCGTGAACGTACGCCTGCCCGCAATCCAATAACACACGCGATTCAACTTCGGTGAGCTCGCACAGGAGGCAGGAATCAGAATCCGGAAATCAGAAGTCGTGTCGCTGGGTTTGAAAACACGATGGAGAGAAACCGTCAGGTCGCCGCTTCGCCGCCGTTCAACTGTTCCAGCACGGCCGGGCCGTGGCGCTGCAGCAGCACCGGCCCCAGGCCGTGGATGTGGGCAAGATCGGCCATGCAGCGCGGCGCCGCCTGCGCCAATGCCTCCAGCGTGCGGTTGGTCAGGATGCGATAGGCCGGCAGACCGAGCTTGCCGGCTTCGGCCGCACGCCACTGCTTCAGCCTGACCAGACGGTCGCCGCTGGTTTCTCCATCCGCGGCGCCGCCCACAGGTGCGGCTGCCGGATGCGGGACGGCGGCGGCGTGCGCGGCGGGTGGGCGGCGCGTCTTCAGAAACGCTTCCGGCGACGCCGCGCCCGCCGGCCAGGCCAGCGCAAACGCCGTCTTCCTGAGCGCCACTTGGACCCCGAGCGGCGTGATCAACACCTGCCGGTACTCGTCGGGCGCCACGGACACGCACCCCTCGGACACCAAGGCCTCGAGCACGCTGCGGATGCCCGCAGCCGACCAATCGGAGAGCAGGCCGAATGTCGAGAGCTTCTCCAGCCCGCGCTCGCGCAGGAACGCATCATCCTCACCGCGCAGCACCTGCGCTACGCGGCTCGCACCAAAGCGGCCCTGCATGCGCGCCACGCAACTCAGAACCTTCTGGATCACCAGCCACTGCGCTTCGGTCGGCTCGTAACGCGGCAGCAGCGTGCGCCGCACGCAGCGATCACACGCCTGGCAGCGCCTGTCGGCACCAACTTCGCCAAAGTAGTCGAGCACGTAGGCGTGGCGGCAACCGGTATGGTCGACAAACCGCAGCATGGCGTCGAGCCTGCTCTGGTCGCGCTCGCGCTTGACCTTCAGGTTCAGGAACTGCGTGCGCAATGCGGCGGGATCGGCGCCCGGCACGAGCCGCGTGGTGAAGACGCGCTGCCCCGGTTCCATCTCGCGCACGATCAGCCCGGCGCGATCCAGTACGGCCATGATCGAGCGCAGCGCCATCTCGTTTTTCAGACCCGCCGCTTCGGCCCACGCTTCGCCCGACTGCCGCACGGGGTCGGCGGCGCAGGCTCGCCTGACGGTTTCCCAGACGGCCAACACGTCGCGCACCTCAGGGTTGGCGCCGTCGAGAAAGAACGACTGTGTACGCACATCCGCGTAGTTGAAGAACAACTCGCACCAGGCCGGCTGACCATCGCGTCCGGCGCGACCCACTTCCTGGTAGTATGCTTCGACGCTGCCCGGCATGTCCCAGTGCACAATGAACCTCAGGTCGCGGCGATCAACGCCCATGCCAAAGGCATTCGTGGCGACGACCACCGGCGCCGGCGCCTTCATGAAGGTCTCCTGGGCCCGCGAACGGTCATCATCCGACAGGGCGCCGTGGTAGAGCAGCGCAGGCAACCGGGCCGTCTGCAGGAGACCATGCACGCGTTCGGCCATCTTGCGCGTGGCACAGTAGACGATGCCGCTGCGGTACGCTTCGATCACGCGCCGGAGCTGGGCTTCCTTGTTTGTGTGGCGCGCGGTGCGGGTCACCACCAGATGCAGGTTGGGCCGCGCGAACCCGTGCACGTGAATTGCGGGCGGTTGACGAGGCGCCGCGCCCAGACCGAGCTGGGTGACGATATCATCGCGCACGTCGGGCGTCGCCGTGGCCGTAACGGCCATCACGCGCACACCCGGCAGGCGGTCGACGGCCTGCCGCAGATTCAGGTAGTCGGGTCGGAAATCGTGGCCCCACTGGCTGATGCAGTGCGCCTCGTCCACCGCCAGCAGCGACACACGCGCGGCTGCCAGCGCATCCAGAAAGCGACGGTTGCGGAACCGCTCGGGCGCAATGTAGACGAGCTTGTACTGACCGGTCCGCACCTGCTCCAGACGCCGCGTCATCTCATCATTGTCGAGACTCGAATTGAGAAATGTGGCCGGTATGCCGCGCCGGTCGAGTCCGTCGACCTGGTCCTTCATGAGCGCGATCAGCGGCGAGACCACCAGCGTCACGCCCGGCAGCATCAGCGCCGTCAGTTGGTAGCAAAGCGACTTGCCCGAACCCGTGGGCATGACCAGCACGATATCCGTGCCCGTCAGGGAGGCCAGCACGGCCTGCCGCTGCCCCTCGCGGAACGCGGCGTGGCCGAAGTGCTGCGCCAGCGCGGCCTGCACGGCTGTTTCTGCGGAACGGCTTACGTCATCCAAGGTCCTCTCCAATCGGACTATCCCCTCTCCCGGATGCGCTTCGACGTCCTGACGGCGCAGAACTCCTTACCGCACATGGAGCAGTGGTCGTCCTCCGCGCCGGTCGTGCAGGCGCGTGTGCGCTGCCAGCGGGCGCGGGCGCGCTCGGGGTCGATCGCCTGCTTGAACTGCGCCTCCCAGTCGAACGCCGCGCGCGCACGGGCCATGGCGTCATCGGCCACACACGCTCCCGGCAGACCGCGCGCCACGTCGGCCGCGTGCGCGGCAATACGATAGGCCACAAGGCCCTGACGCACCTCCTCGTCATCCGGCAGCCCCAGGTGTTCGGCCGGCGTGACATAGCAGAGCAGCGCCGCGCCATGGTACGCCGCCGCCGTGGCTCCGATGCAGGAGGTGATGTGGTCGTAGCCCGGCGCGATGTCGGTGACCACCGGCCCCAGCACGTAGAACGGCGAGCCGTCGCACACCTGCTGCTGGCGCTCCATGTTCATCTGGATCTGGTTGAACGGCACGTGCCCCGGCCCCTCGACCATCACCTGCACGCCGCGGCGGCGGCAGCGATGGACCAGTTCGCCCAGCACATCCAGTTCGCCGAATTGCGCTTCGTCGCTGGCATCGGCCAGGCAACCCGGGCGCAGGCCGTCGCCCAGCGACACCGTCACGTCATGCTTCAGCAGGATGTCGAGGACCTGATCCCAGCGTTCATACAGCGGGTTCTCGCGCTGCTGGACCGTCATCCACTCGGCCATGATCGCGCCGCCACGGCTGACGATCCCCATCACGCGCTTCAGCGCCGGCGCCACGTGCCGACGCAGCAGGCCCGCGTGCAGGGTCATGAAATCCACCCCCTGGCGCGCCTGCTGTTCAATGACCGTCAGCAGCAGGTCGGGGTTCATCTCCGGCACGGCGCCTTCGAGGCGCGAGACGGTCTCGTAGATCGGCACCGTACCGAGCGGCACCGGCGAAGCGTCCAGCATGCCCTGGCGAATGTGAGCCAGGTCAGGGCCCACGCTGAGGTCCATCACGAAATCCGCGCCGATATCGAGCGCGACGCGCAGTTTGCGCAGTTCGTCGCCTTCGCCCGAACGCTCGGTGGAGCGTCCCAGGTTGGCGTTGACCTTGGTGCGGAAAAGCCGTCCCACGCCGATCGGCCGCGCGTTGGCGTGGGTTGGGTTGAGCGGGATCACCGCATGGCCGCGCGCCACCGCCGCGCGCACGGCTTCGGCGGCGACCGACTCGTCACCCGCCACGCGCGCCATGGCGGGCGTGATGGTTCCTGCACAAGCTGCCTGGTATTGCGTCATATTTCTGTTGTCCAATTTGCGATTGACGAATGTCGATTTCCGAATGTTGATACTCTGCGGTTCCTCGCCGTTGAACGCTCACTGCAACTCCTCAATCACAACATCCTCGACCGCCACGCACGCCGGCGTGCCCATGACCGTGGCGATCTGCCCAACCCGACGTCCATCGCGGATCGCCGCGTAGACATAGGCCTTGCCTGCCACGACGGCCTCACGCAGATTCCGGCCGCAGGCCAGCGCCGCCGCAATGGCCGCGCTGAGCGCGCACCCGGTGCCGTGGGTCGACAGCGGCGCGGCCACCACCGGCGTCGTCAGACGCCACGCGATGCGCCCATCGAACAACACATCGGTCGCGCGGTGCTGCACCTCATGGCCGCCCTTGACGAGCACCGCGCAGCCGTAGCGCGCATGCAGTTCACGTGCCGCAGCCGCCGCGCCGGCCAGCCCCTCGACCGGTCGACCCAGCAACACCTCTGCTTCGGGCACATTGGGCGTGATCAGCGTGGCCAACGGCAGCAGCCGCGTCTGCAGCGCCGCGACGGCGCTGTCCTCCAGCAACCGTGCGCCGCTGGTGGCGATCATCACGGGGTCGATCACCTTGGCGATCGCCGGCCGCGAGGCCAGCCGGTCAGCCACGACGTCAATCAGGCCTGCCGTGGCCAGCATGCCGGTCTTGAGCGCGCCCACATCATAGCAGTCGAGAACGGCATCAAGCTGCTGCCCCAGGAACGCGGGCGTGACCGGCTGGATGCCGGCCACGCCAAAGGGGTTCTGGGCGGTCAGCGCGGCGATGGCGGTACAGCCGTGCACGCCAAAGACCTGGAAGGCACGCAAATCGGCCTGAATGCCGGCATTGCCACCGCTGTCGCTGCCCGCAATGGACAGCGCCACGAATTGTCTGGAAGAAGCCACCATTCCCTCGCGCCGGCATGATCCGGATCAGGTTCAGCGGGTTTGCTCTCAGCCGCGGCGGCACCTGCGCCGATCCGCGGCACCCCGATGGGTGCTGACGAGACGCATTATGCCGTTCCCGCCCCGTGGAAGCAAGCGCCGTGGCGGATCGTGGATATTGAACACATGTAAACGAAGTGAAACCGCACCCCGCATCAGCCTGCGGAACACCGGGACCGCGCCCGTGCTGCCGCGCGTGCACCTGGAGCGCAACGGCGGGCCGTCGGACCGGGTCGCCGCACACGTGCCGCGCTCGGTGCAATGCGTGCGGCTTGACGCCGAAATGTCGGGAGACTACAGTCTCACCATATGGGATTTACACGCCTGTGCGATGAGACGCGCGCCCTGACACCCCTGCGCCGGGCCGTGTACGGCGGCTTTCTGGCTTCGGCGGTGGCAGTGGGTGTGTTCCTGCGGGTTCATCTGCTGGCCGACCAGGTCCTGCTGGATGACGAGTGGCACGGTTTCTACTACGTGCTGGGCAAGAGCTACCCTTACCTTCTGACCCATTTCTCCATCCCAGGCGCCACGTGCGCGCCGCTGCATCTCTACTACCGAGCCCTGCTGCAGACCACCGGATGGAGCGAGATTCTGCTCCGGCTGCCCTCCCTCGTGGCCGGTTTGCTCGGACTGGTGCTCTTTCCGCTGCTGCTGCGTGGTGTGCTGAACCGCCGTGCCATGGTCGCCTTCTGTTTCCTGCTGGCCATCTCGCCTTTTCTCATCTTCTACAGCCGGTTCTCGCGACCGTACAGCGCCGAAGCCCTGTTCGGATTCGTCGCCATCATGTCCTTCTATCGCTGGTCGATCACCGGGCGCCGCTGCTTTGCCATGCTCTACGCCGCCACCGGCGTGCTGACGGTCTACTTCCATCTCTTTGGGATCGTGGCCGTGGTGGGGCCGCCGTCGGCCCTGCTGCTGATCCGGGCCGCAGGCCGACGGCTCTCCATGGTCACGGGCCACCAGTCGGTCGTGCCGTCCGCCTGGCGCATCCTGAGCGTTCTCGCCGTGACGTTAGCCATCAGCGCGCTGCTGGTGGTTCCGGCCTTCGTCAACTCCGCGCGAACCTCTCTGGACACGGTCGCCGGCGCCGGCGACCCCCGACAACTCTCCCTCTGGTCGACGCTGGAGATGCTGGCCGGCACATCCCATTACCTTCTGGCGGCGCTTTTCGCGCTGCTGGCAGGGATCGGCCTGGCGACCATCGTACAGCGCAACCGGCTCCTGGCGTGGATGTTTCTCTCTGTCAGCGCCGGCTTCGTGTTGGCTCTGGCCATCTCCAAGCCGCACTCCATGCATGCGGCAATCGTGGTCTGCCGCTACGTCATCCCGCTCTTCCCCGTCGCGTTTGTCCTCGTTGCAGTCGGCATGGGCCGGTTCCTGAGTGGCGTGGAAGGCATGGCCTCGGCCGCAGACCGGCGCCAGGCCACATGGCTGAGCCTGGCCATGGGCGGCATCTTCCTTGCGGGGCTCATGTGGACGGGACCGCTCCGCCAGACCTATGCACCGGAGAACACCTTCACCTCGCACGCCGTCTTCCAGGATTCCTACCGCCCGATCGACTGGCGTGAATCGTTCCGCAGCGAGATGACGCCGCCTGGTCACGTGGTGGACACCACCATCAGCCAATCTGAAGTCTCGCCGTTCTACCAGCAGTTGGCGGCCACAACCGGAGAAATCGCAGTCATCGAGTTCCCGATGCTGGTGGGCGACCATTTCAATCCCTATTACTACTACCAACATTTCCATCGAAAGCGCGTGCTGATCGGTTACAGCATGGCCTACTCCCATCCTGTCGCTCTGGGCACCGGCTGCGTTTACGGCAACACGTACATCGACGAGGTCCTGAGCCGGATCCCCGACAAGCGTCTGCTGCGATTCCGGAACATGGTCAATGTCGACGAGACGGCAGACATTCAAGCCAGCGGGGCGGAACTGATTGTCATACACCGTCGATTCGAGGCCGAGTTCGACGCCGTATCTCCGCCCCACCCCTGCATCCCGGAGTTGGAGCAGCGCTGCCGCAAGGCGTTCGGCCGTCCCGTCGTTGAAGATGCGCACGTGATCGCATTCCGTATCGGAGGCGCCCATGGATAGCGCCAGTCCATCGACGCTCCTGGCACGCGCCGGGCAGGCGTTCGCGCCGTCTCCCCGCATGCGACAGGCGGTGACGGTTGTCCTGCTCTGGCTGGCCGCCTTCGTCCTCTATCTGCCCAGCGCGGACTACGCCTATGTCTACCACGATGATGTGCGCATCCTGGCCGATCATCCCGAACTCTACAATCAGCCCCACTTCATCGACGGGCTGAAAGCCATTATGTGGGAGCAGTTTCCCCGTGAGGAACCGCTGCTGATTCGTGACCTCTCATGGGCCATTGACAGCCGGCTCTTTGGCTTCGCCAGTCCTCACGGCTTCCACTTCGTGAACGTCGTGCTCCACGCCTGCAACGTGGCGCTGCTATTTGTCTTCCTGCTCACGCTGACGCGTCGGTACGCACTGGCCCTGCTGGCGACCGTGTGTTTCCTGTCGCTGGCCATCCACGTTGAGCCGGTGGCCTGGGTGATGGGTCGGAAAGATCTTCTCGCTGCCGCGTTCGGATTTCTGGCGCTGCTTGCCCACAGCCGGGGAGTGGATGCCGCCGCGCGTACGCGCAAGGCCGGATGGCACGCCGGCTCGCTGGTCTTCGTGACGCTGGCGCTGCTCTCGAAAATCAGCGCCGTTGTGCTCCCCGGCGTGTTGTTCCTGCTCGCCGTCTTCCAGCCGGCACTGCGCGATCCCGCCGCGGCGCGGGGCGCATTCCCGTGGAAGCGGATTCCATCCGCCCTGCTGGGCGTCACGCCGCACCTGGTCATCAGCCTGATCGTTGGTCGCTGGTACTATGCGACCCTCGCACAGTACGGCATCCTCAACCGCGGCTACACCGCCAGCGCAATGCAACACATCGGCAACTTGCTCCTGATTGACCCCATGGTGCTGGTTCGCTACCTGCAGTTGCTGGTCATGCCGGCGGACCTTTCGCTCTTCTACACCTGGCCCAGCCTCGCGCTGCCGTTCACCACCATGCAGATCCTGTGGTCAGGCGCGGTCATCCTGCTGGTCGCAGCCAGCGCGGTCCTGCTGCTGGCCAGACGGCGGGACCTGGCCTTCTACTGGCTTTCCTTCCTCGTTCTGATGGTTCCGTTCCTCAACCTCACCTTCATCGGAATCTGGGTGGCCAACCGGTACCTGTACTTCCCCTCGTTCTGCCTGTTGGCCGGCCTGGCAGCCGTGGCGCTCGACGGCGTACGCCGCCGACCGCGCGTGCTGGGCCCTCTGCTGCTGGCACTGGTACTGGCATTCTGCACATACAACGGCTGGCGCCAGAGGCAGTACCTGGCCGTGTGGCGGGACAGCGAGACGCTATGGACCTACGAACTGCGCCGGCCAGATGCGCCCGTGGAGGCGTTCTACTCCCTCGCCGCCTATTACTACACAACCGCCGGTCAGCAGGACGCCCCGGCAGAACGCGAGAACAGGCTCCGCAAAGCCGAGGCGGTCATCGCCCGGGCCCGCGCCACCTACACCACGGCGTCCGGAAAGCCGCACCCGCAACTGCACGGCATCGCATTCATTGACGCGCTGATCACCATCGTGCGCAACCGGCCGGCGAACGAGCAGCTGGCAGCCCTGCAGGAAGTGGAGCAGTTGAACCCAACCTATGATGCCGTGCTTTGGCAGTTGGTGCTCTTTCACTGCAAGGAGGCCCTTCAGGCGGCCGACGCAACGGTGCGCGAGGGCCAGGCCAGGCTGGCTCTCGCCTACTACGCCAGATATCTCGCCGCTGAGTACCGGGACGCCGGATCACCGTCCAGAGACCGGGCGATGCGTCGGGACCTGGAGACGAACTTCCCATTTCTGAAAACGGAAATCGAGCGTCTGCCATGAACGATGCCGCCGCATACTTCGCCACGCGGTTCACCTTCCACCCGCGGCGCCAGGCCGTCTGGCGGGAGATCACGGCCTACATCGAGCGGGACTTGCCTGATCGCACGTCACTGCTCGAACTGGGCTGCGGCTACGGTGATTTCATCAACCAGGTTCATGTTCAGAGGAAACTCGCGCTGGACCAGAACGAGGGCGTCCGTGCGCGGCTGGCCCCCGACGTGCATTTCGTCTGCGGAGACTGCACAAATCTCGGCTTCCTCGCGCCGGCATCGGTGGCGACAGTCATGGCCAGCAACCTGCTTGAGCACCTCGACCGGGACCAACTGGAGAGGCTCATGGCGGAGATCACCCGCGTGTTGAGGCCCGGCGGAAGGCTCATCCTGCTGCAACCGAACTACCGACTGTGCGCCGCCCGCTACTTCGACGATTATACGCACGTCAGCGTGTTTTCGGACGCGAGTCTCTGCGGCTTCCTGACGGCACACGCGTTCACCATCGTGCGGTGTGTCGCCGGGCTTCTGCCGTTCTCGATGGGCGGCCGACTTCCCAAGCACCCGCTGCTGGTCCGGCTCTACCTGCGGTCACCGGTGCGACCGCTGGCGGCACAGATGTACGTCGTTGCGCAGAAGCCCTAGGAGCCAACCCCATGTGGAACAAGCAGCGCGTTTCGGTCATCCTGCCCACCTACAACGAGAAGGACTCCATACGCGCCTTCATTCGTGAACTGGAGCAGCAGGGCGTGGTCGATGAGATCATCGTCGTCAACAATAACGCGGCGCCCGGGACCAGCGAGGAAGTGGCGCCGACCTCTGCGCGGGAAGTGCTGGAGCCGTCGCAGGGCTATGGCGCCGCCATCCAGCGTGGTTTTCGCGAGGCAACCGGCGACCTCATCGCCGTCTTCGAACCGGACGGCACCTTCCGGGCGCATGACATCCTGAAGGTCCTGGTCTACTGCGACGACTTCGACGCCGTCTACGGCAGCCGTACGGTCAAGGAACTCATCTGGCGCGGAGCCAACATGGGGCTCTTCCTGAAATGGGGCAACTACGCCGTGGCGAAGCTCATGGAGTTTCTCTTCAATACCACCAGCCTGACAGACGTCGGCTGCACGGTGCGTTGCGTCAGACGCCAGGCACTGCGCGAAATGCAACCCTTCTTTACGGTGAAGGGCAGTTTTTTCGGGCCCGAGATGATGCTGATCTCCATCATCCAGAGCAAGCGGATCCTGCAGATTCCGGTCAACTACACGAAGCGCATCGGGCACTCGTCGGTAACGGGCAACAAGCTGAAGGCTTTTGCTCTCGGGCTGAAGATGATCGAGCTCATTCTTCGCTACCGTTGCCGCAGCTGGTTTGCCCGCAATGCATTCGGCGCTCGAGGGCCTCACCGTGCTTAACAACAAGCGCGTCGTAGTGGTCATGCCGGCGTACAACGCCGGAAAGACCCTGATCGACACATGGAACGAAATCCCGTTCGACATCGTCGACGAGGTCATCCTGGTTGATGACTGCAGTGCCGACAACACGGTTGACCTCGCCCGAACACTGGGCGTGCACCACGTGATCCGCCACGACAGGAATATCGGCTACGGCGGCAACCAGAAAACCTGTTACCGCACGGCACTGGAACACCATGCCGACATTGTCGTCATGCTGCACCCCGACTACCAGTACACGCCGAAACTCATCCCCGCGCTGGCGCACCTGCTGGCGTCCGGCTTGTACGACGTGGCGCTCGGCTCACGCATTCTTGGCCGGGGCGCACGCCTGGGCGGCATGCCCCTGTACAAGTATGTCGCCAACCGGTTCCTGACGTTCGTGCAGAACCTACTCATCCATGAGAAACTGTCCGAATACCACACCGGCTTCCGCGCCTACACGGCTGACGTTCTGCGCACTATCAACTACCAGGCCAACGACGACGACTTCATCTTCGACAATCAGGTGATTTCCCAGGTCTTCATGAAGGGGTATCGCATTGCCGAGGTGACCTGCCCCACG
Organism: uncultured Lentisphaerales bacterium; assembly: GCA_964417715.1. Taxonomy (GTDB): domain Bacteria; phylum Verrucomicrobiota; class Kiritimatiellia; order RFP12; family CAYQJG01; genus CAYQJG01. The sequence continues at coordinate 20,346 of CAYQJG010000038.1, read as the reverse complement.
ACGTACGCCGCCGACTCATCCTCGATCAACCTGACGCGCAGCATCACGTACGGACTGGGTGTCCTGAACGTCTCGATGCGCCACTTCCTGCATGCCCACGGAATCTGGAGATGGCGCATCTATCAGTGAAAACAGACAGGCGGCGCCTGATGGCACCGCCTGTCTTGTGAACGCTGACGACGATACTAGCTCAGCTTGCGCCGACGGCATGCCACGGCAGCCGCGCCAATCGCCAGCAAAGCCAGCGTGCTGGGCTCAGGAACCGGCGTCCAACCGGAGAACCCAATGGGGTTGAACAACCCCGTTGGCGGATTAAAAATATCATCGGTAATGGCGCCGATCGCCCCGCCAGTGCCGCCGATCTGGTCGTCGGAACCCAACCAAGTCGAACTCACGGCGTAGCTACCCACGTTATTGAAAAGCACGACATAGACCTTGCCTGAAGCGAATGCGTCGGTGGTCGCCTGTTCGCCCACGGTATGGTCGGGCAGAGCATCCACGATGCCGCCAGTGGATCCCTCGGTGGTCGTGATCAGCGTGCCGCCGACAAAGCCCGATCCGTTCCAAGTCGGAGCTGCACCGCCCGTGGTGGACACATACACAAGAGCCGCCGTTGTCGCCCCTGAAACGCTGGGCGCGCTGGCCGCCCAGTGGATCACGACCGCCTGCGAGGTAACCGCAGTGCCAACCGCCAAGAGAGCCGCAAGAATGATTGTATTTTTCATGTTTTTTGTCTCTCTCGTTATCAACCCTTGGGCTTGAAGACAAAGCCGGTTGCACCGCGTCTCACGTACCAGAAACCCTGGCCTGCCGGGATCGTAACAGTCGCTGGGGTGTAGTCGTTCTTGATCCACTTACCGGCGGCATTCACATACTTAGTAGCTGTCCAGTTCTGGGGATTGGTGAAGAAGAAGTACTCGCTGAATGTGCCCGTGTCGCCGACCACGATGATCTTGTCGCAGTTCGCCGTGTTGCCGGTGGTATCACCGTTGCTGGCACCGGCCCAGCTCACCAATGGATCGTTCAGCGTGAGGCCCTCGGAGTAGGCGTAGCCGACCAGGTTAAGCCCGTTGGTGATCACGGTCGCCTGATTGGCCGTGGCAACCTGCCCCTTGAGGTAGACTTCGGTGGCCGCGCCAGTCGAATAGCGCTTGACCCAGAAGCCGAGGCCACGCGAGATCGCGAAGGCGTCAGCGTTGGGGGGATTCTTGGCGACCGACGATCCGTCCGGCATAAGCTGCGTGGTCGTGACCGGCGTCCACCCCTGACCGGTCTGAAGCCAGTAGTAGTAGTACACCTTCGTCGCGCCCTCGTTCGTGAGAACGATGAGCTGATCAGCCGACGCGGGATCGGACGCGTGGGAAGTCAGATTCAACGTAGCCACCAGATCCTTCAGCATGCCGGACGCGCCGCCGCCCAGGCACTGCTCGAAAGGCACGCTGATGATTGTGTGCGTGGCGTCCTTCGCAACCGTGAGTTTGACGAGCCCAACCGTGTTGCCATCGATCGGGGCGATGGTCGCTTGGACCAGACCCGCCGTAGCGATCACTGCCGTGAGTGTAAGAAGTTTTTTCATGGTTTTATTCCTTAACAGCCTCAAATCACACTCACTTGCCGCCCGGGACGATGACGCGGAAGTAACGAACGGTATCGTCGGCGGGAACCGTCAACGTAGCCGGCAGTTCGGCTGAGGGCCCTGTTGGGCGACCAAGCGCCTGCAACCGGGCGCCGCCCTTGGCCTGCTGCCAGGCGCCGGATGCCAGATCGGTGCAGGTCTGCACTTCGTAGCTCGCCTTGTCCGTGAAGTTCTTAATGCGCAGGCCGACAGCCGTGCCTTTCGGCTCGATAGCCGAGATCACGGGCGCCGGCGTATCGGTCGGCGCGGGTGGCACGGCGCTGGATGTCAGCCCGCTACCCGACGCGGCAGCCGCGCGCACGGTGCCCAGACCGAGGCCGCTGGTGGCCGTGCGTTTGGCGGCAGGAACCGCAGCGCTGTGGCCGGCAACCAGGCCGCCCAGCGTGCCGTCGGCGGTGCGGGTGTCGAGCAGCACGATCACCCATGAGCCGCCCGCGGGGAAGAGCGTCGCGGGATACTGGATCGCCTTGAAGCCGCACTTGGCGCCTTCGATGGCCTGACTCGTGGTGACCTTGACGTTGTTCACGGGGTCAACCAGCGCGCCATCCGTCTGCACGCCCGCGAACGCGGCGCCGGCTTTGACGTACACGAGCAGGTAGGTCTCACCCACCAGCACGGGCGTACCGTCGGCATAGACATCGGGGCCTTCGGTCGAGATCGACAGGGTCAACTCCGACAGCGAGTCCGCGCCAAACGCCGACACCGCCAGTGAGAGTCCGAGGAGCATTGAAAGTGTTTTTTTCATTTTGTTTTTCCCTCTCCGTCGCGGCGGCCAACCGGAGTCGGCCGCGGCGGCGATGACTGGGTTCATGGGGCGACAATTCGTGCGCGGAAGAGGCGATAGGTGGTGTCGACACCCGTGAAGTTGGCTGGCGTCATGTAGCCACTCACGAAAGTGGCCGCAAACGGGGCACCGACGTCGGCCCATGTGTCATTCGTCGCGGCTTTGCCCTGCAACTGGATCTTGCCGTTGATGGTGACCGAATTCCCGCCCACGCCCGTCAGCAACTTGAGCACGACATGGAGTGTGCCCGGCGTGACAATGTCAAACGAGTCGACGCCAAAGGTCGGGGTGACCGGCAGGGCCGTGGTCGAGTTGCCGCCGAGCACATTCAGCAGGTACGAGGAACTGAGTTGATCCTGCGTCATGCTGAGCACCGTGCTCGGGTTGATGCCTAAATATGTGCTCAGCCACACGTTGACCTTGGTCTGCTCCTCGTCCGACCGGGAATGCGGTCCCGCCAGAGTCGGTGCCCCGGATGTCGGTCCGGCGATCGCATACTTCGGGTCACCGTGGCTGACGTACAGATCGTCGATGTACCCCGTTCCCGCGAACGAGATGGAGTTGAGGTCGGTGTCCGCATCAATGGGAACCAGATCGGTGGCCACCGTGGCGTCGTCCAGCAACACATCGAAGGCGCCGGCATCCATCCGGATGGTCAGTTGGTGCCATTTGGTGGTCAGGTCGGAGGCGGCAATCGACTCGGTTCCGTTCTTGCGTGCGATCTTGAGGTGCGTGCCGGTTGAGTTGACGTAAACCGCCAGTTTCGCATCGCCGATGATCGGTGGAGTCTCATCCGGCATCGCGACGAACTTCACGCGCATGTCGGCGAACACGGGCTTGGTGGCGAACGACACCTTCGTGCTGCTGCCCTTGTATACGAACGTATTGGCGATCGAGGCGTCACCCGTGTTCAACTTCAGCGCCTGCGTCGTGGTGCCGAACCACACGTTGGCGCGAGTGGGCACATTGACGTCCACGTGCGAATCCGTCGGGTCGACCAGCGCAAGGGCCTCCGGGGCCCAAGCGGGCTGGCCGGTGAACGGCTCAAGATACGCGCCTGATGTGAAAGGCGCCACGTTCCAGTCTGCGGGAACTTCCGAGGATGCAACCGCTGTGCCCTGCACAAGCACGGCTGCCGCGCTGAGCGCGAGTAGGGCGGCGGAGCGAGTCAACCGCTTCTTGGTGTACATGAGCAACCTCCCCATACAGTTATGAGCCACTTCCCTCCCCGAGTGAAGAGGGAATACCAATTCGTAATTGGAGAGTCTATGGATCGGCCCAACGGGACGCAACAGAAAAAAGAGAAAATTATTTCTGCCGGATTCCGAGACCTGGCGAGGCGGGCAACCGCTACCACGCGTCGGTGCGGAACGGCGAGGCGGGCAACCCGGCGGCATTGTAGAGATTGCAGCCGTCGGGGTTGTCTGCCCACGCATAGCGCACGGCCACCGGTTCAGCCACGTCCGGGTGGCGCACCACGACGGTATCGCCGTCAATTTCGGCCTGCGCCGCGACAAACTTCCGGTTGGCACCGGCGATGAAGAATGTCCGCAGCGAGCCGCCCCGGGCGACCAATCCGCCGGCGATGTGGTCGAAACGGACGCGCACACGGTCGCCTTCGATCGTCGCGCCGGCAAAGAGCGGCCCCGATGCGACCGCCGACACACCATAGGTGCGCGCCAGGGCCCATTGCGCCAGGCGGGCGCCCACGTCGCGTTTGTTGCGCGGGTGAATGTCGTTCGCCTCGCCGATGTCGATCGCCACGGCCAAGCCGGTCGCGGGCTCGGACAACGCCTGCAATTCGCCCTCGCGGACGACGGCCCAACTGCTCTGGGCCTGATAGGCCGCAGGTGCCGTGTAGTTGGCCAGTTGGACGGTCAGGAACGCGAAATCGCCCTGGCCCCAGGCATGGCGCCAGTCGCGGATCATGGACACCAGCAGTCGGCCATAGTCGGCTGCGTTGGCGGTATTGCTCTCGCCCTGGTACCAGATCGCGCCACGGATCGCATAGGGTCTCAGCGGGGCTATCATGTTGTCGTACAGGATGTAAGGCGAATTCGGGTTGCCGGGCCCGGGCAGTTCGCCGACGGGCTGAACGAAGCCCAGGTCGTGCTCGCACCGCATCCGCCACGTACCTGCCAGCGGGACCTCGCCGGTGCCGCCGGCGCGGCGCACGCGCATCTCGGGTTCGGGCCCGATCATACCGCCGTGAAAAACGAACGAGAACGCCCTCACGGCCACCACGTTACGTCCGGGCCGTACCAGACGACCGGGCACCCGGTAACTGCGGGGCAGGTTCCAGCACGACTGGTCGAACCCGGTGCCCGTGGCGCCGACGCGCTCGCCGTTGAAGTAGGTGATGTCCTGCTTGTCGACCGCGCCGATCTCCAGCAGCAGGTCGCCGCCGGCCCACGTGGCAGGCAGTTCGACTTCGCGCCGGTACCAGAAGACGCCGCTGAACGCGTGACCATGGTCCTGCCACCTGCCGGGCACTGGCACCGACGGCCAGTCCTGGTCCGTCCAGTCGGGCCGCGCCCACCCCTGCTTCTCACCGTCGTTGCCGGGGTCGGCCGGGTAGGGCGACTGGGACATGGCCTGGGCCTGTGCGCGCTGGGCCGGATCGGTCAGGTCGAAGGGGTCGAACTTCGCCCAGAAGGCCGGGTCCTGCGTCGTGAGTTCATAGCGCGCGACCTCGTCGCGCGTGACACCGGCCTTCACAAGCGTCTCCCGGCTCGTCCAGGCCTCGATGCGCGTGCCGCCCCACGAGGTGTTGATCAGCCCCACCGGCACGCCAAGCTCGTCGTGCAGGCGTCGGCCGAAGAAGGTCGCGACGGCCGAGAAGCCGCGGATCGTGGCCGGGGTCGACACCTGCCACGCGGCATTCACATCCGACTGACGGCCCGGCAGGGCGGTGCGCGGGATGGTGATCATGCGCAGGCCGGGGCAATCGGCGCGGTCGTCCTGACCGCCCACATTCTGCATGGTCCACTCCATGTTCGACTGGCCCGAGCAGATCCAGACCTCGCCTACCCACACGTCGCGCACGACAACACGCTCGTCGGGTTCAGGCGATTCGACGACCAGTTCATACGGCCCACCGGCGGTCAGTGGCGGCAGCCGCAGCAGGAACCGGCCATCCGCCCCGGACTTGGACTCGGCCGCCGCAACAGATCCGAGGCGCGCGCGCACGCGGGTGTTCGGCACCGTCCAACCCCAGACAGGCAGGGAAATGCCGCGCTGCAGCACGGCGTGGTCGGAGAACAGGGCAGCCAGCTTCATGCAACGATCCTTTCAAGAACGGAAGAGAGCAAGAACGCGTCGCGGGACGGGTCGAGGCCGCAGTGGTCGATCAGCACCTGCCGCGCGCCCTGTTCGGCCACCCGCGCGCGGAACGCCGCATCGGCCGCAAAGCAGGCGCCCTGCTCGTCGACGGCGGCGAAGCGCAACGCGGCGGCGATGGCACGGCACACGGGCTGGATATCGCCGCCGACCTCCGCCACCAGTCGCAGACCGCCGATGAAGCGGTCGCCGGGCGCCAGTTTGCGCGGCAAGTCGCGCCCAACGCGATAGACCGTGTCGCCAAGCGCCCGGTTACCAAAACGCCGCAGGAGATCATCCACGTGCGCCTGCTGACTGGGCGCATCGAACTCGGCCGGATGGCGCACGACCAACGCTGCCGCCGTGGTCTGCATGACGGCCCGTGTCTCGGCAGCCACAAACGGATCGGCCATGGCATCGGCGATCATGGCGTGCCCGCGCAGGAAACCGTGACTGGCACAGGCGGCATGACCCAGGTTATGGACATAGAGCTTGCGCGCCACATAGGCGTCGAAGTTCTCCTTGAGCACCAGACCGTCGACGGCAGGTGGCGCGCCCACGAACCCGCGGCGATCCGCCACGATCAGGTTGTAGGCTTCGCCCCAGACCTCCAGCGGGTCGCGCTGGCGCACCTCGGCCGGCATGAGCGGAACCATCTTGCCAATACTGGTCTCGACCAGACCGACGCGCGCGGCCAACGGGAAGCCGGGTGGCAGGCGGGCGGTCAGCTCCTGTCGCGCCAGGGCCGCTGCGCCGTGCAGGTTCTCGCAGAAGAGGATCGACACGGGCCGGTCACGCAGCGCAAGCCCCGGCGCCAGTGCGGCCAGCACGCGGGGCAACACGGCGGCGCCCACGGCGGTACCAATCAGGTCGGCGCGCCGCACGGCGGCCGTCACCGCAGCGGCGTCGCGGGCATCCACGCCGTCGACATGTTCGACCAGAATCTCGGCTGGCGAGCCGGACGGGAGGTCATCCTTGACGACAACCCGATAGCCGCGACGCGTATGCAGAGCCTGCACGATTTCGGGGACCGCGTCCACGAACAGCACGTCCCAACCTGCGCGGGAGAAGAGGGCGCCTGCCAGCGAGCGACCGATGTTGCCGGCGCCGAACTGGAGAAACAGCGGTCTCATCGCGTCTCGTCCACTTCCGGCAGCCGCTTGATGCGCGGGTCCGTGAAGATGTCCGACTCGTCGCGACTGACGCTGGAGAACTCCGACACGATGGCGCCTTCGGGGCCCGCCTGGAACCAGTGCAGCGTGTTCGGCGCGAGGGTGTACTGGTCGCCGGGCTGCAGCACGATCTCGTGGCGCACGGTGAAGCAGGGTTCGGCGCCGGCCGGCACGCGGGCGTGTCCGGGTCGGGTCGGCGTGCCTGGGACACACAGGTAGACGGTGCCGCGCCGCACACGGAACGTCTCCATCTTGCCGCGGTAGTCCGGGCCATCGGGATGGCGGTGTTCGGGACAGGTCTGACCGGGGAAGAGAATCAGTTCCTTGGCGCAGTACCGATCCGTGTTGATGTAGACGACGAGTTCGAGACCGATGCGGTCCAGATCATCGAGGCCGAAGTCGGCCACTTCGATCTGCGCGGTCTCGGCGGGGGCCAGGGCGATGCCCGCCTGTTCGAGCATGTGCAGGGCGCGGCTCTGGGCCGCGCGTACGACGCTACGTGCGATCATGGGTGCACCGGGGCCAATACGAGGTCAGGTTGGCGCGCCTACGGGGAGTCGAACCCCGCTTCCAAGGATGAAAACCTCGTGTCCTAACCGATAGACGATAGGCGCCGAAAGGAGCACGCAAAATAGCAGAGTCGCCACCGTCGGCGCAAGTGCAGAACGCGCCCCGTTCTGCGAGAGTTGGCGCGCGAGGGAGAGAGTTTGTCCGCAGATTGCGCCGATTGACGCCGATTGAGAGCAGGCTGCGACGCGTCCCGCTTTATCAAGCGTTCCGTGCTCACCCAGGTCTTCACATCCGCGGAATCCGCGCCATCCGTAGCTATTCTCCTCGCCTCGCGCTCAACTCTCGCAGTCTGAGGGCGCGTCCTGTTCTGTGGTCTTGCATTCCGGCTGGTCGTGTCGTATTGTGGAAAGCGTCTTTCGGCAACTCACCTAGCGCAAAGCGGGCCCATTTCTTATGCCAAGCGACGATGCCATTGAAGTGATCGGGACGGTTCTCAAGGTTCTTCCGGCCACGATGTACCGCGTCAAACTCGAAAACGGCCACGAAGTACTGGCCCATATCTCGGGCAAGATGCGCAAGTTCTTCATCAAGATCGCGGCCGGCGACAAGGTGACGCTCGAGATTTCGCCCTACGATCTGACCAAGGGGCGCATCATCTACCGTCACAAGACCTGAGTCGGTCAGAGTTCCAGCATCTTCAGGACGCGCCGAAAATCGGCCGGCAGCGGGCTGTGGGCCTTGAGGTGCTCGCTACCGAAGGGGTCGGCCATCTCGATCTCCGAACTGTGCAGCATCTGCCGGGAGACGGTCTGCAGGCGGGGGTCGTACTCGCGTTTGGGCCCATACTGGCGGTCGCCCACAACCGGGTGTCGGATCGATGCGAGATGCTGCCGGATCTGGTGCGTACGGCCGGTCTCGATGCGCAGGACGATGAAACTGGCCAGTTCGCGGGCCTGCAGCAGTCGCATGCGGGTCAGCGCCCGCTCGCCATCCACGTCGGCGTTGATCGTGGAGGCCCGCAGTTCCACACGGCCATGCACGACGGCGTGATAGGTCTTGTCGACGCGCCGCATCTTGAACTGGGATACCGCCGCATCGAAATCAGCCTGCGTGCGGGCCACCATCAGGCACCCGGAGGTATCGCGGTCCAGGCGGTGCACGGCACGCAGACCGGGTTGGCCCTGTTGGACGCGCAGAAGCTCCTCGACGCTGCCCTCGCCCACCGACATCAGGCCGGCCGGCTTGTCGATGAAGAGGTAGTGGGGGCCTTCGACCAGGATGCGGATCCGCGGCGGCGCGACGGGCTGTTCGGCATTGGCGGGCGACAACACATGATCACCGGCATGCAGAACATGGTGCGCCATCCACACGCGCTGGCGGTTCACCCAGACGCTGCGGGAGTCGATCGCCTGCTTGGCGCCGCGCCTGGAGACTTTCAATCGGGCCGCAAGGAACTCCTGGAGCGTCTGACCGTCCTCGGCGCGAGCGACAATGAAGGTGACTGGCTGGATGGTGCGCACGTGTGGATAACCCCTGACGGCGGTTGGGCGTCGGCTGAAGGGCCGGTTGCCTGATGCCATGCCGTCTACTTCGCCGGCGGACTTCCGGCCGGGGCGCATTCGAGGAACGAACAGACAAACCCCACGATCCCCTCGCGACCTTCACGCTCGGGAGACAACTGGGCCTTAATCTGGAAACGCAGGCCATTGCGGGCCGTCGCCTGAATGGTTCCCTGCCACTTGGCGCCGGACATCACTTTGGCGACCACGCCCTGATTGGCGGCGTCCTGCGGCCAGAGCGAGACAACCGGCTTGCCGACCAGATCCTCTTCGCGTCCATATCCCCAGAGCGCAAGCAGGGTCTGGTTGGCGACCCTGACGCGGCCCTCGCGATCACACAGGGCATCGGCGGAGAGAGCCTGCATCAGCGCGTTGTGGCTGCCGCGCAGTTTCTGGATCATGCCGCGCCGGCGTTCCACATTGCGCACGGCGAACACGAAATCACCTTCGTTCATCAGGTCGATCGAACTGATGGCCACCTCGGCCGCAAAGGTCGTGCGATCTTTGCGCACGCAACGCGCGTCAAGCAGCACAAAACGGTCGCCCGACAGCCCCTGACGGATACGCTCGATAAGCGAGGCGTTGACGCCGGGTATGAGTTCGCCCACGGCCATGTCCCACGTTTCGTTGCCGTCATACAGGAAAAACTCCTGCACGCGCGCATTCGCGTCGATGACGTAACCCTTGGGGTCGGTGACCAGCACGGCATCGTAGAGGCCGGCCAGCAACTGCTTATAGAGCGACTTGTGGTCCGAGCGCAGGGCCGGCGCCGCAGGTGCCGCAGGCGCACGACTCTCGCGTGCACGCTCGGGTGCCAGCGGCAACGGCAGCGGCTGCTCGTCGAGCGTAATCTCAACGGCGCGCGTCTGCTCGGAGGCGGACGCGACAGACTCGGCCGGCGACTTCGCCTCCGCGCCTTCGGTGGGCTTCTTGAACCAAAGTTTCATGAATAACGGATTCCCGCTGGAAAACTCGCTCACCTAGAGTGCCAAAAATGCGCCGCCGACGCAATCGATTTTGCCGTGCTTCTGCACTGGACATCCCGGCCGCGCGCGTTATACGATACGTAGACATTATTTTGAGGAGCTGCCATGGGCGATCTGTACTCGAAGACCAATCTGATTGCGGAATTGTCTCGCACCGCCAGCATCAGCCGCCGGCGCACCGAGGCCGTACTCGAATCGCTGGCGCAGATTGCCTACCGCGAGGCACCCAAAGGGTTCACCGTGCCGGGCATCTGCCGTCTGGACGTCGTGCACCGTCAGGCCCGCCGGGCACGCAACCCGTCGACGGGCGAAACCCTGCTGATCGCGGAGCACGACGCCCTGCGTGTGCGGCCGCTGCGCAAGGCCAAACAGGCGGTGGCGCCGTCGCCCGTCAACCTCGTTCAAGTTGTGCCGGCCGGCACGGCCGCGCCTGCGGGCACACCCCGCCGACAGGCCGCAGCGGCCGACGCGGCATCCTCCCCAGCCGCAACCGGCCGCGCACCGGCCCCGGCCCCGGCGCCGACACCGGCCGATAAGTTCATCTCGTTCCGTTGCCGCAATTGTTCGCAGGAGATCGAAGCGCCCCTGGATATGGCAGGATCAGCCTCCGAATGCCCGTCGTGCGGCAACACGATCGAGGTCCCCTTCGCATCGGAGCCCGGCACCCTCTGGGGCGGACCGCTGAAGGAGCAGGCGGCGCAGCCACAGGCGCCGTCGCTGCAACAGCAGGAAGCCGTGCGCGACGCGATGAAGAGCCGCACGATCCGGATCGAACTGCCGGACGACTTCTGACCGTCTGCAAGGCAGACTGTTGGCTTTGCAGGCGTCTCGCGATCTGCTATCCTTCGGGCTTTTCACGTCCAGCCCATCGGCTGCGACGCTCTCAGGAGACCCGAGTCCCATGGATAGCCAACCTGCGGATACCCAGCCTTCCGAGCCGCGCAGCACGCTCACCGAACTTGAGGACCGTTTCATCGCCGTTCTCCAGACCTCGCCGATCCCGATCGATGACGCCATCGAACTCGTGCGCGCGGTCAGTTCCAGCCCCGGACGCACAGCCGATTGGACCCAGATGCTGCAGGACGCGCTGATCAAGGCGGGCGATGCCACCGGCCTGATCCGCTGGCTGCGAACCCAGGCGGTCGAGCGCGCCGGCGACCGCGCCTTCGGCAGTGCATGCGCCGCCCTGCTGCGCAAGTCGACCAAAGACCGCGCGCTGCTCGCCTTCGTCGACTGCGTCGCATTTGGCGAGGCGGCCCCTTCCGAGTCCTTTCGCCGGCTCCACGTCCTGCAGGCGCTGAAGCCGCACACCCTCTGCATGGACCGCACATGGGGACTGGGCGTCGTCCAGCGCGTCGACGATTTCTACCGCAAACTGATGATCGATTTCCATGGCAAGCCGTCGCACCAGATGACCTTTGCCTATGGCGCGGAGGCGTTGACCCCCGTGGACGACCAGCACCTGCTGGCCCGACAGCGCCGCGATCCGGCGGCGATGGCCCTGCTGGTGGCCGACGAACCGGATGAGGTGGTCCGTCTGGCGCTGCGCAGCTTCGGGCCCATGCCCGTCGGCCGTCTGGAGCAGACGCTGGCCGAACGCCATGTGGTCGCGGCCGGCGACTGGAAGCGCTTCTGGGAAGCCGCCCGCAAGCGACTGAAGAATGATCCTCTGGTCGTCATCCCGACCAAGCGCACCGAATCGATCATCATCCGCGCCCAAGCCGAGGATTTCGGGGCCTCCTGGCTCGACACGCTGGCACGCGAACGCGACATCGGCCGCATTCTGGCGGCCATCGAGACCCATGAGACCCAGGCGGCGCAGGCGCCGGACGATGCCACGCGCGAGACGATCACCGAACGTCTGACGTTCGCCATCAAAGGCGCCCACAACACCGACGCGGCCATGTACGCCCGACTCGCCATGGCCGTGCGGCGCCTGAAGCTCGACCGGCCACCCGTGACCGACCTGCGCGCTCACCTGTGGGAAAACGACCGATTCATCGAGGCCGCCGGGCGCCTCTCGGCCCGCGATTCGGCCGCTCTGGCCGCCTTCCTTCTTGAGGACGATCCGGAGGCGCCCGCGCGCATCCTGTCCCGTCTCTCCGACCTGCCGTTCGCCCTGATGTGCGAGGTCATGACCTGCCTGCGCGGCAGCCCGGCCGACGCCGCCGCACAGCTCCGCTGCCGCGACCTGCTGAGCGCCCCCCACGCGCCGCCCGCACTGCTCGTCTGGGCCATCCGCAACCGGGCCGACTTTGCCGCCTGGAACCTGTCGGATCAGCACGACCTGATGGTCCGCAGCGTGGCCCTGCTCGAGGAGAACCTGAGCGGAGAAGACCTGCGCATGCAGAACAGCCTGCGCCAGCTCTTCGAGAACGCCAAGTGGTTCGAGACCGCCTTCACGGGCCTCGACGCACTGCAGCGGCAGTCGCTCTTCGAGCGCATCCAGGCCGCCGCGGCGTGGGACCCCACCACCCGCCGTTCGCTGATCGGCCGCATGATCCGCATCGAACCGGCACTGGCCGAGCGACGCAAGTCCAGCGGAGCCAGCGACGACAAGCCGGCCGGGCGCTGGACCTCCTGGCGTTCGTTGACCGCGCGCCAGGCCCAGTACCGCCGGCTGATCGAGGAGGAGATTCCCAAGAACAGCCAGGACATCGCCACGGCGCGCAGCTACGGCGACCTGCGTGAAAACTTCGAGTACCACGCCGCCAAGCACCAGCAGGGCCTGCTGCTGCAACGCCAGGGCGAGATGGAAAACGACCTCAAACAGGTCAAGGGAACCGACTTCACAACCGTCCCGACCGAACGGGCCGGCATCGGCACCTGCGTCACGATCGCCTACCCCGACGGCCGACGGCAGACGTTCAACATCCTCGGCGAGTGGGATCGCGACGAAGCCCTGAACATCATCTCGAGCAAGAGCCGCCTGGCCCAGTGTCTCGAGGGCCGGCGCACAGGCGATGCGGCAATCGTTCCGAGCGCCACCGGCGACGAACCGGTCATGATTGAATCCGTGAGCGCCCTGCCCGACGCGGTGCGCGCGTGGGTCGGCGCGCAACTGGCACCCTGAGGAGAGACCGCAGACGCTTCGCAGACTTGCCACCGACGGAGCGTTCCGCTATTATCCGCCGACTTGACGTAAACGAGCAAGAGAGATTCCGCATGCCCCTGATCCTCGGTCTACCCAAGGGAAGCCTTCAAGAGGCTACCTTCAACATGATGAAGAAGGCCGGCTTTAGCATACAAGTCGGCTCGCGTTCCTATGTGCCCAGCGTCGATGACCCCGACCTGAGCTGCCGCCTGATCCGGGCCCAGGAAATCAGCCGCTACGTGGAATCGGGTGTGCTCGAGGCCGGCATCACCGGATACGACTGGATTTACGAGAACAACTCCGACGTCGTCGAAGTGGCCGAACTGATCTATGCCAAGCAGGGCATGCGCCCCGTGCGCTGGGTTCTCGCCGTGCCGAACGACTCGCCCTTCAAGACGGTCAGGGATCTGGCCGGCAAGAGGATCGCCACCGAAGCCGTGGGTCTGACCAAACGCTACCTCGCCAAGCATAACGTGCAGGCGGAAGTGGAGTTCTCCTGGGGCGCAACCGAGGTCAAGGCACCCGAACTGGTCGATGCCATCGTCGAACTGACCGAGACTGGATCGTCGCTGCGGGCCAACAACCTGCGCATCCTCGATGTCGTGCTGGAGTCGACCACCCGCCTGATCGCCAATCGCAAGTCCTGGCAGGACCCGGTCAAACGCGCCAAGATCGAGCAGATCGCCCTGCTGCTGAGCGGGGCGCTGGCCGCGGAATCCCGCGTGCTGCTGAAGATGAACGTGCCGGACGCCAATCTGACAGCCGTCGCCGCGATCCTGCCGTCACTGCACGCGCCGACCGTCAATGCGCTGAAGGATGCCGGCTGGCACGCCATTGAATCGGTGGTCGAGGAGAAGGTGGTTCGCGATCTCCTGCCCAAGCTGCGCCAGGCGGGTGCGCAGGGAATCATCGAATTGCCCCTCAACAAGGTCATTGTCTAATAAGGAGAGCAACAGTGGGTTCGATCAAGAAGAAGCGCCGCGCGAAGATGTCCAAGCACAAGTACAAGAAACGCCTGAAGTCCAACCGTCACAAGAACAAGTAAGGCGCCGGAGTACGGGTCATGTCAACCGCACGGGTGACGGCAGGCGCAATCCTGCTGCTCGTAACCGGGTGCGGTACGCTTCAGGGGCCGCGCTCGCAGGATCGTACATTGCCACCGCAGGACGTGGCACAGTCGCAGGCATGGGCTCACTACGCCCACGGGCTGCTGTTGGAGGCCGAGAAGGGCCGCGGAACCCCCGCGGCCCTTCAGGCTTTCCAGAATGCGCGTGCCTGCGACCCCGACAGCCGCCAGCCTGCCGAAGCCGTCGCGCTCAACCTGCTCGAACAGGAGCGCGGCGACGAAGCCCTGGCCGTGCTGGCGGAGCGCTGCCGTCGCCTGCCCAAGTCGCTCGACGCACACCTGGCACTGGCCCGAACAGCCGAACTGGCCGGCGACTACGACCTGGCCGCCAGGCACTATGACGCCGCCTTCGACCTGAACCCCGACGCGCTGACGCTGGCGTTTGGCCGCATCCGCTGCCTGTTCAAGGCCAGGCGCGACCGTGCATCCATCCGGGCCATGCAGCGCCTGCACCGTCAGCACCCCGGCGACGAGACGCGCCACGCACCGGTCCAGTGGGCCGCCTATTTCCTGCAGAGCGAAAAGACACCCCTGCGTGCCCTGCCCTGTCTTGAACTCGCCGCCGACTGGGCCACCAACGACACGTCGCGCGCCGTCTACCTCGCGATCCTGGCCAGCGCCACCGCTCGCGCCGGCCAGACCAACGCGGCCCAGCGCGCGTTTCAGCGCGCGCTCGCGGTGGACAGCCGCTGCGACCCGGCACTGCAGGGACTGGGCGCGCTGCTGGCCGCGCGGGGCGACACGAACGTGATCGCCCGCCAGGCCGCCTCCGCGCCTCAGCGTACCGACCCCCTGCCCGATTTCCTCGTCGCCGCCTATGCCTACGAGATCATCGGTGCCCGCACCCAGGTCGTCTCGGTCCTGACCGCGGCGCGCGACACGCTGCAGCGCCGCCGCCTGCCGGTACCGGAGAAACTCTTCCTGCAACTGGGAGCCGCCCTGGACGAACTGGATCGCGATGACGAAGCTGCCGCCGTGTTCCAGGAAGGGCTGGCCGCCTTCCCGCAAGCGCACACAATCATGAACTACCTGGCCTATATGTGGGCCGTTGACAACACGCATCTGGAAGAGGCGTCGCGTCTGGTGCAGAACGCACTCGCGCACGACCCGGCCAACGCCGCCTACCTCGACACCCTCGGTTGGGTCCGCTACCGGCAGGGGCGGCACGCCGAAGCGCTGCCGCTCCTGATGCAGGCCCTGAAGATCATGGGCGACGACCCGATCGTGCTCGACCATGTCGGCGACGCGCTGGCCGCACTCGACCGCACACCCGAGGCCGTGGCCTACTGGAGCCGTAGCTTCGTCCTGGATACCGACCAGCCCGAGCTGGCAGCCAAACTGCGCCGGCATGGGGTCGACCCTGCGGTGCTCCCACGGGCCGAGCCGCAGCCTGCCGCGAACGAAGCGGATGAAGCATTCGATTGACGTACCCGTACCGATCTAGTACCTTGCATCCCCTTTATCTGCCGCGTATCGAGAGGTCCCGACCCATGGCAACGAGCAAAGCAACCCAACCTGCCAAGAGCACAAAGCCCGCCCACAAGGCGACCCAGCCGCCGCCGCGTGCGGCTGTGCGCAAGCCAAAAGCACCCGTGGTTCCGGCGAAAACCGGCAAGGCAACCGTGACCACGCTGCGACCGGCAGCAGCCAAACCGACCGGCATGGCCCCGCATGGCCACGCCGTCAGACCCGTCGCTCGGCCGGCCGTCAGGCCGATGGCCAAGAAGGCGACGCCTGAGAACAAGTTCAGCGAGAAGGATCTCGAGATCTTCCGCCGGGAGTTGCTGGCCCTGCGTGATCGCCTCACCGGTCAGGTCGGCAAGATGCGCCAGGACGCACTGCGCCGCGACGACGAGGTCAACACAGAGGAAGACGGCACCGACGCGTTTGACCGCCTGTTCACGCTCGAACGGGCCGGTAGTGACCAGGAGATCATCTTCCGCATCAACGAGTCGCTGCGCGCCATCGAAGAGAATACCTACGGCGTCTGCGAGAACTGCAGCGGCCTGATCGAGAAGCCCCGCCTGCAAGCCCTGCCTTTTGCCAAGAACTGCGTGACCTGCCAGTCCGAGATGGAACGCAGCCGCAACGGCAACCACATCCGTCGGCACATCCCCTGAGGCGTCCCATGCGCGCCCTGGCGGTTACGACCGGTCTCGTGCTGTTCGACCAACTGGCCAAGTGGTTTGTGCGCGGTGCCTTCGCCCATCCGGGGGACGGTTACCCCGTTGTCGCCGGGCTGTTCGACCTGCGATACGTCCGTAACACGGGCGCCGCGTGGGGCATGCTGGCGGGCCGCCAACTCTTTTTGATCGCCTTTTCGCTGATCGCCCTGGTCGTCCTGATCGGCTGGTATCGCCGGATACTCGAACGCCTCCCCGCCGGCTGGCTCACGCTGGGCCTGCTGTGCGGCGGCATCATCGGCAACCTGATTGACCGCGTCTGGCTGGGCTACGTGGTCGATTATCTCGACTTCTACTGGGGTACGGTCCACTTTCCGGCCTTCAACGTCGCCGACGCCGCGATCTGCACCGGCGTCGGGCTCTACATCCTGACCCAATGGATGGCTGATCGCCGTGCCGAGCGGGTCACCGAACACAGTCCGTCGTGAACCTTCCCTCCAGCGCCTGGGTCCTCGTGGGCTGCACGGCCGTCGGCAAGACCGCCGTCAGCCAATGGCTGGCCGAGCAGACCCACGCGGCCATCCTGTCGGCGGACGCCATGCTCGTCTACCGCGGCATGGACATCGGAACGGCCAAACCCACCCCTGCCGAACGCGGCACCGTGCCCTACCTGGGCATCGACCTCACCGACCCGGGCCAGCCCTTCAGTGCCGGCGCGTGGCTGGAGGCGGTCAGGAAACAGGTTCAGGGTTCAGGGCTCGGGGCTCAAGAGGAGCCCCTTCGGCGTTCTGCGGTTCGACATTCGTCAATCTGCGGTTTCTCAGAGGATCATGCACCCATCCCGCCTGACCCCGCCAACCGTGAACCCCTGAACCCTGAACCCCGAACCCCGAACCCCGGCGCCCCCCTGATCGTCGCCGGCGGCACCGGCCTCTACGTCAAGGCGCTGTTGGCCGGGCTCGACGGCGCCGCATCCAACCCCGCCGAACGCGCCCGTTGGCAGGCCGTCTTTGCCGCCGGGGGCGTCGCCGGTTTGCAGCAGGCCTTGCGAACCAGAAACCCGCAGGCCCTCGCCGCCCTGGCCGATCCGGACAACCCGCGCCGCCTCATCCGCGCGCTGGAGCAACACAACGCTGACGCGCCTGCCGAGACCCGCTGGGAACACCTGCCACAACCCACGATCGTCGGCCTGCGCCTGCCGCGGCCGCAGCTCCACGCGCGCATCGCGGCGCGCGTCAGCCGCATGTTTCGCGACGGCCTGGCCGACGAGGTCCGCACGCTGCGCGCGCGCTATCCGGCCTGGTCGGCCACGGCGCGCCAGGCCATCGGCTATGGCGAAGTGTGCGATTGGCTTGACGGACGCTTGTCGCAGGAGGATGCTAGAGAGCAGATTGTGATCCGTACGCGGCAACTCGCCAAACGGCAGGAAACCTGGTTCCGCCACCAGTTACAGGTCGCATGGATCGACATTGAGGCAGACGAGCCGCCCGCGGCCATCGCACCCCGGGTGCTTGACGCGTGGAGGCAACATGGCCCGACCCCGATCCGGTTGCGCTGAGTCTGACGTCCCCTACCCCGACACGGCGATGACCGTGCGCGAACTGCCGGCCGAGATGCGGCCGCGCGAGGAGTTTCTGCGCCGCGGTGCGTCGAACGTCTCCGACGATGTGCTGCTCGCCATCCTGCTGCGCAGCGGCACCGCCGGCAAGAACGTGATCGACCTCGCGCGCGATCTGCTGCGCACCTGCGGCGGCCTGGGGGCAATTGCGCGTGCCAGCCACGAGGAGATCCTGGCGCGCCGCATCCAGGGGCTGGGGCCGGTGAAGGCGATGGAACTCGCCGCCGCACTCGAACTGGGGCGCCGCGCCGCCGGCCTGCAGCCCGCGGCCGAACCTCCGGCGGTGCGCGATCCCGCCGCCGCGGCGCGCGTGATCCACCCGCTGACGCACGCCCTGCAGCAGGAGGTCTTCTGGACGCTGCTGCTCGACACCAAGAACCGCCTGATCGGCCAGCCGATCGAAGCCTCGCGCGGCCTGCTCGACGCCAGCCCCGTGCACCCGCGCGAGGTCTTCTCGCGCGCCATCCGCCACGGCGCCGCCGCGGTGATCCTGGCGCACAACCACCCCTCCGGCGACCCTACGCCGTCAGCCGAGGACCTGCGCGTGACGCGCCAGTTGATCGAAGCCTCGCGCGTGCTCGGCATCCGCGTGCTCGACCACATCATCGTCGGCCGCCCCTCCGACATCCAGCCCGGCTATCTCAGCCTGCGCGACAAGGGACTGGTCAGTTTCGATGGCGTGTAGACGGCGGAGAGGCGGGAGGTGGAAGGTGGGGGGTGTGCCATGAAGAACGCCATCAGACGCGCGCTGCGCGACCTGCTCGTCCCCGTCGTCGTCCTCGTCGCCCTCGTGGCAGGTGTGCTCGTCTTCGGCGGCCGCGACATCCCGCCGCCAGACGTTTCCGACCTCCTGCCGCAACGCGAGTCCATCCCCGACGCCGACAACGCCTACACCCACTTCTGCGAGCCGTCGGCACCATCCCAGACCGCCAGCGGGCAGTGCGTTCGCATGCGGTTGTCCTTGGTGAGCAGGGGCGCCTGGTGAACGAGGGCACCTGCAACGATCAGGCGATCAAACGGATCACGCGTCCAGGTCACCTCCATCGACTGAAGGATGACCGGGAAGAACGGCGACGTGTCGACCTGCACACCGAACGTCTCACGCAGCACGTCGAGCATGTGACACGGTTCCGCCCGCAGGCGCTCGATCTCGCGCAAGAACTGTAACTCCAGCGCAACCATCGGCGAGATGACCAGGTCGTCCGACTCCAACCGCGTGACCACCGACGGCGGGAAGCGTTCGCGCTCGCCGGCATACAGCCAGACCACGACATGCGTGTCCAGAAACGTCATGGCTGTGCGCTCCATGTGTCGGACCAGTCGACGCTGACGAGATCCTCCGGATCGCCTACGATGCAATCCCGCTTGACCAGACGCTCCAGTTTTCTCGCCGGCGGGGGGTCCACCGCAATCCGAATGCAGCGACCCTTGCGTTTGACCTCCAAGGGTTGCCCCGTTTCAATGACCTGATCCAACAAACAGTAAATCCGGCCACGCAGGTCCGAAGCTGTAACTGTCATGGAGGCCTCCTTCTTCCGATCACGTACGTACTTCCATTGCGCATAGTACGTACCATACTTCGTGAACTGAGTCAAGCACCCCGCCGTGCCACGGGGCTCAGGCCGCTGCTGCATTCGGAGACTGGAGAGAGCATATCGAACCCTACCAGCCTGACAAACTGCCTGTTGCGGGCGACCCCTTCGCCAGGCCGGCTTCACGGTGCTGCTGGCGGAGTAGCCACCCAATCAACGACACACGCCCTGTTCTGCGAGAGTTGGGCGCGACACCTGCCGCAGCGGCGCGCTCGGGGATCGCGCCCTACCCGAATCGGACGAATTGCACAACCCGCGCGTACGGGCCGCATCGGTCCCGCCGGCGGCACGCCCGTAGGCCCCGGCGCGGGCCGCCACACGAGCCGCCTGTGTCCACCCACCCCATCCGCGCCGGTGGACACGCTCCCGCCGACACGCCCCCGCCTTGTGAGTTCCCGCGCCTTCTGCTACAACTTGCCCCATGCATCCGCGCCC
Source organism: uncultured Lentisphaerales bacterium (assembly GCA_964417715.1). Classification (GTDB taxonomy): domain Bacteria; phylum Verrucomicrobiota; class Kiritimatiellia; order RFP12; family CAYQJG01; genus CAYQJG01. The sequence goes on along the minus strand of CAYQJG010000038.1, from coordinate 393 downwards.
TGCCGAAGAGCTCAACCAGCGCAACGCGTCGTTCGACAACCGCCTGCGGCCGACGCGTTTCGACGATTTCGTCGGGCAGCAGCGCGTGCGCGAGCGGCTGCTGCTGGCTGTCGAGGCCGCCCGTCAGCGCAACGAATCGCTCGATCACGTGCTGCTGTCGGGTCCGCCCGGCCTGGGCAAGACCACCCTCGCCTACATCCTCGGCGAAGCCATGGGCGTGCACGTCAAAAGCACCTCGGGACCGGTCATCGACAAGCCGGGCGACCTGGCCGGCCTGCTCACCACGCTGGAGCCCGGCGACATCCTCTTCATCGACGAGATCCACCGCATGCAGCGGTCGGTCGAGGAGTACCTCTACTCCGCGATGGAGGACTTCGTCCTCGACATCATGAT
>CAYQJG010000037.1:0-38778 GCA_964417715.1 uncultured Lentisphaerales bacterium | reverse complement strand
GCCCTTCGCGGGCGTCAACGGCTCGGGCAAGCACAACAACTGGGCGGTCTCGGGACCGGACGGCAAGAACTGGCTCACCCCCGGCTCGACGCCGCACGACAACGCCAAGTTCCTGACCATGATCGCCGCGATCATGAAGGCCGTCGACACCTACGCCGAGCTGCTGCGCTCGACGGTGGCCACCGCGGGCAACGATCACCGCCTGGGCGCCAACGAAGCGCCCCCGGCAATCATCTCGATCTTCCTGGGCGAGCAGCTCACGGACATCATCGCGCAGATCGAGAAGGGCGGCGCCACGACGTCCAAGTCCGGCGGCACGATTCAGCTCGGGGTCTCGACGATGCCGGCCCTGCCGCGCGACGTCACGGACCGCAATCGCACCTCGCAGATGGCCTTCACGGGCAACAAGTTCGAGTTCCGCGCCGTCGGCTCCAACCAGAGCTGCGCCGGGTCAAACGTCGTGTTGAACACCGCCGTAGCCTGGGCCATCGATACGATCTGCTCCGACCTTGAGGGGCGCGTCGCCAAGGGCGAAACCTTCAACGCCGCGCTGCAGAAGGTTCTCCACGGGATCGTCAAGGCGCACAAGCGCATCCTGTTCGACGGCGACAACTACGCCGACGCCTGGAAGAAGGAAGCGGCCAAGCGCGGTCTACCCAACATCACGACCACGCCGCCGGCCCTCGACGTGCTGGATCGCCAGGATACAATCGAGCTCTTCAGCAAGTACGCCGTGCTGACGCCGCGCGAGCTGAAGTCGCGCCACGAGGTCTACGTCGAGACCTACCACAAGACGGTTTCGTTCGAGGCCGAGTGCGCGCTGCGCATGATCCGCACGCTGATCGCTCCGGCCGGGCTGGAGTGCGGCGCACAGCTTAACGACGCCAAGGGGTTTAACAAATCCCCGGCGGTCGCCAAGCTGCTCAAGCGCGTCAACGGCCTCACCGGCGACCTGCTGGCTGCGGCCGAAGTGCTGGAAGCGGCCATCGCCGCGCACAAGCCGGAGAAGATGCTGGCCGCGATGTTGACCGCGCGGGCCGCCGCCGACGAGCTTGAGACGCTCGTGCCGGGCGATCTCTGGCCCATGCCGACCTACAGCCAGATGCTGTTCATGCTGTAGGCCCGGCTGGCAGATTCACAACGCGGGGCGCGGCGGGCAACCGCCGCGCCCCGTCTGCTACTCACCAATGATCTTGACCAACACGCGCTTGCGGCGCCGGCCGTCAAACTCGCCGTAGAAGAGCTGCTCCCACGTGCCGAAGTCGAGTCGGCCGTTCGTCACCGCCACAACCACCTCGCGCCCCATGATCTGCCGTTTGAGGTGCGCGTCAGCATTGTCCTCGGCGCCGTTGTGGGCGTATTGGCCGTGCGGCTTCTCGGGCGCCAGCCGCTCCAGCCACGCCTCGAAGTCGCGATGCAAGCCCGATTCGTCGTCGTTGATGAACACACTCGCCGTGATGTGCATCGCGTTCACCAGGCACAGCCCCTCGCGAATGCCGCTCGCACGGAGGCAGTCGCCGACCTGCGGCGTGATGTTCACAAATCCCCGCCGCGTCGGAAGCTCAAACCACAGTTCGTGACGGTAACTCCTCATGGGCTACCCAACAACCGATCAAGTTCGCGCCGCGACTGCTCGGCGACTTCGTCGAACAGGCTGCGCCCCTGCGCATCGATGCCCACAATGGCTTCGAACGCGCTGACATCGAGTTCCCACATCGCCTCGGTGGCCCCGAACTCGGAAAGGAAGAACACGCGTCGCACGGCACGGATGCGCGCCGCCAGCAACGCCGCGGCTCCACCCACGGCCTGCAGGTAGACACAGCCGTGCTCGCGGCAGGCCTCGCGCGTCGCCGCGCCCATGCCGCCCTTGCCGATGATCACGCGCAATCCGTGCTGCGCGATGATCGCCGGCATATACGGATCCTCGCGTGACGACGTCGTCGGGCCGGCTGCAACAATCCGCCAGCCGCCCGCGCCATCCGGCACCACCACGGGGCCGCAGTGGTAGATCGCGCCATCGCGCAGACTCACCGGCGACGCGCCGCCATCATGCAGGAATTTGTGCAACCGGTCGCGCCCGGTATAGACGACACCTGCCACATGCACGGACTGGCCGGCCTGCAGCGGCCGCACCTGCGCCTCCGTGAACGGATGCTGGAGTTCGATCATCATACGCTCAGCCCAACCAGGTTAGTACCGCACCGCCCGGGTCGGCGCGCAGGCCGCGTCGACGGCAGGCCCAGCACATGTAAGCCACGGTTACGAAGTACGAGGCCGGCAGGCGCGTACGGCCTGCGATCTTGACACCCAGCAGCGTGGTGCGCCCGGACATGCCCATCGGCCCGATGCCGAGTTCATTGGCCTCGGACAGCACACGGCGTTCGAGTTCGGCCAACTCGGCCGTGGTCGCACAGTCGTCGAGTGGTCGCAGCAGTTGGCGCTTGGCCGTGATGTAGCCTTCGCCGCGGTCGGCGCCCACACAGACGCCCAGGATGCCCGGCGCACACCCCTGCCCCTGCGCGCGCCAGACGGCATGCAGGACGCAGCGTCGCACGCCCTCAAAGTCACGACCGGCGTGCAGCGACTCGTCGGGCAGACTGTACTGCGCGCTCATATTCTCGCTGCCGCCGCCCTTCTGCAGCAGCCAGACCTCCGTCTCGGCGCGATCCCACGGTTCGAAATGGCAGACTGGGCTCCCCTCGGCCACGTTGGAGTCCACGGATCGTCCAGAGAGCGCGTCGATCGTATTGCGCCGCAGCCACCCCTGCTGCGTGGCGGCAGACACCGCCGCGCGCGCGGCGGCTTCCAGCGCCGCCAGGTCGGCCTGCCGCGGGACCTGCCAGAAGAAGGTCAGCGTGCCGGTGTCCTGGCAGATGGGCGTCTGCTGGCTGCGCGCCAGAACCGCGTTCTCCAGGACCGATCCGAGCAGGGCCGCCGCGCGGCTCTCGGGCGCTTCGCTGGCCCGGGCATGCGCGAGGGCGGCCGCCACATCGGCCGGCAGGTCGCACGACGACCGGCGGATCAGTTCGAGCAGCGAAGTTGTCCAGTGGTCACTCATGGCAGGTGTCAGACCACGCCGGCTTGCGTCGTGAGGGCTGCCAGCAGGGGCGGGAGAAGATCGTCCGGCACGCTTAGATTCCCAAAGCCGCTCCCGAGCGCGATGCCGTCCTTGGAGCCACCGTGGTAGTCCGAGCCGCCGGTTACCAGCAACCCCAGGCGCTTGGCGAAACGCAGATACGCCACGGTCTGCTCGGGGGTGTGCTCGGAATAGTACGCCTCGATGCCGCCCAGACCGGCGTCACGCAACGCCGCAAGCCTGGCTTCGAGCGCGGCGAAATCCGGCTCCCACGTGAAGGGATGCGCCACGACGGCCACGCCGCCGGCGGCCCGGATCAGCCGGATTCCCTCCTCGGGTGAGAGCCGGAAGCGATCCACGTAGGCCGGCTGTCCCTTGGCCAGGTACCGGTCGAAGACGTCCTGCGTGCCGGTCGCGTAGCCGCGCCTGATCATGGCCTGGGCGAAGTGCGGACGCCCCACGACGTCCTCGCCCGCCAGCGACGCCACTTCCTCCCAGGTGAGCGTCAGCCCGGAATCGTTCAGTTTCTTCAGGATCTGGTGGTTGCGCCAGTCGCGGCCGTCGAGCACGCGATCAAGGTTCTCGCTCAACTCGGCGTGTGCGGGATCGACGCCCAGGCCGAGAATGTGCAGCGTGCCGCTCGCGACTTCGGCGCTGATCTCGACGCCGGAGAGCCCGGCGAGATGCTGCTGCCGGCACGCCGTGAGGAACGCCGCAACGCCATGCGTGCTGTCATGGTCGGTGAGCGCAAGGGCATGCAGGCCGGCTGCGACACCGCGCGCCACCAGTTGCTCGGGGGTGTCGCTGCCGTCGGAGAACGTGGAATGGAAGTGCAGGTCGATCATCGGGCTAGTGGCAGGTGTACGTGTTGCGGGCGGCGGCGGGTGTCACGGCGGCGAAATGACCGGCGATGGCCGTGTCGTACTCGGCCGTGTGGCGGAAAGCCTTCTGCATCAGGCGCAGGCGCGTGTCGAGGCCAACCGTGCCGCGGTGGGCGGCGAGTTCGGCCAGCAGACCGGCATAGTCGGCAGGATCGGTAACGGATGCGACGCGCAGGTAGTTCTTGGCCGAGGCCCGCACCATGCAGGGACCGCCAATGTCGATGTTCGTGCGCGCCTCCTCGGGCGTGACGCCCGCCTTGGCCACCGTCTGCCGGAACGGATAGAGATTCACGACCACCATGTCGATGGCCACCGCATGCGTGCGGGCAAGGTCCTGACGATGCGCATCATTGTAGGTCTCGCTGAGCAGGCCCAGGTAGATCTTGAAGTCGAGCGTCTTCACCAGTCCGCCCTGCATTTCGGGTTGGCCGGTGTAGTCCGAGACGGCCACCAGGTTCTTTGCAGCGGCCGCGCCGAGCAGTTTCTGGATCGCGGTGTACGTCCCGCCCGTCGAGTAGACCCGGACATCGGGTATGAGCTTCACCAGCGCAGGAATGAAGGTGTCGAGTCCGGCTTTGTCCGACACGCTGACCAGCACGTTACGTACAGCCACGCGGTCATCAATCTGTTGCACAAGGTTGAGAGACATGGGAGCCTCCAAGGTATTGGCACAGAATACGGGGAAACCGGCCGCGATGCAAACCAGACCGGACTCAATCGGTCCATGGGTTGAACACGGGCGCGCCGGACAGGACCAGGTCGGTGGTATTGCGTGTGACAGCCACACGGCACCACCTGCTGCCCGGGCACGGGCTGGCCGTGCAGGCGCTGCGTCAGACCTGCCGCGTGCCGCCCCGCGTCGGTCTGGCCTGAACTGCGGCACGTTGGCCCGCACACCCCAACTGAGCGCCCGCGTCTTCCTCAGACAAGTTCGCGCATCACCGCGTCGGCTACTTCACGGCCCCGGGAGGTCAGGCACCAGGCGCCTGCCCCACCGGCGCCGGCACAGGCGACCACGAGCCCCGCGCCGACGAGCCGCGCCAGCGTCGCCTCCCACTCCGTCACACGCGGCGTGGCCGCGGTCCAGCGTGCGGCAAAGACGCGTGGTGCGACACCCTCGGCCAGGCGCAACCCCGTCACGAAACGCTCGCATGCGTCGTCCGCCGCCGTCAGCAAGTCGACCTCGGCCGGAACCGCGCCGCCGGCCACGAGCGCCTGTCCGTAGGCCGACACGTCGGCGCGGTTGGTCTGTCGCGCGCACCCCAGCCGCGAGGACGCCGCCGGTCCCAGCCCGACGAAATCCTCGCCACGCCAGCACGCCAGGTTGTGTCGGCAGGCATGACCCGCTCGGGCATAGTTGGAGAGTTCATAGCGCGTGAAACCGCCGTCGGCCAGTACCGCATCGGCCTGTGCCAACGCATCCATCTGCGCGTCCGCCCCCGGCAGAACCAGTCCCGCCACCACCTGGCCATGCAGCACGCTTCCCGGTTCCACGCTGAGCGCATAGACGGACAGGTGCTCCGGCGCGAGAGCCAGGGCGCGTTCAAGCGACACCTGCCACCGCCCGGTGCTGACGCCGGGCAACCCGGCGATCAGGTCCAGCCCAACATCCGCGAACCCCGCGCCTCGCGCTGCGGCAAGGGCGCGCCCGATGTCCGCAACCGTGTGGCGCCGCCCCATTGCATGCAGCGTCTCATCATCGAAGCTCTGCGCACCGATGCTGATCCTGTTGACGCCGCACACGCGCAGGCGCGCCAGCAGATCCGGCGCGGACGTGGTCGGCGAGAGCTCGACCGTCCACTCTTCGACCTCATCCAGGCACACCGTGCGTCGCAACCCGGCAACAAGCGCCTCGAGTCCGTCGGCACCCAGCAAGCCCGGTGTGCCGCCGCCGAAGTAGAGGGTGCGCGGCTTGAATGCGCCTGCGGGCCAACCCATGGACGCCGCACGCTGGGACAGTTCCTGCCCCGGCCACGGAGCATAGGCCTGCCGCACGGCGGGATCGGCCTGGATCGAATAGAATCCGCAGTAGCGGCACTTGCCGTCGCAGAACGGAACATGCACGTAGAGGTGCGCGGCCATGCCGACGCTACCGCCCCGCCATCGTGCGGGCATGAGCCTCGGCTGCCGCGCGCACAAGCGCCGCGGTCGTTTCCCATCCCAGGCAGGGATCGGTGATCGACACGCCGTAGCGCAGCTCAGTGGGGTCGGCGGCCAGCGGCTGACACCCCTCTTCGAGGTTGCTCTCGAGAATCAGTCCCCGAATGGCGCTTGCGCCGGCTTCGGACTGGGCCAGGCACTTGCGGAACGTGTCGGCCTGGCTGGCGGGATCGCGATCGGCATTGCCGTGACTGCAATCCACCACGAACCGGACGGGCAGGCCGACGGACTCGAGGGCTTTCTCGGCGCGCGCCAGACCGGCGGCGTCGCAGTTGGGTCGCATGCCGCCACGCAGGACAAGATGCCCGTGGATGTTGCCCGACGTGGCAAAGCTGGCCGGCCATCCGTCCCCGGCCAGACCGAACATCTGGTGCGGCCGGGCGGCGGCACACACGGCGTGGATGGCGCTGTCCAGCGTGCCATCGTGACTGTTCTTGAACCCGACGGGGCACGGCAGGCCGCTGGCAAACTCGCGAAACAGCGACGACTCACTGCTGGCGGCGCCAATGAACGCCCAAGCCATGAGGTCGGCCAGGTACGGAACGACCCAGGGCTCGGATACGCTGACTGCGACCGGCAGGCCGGCGGAAGCCAGGGCGGCCATCAGTCGACGCGCCGTGACCAACCCCTCATTCACGCGGCATGAGCCGTCCAGGAAAGGGTCGACGATCAGCCCGTTCCACCCCACCGACGCGCGCGGCTTGTCGAAATGCGTGCGCATGACCAGCAGCAGCGAACCGGCGACCTCGTCGGAAAGCGCCGTAAGCCGGTCGGCAAACTCAATCGCCGCATTCGCGTCGTGAACCGAACACGGCCCGGCCACAACGATCAGACGCGGGTCCTCGCCGTCCAGCACGGCCCGGATACCTTCGCGCGCATCCATGACGGCACCCACCGTTTCCGGTGTCGGCGGCGCCGCTTGCATAACCGCGTCCGGCGCCGGGAGCGGCGTGGCGGACAGAATGTGGCGGTAACGAATGCCGGGGTCCAGAACCACATCTTGGCTGCGGGAGCGCATGCGTTTATGATAGCTGAAACACGGCTCAACCGTCCACGCAAACAATCTCCACGCAAACAACCGCGGCGGTTCCGGGCGCTCTCTTGCTGTTGTGCTTATTTAATTTGCGCACACAAAACAATCTGCTATACTGGTTGCCGTGGGTTGGGACAGATCACATGAACGTGAACACCATGCATGCACCCCTGGAGAGTCCGGCGACGGCGCCACTGGATCCCGGTTTCCGGCCGACGGCGGCCGTCAATCACGCCTACCGGACGGCACTCGCGCGCACCGGCGGCGGCACGCCCTTCATGCTGGCCACGGAGCAACCGGACGGATCGGTGTCGCGGTATGAGACAATGATCGGGACGGATGCTTCGGCCGCAACCCTCCGCTATGCCGAACGGTTGGCCAAGATCCTGCTCTGGACGCGCGGCGCGCAGCGTCTGCACGTGGTCGCCCCCGACGACGTGGTCGCACACCTGCGCCGCACCTACGACCCTGCCGGCGCGCGCGGCTTCGACTGCGCCATCATGAGCCGCGTTTTCGGACGCCCCTTCGAGGTCGTCGGCGCCACGCCGGCCACGCTCCCGCCGGAGCAATCCCTGGGCAACGCCTGCGGCGGCCATCTGGACGGCTGCCGCCTGGGGTTCGATCTGGGTGCGAGCGACTACAAGGTCGCCGCCGTCCGGGACGGCACGGTCGTCTTCAGCGCTGAGTTTCCCTGGCAGCCCAAGGACCAGTCCGACCCCAACTACCATTTCGAGCATCTCATGTCCGGTCTCCGCCAGGCCGCCGCACACCTGCCACGCGTGGACGCCATCGGCGGCAGCACCGCCGGCGTCGTGTTCGACAACCGCATCCGGGTGGCCTCCCTCTTCCGGTCGGTTCCGGAACCCCGTTTCGCTGAAGCCAGCCGGATCTTCGTGCGCGTACGCGACGCCTGGCAGGTGCCGGTGCTGGTGCTGAACGACGGGGATGTCTCGGCGCTTGCAGGCGCGATGTCGCTCGGCACGCAGGGCGTCCTCGGCCTGGCGATGGGATCGAGCCTGGCGGGCGGCTACGTCGATCTGCGGGGTCGAATGCGCGGCTGGCTGACTGAACTTGCGTTTGTCCCCACGGATGAGAATCCGTCAGCACCGGCCGACGAATGGTCCGGCGACCGGGGCGTGGGTGCGCTCTACTTCTCGCAGCAGGCCGTGAACAAACTCCTGCCGGCAGCCGGCATCGCCTGCCCGCCCGACATGCCTCTACCCGAGCGCCTGAAGCACGTCCAGGACCTGATGGCGCAGGGCGACCCGCGACCGGCGCCCATCTATGAGACCATTGGCGTCTATCTGGGCGCAACGCTGCCGCTCTACGCCGAGTTCTACGACTTCAAACAGGTGCTCGTGCTGGGCCGGGTGCTGACCGGTACGGGCGGCGACACGATCATCCAACGCGCGCGCCAAGTCCTGGCACAGACCGACGCCGGGTTGGCGTCGCGCATCAGCCTGAGCGCACCCGACGAGCAGAGCCGCCGCGTGGGCCAGGCCGTGGCCGCCGCCAGCCTGCCCGAAAGGGAGGCCGCATGAACCTGCACCACCCCACCGCCGATGTCTGCGTGCCGGATGGCGCAGCCGCCGGCGACGCCTTCGCCCGCACGACCCATCTGGGCATCGGCGCACACCAGGACGACATCGAGTTCATGGCCGCGCACGGCATCCTCGCCTGCTTCGGCCAGGAGCCGCCGCATTTTGGCGCCATCACCTGCACGAATGGGGCCGGTTCGGCGCGCGTCGGCCCGTACGCCGGCGTGCCGAACGACGCCATGTGCCGTCTGCGGCGCGCCGAGCAACGCGCAGCGGCCGTCGTCGGACAGTACAGCTTCGTGGCGCAACTCGACTTCACGTCCGCCGAGGTCAAGACGCCGGGCAGCCCCCACCTCGTCGCCGATCTCATCACGCTCCTGCAGGCGACGCGACCGCAGGTCATCTACACGCACAACCTGGCAGACAAGCACGACACCCATGTTGGCGTGGTGCTCGCTGTCATCGCCGCCTGCCGCCAACTGCCGCGGGCGCAACGCCCAGCCACCGTCTACGGCTGCGAGGTATGGCGCGATCTCGACTGGCTGCCCGACAACGAGAAGGTCGTGCTGGATGTCAGCGCGCGCCAGAACCTGCAGGCGGCACTCCACGGCGTCTACGACTCGCAGATCGCCGGCGGCAAGCGCTATGACCTCGCGGTGCAGGGCCGTCACCGCGCCAACGCGACCCTGCTTGAATCGCACGCCGCCGACAAGACCGAGATGGCGGCCTTCGCCATGGACCTGACGCCCCTGATCACGGATGACACCCTTGATGTTATCGACTATGCTATCGGAAGCATTCGTCGCTTTGAAACCGATGTCCGCAGCCGATTGGCCGCGCGCATGAAATGACCAGTACGAAACCACACAACAAGAGGACGAGGCTGCAATGAAAGTTGAATTCTACGGGCATGTCCAGCAGTACATGAACATCAAGGCCGAAATCGACGCCAACATCCAGAAGGTGCTGATGAGCGGCAAGTATGTGCTTGGTCCGATGGGCGACCAGTTTGAAAAGGAACTGGCCCAGTACACGGGCATGAAACACGTGATCGGCGTGGGTAACGGCACCGACGCCATCTGGCTGACGCTCATGGCCCTCGGACTCGGACCGGGCGACGAAATCATCACCCACCCCAACACCTTCTTCGCCACGGCCGAAGCCGCGTGGATCGCGGGTTGCACGGTCGTATTCGTGGACTGCGACACCAAGACGCGCTGTATCGATCCGTCCAAGATCGAGGCGGCCATCACGCCCCGCACCAAGGCCATCATTCCCGTGCACCTGTACGGCCAGTGCGCCAACATGCCCGCCATCTGGAAGATCGCCGAGAAGCACCACCTGCACGTGATCGAGGACAACGCCCAGGCCATCGACGCCCATGGCGACACGTTCACGCAGGGCCAGCGTTCGGCGGCCGTGACGACCAGTTTCATCATCCAGAAGAACCTCGGGTGCTTCGGCGACGGCGGCGCGATCTGCACCAATGACAGCGCCATGGATGCCCGCCTCCGCAAACTGCGCAGCCACGGTTCGGTTCAGCGCGACCACCACTCGTTCGGCTTCAACAGTCGCCTCGACGACATCCAGGCTGGCGTGCTGAGCGCGAAACTGAAACACCTGCACGCATACTCGGACGCCCGCATTGCCCTGGCCGCCCGCTACACGGCCGGACTGAAAGGATGCAAGGCGGTCACACTGCCGTATGCCGTGCCGGGCTACCGCCACGTATGGCACCTCTACATTCTCGAAACGAAGGACGCCGCCAAGCGCGACGCGCTGTTGGACTTCCTCGTCAAGAACGGCGTCGACGCCAAAACGCACTACTCGATCCCGATCCACAAGCAGGAAGGGTATCCGTGGGGCAAGCCGGTGCGCATCGTCGGTTCCGTGGCGCAGGCCGAGAAGAACGCCGCCTCGGTCATCAGCCTGCCGATGTTCCCGGAACTGACTGCCGCTGAGGTCGATTACGTGGTCGCCAAGGTGCAGGAGTGGGACAAGGCCCAATGAGCGCTCAAAACAAATACCGCGTCGTCGTGGTCGGCATGGGGAAACGCGGCATGCATCATGCCGCGGCTTTCCACGCCAATCCACACTTCGAAGTCGCTGGGCTCTGCGACATCGACCCGGCCCGTCTGGCCGCAGCCGCCGCCAAGTTCGGAGACCCACCGACCGGCACGGACGCCGCCGCACTCGCGGCGGCCGTGAAACCGGACGTCTTCTGCTTCTGCACGCTGCCCAACCTGCGCCTGCCCATGGTCCGGGCCGGCGTGGAGGGCGGCGCCCGGCTGATCGCCTTTGAGAAGCCGGTGGCGCTGACCAGCAACGAGGCATTCCAGGTCCGGAGGTTGCTGAACACGGCCGGGGTCAAGGCCGTGGTCAGCCACCAACACCGCTACGGCGCGCACTACCGCAAGGTCGCGCAGATCGCCGCGAGCGGTGCGCTCGGCCGCATCCATACGGTATACGGCTCGGCCACCGGCTGGATGACCCACATGCTGAGTCATCTTGTCGATTATGCCCGCTGGTACGCTGGCGCGCCCGATGCGCAGTGGGCCATGGCCCAGGCCGCCGGACGCGCCAAGTTCGCCGACAACCACCCCTCGCCGGACTACCTGGCGGGCGTGGTCCAGTTTGCGGGCGGCATCCGCGGCTGCTTTGAAGTCGGTGCCGGCGCACCTGACCAACCCGAGGTCGCCAAGTGGTGGGGCAAGAACCGGATCGGCGTACAGGGCACGGAGGGGTTCGCAGAGGTGCTGACCAACGGCGGCTGGCGCGCGCTTTCACGCCGCGACGGCTACCAATCCGGCGAGGGGGCCATGGACTACGCGGCGGACATGCCGCCTTACATCCAGGACATGGCCGATTGGCTGGACGGCACACGCGTTCACCCGTGCAACTTCGATTCCGCCTACCAGGGATTCGAAATCACGGCCGCACTACAGCGTTCCGCCGCCCAAGGCGGACAGGTCGCCCTGCCACTAACCGCGCCGGCAGACGAACAGGCACTCCTGCGGGGTGCCATCTCCGACCGGGCCGTGCTGGTATCCGGTGACGTGAACAAGAAAGAGTACGGGCTGTAGCTTCATGGAAGTCATCATCCGCCCCACAGCCGAGGCCGCCGCCGCGCTGGCGGCGCGCCTGATTGCCCGGGCGCTGAAGCCCAAACCGCACCTGGTGCTGGGACTGGCCACCGGACGGACGATGGAATGCGTCTATTCGGAACTGGCGCGGAGGCACCGTGACGACGGACTCGACTTCTCGCTCTGCCGGACCTTCAACCTCGACGAGTATGTCGGCCTGGCACCCGATCACCCGGACTCATACCGCCAGTACATGAACCGGCACCTGTTCCGGAATGTCAACATCGACCTGCGCAACACGCATGTCCTGAATGGTACCGCGCCCGACCTGGCCGCGGAGTGCGAACAGTACGAGCGCCTGATCCGCGAGTGTGGCGGCATCGATCTGCAGTTGCTCGGCATCGGCTCGGACGGGCACATCGGCTTCAACGAACCGCTGTCGGCCCTGCTGTCGCGCACACGCGAGAAGGCCCTGACACCTGCCACGCGCAGCCAGAATGCGGGGATGTTCGGCGGCAACGCCAACGGCGTGCCCTCGCGCGCGCTCACCATGGGCGTCGGCACCATCCAGGAAAGCCGTCGCTGTTTGCTGCTTGTGACCGGAGCGGAGAAGGCGGCCATTCTGGCGCGGGCCGTCGAGGGCCCGATCACCGCGATGGTGACCGGCTCCGCCCTGCAACTGCATCCGCACTGCACGGTGATTGTCGACGAAGCCGCCGCCGCCAGCCTGCAAGGGGCCGATTACTACCGCTGGATCTTCGCAACGGAACCCGAGTGGTCCGAGTTCAGGTAGGGGCGGCCTGACACCGTCCATCCCGCTACGCGGCTTGTGCCAAGATGTTCGCCTTCCGTAGCCTTGTCCTACTTCTCTGATTGTGTCATACTTAAGACATGAAAGCAGCGAATGTGCTGACGGTTACATTCACAGCCAAAGGGCAAGTCGTTATCCCCGTTCAGGTCCGACGTCTGTTTGACATCGGCACGGGGACCCGCGCGATCATCATGGCAACTGGAGACGGCATCTTCATTAAGCCAGTCACGACTGCAATGATTAACAACGGCTACGGCATTCTCAAGGCAAATGACGGCGCTTCCGTTGCCGAGGAGCGCGCCCTGTACAAGCGGGAAGAACGTAAGACGGAGGACGCCCGTGCCCGCCGTCGTTCTTGACAGCTTCGCTCTGCTGGCATACCTGCGCGGAGAGAAGGCGGGCAAGCTCGTACGCGACGCCTTGCAGAGGGCCGCAACGCATGGCGAAACCCTCGCAATGACCGAACTCAACTACGCGGAAGTCAAGTACGTACTTCTGCGCAAGGACGGTCGATCAAAATGGCTGGTGGCCGAGAATCTCCTGTCCGTCCTGCCGATCCGCTTCCATCCGGTGGATCGCGCACTTGCGGATCAGGCCGCCGACTTCAAAGCCCGTCACACCATGAGTCTGGCCGATGCCTGCGCCGCCGCGCTGGCCAAGCAGCTTGACGGCGTACTCTACACCAGCGATCCCGAGTTTCTGCCGTTGCGCGACGAGATCAGGCTGTTTTCATGCGGCTGAGCCGTGGCTTGGGCTTGCGGATACGATGGCCGAGGCCGGCAGAATCTCGGACCAGGCCAGTGGCACCACGCTGGGCGGCGCAATCTGTTCGCAGGCGTAGATGCGCTGATCATCGCGGTCGTGCCAGACAAGCGCATGGCCACCGGTCCAGCAGCGGCCGAAGAAGCGCTCCATCTGGTGCACGGGGCGCGCGCTGTAATCGAACGCCAACGCCTCGCAACCGGAGACGCGCGCCGGACGGGACGCCGTCACGGCGACCCCGTTGGCCGTCAGAACACGACGGTAGAACAGTTCCAGCGAATCGCCTCCCATGATGTGCCCGGGCAGGCCCCAGCGCCGGAAGGTGACGGCCTGCCGGCGGGGACTCTCGAACCGGATCATGACGTTCGCCGGGTAGACGGCCATGTGCTCGATTTCGAACGCGGCCGGCAATCGGCCGCGCACCCCCATCAACGCGTAGTCGCGCCAGTGCCCTTCGTTGGGACGGAAGGACGTCAGCACCGGCCGCACCCACGCGGCCGGCTGCCCATCGACCAGCGCCTGTTCGAAGATCCAGCGCAGCAGCACCTTCGCATCCGGCTGCCAGGCCATGGCCTGAATTTGCGGACACGTCGCATGCCAGCCCAGCAGGAACGGGCCCGCATCGGCCGTCAGCAGCCTATCGGCGGCCACGCGCGGGCCATCCCTGCGGTCGCCAAGCAGGTTGGCGCTCAGGAAACCGGCCATGGTGGTGCGCCGGTCGGGCTCGCGCGCGCAGGGCTCCCAACTGAACAGCGCCTGCAGCCCGTGGCGGGTGGCGAACTCGAGGCGACCCACGCGCGCCTCGACGGCATAGCGCGACACCTCCCACTCCGGCGGGATCTCACAGATCAGATGGTGCCAGGCCAGCATGCGTACCTCGTATGGTCCCGCCTTCCGTGGCGGGCGAAACCCGCCTCAGGCTCCTAGCCGGGTTGGATGGAGCCGACCCGGATGTCGAGATCGGCCACGTTTTCGATGCGGTCGACATTGCCGCCCTTGATCCAGACAATCCGGTCGGAAGCGGCCAGCATCTTGTGGTCGTGCGTGGCCGTAATCACCGTCACCCCCTCCTCTTTGCAGAGGCGGGACATCAGCGCGATGATCTCCTCGCCGGTGTGCTGGTCGAGGTTGGCTGTGGGCTCGTCCGCAAGCAGAATGGCGGGATCATTGGCCAGGGCGCGCGCGATCGCCACGCGCTGCTGCTGGCCACCGGACAACTCGCCGGGCGTGTGCTCCAGGCGCTGACCGAGGCCGACCCGATCCAGCACCTCCTGCGCGCGCCGATGGGCGTCAGCCTCGCTCGTGCCCAGGAAGGTGATCGGCAGCATCACATTCCCGATGGCGCTCAGCCACGGAATCAGGTTATAGGACTGGAACACATAGCCAATGTGTTTGCAGCGAAAGTAGCTGAGTTCCTCCGATGTCAGGCTGGGGAGCGACACGCCGCCGACCTTCACCTCCCCCGCCGTCGGCAGGTCCAGTGCACCGATCATGTTGAACAGCGTCGTCTTGCCCGAGCCAGACGGCCCCATGATCGACACATACTCCTCGCGGTAGACGTCCAGGTTGACATCGCGCAGCGCATACACCTTCTCGCCGCCCTTGGCGTAGACACGGTCCACGCCCCGGACCGACACCAGCACCTCGCACGTTGGATTACTCGTCATCCGTCAGATCCCCCAAATCGCGCCGTCAATAGGATGCGGTCGATATGGCCTTCCAGAGAAAGACCAGGCCGATCGACAGCATACTGATCAGCCCCTGGCCGACGAAGAAACCCGCGCTCACAACCGGGATCATCTTGCGCCACTCGCTGCCGAAACGGCGCTGAAAATAGTAGCGCCCGACGAGTGCGCCGATGACATTCGGTATGACGCCATGGGGTAGCGTCTGCCCCAGGCCGCGCACAACACCAAAGAACAGCGTCACTGGCGCATTGAACCACCCCAGGATTCCCATCGCTGCCAGCGCCGAACCGAACCCGCCCAGCACGCGCCGCCAACCCAGCGCCTCGCGGAAGGGCGAGTACTCGCCGAGGGTGGCCGAGTAGAGCACGCTGGCGTTCTTGGCCTGCAGGTCCCACATCTCCATCGTGAACGGGTAGACGGATGACGGAATCTCACCGAGGCTCCAGATGAAACTGGAGAACAGCAACATGGAGACAAAGACGATGGGCACGAGCACGGCCTGGCTCTTCCAGATCGACGTGAACTTGCAGCCCAGCAGTTCGGCCTGCTTGTAGCGCACGGTCTGGGTGCCGTAGTTGGCCTGCGGCACGGGCAGGAACCAGATGGCCACACCCTTGTAGCCGCTCAGGATGAACGCCATTTCACGCACCAGCGGAATTTCGACAACCTGTCCGGCCAGCCCTTCGAGACGCGCCGTGACGTAGGAGATGAGCGGCGTGTAGACAAAGCCGAAGAACAGCAGGATCCACATCACGCGGGGGTCCCAGCCGATCAGGTAACCGGAGACCAGGAGGTAGGCGCTGACGCCAACCAGGTAACAGAACGCAATCCAGGCGTCCGGAATGTCGCCGCGCTGACGGAAACGCTCGGCTTGCTCTTCCGCGAGCGGGTGGTCGCGGCGGTGGACGTGGGAGCGTGCGATACCGATCAGGCCGACGACCCACGACCCGGCCCAGACGCCGCGCCAGCCGAACGCCCGCGCCAGGCCGAACATGAGCACGGCCACCCCGATGGCGTACCCGCCCAGCCGGATGCGCGACGCCGGCGCACCTGCGCCCGCCCCGACGCCGGCGGCCGTACGCGCCTGGGCTGCCCGGCGGCCGGCAGAACAGGCCATCCAGATGCCATAACACGCGATGGCCAGAGCGATGCCAATGCCGAAACTAAAGTAGAAATCGATGTTGTTCTTGAAGAGCACAACCACGGTCTTATCGCCCGGCTCCCACGACTCCATGGCATGGAACTTCCACAGGATCGGGTTCATGATGAAGGTGGCGATCAGGCCGATCAGGCTACCGATCATGGCATAGAAAGGCAGCACCATGCCGATCACCACGCCGCCCAGATCGAACGACAGCCCGGTGGCCACCGCCGGCAACACGTTCTTGGTGTACTCGCACAGGTCCACAAACGGGATCGGGAACACCTGCACCGGTGTGCCGAAGTAGGCGCCGGTCAAGGTCGGCAACGCCATGTAGACCGCTCCGACCAGCATGCCGATGCCGGAGCCGATGCAGAACATGCGCCAGCGCAGGTTTGAGCCGCTCGAACGCGCGGCGCCCTCGACCTGTTCCGCGACGGCCACAATCCCCTGCGTGCCCACCGGCGCCATGGGAAAAGGTAGCTTCTCGATGTCGGACGAAATGCGGAACAGGCCATAGCCCAGCACGGAGTTGTCGATACTGCCCAGAATCGACTGAAACAGCATCAGCCCGAGCACGGGCAGCCAGGCCCTATTAAGGAAGGTGCGCGGCAGCATCTCCATCTGCTCGGGCGATGGCGCCACCCAGGAGGGAAATGAGCCGATCAACCCGGAACTGACCGACGCGTCGCTGCGCACCAGGAACTGCCGGAACAACAGCGGCGTGCCACCCACAAGCATGCCGCTCATGAAGAACAGGATGTAGAGCTTTGCGCGCGAAAGCTTGGCGTTGGCGCGCTTGGCGACTTCGACGAACAACAGGACGGTGACCCACTGGGCGGCATCGCCGATACCCAGCCCCGCGACGAGTTGCATGTACAGCGCACCCGGCACCATGACCAGGGCAATGAACAACGCGCCGATCAGCGAGGTCACGCTGAACCCATCCTCAAAGCTGTCCGGTACCTCCATCAGCGACCGAAACTCCTCGAGTTCCGCGTCCGGATGCCGCTGCGCTCTCTGCTTGTCGGTCATCTCAAGCCCTCAACTCGCCGGCCGTCAGGCGCCGGTAGTGTTCCACGGTTTCCACGGGCAGACTACGCCAGAGCAAGAACTGGTGTCGCAGTTCGTCGGCGAAGCGCCGGTTACCGCGCATCCACGCTGAAGGCGTGCCGCCCACACGCGTGATCTCGACCACGACCTCGTCGATGCCCGGGATCTCAAACTCCTTGGAGTACATGCGGAAATGCTGGAAAATGCCGAGGTCGAACGGCGCGAGCGAGATCTCGGCCTCAATGCCGACGACCAGCCGGCCGGACGGTTCGGTCCGGCTGAAGAGGCGCACATCGCGCGCGGCGAAATCGCCCAGCGTCGCGTCGGCATGGTTCTGGAAATGCTCGCGGATGAAGCTCAGAATGCCGGCGAAGTCGGTCTGCGACACGGTGAACGGGAAGACGAACTCCAACTGATCGCCGCGGGCCGCCGGCATGCGCCAGCGGCGGGCCACGCCGGGGCTGGCCGAGTGACCGGCGCGCGCGGCGGGGTAAATGGTGGAGAGGATGACCACGGCCATGACAACCAGGATCGTCATGACCGAACCCAGCGAAGCGAAATTCATCTCGGGGACGTTGACCAGTCCGCGCGTGCCCAGCGCGTGCAGCAGTTTGGCAACCACCTGCCCCAGCAGGTACCCGCCCATGCCGCCAATGACTGAGTAGACGCTGCTTTCGGCAAAGAACAGCGCGCCGACGTCCGGCGGTGAAAGCCCCAGCGCACTGTAGGTGAAGATCTCGCGTTCGCGGTCGACGATCGACCCCATCAGGGAGCTGAAGATGATTAGTCCACCCAGCAGCAGCGGCACGGCGACGTCGGCGAACCCGGAGCCTTTGACCGCCTTCGTGAAGAACACCTGCCGCGCGCCGTCGTTGCCTTTGACGTGCACGGCGCCCAGGAAGACGGGCGCCAACTCGCGGGCCGACTCCTCGATGATCAGGCTGGGCACGCGCGGATAGAGAACCAGGAAGTTCTGCAACGTCCGGCCCGGCAACGCCTGATCCAGATCGCTGAACTCGGCCACGGCGACGTTGTCGCCCGAAAACCACTCGAAACTCCCGGAGTCAGCCTGCTCAAGCTGCTCCTGCATGCCCGACGAGTCGCCGACGATGCTCAGTGTGCGCAAGGTCTGCTCGAAATCCGGCGGCAGCACGCGGGCCTCGTCAATCGTGCTGAGCGCCTGCAACCGCGAGGCATCGAACCGGGCGGCGAATACGAAGCGCGCGCCGTTGATCTGCAGTTCGTCGCCGACCTCGCTCCGCAGCGCATTAGCGATCGCGTCGGGCAGCAACAGGGGCCGTCGGCCATCCACGCGCGGCTCGGCCAGCGAGGGCAGCACTTCGCGCAAGCGCGCCGCGCGCGCGACCTCGCCACGCTCAACGCCCCAGAACGCGCCGACTCCCACCGTCTTGCCTGTGCGCGGGCAGTGGACAATCTGGTCAGCCCGGCCCGGGTTCCCGGCCGATGAAACGCGGAACACGCCGCCCCGGAAGAACACGTCGAACCGGTCCTGGTAGATCAACTTGATGCTGCTCGCGAGGCCCTTGTCGATATCGAGGAAGGAGAACCGGTGCAGTTCGATACGGTTCTCGTCGAACCCGCGGCCACGGTATGTCTCAACCACGCCGTGCTGGGAGCTGAAACTGGCAAAGACGAGGATGGTGAACGTCAGCAGCATGACCGTGATGGCCGTCAGGAACGTCTTCAGCGGACGGTTGCGCATGCCGGATATGCCGATCAGCACGGCGGCCAGGGCCGTGCTGTTGTCGCTGCCCGAACTGTGCACGGTCGAAGCCAACCCCTGCACGGCCCGAATTTCATGGCGAATTCTGGACATGACAATGGCCACCACCGTGGCGCTCAGCAGGATGATGACAAACGCCAGGAAAATCACGATCGGCGCGTCGGCCAGCGCAAAGGCGGGGTGCGTGAAGAAAAGCAGCAGGAAGGTCCCCACGAAGAAGCCGGCGAACCCCAGAACCTGCCGGTAGATGCTGGTGAACCCGAAGACCAGCCTTTCCATCGCGAACGCAAACGGGATGCTGAGCAGCAGCAGCACGACCACGGCCTGCACCAGATCGTTGGCGACGCGGCGCAGCGGGCCGTAGATCCGGTTGCCGAGGCACGTGGCGATGATCTCATGGGCGCGGGCGGCGGCGTGCCGCAGCGACCGGCGCGCCTGGTCGGCTTGGTCGAGGTGCTCGCGCGCATCGGCCTGCAGACTCTCGAGGCCGTCGCTGACGATGTTGCGGGCGCGCAACGCGCGCAACCGGCTCTCGTTCAGCAACCAGCCGTCGCGCGCGCCCTGTGCAATCCCGTCCATGTTCAGCAGCGCACGCTCGTTCAGCAGCATGCCTTTGCCCGTCGGCTTCTCGGGTGTGCTGCCCAACAGCATATCGCCGTTGCCGCCGATCCGCTTGATGGGATCGGGCCGGTCGGCATAGTAGTGCAGCAGCCCGCGCGAATACGTCATGCCAACCGCGTTGCGGTGCTTGGCGTCCTTGCGCGCGATCAACGTGTTGGCCTGATAGAGCGCGCCGCCGACCGGATCGGGCTTGTATCCCCAGGAAAACGCCATGCCCCCGTAGCCATAGAACAGCGGCAAGCGCAGATTCCGGATGACGCCCCAGCCGCCACCATAGCGGTCCATCTGCCCTTCGTCGTCGTAGCCAAAGGCGTAGGCGTTATGGTTGCCCAGCGCCAGGTCGCGCGAGATCATGGGCATGAACAGATGGCCCCGCGCCGTGGTGCGCGCGCGCGCCAGGTGGCTGTCGCCGCACAGCGGCGCCGTGGACGAACTCGGAACGACGACAAAGACGGCCCCCTCGGCACCGCCCTCCGACTCAGTCGACCCGCGCGAGTAACTGATGAACTGATTGCCTTCAAACGCATTCCGGCCGGTGTGCGTATACGTGAGACGCCGCTCCATCTGCTTGCGCGACAGCACGCGCCGCAGCGAAAGGGCTGGATCGGCGGCGAGCGCCGCACCGAACGCGCGCATCTCCAGCGCCAGCCCCGACAGGTCGATGGCGGCCCGCACCGGCAGGGAATCCGCGGCCTGCTGGTCGCCGACCGTCAGCAGTTCAAACCCGGCCACACCCAAAGCCGTGCCCACTGCGGTCGGCGCGGTCGGCAGAACCGGCAACGCCAGCGAAAAGGGCCGGTAGAACGGCGTCAGCGACTCGCTGTAGAGCGCAGCGCCATTTGTTATGGCCAGGCGACCGTGGATGCCGCCCAGCCGCGAAAGGTGCATGAGGTAGTTGCCCGTCTCCACGCCCGAACTCTGGGCGGCACAGGAGTTGATCATGCTGAACGTCCACGGATCGCGATCATTGCCGAAGTCGAAGTCGAAGTGCCCGACCAGCGCGCGTCCCACGAACACGTCGCTCAGCGCGATCCAGGTCTGCATGTGCCCGGTCTCACGGGCGACTTCATCGGTGCGACGCCGCAGCCAGGTCGCGACACTTCCGGCCGCTTCACGGTAGACGGCCACATTGGCGGCATCGGCCGTGTCGAGCCGCTTCGTCAGGATCTGGGTCCGCAGCGTGTTCCACGCCGTCTTGCGGGAGGTAAGGGATGCCGCCTGCGCATCCAGTTCGGCGATGCGCGCCGCTGCATCGGGAGCGTCGGCCTTGCGGACCACGAGTTTGCCGGTCCGGATGTCCTGCAGCGTGGCATTGGCGTCGTTGACAAGCCAAGCCAGCCCCATCTTCATCTGGCGCACATATGCGCGCGTGAGCGCATCGGGCGTGGCGAACAGGTCCATCCGGTCCCGCACTGTGAGCAGGTCGCTAAGTTCGACGGCTTCGTCGCGCAGCCCCGTCAGGCGCTCGGCCAACTCCTTCCCGTGCGCGGTCTGGTCGGCCATATCGACGGCATAGTAGAAATGCCTGGCCCCGTCCTGCGCGCCATAGTGGCTGCCGAACCAGATCGCCACGAGGGTGCGGTTGGGTGGCGTGTTCGTGGCCAGCGAACAGACGACATCGGCCAGCAGCGCGGCATTGGCCGCACGCCGCAGGCCGGGGTTGCAGTCAGGCGTCAGCCCATAGGTCCCGATCACGGACGACAGCACGACAACTTCCTCGCACCCCAGGTTGGCCTTCCAGTTCGGTCGTCCCGGCAGAACCACGTAGAGGTTAACGCCGGTCACGGTCTCGATCGTGACGCGGACCTCGAGTTCGGCCGGTTGCGGCGTGCGTGCCAGCAATCCCGCGCGTTCCGCCGCCGCTCGCGGCACGAACACACGCGGGATCAAGGCCGGTCCCTCGGTGGTCACCTGCTCCAGGTTCCACTGATTGGCCCGGTCGCTGCCAACCAGGATCACGGCCCGCGCGCCCAGTTCGAACACGTGGTCCACCGTCGGACGAGGAAGGTCGATGTCGATCACCGCGAAGGCGCCGCGCAAGTCGAGTCCGTCAAGTCCGTCCAGTCGGCCGTCGCCGGCATACACCACGGTGCCCGGCCAGGCGCCGTCCGTGATGAAAGGCGCCACGCCATTGTCGCACGGATAGACCGCTTCAACGGGGACGCCGGCTACGGTCAGGCGGCATGTCGCCGTACGCGGCACGACGGTATCGTAGGTCTGCCGTTGCGGCTGCAGGCCCGCGGCCGTCAGGCGCGCCTCGAGCGCCTGTAGCGACGCCGCGAGGCCATCGGACCCCGGCAGGCGGTTGGCCTGGCGGCCGAACTCGGCGGCGAGTTCGTCATAGACGCCGGCCGACGCGCGCAGCCAGGCGGCCAGCGCCAGCGCCGAGGCACATCCCATTTTTCTGAGCACACTCATGGTTCTTTTTCCGCAGGCCCGTTTCGTCGTCTAGTCGCCGTCCACACCCACACTGGCCTTCTCAATACGCACGTCCTCCGTGCAGGCGATCCGGTCGATCCGGCCGTCGACCACCCAGATCATGCGGTCGCTGACCGCGAGCATGTTGTGGTCGTGGGTCGCACAGATGATGGTGACTCCGTCCTTCTTGTTGAGGTCATGCAGCAGCCAGTGAATCTCCTTGCCGGTCTTGAGGTCGAGGTTCCCGGTCGGCTCGTCGCACAGCAGCAGCGAGGGGCTGTTGGCGAGCGCGCGGGCGATGGCCACGCGCTGCATCTGCCCGCCCGACATCTCCTTGGGGCGATGGTTCCAGCGTTCGGCCAGGTTCACCTTCTCCAGCAGCCGCATGCCGTGCGCGCGGGCGTCGTCGGAGTGCATGCCTGCGAAGACCATCGGCAGGGTGACGTTCTCAAGCGCGGTCATGACGGTGTTGAGGTTGAAACTCTGAAACACGTAGCCGATCTTGCGGCAGCGCAAAAAGGCGAGTTCGCGCGCGTTGAGCTGGGCCATGTCGACGCCGTCGATGAAGACACGGCCCGCGGTGGGCGAATCGAGTCCGCCGACCATGTTGAAGAACGTCGTCTTGCCGGAACCGGACGGGCCCATCACGCACAGGTACTCGCCGCGGTAGATGCTGAGGTCGATGCCGCGCAACGCGTGCACCACCTCCTCGCCGCGGCGAAACACGCGCCGGATGCCGTGCACACTGACCACGACCTCCTTGCCGCGCGCATAGGTTGCCTCGTCAAATGCCATTACTCGACCCTCATTGCTTCCATGGGCGCCATGCGTGACGCGCTCCAGGCGGGGTAGATCGATGCCAGCACGGACAGAAGGATGCCGGCGACCAGCGACACCGCGCCGGCCAGGACCAGACCGCCGGCCGGCCAGTACGCGAACAGGTAGCCCTGCAACTCGACCGCGCCCTTCAGGTTGGCGATCAGGAAACCGGCCAGCAGCCCCAGGACGCCGCCGGCGGCGCCCTGCAAGCCGGCCTCCATCATGAACTGCAGCAACACGTAGCGATCCGTGGCGCCCAGGCACTTCATCGTCGCGATCTCGCGGAAGCGCTCGGTGATCGACATCAGCATGGCGTTTGCGATCCCCACCATACACACCAGGAAGGAGATCAGCAGCAGCATGGTCTGGCGGCCGCTCAACCGATTTGAGTTCGCGGCAAACGTCGGGGCCAGATGGCGCTCCAGCCGCGCCAGGCGCCGGTCGCGGCGCTCGCCGGCAGCCGCGGCTGCCAGCCGCGCCGGGACAACATCGGCCGGGGTCAGCGCGCCGGCGGCAGCCTGCGCGCGCGCCAGCGCAGACGTCACCGCCACATAGGCCAGCGGCTCCTCGATCCTCAGCAGACGGGATTCGGCCGAGGAGCTCTGCTTCTCATGGTAAACCTGCTTCCAGGCCTGGCGACCGTCGGGAGCGTTCAGCAAGGCGATCAGCTTGCGCCTGAAGAGGGCGGCCGCCAGCTGCTCGCGCGCCCGGCCCAGCACGGCGGGCGTGATGTCGAAGCCGATGGCAGCCGCCTCGCGGCGCCAGGACTCCGCGGCGTCCTGCGCCGTGCCGGCCAACCACTCGTCCGGCGGCTGGTCGCCTGCCTGCCGCCGGGCGGCAGCCACACAGCGGGTCACACCGGCATTCCACGCCTGCAGGAACGCGTCCGATTCCCGCGCATAGTCGCCCAGCCCGGCGACAAACGCGCGCAGCAACGCGACGCCGCCCGGCACGCGCACATCGGGCATCGGCTTCAAAGCCGCCTCGAAGCGATCCATCTCCCCAGCCGCCGCAAGCCCCTGCAGGGCATCACGTCCGCGCCGCTTGCCGACCAACACGGTTCGTTTGCCGAGCGACAGACCATCCAGGAACGCCGTGTAGCGCAGTTCGCGTTCGCAGGCAGCGGCGAGCGCGCGCATCCTGGCCGGATCGAGGCCGCTGACCGCAGCCCATTCAGCCAACTGCCGGTCATCCGCGGCGCCCGCGGCCAGAACGCGCGGCAGCTGTTCCGGCGTCATCGGGGTGAATATCTGGCTGGCGAGACGCGTGCCGGCCCGGAGCGCGCGCAATTCGCCCCCCACCCCGCGACCCACCGACGCCATCACTGCGTTCTCGGACAGCAGGAACATGAAGAACGCAACCGCCAGCGCGACCACCGACAGCGTCAGCACGGACCGCAGCAGCCGATGCAGTACGCCTCGGAGGCACAGTTTGAGGATGTGCCCGGCGGGCAGCCGGTGCTGGGCTCGAACATCTATGACTCGGTGTTTCATGGTGCCTTCAGCGGCGGCAGGCGACGTCAACTGGCCAGGACCTGGAACGTGATCGACGGCACACGCCCCATGATCAGGTAATACAGCAGATCGATGAGGATCACGACTCCGGCAGCGCCCAATTCGCCGGCGATGACACCGATGAAGAGCGGCTTGACGCGCTGGTAGATCTGGTTGCCGCCGAATTTCACGACGATTGTTTTGACGGCCCAACCCAGCAGAAAAGACGACCAGATACGGTAGCCGGCATAGGTGCCGCAGACCAGAAAGAGCACGGGATGCAGTGGGAAGCGGGAGAAGCGAAAGCGCAACAGGGAGAAGGCGATCACGAGCAGGCCGCCGGTCACCAGATAGCCCGTCTTGCGGTGATCCGGCGCGAGCAGGCCGAGCTTGCTGAGCCCATGAGCTGCTGCACTGGCATCAAACAGCCCGCTCTCGTTCAGGTCCGCCAGTTGGCGGGCGGCCGAGTCGAAATGCTCGCGCGGCGGCGTGGCGCTGGCATGGCCGTCCTTCATGGCGCCAGCGTCGTAGAAATTCCACGTCGTCGCGAGGAAGCCGATCGCCAGGGCGGCCAGCAGCGCCACCGTCATCGTGCCGAACAGCCGCCGCAGCCGCAACCGACCGTCGGCCACACGCAGGCTGGTGGCGACATAGGGCATCAGGCACTCGCGCGGGTCCTGGCAAAGCACGGCACTGATCCACGAGAAGAACACAACCGGCCCCGGTCCAACGGCGGCAGGCCCCATGAGCGCGATCAGGACATGCGCGGGGAACCAGCCGGTCTGAAAGAAGGGAATGCCGGTTTCGCAGACGACGCGGGTAAAGACGAGGAACATGGCGGTCAACAGGGTCGTGTAGAAGAGCGCGATGACCCAGTCCTGCCCCATCCAGACGAACACCAGTACGGTCCCTGCGAAGGCCGCAACGAACAGGCGCGCGGCCATCACGGAAGGATCCTCGCGGTCGCCCTCGCGCCAGCGCCAGAACGCCTGCTGCGTGATGCGCCAGAAGTAGACGCGGCCGGTGTAGAGCAGGATCAGGGTGTAACCGAGATAGGCGCCGGCACGAAACACGGACATGTCGTTTTCAGCCAACGGCTTGCCGGTGGACGTGTAGAACCAGACACCCACCACCGTGAGCAGGATGTTGGACAAGCCCATGGTCAGGCTCACCTCCGTGCTACAGAAGAATGACAGGCCGAAGATCGAGAAGAAGAGCGACTGTCCGCACAGTGCCCATGCGCCGGGCGTCTTCGCGACGATCGGAATCTTGGCCGTCACCGGCACCCACCAACCCTTGATGGCGGGCAGGACCTTGGACATGCCGGGAACGCTCTCGGGATACCAGCGCGACAGGTACTCGACCGAGTAGAAGCAGAACACAAGCGCAAAGCCCCACCAGAAGAGCCGGTTGCGGAAGATGGTCGGCACGCGGCCGTCGCCGCACTCCGTGAAACTCCCCGCCACCTGAGCGAGCGGATAGCTCAACTGCTCGTGCCGCGCCCACTGCCGATGCACCAGCAGGGACAGGGCCATCATACAGACCGAGACGGCGACAATCAGCGGCAGCCAGTACATCAGCATGCAAGGCAGCCAGTTGGCCAGCGGGAGATCCGACAGCCCCACTGTGCGGTTCCCCTGTGAAAGACCGGTGTAGAACCCGCGGTAGACGGTGTCGACCTCGGGACTGGCCACGAACTTGTTGTCAACGACGGGAAAGGGCGAAGGGAAGAGCCCGTGCGGCAGGTAGTCCAGCACCTTGAACTGGATCCAATCGGCCTTGCCGCCAGCCGTCAGGTAGTACCACGGCAGCATCACGGCACGCTGAAAATAGCGGAACAGGCCTGAGGTGGGCACACAGCAGGACACCAGCGTGACGATCAGCACGACGGCCAGTTCGCGTGACGAGAGCACGAGCTTCCGGTTGACGCGGCCGGCGACGCCATTCCAGAGCAGCCCGACGACCATGATATAACTGAGTGCGCCGACCGGCAGGTGACTGCCCACCATCAGGGTGGACCCCCAGATGCGGTCGTCATGGAAGCCGGCCAGCCCTGCGACGAACAGGACCCCCACGGCTCCGAAAAGCAGCGCTCGCCAAGTCAGCAGTCTCTCGCCGGGCACGTCGTGCACCTCCCCATCCGCGGTTCAAATCCACCCATTCAGCGCAGCGAGACAATCGCCTGCGTGAACCGCAATAATAAGCAAGACGCAGGCCAACTGCGAATGGAGTTTTCGCGATTAGTATGCACCACCGGCGCGGCGCAGCCAGAGTTCGCGCACACCAACGAGAACGAGGTAGGCGGTCAGGGCCATCAGCACCAGGTCGGCGCCCAGCAACGTGGGGTTGCCGACGACCTTGCCATCGGGCTCCCGGCCGGGCATGAATTTCCGCACCAACAGGACCAGGCTGGCGCACGTGGTCAGGAGCATGAAGAGCGCCGGCAGGATGACATACCAGATGCGCTTGCCGCTGCGCAGCAGCCAGATCGCGCCGATTCCCAGTGTGAAGGCAGCCAACAGTTGGTTGGCTGTGCCGAAGATCCGCCAGAGCTGCAGGATGCTGCCCGAGAAGGCCAGCCAGAGCATCAGACCGACGGCCAGACCGGAATTGACCCAGTAGAAACGCAGGACGCGCAACGCGCCGCGCAGCACGCCACGGGTGACCACCGGCGCCGGTCCATCGACGCGCTGGCGCGCGAAAACGTCGAAGCGCCCGAAGCACTCCTGCCAGAACTCCTCGATCAGGTAGCGGTTGAGGCGCACGGCGGTGTCGAGGGTGGTGATCACGAACCCCTCCAGCAGCAGCATGCCGGCCAGCGCGCCCGCCGCGACCGGCAGACCGAAGGCGACGTACCCGGCGCGGCCCACTGCAAAGGCGAAGCCGAGCACGGGGTTGTTGTCCTTGCCCACCGGGAAGACGTCTTCGAGATAGAAGGCCCGCGTGGTGCCGACAACGAGCACACAGATGACGGCCACGGCCAGCAACGTTTCGAGCAGCATGCCCCAGTACCCGATCGCGCGGGTAGCCGGTTCGCTGCGGAGTTGCTTGCATGTCGTGCCACCGGCACACAGGCTGTGGAACCCGCTGACGGCGCCGCAGGCGACCGTGATGAAAAGGCCGGGCCAGAGCATGCCGAGCTTGGCTGTGCCTGCAGCCAGATCCAGTCCGGGCAGCGCTTCATCTGCTGGCGGCATGCCACCGCGCACTGCCGCCACGCCCAGGATGGCGAGCAGCATGGCAATGCCGGCATAGAGGATGTGTACGTTGATGAAGTCACGGCTCTGCAGGAAGACCCAGACAGGCACACCTGCGGCGACCAGCACATAGAGCGCCAGCAGCAGTTTCCAGCAATCGGAGCCAGAGAGCGTCCATGGTCCGAGCGTCACGGTCGGAGGAATGGCAACCGGGCAGACGACGCCCGCGATGATGCTGCCGACGCAGATGAGGGTCGCCAGCAGCGAGCATTTCCACACCGCAACCTGGCGCTTGATATACATCCACCCCACCAGCGGCGCGCAAAGCGTGATGATGATCACACTCATGCTGGCGACGCCGCCAATGACCACTTTCTGTACGCCTCCCGCCTCGACGACGCGGAAAACCGTCTGGCCGGCATCGAGCTTCATGCGCCCGAAATCGAGCATGCTCACCAGGGCGCTGGCCGAGGTGTTCAGGAACACCGCGGTCACCAGTCCAAGCAGGATGATGAGAAACGCCATCAGCGCCACGAACGGCCCGCGCCCGAGCAGTCGCCGCGCAATGGTTGCGACGGACTGTCCCTGGTTGCGGATGGACATGAAGGCGGCCAGGTAGTCATGTACCCCGCCGATCAGCAGTCCGCCCACCACCACCCAGATGACCGCGGGCCACCAGCCGAAGCAGAGCGCCAGCACCGGGCCCACGATCGGGCCGGCGCCGGCAATCGAGGCAAAGTGGTGCGCAAAGACGATGGGCGTGGGCGTGGGAACGTAATCGCGACCGTCG
This sequence comes from uncultured Lentisphaerales bacterium, assembly GCA_964417715.1. GTDB lineage: Bacteria > Verrucomicrobiota > Kiritimatiellia > RFP12 > CAYQJG01 > CAYQJG01. Next base: position 10,470 of record CAYQJG010000037.1, on the reverse strand, counting down.
TTCAGCTCATCGGCGGGAGTCCTCCGGTTGCGATCCTCGCCCCACTGCCGCGCCAGGAAGCGCGAGTAGAACGAACCGACCAGAAGAATCAGCCCCGCCGCACCCGCCAGAACCACAAGCACCATCATCGCTCGCTCCCTGACATCACAGCGGGGCTGGTGTATTCAGTTCCCGCAGGTAAGCGGCCAGGTTCGCATGCCAGTGCGGCAGGTCGCGCCCCAGCCAAGTCTCGATCTTCCGTTTGGAGAGCACGGAGTAGGCCGGCCGGCGGGCACGCGTCGGATACTGGTCGGTCGTGATCGGATCGACGCGGCAGGTATCGGGTATCAGGGCGGCCGCGGCTGCGAGGGTGCGAATCGCGCGGGCGAACTCGTACCAGGATGTTTCGCCCTCGTCGGTAACATGGTAGACGCCCGATGCAAGCGTGCCGCGGGTGATGATCTCGGCGATGACGTCGCACAATGTGGTGGTGCGCGTGGGCGTGCCGCGCTGGTCAGCCACAACCGTCAGAAACGGACGTTCGCGCATCAGCTGCAGCATGGTACCGACGAAATTCCGGCCGTGCCGGCCATACAGCCAAGCGGTGCGGAGGATGATCGCCTGTGCGCCAGCGTCCTGGACCCGCTGCTCGCCTTCGGCCTTTGTGCGCCCGTAGGCGCTCACCGGACAAACGGGATCGGTTTCGCAGTAAGGGTGAGACGCCCGGCCGTCAAACACGTAGTCCGTGGACAGGTGGATCATGCGCGCGCCAAGCCGGTACGCGACGGCAGCGAGATTGCCGGCGCCCACGGCGTTGATGACCCGCGCGCGCGGCTCATCGTCCTCAGCCTTGTCGACAGCCGTATAGGCCGAGCAGTTGACGATCCAGCCGACCGGCCGACCGGAGACGAATGTGTCGAGTGCGGCGGGGTCGGTGATGTCGCAGTCGAGATCGGATCCGACGACGGGCACCGCGTGCCGCGCCAGCACGCCGGCCAACTCGGCGCCCAGCATCCCTTTGCAGCCGGCAATCCAGACGTGATCGGAAATCATAGTCACACTTCGTGCGTTAGGATTTCGGCCAGATACTCGCCGTAGGTGGACTTGCGCAACCCGTCGGCCAGGCGCCCGAGTTGGGTTCGGTCAATGAAACCCATGCGGTATGCGATCTCTTCGATGCATGCGATTTTCAGCCCCTGCCGATCCTGGATTGCCTTCACGAAAGCAGTGGCATCGGCCAGCGAGTCATGCGTGCCGGTGTCGAGCCAGGCGAACCCGCGGCTCAACACCTGGACTTTGAGCTCGCCCCGGCGCAGGTACTCTCGGTTGACATCGGTGATCTCGTATTCGCCACGCGCCGACGGCTTCAGGTTGGCCGCGACCTCGACGATGTCGTTGTCGTAGAAATACAGCCCGACGACGGCGTAGCGGGAGCGCGGTGCGCGCGGCTTCTCCTCGATGGAGACGACCTGCCCCTGCTTGTCGAACTCGACCACACCATAGCGCTCCGGATCCTGCACATAGTAGCCGAACACCGTTGCGCCCGGCGTCTCCGACGCCTTCTGCACGAGCCGGCTCAAGCCGTCACCGTAGAAGATGTTGTCGCCCAGAATCAGGCAGACCGGGTCGTCGCCAATGAAGTCGCGGCCGAGCACGAAGGCCTGGGCGAGACCATTGGGCACCCGTTGGACCTGGTAGGAGAGTCGCATGCCCAGTTGCCGACCATCACCCAGGATGCGCTCGAACATGGGCGTCGCATCGGGCGTGGAGATGATCAGCACCTCCCGTATGCCTGCGAGCATCAGCGTTGACAGCGGATAGTAGATCATCGGCTTGTCGTAGACGGGCAGAAGCTGTTTGCACACGACTTGCGTGGCGGGCAGCAGGCGCGTGCCGGCGCCCCCGGCCAGGATGATCCCCTTGCGGTTCATGGCTGCTGCTTGCTCCCGGTGCCGAGCCGTTCGCCCGCATACGTGCCGGCGCGAATAGGCCCCCACCACCACTCGTTGTCCAGATACCAGCGCACCGTCTTGCGGATGCCGGTCTCAAAGGTCTCCTCGGCGCGCCAGCCGAGTTCGCGGCGCAGTTTGCCCGCATCGATTGCATAGCGCCGGTCATGTCCGGGACGATCCGGAACAAATGTGATCAGGTCGCGGTGGGCGCGCAGCCTGCCTGTGGGCGGATGCAGTTCGTCCAACAGGTCGCAGATGGTTTCGACTACCTGCAGGTTGGTCCGTTCGTTGTTGCCGCCAATATTGTACGTCTCACCCGGCCGGCCGGCCGTGACAACGCGGGTCAGGCCGCGTGCATGGTCGTCGACAAAGAGCCAGTCGCGCACATTATCACCCCGGCCATAGACCGGCAGGGGTTTCTGCGCGAGCGCGTTGAGGATGACAAGCGGAATCAGCTTCTCGGGAAAATGGAAGGGGCCGTAGTTGTTTGAGCAATTGGTGATGAGGGTCGGCAATCCGTAGGTATGGTGCCAGGCCATCACAAGATGGTCAGACGCCGCCTTGCTGGCCGAGTAGGGCGAGCGCGGATCGTAGGGCGTCGTCTCGGAGAACAGACCTTCGGGTCCCAGGCTGCCGTAGACCTCGTCGGTCGATATGTGCAGGAATCGAAAGGCCTGGCGGCGGTCGGACGGCAACCCCACCCAGTACGCGCGCACGGCCTCAAGCAACGTGTATGTTCCGACGATGTTGGTCTGGATGAAGGCGGCCGGACCGTCGATGGACCGGTCGACGTGCGATTCGGCCGCCAGATGCATCACGGCGTCGGGTTGAAACTCTGCACAGGCGCGGTCCATCGCCGACCGGTCGCCGATGTCGGCCTGAAGAAACCGGTACTTCGGATCGCTGGCGACGGCTCGAAGGGAGTTCAGATTCCCCGCGTAGGTCAACCGGTCAACGTTCAGCACGAAGTGCCCGCCGTCGCCGACCAGATGCCGCACCAGCGCGGAGCCAATGAACCCTGCGCCGCCGGTAACGAGAATCCGCATGTCACGCTCCCACTGGATCGGCCACGCCGTCCATCGGACGGTTACTCCTCGTCATCATCCTCGTCCACGCTGGAGACGCTCACCATGCCGGTTTTCACGGGTGCATGCTCGTCGTCGTCGGCCTCGCCAACGGGGCTCTCGGGATGGACGGCCATGCCGTCGCCAACCGCCTTCACAGCACCGGCGTCGCCATAGCTCGAACCGTATTTGCCGGAATAGCGGTACGCGTAGCGGTAGTGATAGTCGTAGCCGCTGAACATGCTGCGCCGGCCAAAGTCGACGTCGTTCACCAGCACGCCGATTACACGCGCACCCGCCTCGGTGAGATGGCGGATCGCATGCTTGAGCGGCCGGAAGTGACTCCGGTCCGGGCAGCACATGATCATGACGCTGTCGCACAACGTACTCAGCACGACCGAATCGCCCACGATGCCGAACGGCGGCGAGTCGATGATCACGCGTTCGTAGTTCTGCCGCGCCCAGTCGAAGAAGTCGGCCACGGCACCCGTGCCCATCAGGCTGGCGGGACTGATCTCGGAGGACGGCCGCGACAGGACGACGTCGAGGTTGGCGTAGCCGGACGCGACCGGGAGCTGCGAGAACACCGACGAGTCGCCCTTCGCCAGAGCGTGCGGCAGGCTCTGGTATTCCTTGCGGGATTTCTTGAAAATGCGAGCCTGACGCGGCCGGCGCATATCGAAGTCGACCAGCAGCGTCTTCTGTCCGCTTGTGGCATAGGAGAGCGCCAGATTGCTGGAGGTGATGGTCTTGCCCTCGCTGGGCTGCGTACTCATGATCAGCAGCACCTTGGACGTGTCGCGGTAGCGCGGCGCATCGAGCAGATTTCGCAGGCCGGCCAGCGCTTCTGCGAACTGCGAGAACTTGTCGTCGATCACGGTCAGTGCCAACCCTTCGCGCTTCTTGCGGCGCACATGGGGCAATACGCACAACACCTTGGTTCGCAGCCGTTGTTCGACATCGGAGATGCTCGTAATCTTGTCTTCGAGGTGATCCAGCACCAGCACGAAGAGAATGCCCAGAATCATGCCAACCATGGGGCCGGCTGGAAAGATCACAAAGGGGTTGGGACTGACCGGACTCCGCGGCGGCTCGCACTTCTCGATGATCTTGATCGTCGTTGTGTTCTCATCCGAGGCAATACGGGCTTCCTCCATGCGGTTGAGGAGGGATTTGTAGTTGAAGTCATTGACCTCCTGCTCGCGCTGCAACTGGCCCAGACGCGCATTGGCTGCGTCGATCTTGATCTGCAGTTCCGCGTACCGTTTCTCAAGCTCGTTACGGCGGATCTTGAGCGGTTCGAACTGTCGCTTGAGCAACTCCAGATTGGCAGCGGCCGTCTCGCGTGCACGCCAGACGACGTCTGCAAACTGCTTGCGGTACACATCCACGACCTTCTCCTGGACCAGCACGTCCGGATGCTTGGAGGTGAACTTGGCCAGCATGGCGTTGCGTTCGGCCAGGGTCTCCTGGAGTTTCTGGTAGGCCTGTGCAATTTCCAGCGTGCGGGGAACGGACTCGGGAAGCGCACCAAATCGGTCCGGATCGTTCTGGACGGTCTCCAGCGTCTTCAGCAGTTCGGTAGCACGCAGAATCTCCGACTCCATGGCAATCAGGTCGGAGTTGCCCTTGTCAAACGCCCTTCCCACCGACCCCTTCTCGTTCTCCATGGCGTCGACCTGATTGGCAACGCGGAAATCGAGAATGGCCTGATCCGCCCGTTCGACCACACGCCGCTGTGCGTCGACGGTCGTCTTCAGCCACGCGACCGCATTGTCGGATTCGGCCTTGTTCTCTTCCTGTGCGAAGGCTTCCGCCGCCCCGGCATAGGCGTTGGCCAAGTCGGCCGCCAGCACGCTGTCGGTCGAACGCACGGAGATGCGGACGATGCGTGATCGGCGCTGCAGGGTCATCTCGGTGCCGCCAACCAGCGCGCCGATGATATCCTTGTCCTGCGCCTGCGAACCGGGGTGTTCGGTCCGGTAGTGCGCCATGGTCAGCTCGATCATCTCGCGGCTGCGCATCTTCGCGAGCCGCGTGTTGAAGATCTCGTCCATGTTGCCGGCCATCTCGTTTGCGCCGGGACTATCCAGAACGGCCCGCCCCATCCTCGTCAGCCGTCCAGCCCGCGCGCTCATCTCGAAGAGGCTGACGGCCTGGTAAATCGTGGGCGAAATCTTGAAGACCGCAAATGCGCCCACGGCACCCAGAATGCAGAACACCAGAATGGTGATCCAGCGCTGCTGGCAGACGCGCAGCATCCGTCCGATCGTGATCGCGCCGATCAGCGACTCGTCGTCGTCGGTAACGCCCTGACCCGGGCCGCCGTAGTAGTTGCCGTAGCCGTAGCCGCCGCCGGGACCGGCCTGCCCGCCGTAGGCGGCCGGGCTGCCGCCGGAATAGTACGGCGCGCGCCCATAGTAGTACCCGGGACTGCGGCGTCGCACGACGGCAGCGGAACCCGCCCCGCCGGCGGACGCCTGTTGGCTAGGCTTGTCTGCTTCACTCATAGGTCAGGAAGGTCTCGCTTGGTGCTCTGGTTTGGCGGCTCCGCTTTCTGCCGCGCGCCCGCCTTGCCCGCCGCCACGCGAGCGTCCGCACGGATGGGCAGGAAGGCCGGTGCACAGGCCAGCGCGATCGCCCATGTGACGAGGATCGCCGGCGACCGGAAAGGGATATCGATGACACTGTGTACAAAGGTGATTGTGGCTCCCGCCACGATCGCCAGCGTAATCGGCGAAATGCGGAACACGAGCCACCGCTCGCCATCCCATTTGTCACGCCCGGCATGGCGCGCGATCAGCAACCGGCGCACGATGGGCAGAAGCAACACCACCACGGCCGCCAGCATAAGGCCAAATCCGATCGCACCATGCTCGCACAGGAACTGCACGCAGTCATTATGCACGTTGTCGGTTCCGCGGTGAAGCAGTGCCCACTTCTCCTTCTCGAGATACAACCCGACATAGTGCCGGTAGCCCATGCCGCCGACACCGAACCAGGGGTGATCTTCCCAGATGCGGAAGGCCGTCGCCGTCTGCAGCCAGCGATCACCGAACAGGCGCGCGAAGACCCCCCCCCATTCGATGGTGGAGAGTTCCTCTCGCACCTTGTTATGGGGATACACGAAGAAGAAGAATACAGTCGCCAATGCGACTGATACCACTCCAAGGATGCCGGTTCGCATGCGCTCGGACAGGTTCAGCCGAGGCCATGCATACACCATCGCGAAAAGCCCGCCGACAAACAGCATCCCCCAGGAGAACAGGATGGACGCGCGCCCAAGCGAGAACATGGCGCCGACGAAGTTCATGACCAGCGTGGCCAGCAGCCAACGCGTGTGCACGCGCTCGTCCACATCCAGCGCCGCGTGCAGGAAGAGGCCGCCGTTGATGACGAACAGCAGCGTGAAGAACGCGCCCGCGTGGTTGGCGTAGGCGAACGAGGCGAAAAAGTACTCGGTCGGCGGCTTCATCCAGAACAGATGGGCCGTACCCGCGATGTTCTGGACGACGCCGAGCAAGGAGAGCGCGGCACCATTGGCGACCAGCATGCGCAGGAGATAGAGCTTCGCGCGCTTGGTGGTGCCATGACGAACAACCAGAACGGCCACGAACGCCGACAGCAGCCAATAAAGCAGTTGGTCCGCCTCGGCCGGCGCGATGCAATACGGGCCGCCACCCAGAGGCGGAAGTGCAAACGCCCAGTTATCCAACTCGGCGTTGTAGACCAGTTCGCATCCGCCATTCAGCGTCTGAACCAGCAGGTAGAACAGCACGGCACCCGCCAGCCAGAAGACCGGATCACGCAGAATCTCGATCACCGTCCGACGCCGTGCGGCATCCAGCGTCTCGCTCTTGCGGACGGGCGGGAGCAGAAGCATCACCTCGATGGCTCCAAGGCAGAGCCACGGAACCACAGTCATGTGCGCCGGATCGGTGCCGCCGTGGACCCAGATGAGAAACGCCGTCAGCAGGAAAACATGGGCTGCACCCGCATACTTGAGAATGGCTTGCTGCATATCACCGCGTCCCAGTTATCGGTGTCCGACCGGCAACGACGGTGCGAACGGCTTCCGCATCCACGTCAGTAGCGCAAGTTGAGTCCGGTCTGTACGCGGTACCGGTCATAGCCGTACTGGTCCTCGATCGTCGAAGTCCGGATGCTATACTCGCCACCGGCTGAGAGACTGGCAAACTTGTTCAGCTTGAACGAGATGTCGCCACGCAACGTGATCTGGTCATCGGTCCGGTCTTCGCCACGGCGAAAGCGTCCGAGTTGCACGGGCACAAACCATGTCAGGCCCGAGCCGGTCACCGGAACGTAGATGGTTCTGCCGGGCACCTTGACCGGTTCGGCAAAGTCGTCACGACGATAGAGCAACTGAACGGACGTGCTGATACGGCGGGTCGGCCGGTATGTCAGACCCGAACCCAGCGTAAAGACCTGTGCGTAGTTGCGGGCAACATCCTCGCCCGGCTGGTACTGCCCCGATCCTGCGAGCGTGGCGGTCCACTTCTGAGACACGCGCCAGTCCATCGCGAGTTTGTAGGTGCCGCCCAACACGGAGTCACCGCTGTCGCTGGACGAGTAGGACTCCACGCCGGCGGTCGCCCGGTAGGTGACTTTGGAAGTCGGCCGCGACGAGACGCCGCCGGACAGGCTGTAGCCGCGGTAGTTTCCCGACGTGCCCTCACTGGTCTGCTCCGTGATCGCCACATTGATGATCGCGTCGCTCTTGGCAGTCAGGCGCCGCCCCAGGTCAAGATCGGCAGAATACTCACGCCAGTCATACAGTCCCTTTTGCTCGTACGCAATGTCCGCAACACCGGCACCCAGAACGCCGCTGCTCTTCTCGGTCAACTGCTGGCCCAGACTGGCATTCGCGCGAAACTCGCGGCGATCCTGCCAGCGCCCCGTCTCGATGTCATTCTGGTAGACCTGCTCGTAGATCTCGTCCAGACGCAGAGCCGTCCCCCTCGGACTGTCGTAGGAATAGCCCAGTTCGGTCAACCACTGGTTGCGGTCCACGCGGTCCTGGTCCATGAACCGCTCCAGCATGTACCAGCCCCGGCCAAAGAACGTGTGCTCATTGCCGCCGTAGCTCAGATCCGCACCGACCTTGATCTGCATGCCGCTGTCACCAGACGGATTCTCATGCACGAAGTCAATGTTTGAGTCGTAGAAATACATCAGGTCGGCGAAAGGCGAGAAGTTGACCTCCCCCAGCCGGATACCGCGCGTGGGCTCGGGCATCTCGGTCATGTCCACCTGGGCCTGCGCCCCGATGGCCAGAAGTGTCACGAAACTGAAGCAACCCAGTACTTTCTTCATGGGATCAGACTCCCGCTGTCACATGGCCCGATAACACTTCCGCAACCACCTGCATCAGGCAGTCCCGGTCCCACACCCGGCAATCCACAACCGATACCTGGAAAACCGCCACACCCGACAATGGGCAACCCGCAACCAATGATGGGCACGCCACAGCCGAACCCAGGGCGCCACCCGCCAGGGATTCCTCCTTCGAGGCGATCAGTCACCCGGTCGATGATCTCCTGTATGCGGTCAGGGATACCCTGGTTCTGGTAGCCACCGGGAATCGGCCGCGGAATCACCAGACCACGGGGCGCCCGGGTACCCCACTGACGCTCGATGCCCACGCTCACAAAACGACTCTCATCGGCCGAGCGGCGGATATCCATCTGGGTCAGCAACGAGATCTGCACCGCTGCAGTCTGGTAGACCATCGGCAACACCATCCGGTCCTCGTTGCCCACCAAGTCCATGAGCGGACCGTAATCGCCTTTCACGGCGGCGGGAAGAACGCGGGCGACCAGCGCACGGCTGTCGGAAGGAATCATCGCCAGCAGGATAGGCTCAAGCGCCGCGGGGTCACTGGCCGAGCGAATGAGCGTGGCGGCTGTAACGGTAAGGCGCACGATGGCGTCGGGTTGGGCGGGGTCGGTCAGACCGGCGCCAACCACCGGGAGCCCGCCTTTGGCCACCTCGGCCACAACCCCCGCCATCAGGTTGGTGGCGATCGCCAGATACGCCTCATCGCTCAGTTTGTTCTTCTGCTGGTCGAATCCGACCGAAAGCGCTTGCGAGACGGCGCCCAGACTAAGGATCGGGCAGTGAGCGAAGACAGCAACGATGACATCCCGCTTGGCCTCGCCGGACGATGCGACCAACGCGACCGCCGCGCGGGACATGCGCTTCGCCTTCTCCTCGGGTGAAGCGGGCATGCTGCCGATCGCCTTCAAGACGCGGCGCGTGAACTCGGCGCGTTCGGCCAAGGGCACCTGATCCATGACCAGACGGATCTGGTCGGGATTCACGGCCACCGTTCCTATCTGCCGAACCCAGTTAAAGGGTTGAGGCGGAGGCGTCTGGGCGTGTGCCGCAGCCACAATGGACAGCAGCGCCGCAACCGCAACACAATGGAGTCTATAGCTCATGGGGCGTCTCCTCCGCGCCAGCCTGAAGGGTGATCCCCCCTCCCGTAGCCGAACACGCAGTACACAGATACGCGATTATTATGCCGGTAACCCGTTTGACATGCAAGCCCCTTCCGGCTCCCGGTTGGCGACCGCACGGCTTCTCCAAATTGTCACCGTTTACATCCAAGATTCCGGCACGTAGACGACATCGTCAGGCTCAAGTTTGATATCAAGTTCAGGCCTGCCATCCTTCGCGATCCTGTCCAAATCCACCTTGATCTTACGCGTGCCGCCATTGGGTTGCTTGCGTGTCACCATGACGCCCGACTTGGCGGCCAGCAGCGTTGCCCCGCCAGCCATCTGGATGGCACGCAGTACGGTCAGGTCTCGCGTGGGCGGGATATTGACCGGCCCAGGGCGACCGACCTGCCCCATCACCAGCACCGTCCCCCAAGGCGAGATCCCATCTGTCGAGTAGACGAAACTCACGGTCACCTGCGGCTCGTGAATGTACTCGGCATAGGCCTGCACCAGTTTATGCTGCAGTTCCAAGATGGTCAGTCCATCGCAACCGACGGCGCCAATCAGAGGCATCAGGATCTCGCCCTTGGCCGAGACATCTTTGGTGCTCACGTCAACCATGGCCTTGCCGACGGCGGTCACTTCAATCCTCAGGAGCGCTCCCGAACGGATACGGGGTTCGCTGTTGGTCGCCACGAGCGGCGACATCCTTGCCTCGACCGGCCGTGCGACGGCATGCCCACGCAGCAACCCGCAGCCCATGGCCCCCGCCAAGCAAGCTAAGAAGGCGCCTGCAAGCCACAACTTTCGCGCCAGTAAAATCATATCTCAACACCCTGCATGTGCCGCGTCTGGCACCAGAGAACCTGACCACCCAGATGTGTTCTCAGGCTAGCACAGGCCGCAGTCGGGCCACAACCCAAAAAGGGCGGCCGATCCAATGGCCGACGGGCAGAAACGTAATGGGTCAGTGACGTAGGGGGGGCGGGCGGGAGTTGAAGTAGAAGAGGC
>CAYQJG010000036.1:0-39832 GCA_964417715.1 uncultured Lentisphaerales bacterium | reverse complement strand
GCCGCCACGCCCGATCTCTACGTTGAGGGCCCCTATCATTTTACCTCCGAAGTCATGGAGGATCTGGCGGACTACCTCGACTTCACGCCCGATGAACAGCGGCAGACGGCCGATCCCGCGCAGGCCGACAAACTGCGGCGCGAGAAGAAGACCTTTTGCCTTGTAGGACGAGGGGAGGACGGAAGCGCCTGGGCGATTGAGGAGGGCCGGTGGCGCGTGAGCGAGGGCGCCCTTGTGGCCATGACGCCCGGAAGCGTGCGGCACTGGCGCGACTTCTCCGTCGGCATGGAACTGCGCGCGCGTATCAGCCTGTCTGCGCCGGCCTCAGCCGCCCGGATCGACCTCTATGCAGGCGTCGATCCGGCGGTGCGCGTGTCCGTCGGAGCAGGCGATGGCGCGTCGGCCCGGCCGGGCACGAACGGCGTGGCGCTGCAGGTGCCGTCCGACGGCACGTGGCATGACCTGAGCGTGCGCGTCGCGGGCGACCGGTTGGAGGCGTCGGTCGATGGCGCGGCGCCGGCGCGGGCAGACGTGCGGCGGGGCGTGGGCGGCACGATCCGGCTGGTGAACGTGGCCGGCCAGGTGTGTTTCGACGACATTCGTTTCATTGTGCCGCGTGCCCGGCCGGGGGTGTTCCCCGGCACGCCGGCCGAGTTCCTGTACGCCTTTGACCGTCGCGAGACCGACTGGCGGCGCGAAGGCGGCGCGTGGATCGACCACGGCGGCATCGCCTGCGCGCTGGCCTCGCAATGGATCAGCCTGATCGCGCCGAAGGGGCGCGGCGTGCTCTGGAATGGGCGGGTCTTCGCGCCCAACCTGCTGGTGGCCCTCACCGTCGAAGAGAACACCGAGTGGTTCGGCTGGCAACAGAACCCGAGCCACCAGCATCACGCCTACGACAACATCAACGTGATCCTGGCGGCGCAGCGCGACTGGGATTCCGGCTACCGGCTCGAGGTCAACGGCCGGGGCCATACAGCCACGGTGCTCTACCGTCTCGGCGTGCCGGTCGCCACGGTCGCCCAGGACGCCCGTTTTCCGATGACGTACGTCGGCGGCCACCAGCCCTACGAGCCGCGCCGCAACCGCATCGCCCTCGTCCGCACCGGCGCCAGGTTGCGCGCGTTTGTGAATGGCGTCGAGGTGCTGGGGTTCGTCGATCACGATCCGCTGCGTGTCACGTGCGTGGGCGTCGGCGGCCACGACACGCGCGCCAACTTCAGCCGCGTCGAGATTCGCGAGTTGCCGTAGGGCGGCTTTGCTCTATAATGGAGCGCAAGGCATGGAGGTGCGTGATGACGAAGCTGAGCGTGGCATTTCTTGGTGCGTGTTGTCTGGCCGGGGCTTCGCTGGCCGAGACGATGCGCGTGCAGGTGCAGACCGGCCAGGTGCGCGGCACGGCGTCGTTTCTCGGGCAGGTCGTGACGACCCTGCCATACGGCCAGGCTGTCGAAACCACCGGTACGCAGGGCGCCTGGCAGCAGGTGCGCACCGCGGACGGCAAGACCGGCTGGATGCACAGTTCGGCGCTGACCACCAAACGCATCTCCGCCCAGACCGGCGGCGCGGCCGTGGCTTCGGGCGCGTCGGGCGATGAACTTGCGCTGGCCGGCAAGGGGTTCAACGCCGATGTCGAGGCGCAGTTCAAGAAGGAACACGCCGAGATCGATTTCAGCTGGGTCGACAAGATGGTGAAGATGAACGCGTCTTCCTCGCAGATCGAGACCTTCGTCAAGATGGGCGGCCTGCGGCAGAACGGCGGTGCACAATGAACGGCCGGTGTGTTGCCTTGTTCGCGGGCGTCAGCGTCCTGTCCCTGCTGCCGACGGGGTGCTCCACCGTGGCGCAGTACAGCACCGCGGCCGGACAGGCCGCGGGTGTGATCAGCGCCGATCAGGCGCAGTCGATCAACCGCACCGCCGTGGCCGCCGAGAAGACCTTCCAGGACATCACGCCCGAACAGGAGTACTACATCGGCCGCTCGGTGGCCGCCACCGTGCTGGCGACCTACAAACCCTATGACCGCAGCCTGCCGAACCAGTACCTGACCGTGCTCGGTCAGACGCTGGCGCAATATTCGGACAAGCCCGAGACCTTCGGCGGCTATCACTTTCTCGTGATGGAGACCGAGGAGATCAACGCCTTTGCCGCGCCGGGCGGACTGATCCTTGTTTCGCGCGGCCTGCTGAACTGCTGCCGGAGCGAAGACGCGCTGGCCGCCGTGCTGGCCCATGAGATCGGCCATGTGCAGAAGCAGCACGGCCTGCGCGCAATCAAGAAGGGGCGCCTGACTTCGGCCCTGACCATCCTCGCGGTTGAGGCCGGCAAGAACCTTGGTGGCGAGAATCTGGCCGAGGTGACCAAGGCGTTCGAGGGCAGCATCACCGACATCAGCGCCACGCTGATGAACAGCGGCTATGCCCGTTCGCTCGAAAACGATGCGGATGCCGCTGCCGTGCAGATTCTGACGCGCGCGGGTTACGACCCGCACGCGCTGGTCGACATGCTGGGCGAGATGAAGACCCGGCTGGCGGCCGACACGCGTGGTTTCGGCAAGACGCATCCGTCGCCGGAGGTGCGCATCAAGCACGTCAGCGACCTGATCGGGTCGCAACCCGTTGCGGCCGCGCCGGCTGCACGCCGCGTGCGTTTTGACGCCCTGTCAGGCATGCTCCGGTAGTCTCGGTGCCCATGAACAAACGCGCGCTTCAGAGTCTGGGCGTCGGTTGCGGCGCCGCCGGCATCGCCATACTCCTGTGGCTGGGGGGCGCACTCGACCGCTTCGAGTATTCGACCTGGGCGTGGCGCGTCGCCTTCTTTGCGCCCCGCCGCACCCCCGCGGCCGACGTTGCCGTCATCCTGCTGGATCAGGCCAGCCTGGACTGGGGCTCGCGGGAGCTGGGCTGGGCCTGGCCGTGGCCGCGCGAGGCGTACGCGCCGCTGCTGGACTTCTGCCGCCGCGGCGGCGCCAGGGTTGTGGCGTTTGACATCCTCTTCACCGAGCCCTCGGTCTACGGCGTGGCCGACGACGAGGCGCTGGGCGCGGCCATCCGTCGGACGCCGGCGTTTGTCGGCGCCGCGTTCTACGGGCGTGATCGCGTGACGGAGCCGATTCCGGCCGTGGCGACCAATGCGACCGTGCTGGCGAACGTCAGCGACGAACCGGACCCGGACGGTGTGTTCCGGCGCGCCACGCTGCAGCGTCCCCATGCCGGCCGGCAGGTCCCCTCGCTCGGATTTGCGGCCTGGCAACTGGGCGGAGGGGGCGACGCGGCGACGGGCGGCGGCGCCCCACGGCTGGACGCGCGCGGCCGCCTGATTCTCGGCTTTGCCGGCACGAACGGCATGCACCGGGCCTTCAGCGCCGCCGCGGTCATCCAGTCCGAGATGCGGCTTCAGGCGGGCGCACAGCCCACGCTCGCGCCCTCCGTCTTCAGCAATGCCTATGTGCTGGCGGGATTCAGCGCGCCCGGCCTGATGGACCTGCGGCCGACGCCCATCAGCCGCATCGCGCCGGGCGTTGAGATCCATGCAACGGTCTTGGACAACCTGTTGAGCCCACGGCGGCTGCGTGACGCACCGACATGGGCGACGGCGCTGCTGGTCCTCGTCATGGCCTGCCTGGCCGCGGGGTGTGTGCTGAGGGCGCGGCGCGCCGTCCATAGCGTGCTCGCGTTCGTGATCTGCCTGCCCGTGCCCGTCGGTGCGGGGTATCTGGCCTACGCGTTCGGCCTCTGGTGGCCGATGGTCGTCGGCCTGCTGGCCGTCGCGCTGGCCCTGGTGGGCGCCGTCATCCTGAACTACGCCACCGAGGGTCGTCAGAAAGCGTTCATCAAGAGCGCCTTCCGGTTCTATCTCGGCGAGGAGGTCATCGACCAGATTCTGGCCGACCCGGCCAAGCTGACACTTGGGGGCGAGAAGCGCGAGCTGACCGTCTTCTTCTCCGACATCGAGAAGTTCTCATCCTTCTCCGAGCGTCTTGATCCCGCTGAACTGATCGCTCTGCTGAACGACTATCTCAGCGACATGGGCGCGATCATCAAGGAGGAGGGGGGCTACCTCGACAAGTACATTGGCGATGCGATCGTTGCCTTCTGGAACGCGCCCGTCGCACAGCCCGACCACGCGGCCCGCGCCTGCCGCGCGGCGTTGCGCTGCCAGCGCAAGCTGGAGGAGCGCCGGCCGGAGTTCGAGCGCCGGACCGGCGTCGTGCTTCGTGCGCGGATCGGTCTCAACACCGGCGAGGCCATTGTCGGCAACATGGGGTCGCGCGAGCGGTTCAACTACACGATCCTCGGCGATGCGGCGAACCTGGCCTCGCGGCTGGAGGGCGCGAACAAGGCCTTCGGTACCTACCTGATGGTATCCGAGAGCACCTGGCGCCACTCGGGCGGCGATTGGCTGGGGCGTGAACTGGCCCGCCTGCGCGTGGTGGGCCGGCAGACACCTGTGCGCGTGTACGAGTTGGCCGGGTTGGCCGGCGCGGCGCGTCCGCCGTCCTGGGCCGAGTTTGACGGTGCGCGGTTGCTCTTCGAGCAGGGCGCCTTCGCCGCGGCGCAGGCGCTGTTCGAGCGCTGGCCCGACGATGCGGCGGCGCGCGCCTACGCCGAGAAGTGTCGGACTCTGGCCGCCAACCGGCCCGACCCCTGGACAGGCATCTGGGAACTGAGCGAGAAATGACGGGACGGACATGATACGGATCGTATTGGGAGGCGTGCGCGGAACGGCCCCCGTGGCGCAGGCCGGCTTCATGCGGTATGGCGGCGCGACCACGAGCGTGCTGATCGAGGACGGCGCGGGCGTCCGCCTCGTCATCGATGCGGGTACCGGCTTGCGGACGCTACAGCCCCGCCTGGCGGTCGCGCGCGCAGCCACGCCTGTGCTGATGCTCTTCACCCACTACCACCTCGACCACCTCATCGGCCTGCCGGCCTTCGCGCCGCTCTACGACCCCGGCTGGCACGTCACCTTCGCGTCACCCCGGCGCGAGGGCGTCGCGGTTGAGGACGCGCTGACGCGTCTGGTGGACAAGCCGTTCTGGCCGGCCGCGTTCCGCGCACAACGGCGTTTCCTCGTGCTGCCGGATGCCCCCGGCGAAGACGCCGTGCGCCACGGCGCGCTCGTGGTGCGCTGGTGTCCGGTGCACCACCGCAACGGCTGCCATGCCTACCGGATCGACGATCGCGACAGCGGCGCATCCGTCGTGTTCGCGACCGACCTGGAATGGCGGGCGTCCGATGCGGCCGAACGCGAAGCGCTGCTGCGGCTGTGCCGTACCCCGCGACCGGCCGAGGTGCTGATCATGGACGGGCAGTACGACGCGTCGGAGGCCGACCGTTTCAGCGGCTGGGGGCACAGCACCTGGCAGGATGCCGTGCAGGTTGCCGCCTCCGCATGCGTGGATCGGTTGGTGGTGACGCACCACGCGCCGGATCGGGACGATGCCGCCCTGGATGGCCGCCGGGCCGCGCTTGCGGCGACCGGCATGAACGCGTGCCTGGCGAGGGAAGGCATGGAGATCGAGATAGGAGAGAAGCTATGACCGATTTCACCGGATGGAGTGTCGCAACGTGTGTCGGACTTGCAGTGGCAGGTGTGGCTTACGGTTTGTGCGCCGGATGGCGCCATCAGGCGGGAGGCCCGGACCGGGCACCGGTGAAGCTGCTGGCGCTGCTGAGCCTGCTGGTGCCGGCGGCCGTCGTGCTCGTGCTGACGGTGCCGGTGCTCACCGTGTGCAGGCAGCACGACGCCTTTGGTGCGTGGCTCCAGCCGCGTTCGCTGTGCATCCGTGCCTGGTTCGCCTTCTGGTGGCTGGTGCTGCTGATCGACGGCCTTGAGTTTGCCCTGCGGTTCGTCTACGCGCTCCGTGGGCGGCCCTTTCCCGTCCCCGCGCTGATCCGCAATATTCTGCATTTTCTGCTGGTTGTCGGCGCGCTGCTGCTGGTGGCCAAGACCGTGCTCGACCGGGATATCTCCACCGCGCTGGCCTCCACCGCGCTGTTGACCGCCGTTGTCGGCTTCGCGTTGCAGGGCGTGCTGGGCAACCTGCTCGCGGGCATGTCCATGCACATTGTCCGCTCCACCGTGCCCGGCGACTGGGTGGCTATCGGCGATGTTGAAGGCGAAGTGCTGAAGACGAACTGGCGGGAGACGCGCCTGCGCACCGTGGGCGGACACATGCTGGTCGTGCCCAACAGCAAAGTCGCCGAATCAGTGATCCACAACATGACCTATCCGACGCCTTTGCGGCGCATCCGCATTGGCGTGGGGGCCAGCTACTCCGATGCGCCGGCCGACGTGATTGCCGCGCTCGAGGCGGCTGCGCTGGGTGTTCCCGAGGTGGAGCGTGAGCCCGGGCCTTCGGCCGTGCTCACCGAATACAAGGACTTCGGCATCAACTACGACCTGCGTTTCTGGACCAACCGCTATTTCGAGCGCACCAAGCTGATCAGCGACGTGCAGTGCCGCATCTGGTACCAGTTCAAACGGCAGGGCATCGAGATCCCGTTCCCGATGAGCGACAAGCTGCTGAACGACTTCATGGAGGTCGTCTACACGCAGCGCACGAAGCCCCCGGAGGACAAGAAGGTCGAGCAGCACATCGCCGATCTGCGGCAGAGCGACTTTTGCCGCAAGCTGCTGGTCGACGCCGATGGGCAGCCGTTGCTCAGCGACGACGAACTGCGCCCGGTGGCCCGGTCCCTGCGCCGCGTCCAGTTCACCAAGGGAGAGACGCTTTTCACCCAGGGCGAGACAGGCGAGACGGCGTACGTGCTGGTGCGCGGCAGCGTGAACGGGCGTGTTGAATTCCAGGCCGATGTGGCTGCGCACACGTTCATGCTCGAAGCGGGTGTGTTGTTGGGCGAGATGAGTCTCATGACCGGTCTGCCGCGCACCGCGACTTTGCAGGCAGCGAACGAGGTGGAGTTGCTGGAGATCCCCAAGGCCGCGTTCGTTCAGTTGCTCGGATTGCGCCCGGACGTCCCGGCGAAGCTCGCCGAACTGGCGGCACGGCGTGCGGCGCAGAATGCTGCGATGTACGAGAAACTCAAGGCCATGCCGGCCACGGGTTTGACCGCTTCGCTGCAATGCGATAACATTCTTCACCGTTTCAAACGGATGCTGCAGCGGTGACGCACACCAGTACACACGATCGTTTCAATATAGGAGATGGACCATGGCACGCGTGACGGCAATCGTAGTGGGCACGGGCGGGTTCGCCCGCAGTCACATTCGCAGCATGCTGAAGCAGGGGCGCACCACGCGCATGGTGGGGTTTGTCGAGGTCAGCGACGTCCAGCGCGAGGAGGTGCGCAAACTGTTCGCTGACGCCGGCGCGGCGTGCCCGCCGTTCCATGGCTCGGTGCGCGAACTCGTGCGCGCGCAGGGGCCGGCCGACGCCGCCCTGATCTGCACGCCGCACAAGTACCACGCCGGTAACATCATCGACTGCCTGAAGGCGGGGATGGATGTACTCGTCGAGAAGCCCATGGTGATCGACGCCGCCGAGGCGCGGCGCGTGATGCGCGTGCGCGACCGCACGGGGCGCCTGCTGAGCGTGGCCTTCCCCGGGAGCTACTCGCCGGGCATCCACAAGGCCAGGGAACTGATTGCCGCCGGCGAGATCGGTCCGGTCGTCTCGATCTCGGCCTATGTGCATCAGGCGTGGAAACGCGTCACGACCGGCACGTGGCGCCAGGATCTGGCGATCTCGGGCGGCGGCTTCCTGTTCGACACCGGTTCGCACATGGTGAACACCGTCGTGGATCTGGCCGGCGTCGACGTGGCCGAACTCTCCGCCGTGCAGGACAAGCGCGGCACGCCCGTGGAAATCCTGTCGGCCATCTCCGGCCGATTCAAGAACGGTGTGGTGTTCACGCTGTGCGCGGCGGGCGATTCGGTCAACTGCCAGTCGCGCGTGGTCGTGATGGGCGAGCAGGGCGTGCTGGTTACCGGGATTTGGGGCGAGTGCCTCCAGATCATCCGCCTCAACAAGCCCGAGCCCGAGAAGGTGGACGTGGCCCCCTGGCTCGGCGTCTGGGAGCGCTTCCTCAAGGTGCGCGCGGGCAAACTGCCGGATCCGTGCCCCGCCGAAGTGGGGCTGCGCTTTGCACGGCTGATGGATCTCGTCAAGGAGAGCGTGAAGACCGGTCGGGCGGCGAAGGCCGGGCGGAAGTAGGGCCGTGGCACGCCGCGTGTTCCTGAATGAAACATGCCACGTCCGACTCCAACTGGCGGAAGGCGCTCAACTGACGCAGGACGGTGAAAGATGGCATGTAGTCCGCCACTTGGTGAGTCGCCTTGCCCACGTTGAACTTCTTCAGTCGGCGTCCGCGCAGTTCGCATGCTTGGCGTAGGGCACGATGTAGGACCTCCTTCGGGTCAGGCAGGGATTCGATGCGCTCCGGTGGCGGCAGGTTCAGCAGGCACCTGCTTCGTGGATTACCGGCGGCTCGCCGAATCGCATTATCGTCCACCAGGAGCCAGGCCTCCTGCATACGAATGGGCACGACAGCCAGGTAAGGGAACGCAAAACCCTCCGTTCTCGCGATCTCCACTGCCTCGGCAATCTCCTTGTGACGGACACGTGTGGGCTCAGCTTCGGCGTCTCGGTGAACAAAGAGCAGGTCTGCCGGGTAGTAGCGGGCTGTCGCTGTGATGCTTTGGGCCAGCGTACGAGGCGGGGTCACAAGTTGGCGCAGGTCCGCCCATTGGGGTTGGATGCTGACACTGGCCCCTGCGTGCTGGATGAGCAGCCACTTCAGGATGGGTAGGAGTGCGGCGTCGGATGAGCCGTCCGACAGAAGCGCAAACGAGATCGATTTCACCGCTGCGACTCCGCTACGTGAAGCAGGAGGGGTTGTATGTCATCACGGTCAACCACCCGATGCTCCCCCCTCCTTGGCGACGACACGTGCGCGCGACCGATGCGGGCATAGAAGGCATCCAGCCCGTCATCCGCCCTCGGTACTGGGTTCAGGTAGGCCAGCATGCTGCCCTTGGAGACGATCTGAGACTGACCATCGCACCGGTCGCGCCAAGTGTCGCCAAGGTGCGAGAAGACAACCTTGTTGAACCGCACGTGCCCTTGCACGGCCTCCCGCGTTTCGGCCATCAGCAGCGACGTGTCCGGTACCACCAGCACGACGGCTGGTGCGTGTGTGTTGATGATGACCTGGCGTAACGGATTATCGGAATCGACGGGTTCGGTCTCGTCTGTGGCGATGTCGCGCAGGAGTTCAAGCATGGCAGGAATGCGCAGCGGACTGATGCCGTTTTCGGGCTCCTCGATGCAGACCACACCCTGTGTCGTGGGGTCGAGTTCCATGACCGTGAGCGCGAGGAAACGCAACGTGCCATCCGAGAGCGCCCGCGCGGAATGGGTGGTCTGATCCCTGCCGGTTACTTGGAGCGTCAGGAGTTCGCGTTTCTCGTCTCGATCCACAGTGACCGCGGCTACGTCCTCAATGAGATCCTTCAGCCGGTTTGTGACCCGGGCGTACACAGCATCACGGGTCGCTTCCGCGGCCACTTCGTTGGCATCGCCGATTCCCATGTGCGCCAGTCGGTACAAGGTTGCGGGAAGATGCCTTCCAGCCGCAGTAAGGTGAAACGGAGCATGGATGCTGTCGGAATCGCGTAAGGCCGCCGGCTCAAGCTGCAACTGCACCCAAGATTCAAGTTCGCGCTTGGCGCACACCGCCGTTGGTCCTTCATCGGCGTTGACGACGGAGAGCACGGTTCGGGGCTGGCTTGCGGGATTCTTCACCGCTCTGCCACGGCTGCCGCCGTCCTGGTGAAGGCTGATTACGCGCGTTGCGCCCTCGACTTTGGTCGAGATGAAGGGCGCGCTCCGGTGTTTGGTCTCGATGGCGGACTTGCGCCAAGCCGTGCCAGCTCCAAATGGCAGACAGGCGGCCTGACTGCTTATGGGGATGTGAACCAGTTCCTCCTTGAGGATCTCGATGGGGCTGCGGCCATACTCCTCGTTGCTCTGCTCGCCACGGTAGCGGAGTTCCAGTGTATACCGGAGGAAGTTCGCGGTTGCGCGCGCAGGCTGCCCCAAGTCATCCCGCGCGTTGCGAGGCACGATCATCTCGACCTCAAACCGCATGAGGTCGTTCGTCGTGGCGGCTACGCGATGGAAAAGACCGCGCACGTCACCATTTCGGGCATCTTCGTTGCGTACGTGTGCGGCAGATTCCAGAAGTGTATGCGAAGCTGTCAGACTCAGAAAGCGAATGGCGTCGAAGAGATTGGACTTCCCCACGGCATTCGGTCCGGCAATGCACGTGAACGGCCCCAAGTGCACGTCAACATCAACGAGGTTCTTGAATCCACTGATCTTCAGGCGTGTGATCATGGTCGTTCCATCCTGGACGTCGGCCGCGTCGGCCACATACCCTAGCGTCGGTATGGAGCGTAGTCGGCGGCATCTGGAGCGTCAAGCTAATCAGGGCTCGCCAGCAGCGCATTGACCACGATGGCGGCGCAGTGCAGGCCGAAGGCGCCGGTGACGAACGCGGCGTTGCCGAGGATCAGGTTGCGCCGGTCGCAGTCGAAGATGCCGTTGGCGCCCTTGGCGCAGACGCAGCGGAATCCCTGGCCGTTGTCGTAGGTCAACTCCCTCGGCATGGCCGCCAGCTCGCGCGAGAAGACCGCCGGGATGCCGAACGGTCCCTCGGCCGGGAAGCCGTATTCGTGGCGCAGCAGCTTGCGGACCGCACGCGCCAGCGGATCGACATCCGTCAGACCGAGGTCGGCCACGGCGATGCGCGTCGGGTCGAGGCGTCCCCCTGATCCGGTGGAACACACGATGCGGCGGCCCTGGCGGTGGCAGGTGGCCAGGAGGTGGCACTTGGCCGAGACGCAGTCGATGGCGTCGATCACAAAGTCCGGATTGCCGGCCAGAATGCGCTCGGACGAGTCGGCGTTGTAGAACGCAGGCAGCACGCGTAGGTCGGCGTGCGGATTCACCAGCCGCAGGCGCGCGGCCATGACCTCTGCCTTGGGCTGCCCCACAGCGCCCTCCAGCGCATGAAGCTGGCGGTTGAAGTTCGTGACGCAGACGTCGTCGAAGTCCACGAGCGTCACGGTGCCGACGCCGCTGCGGACCAGGCTCTCGGCGGCCCACGAGCCGACGCCGCCCACACCCACGACCATGACATGCGCGGCCCGCAGGCGCGCCAGGCCCGTCTCGCCGACGAGGCGCCCGATGCGGTCGAAGCGACGGTCCAGGCTTTGTGCGGTGGTATCGGGCATGCGCCTCAGAACACGAAGATCCGTGTGCCGCTCTCCTTCCTTCGGAGGGCGTTTATACCGCTTTCGGGCCTTCGCTTCCAGAGCGAATGATTCACCTCTCAGGCCGCCACGCCCGGCGCCGTGCCGGGGCGCTGCTTTCGTGTGGCCGGTCGTTGGCTCGATGTGCTAGATTCAAACCCGTTTCCGCGGTACCCGGCACACTGACTGACCGGGCCGCGGCGGGAGGTACCGATGGCCCTTTCCATACGCGATCTGAAGAACCAGAAGGTTGGCGCCTGCGTGTCCGGCGGCCTGGACAGCCGCACGATTGCCAAGTGCCTGGTCGAGGCCGGCGTCAAGGTCGTGGGCTTTACGGCCGACCTGGGTCAGCCCGACGAGACGGACATCAACGACATCCGCGCGCGCATGGCGCCGTGCGGGGTCGACACGGTGATCGTCGACCTGAAGGCGCCGATGGCGGAGGCGTGCTTCGAGGTGCTCGAGGCGCAGGCCATGTACGACGGCGGCTACTGGAATTCGACCGGCATCGCGCGTGCGGTGACGGTGCGCGGGCTGATCGCGGCGCTGCAGCAGCGCGGCTGCACCGTGCTCGCGCATGGCGCCACCGGCCGGGGCAACGACCAGATGCGCTTCGAGCGCTACACCAACGTGCTGGCGCCGGCCATGAAGGTCTATGCGCCGTGGCGCGACCCGGAGTTGCTCGCGCGCTTCCCCGGTCGCACGCAGATGGCCGAGTACCTGGCGGGCTTCGGCATTGCCGCGCCGGCGGGCGGCAAGAAGAAGTACTCGACCGACGCCAACCTGGCCGGCCTTTCGCATGAGGCCGAGGACCTGGAGAGTCTCGAAACCGCCATGACCATCGTGAAGCCCACGATGGGCGTGTGGCCCATGCAGGCGCCGGACAAGAGCGAGAGCGTGACCGTGCGATTCGAGCGTGCGCGCGCCGTACAGATCAACGGTCGCGACGTCGGCCCGGTCGATGCAATGGTGGCCGCGAACCAGATCGCTGGCCGCAATGGCGTGGGGATGAAGCACGCGCTCGAGAACCGCATTATCGGCACCAAGAGCCGCGGCGTTTACGAGGCGCCGGGCATGGAACTGCTCGGCACCTGCCTGCGCTTCGTCTACCAAGCGGTCATGGACCGTCGCAGCACGCTGCTGTTCCAGCAACTCTCCAAGCTGGTGGCCGATCAGATCTACGACGGACGCTACTTCGACCCGGTCGCGCAGGCCGCGCGCGCCGCGATCGGCGTGTTTGCCGGGCATGCCTCCGGCACGGTGCAGGTGGCGCTCTACAAGGGCAACATCTTCTTCGCGTCGCTGACCGGCTGTCGGGCGTCGCTCTACAACGAGGCCGACTCGTCGATGGAGGCCAGCGCCGGCCTGAACCCCGTCAGTTCGCAGGGCTTCGCCGAGATCCAGAGCGTCGAGGCGCTCGCCATGGCCCGCGCCGGGCAGATCACGTAGTCGTCCTGCACTCCGCCGACGAATTATGATGTTGACTTTATAATAGGGCGATGATTATAAAGTCAGCATGCACTCAAGGTGGATTCAGCGTTCCCTTGCGGGGCAGTTGGCCAAGCCTTTCGTACACATTGTCTTCGGCGCGCGACAGACGGGCAAGACCACCCTGTTGACCACGCTGCTGCCCGCCCCGGCCATCAGCCTGAACCTGGCTGACCCGGGGGACCGGACCCGCCATCTGTCAAATCCGGGGCTGTTCCGGCAGGAATGCGAAGCGCTTCCCGACTCCGACCGACCGCACGTCGTCTTCGTCGACGAGGCCCAGGCTGTGCCGGCGATCTTTGACGCCGTGCAGGTGCTCTACGACCATGACAAAACGCGGTGGCGGTTCGTTCTTTGCGGCAGTTCTGCCCGGAAACTCCGCAAGATAGGCGCCAATCTGCTGCCCGGTCGGTGCCTGCTGCACCGGTTGTTCCCTCTAGTCCTGGCCGAGAGACCAGCGCCAGCGATGCGCGACGTCCTTCGCATACCGCCCCTGATCGACCTGCCAGTCGAACCGGCGCAGCAGAACCTGTTCCCCGCCGCTGACATAGAAGACCGTCTTGCATTTGGTGAACTGCCCGGGATTGCCTTGCTGCCGGATGACGACCGCCGTATGGTCCTGAAGTCATTTGTTGCGGTCCATCTCGAGGAGGAGATCCGACGCGAATCGCTGGTCAAGGACTGGGGCGCGTTCGTGAACTTTCTGCGACTCGCTGCCCATGAGTCCGGGCAGACGACCAACTTTGCCGCCATCGCGCGGGAGACGGGCGTGTCGCTGCCAACGGTCAAGGCGCACTATCAACTTCTGGAGGACATGTTCATCGGGTTCACCGTTCCAGCCTACTCCCGGAGCCCGCGCAAGAATCTGCTCTCCACGCCGCGTTTCCTCTTCTTCGACCTTGGCATCAGGCACGCAGCCGCCGGGCTGCTCCCCGACAGGAACCTGGTCCGCGTCGACCCCGGACGCTTCTTTGAGCAATGGGTTGGAATCGAGATCTGGAAACGGCTGCAGTACCGGGGTGAAGGGCAACTGCACTACTTCCGTACCAAGGACGGTGCCGAGGTCGACTATGTCGTCGAAATGGGTGATCACGTCATACCGATCGAAGTGAAGTGGACGGACAAGCCCGGTATTCGGGACACCACGCATCTTGCGGCCTTTCTCCGCGACCATCCGCGTGCGGAAGCCGGGTATGTCGTCTGCCGCTGTCCTCGTCCGCTGAAACTCAGCGACACGATCACGGCGCTGCCGTGGCGATTCCTGTGAAGACGCGACCGGCGACGGACGTATGCATACCAGACCCTATCCCGAGGAGGAGAGCCGATGAACGCCACCCCGCCGCTTCGATCCCTGTTCCTGTCCCTGACACTGGGCGCGCTGGCCGCCTGGGCCGGTCCGCGCGACGCGGCGTGGAAAAGCGTGCGCGAGGCCAGCGATAAGGGGCTGCCCAAGACCGCCATCCAACGCCTCGACGCGATCGTCCGCGATGCCCTGGCCGAGAAGGCCTACGCCGAGGCGGTCCGCGGCATCGCCACCCGCATCGCGCTCGAAGGCGCGATTGAAGGAGGCAAGGCTGAGGAGCGCGTGGTCCGCCTGCAGCAGGCGCTCACCAATGCGCCGCCCGCCATGCGGCCGGTCATGGAGGTCATCCTGGCCGACTGGTATGTGTCCTACTACCAGCAGAACCGCTGGCGTTTCATGCAGCGCACGGCCACCGCCGGTGAGACCGCCGGCAACGACCTGGCCACATGGGACCTGCCGCGTATCCTGGCCGAGATCGGCACGCACTTTGACCGGGCACTCGCCGCTGCGCCCCAGTTGAAGACCATCCCGGTCGCCCAGTTCGACGCGCTGCTGGAGAAGGGGACCCTGCCGGATGCCTGTCGCCCCACGCTCTACGACTTCGTGGCCGGCGAGGCGCTCGACTATTACAGCTCCGGCGAACGCGTCGGCGCCCAGGCCGAAGACGCTTTTGTGCTGGCGGCCGAAAGCCCGGTGTTTGGCACGACGGACGAGTTCCTGCGCTGGAAGGTCGAGGGCGCCGATGCCGCTGCTTCGACCGTCAAGGCGTTGCGCCTGCTGCAGGAGTTGCTGGCGTTCCATCGCGACGACGCCGATCCGAGCGCGTTTCTCGATGCCGACCTGCGTCGCCTGGCGTTCGGTTGGGACACGGCCGTCGGCGAGGCCAAGAGCGCACGCTACAGAGCCGCGCTTGAACGCTTCGTCACTGCGCATGCGAACCACGACAGCATGGCCCGCGGCTGCGCGGCCTGGGCCGGCGTGCTGCAGGCGGAAGGCAATCTCCCGGCGGCCTACGCCATCGCCGGTCGCGGGCTGAAGGCCTTTCCTGCGAGCACCGGCGGGTCGCAGTGCTTCAACATTCTGCGTGCTATCGAACAGCGGTCGCTGAACCTGACGGCCGAACGCGTCTGGAACGGCACGGCCTCCGAAATCGTGGTCATGTACGCCAACGTCACCAACGTTCACTTCCGCCTGGTGTCGGCCGACTTCGCCGATCGCGTGAAGGGCAAGGACGCCTGGCGCAATCCGGTGCAGTTGGATCACGACGACCAGCAGGCTTTGCTGAAACGCAAGCCCGTGCGCACGTGGAACGCCACGCTGCCGCCCACGCCCGACTACCGCATGCGCACCGAGCGACTGACGGTCGATGTCGAGGGACTGACGCCCGGGTTCTATTTTGTCGTGGCCAGCGGCGAGCCCGACTTTCGCGTGGCCGATAACCGCCTGGCCTACGCCGGTGTCTGGGTCAGCGACCTCGCCCTGGTCGTCCGTCCACGCGCGGGCATGGGTGTGGTCGAAGGGTTCGTCCTGTCGGCCGACTCGGGCGAGCCCGTGGCAGGTGTCAGCGTCGGCGGCTGGAAGCGCCCGCGCGACAAGCGCGAACGGATTGCCGCCGTGACGACCGACGCGAACGGCTTCTTCCGTCTGACATCGCTGGCTGACAGTTCCTACCTGCTGCTGGCCGAGTACAAGGGGCAGAGCGTGGGCACGTTCGACGACCTGTGGTTGAACCGACACACCCCCTCGTGGCCCCAGCACCGCACGTTCTTCTTCACCGATCGCGCACTCTACCGGCCGGGCCAGACCATCCGCTACAAAGGCGTGTGCGTGCGCAACGACGAACCCAAGGACGACTACGCCGCCCTGCGCAATGAGGGCGTGACCGTCGTCTTCGAGGACCCCAACGGCAAGGAGATCGCACGGCATGTGTCGCGTGCCAACGCCTTCGGTTCCTTCGACGGCAGCTTCACGGCGCCGCGCGACCGCGTCATGGGCGCCATGACCATCCGCACCTCGAACGGTCCTGACGGCTTCACACAAGTGCGCGTCGAGGAGTACAAGCGACCCAAGTTCCAAGTCACGCTGGACGCGCCTGCCGAAGCCGCGCGCCTCGATGCCGAGGTGGCCGTCACCGGGCATGCCAAGGCCTACACCGGCGCGTCGATCGGCGGTGCCAAGGTCGCCTACCGTGTCGTGCGCGAGGTGCGCTTCCCGGTCTGGTGGCGCTGGTGCTGTGCCTGGTGGGGTCCGGGCATGGACAACGGCAGCCAGGAGATCACGCATGGCGTGGCGACGACGGCGGCCGACGGCGCGTTCACGGTGCGCTTCACCGCCCGGGCCGACCCGGCCGTCAGCCCCACGTCCGAGCCGACCTTCAACTTCACGGTGCATGCCGATGTGACCGACGTCAGCGGCGAGACCCGTTCGTCCGAGCGTGCGGTCAACGTGGGGTTCACCGCGCTGCAGGCATCGCTGACGGCCGACGAGTGGCAGACCGTCGCCGCGCCCGTGGCGATCACCGTGCGCACGCTCTCGCTCGACGGCGAGCCACGGCCCGCCGCGGGCACGGTCAAGGTGTTCCGTCTGCGCCAACCGGACAAGGTGGTGCGGGCGCGTCTGTCGCCGGAAAAGGCCCGCTACAACCTCGGCGGGCGCTACATGTCCGGCGCGGCCGATAAGGACCCGTCCGACCCCAACAGTTGGGAACTGGCCGAAAGCGCGGCCGAGACACGCTTCAAGACCGACACCAATGGCGCGGCGCGCGTGAGCGTGTCGCTGCCGCCGGGCGTCTACCGCGCCATGCTCGAGACGCGCGACGCGTTCGGCAAGGCCGTCACGGCGCGCCTGCCACTCACGGTGATCGACGAGCAGGCCGCGCGTTTCCCCGCGCGCCAGCCCAGCTTCGTGGCCGCCACGAGCGACTCCGTGGAGCCCGGTCAGCCATTCCGTGCTGTCTGGGGCAGCGGATATGATCGCGGACGCGCCTTCGTCGAAATCGAATCGCGCGGCAAACTGCTGCGCAGTTTCTGGACTGCGGCGGATCGCACCCAGGCGGTGCTGTCGCAGGACGTCGACGAGTCGCTGCGCGGCGGCTTCACGCTGCGCGTCACCTTCGTGCACGAGAACCGCGCCTACCTGACCAGTCGCATCATCGACGTGCCGTGGAGCAATAAAGACCTGGACGTCACCTGGGAGCGTTTCGTCTCCAAACTTGGGCCGGCGCAGCAGGAGACGTGGACCGCCGTCGTGAAGGGCAAGAACGCGCAGCGGGCCGCCGTCGAGATGGTGGCCACGCTGTATGACGCCTCGCTCGACGCGTACTATCCCCATGACTGGACGCGGGCCTTCGGCGTTTTCAGGCGCGAAAGCGACAACGCCAACACGTCGTTCCTGAACACGCTGATGTACCTGCAGGACATCGCTAGCAGTTGGCGCGTCGAAAGTCGCAACGGACGCGCCACGTACCGACACCTGCCACCGGAAATCGGACCGCAGGTGTGGTTCTACGGGCACGACGCGTATGCCGGCGGAGGGGGGATGATGCGCAAGCGCGGGGCCGTCGCCGACTTGAGTGTCGCGTTTAGTACCGACATGGATGGTGTTCCGGCTCCGTGCGCAGCCCCCATGGCCGCAACCGGCGCTGTCGCGCTCGGAGACGGGACACGTGCCGCCAGTGAGGGCGATCCCTCCGGGTCCCCGCGTTCGGCAGGTGCGATCACCGACCTGAACCAGGTGACGGCGCGCAAGAACCTGAACGAAACCGCCTTCTTCTTCCCGCAGTTGCTGAGTGACAGCAACGGCGTGGTCCGCATCGCCTTCACGATGCCCGAGGCGCTGACCGAATGGCGCTTCATGGCTTTTGCGCATGACGCGGCACTGCGCAGCGGTTTCCTGCAGGACCGCGCGGTCACGGCCAAGGACCTGATGGTTGAACCCAACCCGCCGCGATTCGTGCGCGAGGGCGACACCATCGAGTTTACGGTCAAGGTCACCAACCGGTCCTCGGCGACGCAGAAGGGAGAGGTCCGGCTGGCATTCGCCGATGCGCGTACGCTCAAGGACGTGAATGCCGAGCTGGGCATGCGGAATGCAGAGCAGTCGTTCAGCGTTCCGGCGGGCGAATCGAAGGCGTTCGCCTGGCGCGTCGCGATCCCCGACGGCATGGGGTTCCTGACGTACAAGGCGGTCGGCGCGGCCGGCGCGCTGTCGGATGGCGAGGAGGGGTGGCTGCCCGTGCTGAGCCGGCGTATCCTGGTGACCGAGTCGCTGCCGCTGCCGGTGCGCGGCGCCCAGACGAAGACGTTCGCCTTCGACCATCTGCTGCGTTCCGCCAAGTCCGATACGCTCCAGCACCAGAGCCTGACGCTGCAGATGGTGTCACAGCCGGCCTGGTACGCCGTGATGGCGCTGCCGTACCTGATCGAGTACCCGCACGCGTGCTCCGAACAGACCTTCAACCGCCTCTATGCCAATGCGCTGGCGCAGCACATCGCGGTGTCCGACCCCAAGATCCGGCGCATCTTCGACCAGTGGCAGGGCACACCGGCGCTCGACAGTCCGTTGATGAAGAACCAGGACCTGAAGTCGGTGCTGGTCGAGGAGACGCCGTGGTTCCGGCAGGCGCAGGACGAGAGCCAGGCGCGCCGCAACGTGGGCATCCTGTTCG
Organism: uncultured Lentisphaerales bacterium; assembly: GCA_964417715.1. Taxonomy (GTDB): domain Bacteria; phylum Verrucomicrobiota; class Kiritimatiellia; order RFP12; family CAYQJG01; genus CAYQJG01. Next base: position 21,095 of record CAYQJG010000036.1, on the reverse strand, counting down.
ACGCCAACCGGCTGGCCGACGAGCGCCGCCGGACGCAATCGCAATTGGCCGAAATGCAATATGGCAACGGGCTCTGGCCGTGGTTCCCCGGCGGCCACCCCAACGAATACATCTCGCTCTACATCGCCACCGGCTTCGGTCGCCTGCGCCACCTGGGCGTCGAGGTCGACCAGGCGCCCGCGCTCAAGGCCTGGGAGGCGCTGGACGAGTGGGTCGAGAAGGTGTACCGCGAGATCCTGCGGGATGGCCACAAGGACGACAACCACCTGACGCCCACGGTTGCGCTCTACCTGTATGGCCGGAGTTTCTACCTCAAGGACCGCAAACTCGACAGGGGGACGCGCGAGGCGGTTGACTATTTCTTCGGGCAGGCCCGCAAATACTGGATCGAGTTGGGCAACCGCCAGTCGCAGGCACACCTGGCGCTGGCGCTCAAGCGCCTTGGCGACGAGCAGACGCCCGCGGCGATCGTGGCGTCGCTGCGCGAGCATGCCAAGGTCGAGGAGGAGACGGGGATGTACTGGCGCGACACCGAACTGTCGTGGTGGTGGTATCGTGCGCCGATCGAGACCCAGGCCATGATGATCGAGGCGTTCGCCGAGATCGCCAGCGACGCCAAGGCCGTCGAAGATTGCCAGGTGTGGCTGCTCAAACAGAAGCAGACGCAGGACTGGAAGACCACCAAGGGCACAGCGGATGCGATCTATGGGCTGCTCCTGCGCGGCGGCAACCTGCTGGCGTCGGACGCGCTGGTCGAAGTCTGGCTGGCCGGCAAGGTCGTCACGCCGGCAAAGGTCGAGGCCGGTACGGGGTTCTACGAGCAGCGCTTCGCATCCGGCGAGATCCTGCCGTCGATGGGGCAGGTGACGGTGCGCAAGACCGATACGGGCGTGTCGTGGGGCAGCCTGCACTGGCAGTATCTGGAGGATGTGGCCAAGGTCGAACCGTATGCCGGCACGCCGCTGCGCGTACGCAAGACGCTCTTTGTCCGCGAGAACACGCGCAAAGGACCGGAATTGCGGCCGCTCAAGGGCGCGCTGGCGGTGGGCGACGAACTGGTCGTGCGTGTCGAGTTGCGGACCGACCGCGACATGGAGTACGTGCACCTCAAGGACCAGCGCGGCAGCGGCACGGAGCCGGTCAACGTGCTCTCGCAGTACCGTTTCCAGGACGGGCTGGCGTACTACGAGTCCACGCGCGACACGGCCAGCCACTTCTTCATCGACTACCTGCCCAAGGGCACGTACGTGTTCGAATATGCCACGCGCATCGTGCACCGCGGCCGGTACCAGTCCGGCATCGCCGAAGCGCAGTGCCTGTACGCGCCCGAGTTCAACAGCCACTCCGAGAGTTTTGAACTGGAGGTCAGGTAGCCGGCACCTCGGTTGGCTTATGGCTGATTTGCGACCGCGAAGATGGCGTTGCCAGCGAGTGGCGATGAAGCGGCGCTTCATCGAGGAGCACGGCCTGGTCATCATGCGCAACCACGACTTCACCTGATAACGAAATCCACGATGACGGGGTAGTGGTCTGATCCCACGTTCGGTCCGGTCTGCCGGTCAATGATCGCGATTCCGCTGGCATACAGGCAGTGGTCCAGGGGAATGAGCAGGAAGGGGTTGAAGGTCGGCCAGGTTGGCCGCACGCCTCGGCCCTGCGAACTGTCGTGCAGGCCCGAATCGCGGAGAAGGCGCCGGAAATAGGGGCTCCATGGCGTCATGTTCAGGTCGCCCAGCAGGATCAGGGGGGACGTTGCGCGATGCACCCATCCCGGCAGCGCGGCGAGTTGGGCGTTCCTCCAGCGGGACAGTTCCGCGCCGGCCGGTGGCACGGGGTGTGTGGCCAGTACTGTGCATGTGCCTTGCGGTGTTGCGATCTCGGCGACAATCGACGGGACTCTGACCACGCCAAGGTAGACGACCTGGGCGTGCGACAAAGGAAACCGGCTGAAGAGCGCGATACCAAAGTTGTCGTCGCGGGGTTCCTGTGTCGCGTAAGCGTAGCGGACCAGGACGGGCCCCAGATCCGACAGCCACTTGGCGTTCACCTCCTCGAGCACCAGGATGTCGGGGTCGAAACGACGAATGGCATCCGCCACGCGGGCTGGGTTGCCCGAACGCGTGTTTACATTGGCGAGCATCGCGCGAACGGGTTGCCCGGTCAGCGTTGGGGCGGCGACTCGACCGACATAGAGCGGCAGAATGACGCCGAGGTTGACTGCTGCCAGTGCGCCAAAGATGGCTGCACGGCGTCGCTTCCGGGGGATCAGGAGCAGCAGTGACGCTACGCTGAGACCGAGGAAGTACTGGACGCGGAAATGTGCGCAGAGGTCGAGAAGCCAGTGGTAGGTTCCGAAGAAACCCAGAACGGTCGCGGCGGCGGCAACGACGCCGGCTGTCGTGATCAGCCCCCACAATCGGGAACTGAGGGGAAACAGGATCGAGGTGCTGCTGGTGGCCATCGCCGTCCCCTCTGCGCGCGAGCGCTACTTCGCGGCGCCCAAGGCACCGCAGATTATGCCCAGTTGCTGAACGGACGCTTCCGCCAGCGTGCCGTCACCGAAGGATATCACGTTGAAGCACATCGGGGACAGGTGCGCATCGCACCGCGAGACGCGACAAGGTCATTCTCACATATCCGGATAGGTGAGAATGTATCCATGCTGGGTCGCGTCCGTCGCCCGGCGGCACGTTTCGTATGGCGCGGGATCGCGCGGCGCGCTACGATTGGCTCCGGTTTCGGGTAGGCTGGGTCGAACGCGACTCGGCTGTGCGGCCCCGTGGGTCGTGGCAGGAGGAGCGACGCGATGCGGGTTGGCTTGGTCACGGTACGGATAGGAATTCCCTCGGCGCAGTCGCTGAAGGACAAGCGGTCGGTCCTGCGCGCGATCAAGGACCGTATCCGCCAGGAGATCAACTGCAGCGTGGCGGAGGTCGGCGACCAGGACCGCTGGCAGGTGGCGGAACTCGGCTTCGCCACCGTGGCCGCCACCAGCGAAGTGGTGCAGGAGCGAATCAGCGCCATCGACCGGTTCATGCACGCCAATCCGCGCTACTATGTCGTCGACATCCACACCGAACTCCTCTGAGACGCCCCACGGCCCCGGACGCATGGCGCGGCGCGAACAGGCCGCCAGGGATGTGCTGCGGAGCCTGCTGCGCGACCAGTACGTCTTTCTCTTCGGCACCCGGCCGCCGCCGGCGGCCCAGGTGCCCGTGACCGTGCGGCTGACCGCCGACCCCGGCCGCAACTGGGAACTGGCGTTTGATCCGCCGCTGCTGGACCAGGTGAGCGAGGCCCTGTCCGAAGCGCAGGCCGCGTCCGCGGCCTGCCAGGCCGGGCGCGTCTACTGTTTTCGCTGCGCCGGGACCGCGTGCGAACATGCCGTGCCGCCAACGTCGCTGGCCGTCTTTCGCGGCTACGCCGCCACCGGCGTGCCGGAATGGTCGGAACTTGTGCAGGCGCTGATGGATGCGCGCGATGACCGCGTGGAGGCCTTGTACGCCACGCCGCCGCGCGTCCTGGCCGCCGTGCAGTTCGGGCACGAACTGCGCAAGCACCAACTGGCGGCGTTCGGCCGTTCGTCGCGCACTTACGCCGTGCTGGGTCAGGTGCTGGCCGGGTACTTTCCCGTGCCGCCGCTGGCGGGGGCGGCCAACGCCGCGCCCGACCGATGCGCGCTGACCCTGCAGGCGGTGGAGACACGCGATGAGCACGGCCGGTGGCAGGTGCGGCTCAACGTTCTGGCCGCGGGGCTCACGCCGGCTCACTGGCAGGAACTCCTGGCGTCCGGGTGGCGCCCGTGGGTGGCGCGTGCGGTACAGACCGCCGGTCGCGCGATCGAGTCGCTCTCGCAGCAGTGCCAGGCGCTGCGCGACGCGCGGGCCGCGCAGCCGGCACAGCCGCTCAAACGCCTCCCGGCGGTGCTGGGCCGCCTGGCGCGCGACCTGGAGCAGGGGGCGCGCCAGCAGAACCGGCGCACGACACACGCCGAAGACCGGCGTGCCGACCTGCGTCCGGTCCACAAGGCCGTTGAGGATGCCCGCGCGGCCGATGATGACCGCCTGTTTGTCGACCTGAAGCGGCACACGTGGGTGGCCTGCGGCCGGCAGGGGCGTGCGCATGTCTTCTCGCCCGAGGACCGGCGGCATGTCACGAGTTTCGTACTGCCGCCCGACGGCGCGGCCTTCCGCGTGCGCACCGGACGCTGGCGGCCCATGCAGGCCGATGAGATCGCCGCGTTCCGGCGGCTGCCTGTCCAGCCGGAACCGTGCAAGCCGGCTTGACGCTGGCGCCTCCGCGGCTCTACCATCCTGCCCGTCACATCCGGCAGGACGCATCACAAGGAAACGGCATGCAAATCGGCAAGCGACAGAAACTGCTCTTCATCGGCGATTCGATCACGGATTGCGGCCGGACTCAGCCGGTGGCCGAGGGGTTGTTCGATCCGCTTGGCCGCGGCTACGTCACGCAGGTCGAAGCGCTGCTCGGAGCCACCGTGCCGGAACTCGGCATCCGCGTCGTGAACGTCGGGTGCAGCGGCAATACTGTCCTCAGCCTGAAGGATCGCTGGGACCGCGACGTGATCGCCCTCAAGCCCGACTGGCTGTCGGTCTCCATCGGCATCAATGATGTGTGGCGCCAGTTCGACATGCCGCGCGTCAAGGAGGCGCATGTCGGGCTGGACGTGTACGAGCGCACGTACGATGCGCTGCTGGCCCGCACGCGCCCGTCGCTGCAGGGGTTGATCCTGGTCACGCCGCACCTGATCGAGCCGAACCGCAAGGAGCCGATGCGCGTGCGCATGGATCAGTACGGCGCCGTCGTGAAACGCCTGGCCCGCAAGTACGACGCCGTGCTGGCCGATACCCAGACGGCCTTCGACCGCGTCCTCAAGCACATGCACCCCATGGCGCTGGCCTGGGATCGCGTGCACCCCAACCAGACGGGGCACATGGTCATCGCCCGCACGATCCTGAATGCCATCGGGTATAAGTGGTAACATGCCTGCTGATCTGCTGGTTGCCGCCGGTCTCGTCAAGACCTATCACCTGCCACACAAACGCGTGGAGGTGCTGAACGGTGCCGCGCTCGTGGTCGCGGCGTCGGAGCGCGTTGCCATCGTCGGCCGCAGCGGCGCCGGCAAGAGCACGTTGCTGCACGTGCTGGGCGGTCTGGACCGGCCCGAGGCCGGCGACGTCACGGTCAACGGTCGCGCGGTCTACCGCCTGTCGCAGCGCGAACGGTCCCGGTTGCGGGCCCGCGAGATCGGGTTTGTCTTCCAGTCGTATCATCTGCTGCCGGAGATGGATGTGGCCGAGAACGTGATGCTGCCGGCCATGGCCGCCGGCGGCAGCGGCCGCACCCGCATGCGGGAGCGTGCGCACGACCTGTTGCGTCAGGTGGGGCTCGCGGACCGCGCCACGCACACGCCGCTTGAACTCTCGGGCGGCGAGCAGCAGCGCGTGGCCCTGGCGCGCGCGCTCATGAACGACCCCGGCCTGATCCTGGCCGACGAGCCCACCGGCAACCTGGACCGCAACACGGGCGCGCAGATTCTGGATCTGCTGTTCGGCCTGGCCCACCAGCGCGGGCACGCGCTCGTGATGGTGACCCACTCGCCTGACGTGGCCGCCCTGTGCGACCGTACGCTGCTGCTCGAAGGCGGGCTGCTGGTGGCGCCTGCGGCCGTGTAGGCGGCCGGCGTGGCTGCTGCGGACGAGGGCGGAGGCCGTCCTACGCGCCGTATCCCGTGGGGTTCTGCGACTGCCAACGCCAGGTGTCGGCGCACATCTCAGCCACGCCGCGGGTGGCTTTCCACCCCAGTAGCTTCTCGGCCTGCGTTGGATCGGCGTAGCATGACGCCACGTCGCCGGCGCGGCGCGGCGCGACCTCATAGGGCACCGGTCGGCCGCTGGCCTGCTCGAAAGCACGGACTATCTCAAGCACGCTGCAGCCACGACCGGTGCCGAGGTTCACTGTGAGCACGCCGCCAGCCGAGGTAGCCAGACGATCCATGGCCGCGAGATGGCCGAGCGCCAGGTCCACGACGTGGATGTAGTCGCGTACGCCGGTGCCGTCGGGGGTGGGGTAATCGCTGCCATACACGCGCAGCTTGGCCAGTTTGCCGATCGCGACTTGCGCGACAAACGGCATCAGGTTGTTGGGAATGCCGTTGGGATCCTCGCCGAGCCGCCCGCTGACATGCGCTCCCACCGGGTTGAAGTAGCGCAGGAGCGCCACGCGCCACGACGGCTCAGAGACCTGCAGATCGCGCAGGACCTCCTCGATCATCAGTTTCGTGCGGCCGTAAGGGTTGATGGCAGACAAGGGAAAGTCCTCGCGGATCGGCACCGACTTCGGAACGCCGTAGACGGTGGCCGACGAACTGAACACGATCGTACGACAACCGTGGGCACGCATGACGTCCAGCAGGACCAGCGTGCCGGTGATGTTGTTGTGGTAGTAGGCCAATGGCTTGGCCACCGACTCGCCCACGGCCTTGAGCGCTGCGAAGTGGATCACGGCATCGAAGCGGTTCGCCGCGAAGACGCGGTCCAGCGCGCTCCGGTCGAGCAGGTCGACCTGATGAAAGGCGACCGTCCGGTTGGCGATGGCCTCAACGCGGCGGATCGCCTCGATCTTGCTGTTGACGAGGTTGTCGACAACGGTAACGGCGTGGCCTGCCGCCAGGAGTTCGACCGTTGTGTGCGTGCCGATGTAGCCGGCGCCGCCTGTAACGAGAATGTGCATGGTTGGCTTCCTTGCTATGCCTTGCGTCGCGCATAGGTGAGCGTGTAGGTCAGCGGGCCGTCAAACTTGCCGCTGGTGATGGTGACGTGAACGGTGAGTGTCTGGCCGTCGGTCGACAGCGTGTAGGTCTGCTCGCGGCCGCCGTCCGATGCACGGATGACCTGTTTCAGAACGCCCTCAGGCGCTTCCGTGAAACTGGCCTGGTACGGCTTGCCGTCGTCGCCGGTCCACGGTGCCGCCGTCCCGTCCAGTGTGGCAGTCGTCTCGGGCACCTGTGCCGAGGCAGGCCGTGCAAAGGTCAGGCGCTCGTCCTTGATCGTGAGCGCGATGACGGGGTAGGGCTTGGTGACGGCGTTGAGTCGCGGCCGGGCGATCGGGCGCAGGAACACGGACATGCCGGCGACCGTCCGGTCGATGGCCTGCACACGCACGGCCTGCTCGTTCGTGCCGCCTGCATAGGCGAAGGTGCCGTTGAACGGCGCCAACTCCGCGCGGGCACCCCACGCGAGCAGCAGGGAAAGGACACTCAAGGGGATCGTTCTGGCTGTCATGGCTTTTCGCTCCTGCGATTACGCCTGGCCGGCTGACCAACGGCATGAGCAGAATAGTACCCGCCCGCCTTCGGATCAAGGGCGTTCTACGGTCGGGCCCGGAATCGGCCGTGTAGGGGGGCTCCAGATGGCATCGTAGTTGCGATCAGCCTTCGGCGGGCCGAAGATCACCGGGTGGTTTCGGACGATCTCGTCCAGTTGCTCGCGGTGTTTCATCCAGGCCGCCGGCAGGATGCTGACGTTCACGGGGATGAACGCGGGGTGCTCGAAACGCATGCCTTGAGGCGGTCGTCGCTCATGTGGTTGTCCTCGGTGTTCAGATGATGATCGATCCGCCTGCCGAAAGCGTCCTGCGCAGGCGCGCCGCGTCGAGCTGGTCAGCGGCGCAGCCGCTGTCGAGCGCCTGCCAGGCCGCCACGCCCGCCGCCTCGCCGGTCTGGTTCATGTTGACCATGACGCGCAGCGCGCTGAAGGCCGTCTTGTCGGCGTCGAGCATGCGGCCGGCGAGAATCAGGTTGGACACGCGCCCCGGCACGAGGCTGCGAAGCGGAATCTGGTAGAACGTCGGGTCGTCCGCCTGCGGCGGGCGCCAGCGTCCTTGCCGCGCGGGCAGGCCGCGCTCTGGAACCACCGTCTCCGTTCCATCGAGGTAACGGAACGTGATGCCCGGTCCGTCGCTGTGATGGATGTCCACGCGGTATGAGCCGTTGGCGATGGCGTCCTCGAAGCGCCGCCCCTGCAGAATGTCGTCGCCGGTGATGCGATAGCCCGCTGCGATCCGGCGCGTCTCGCGGGTGCCGATCACCGCGGCCAGGTCGACCAGGGTCACGGGCGCGTCGGGCGGACCATACGTGCGGATCACGTCCAGGATGGCTCGCACCTGCCGCCGCCCCTCGATCTCAGCGGCCGTCAGTTGGTCGGCATCGGCCGTGTCGGCATCGAAAACATGCGTGTCCGCGCGCAACTGGATGTCGGCCAGGCCCGGAATCGACGCGCCCCATCCCCAGTCGCGGCGCAATCCGAACTCGTGCCCGTGCTCGCGCACGGCGCCCTGCCAGTCGAAGCCCGTCAGCGAGCCGAGGCCGGCCACCTTGGCGCACGTGGTGGGCGGCTGCAGTGTCTCGGGCTGATACGAGGGCAGGCCGAGGTCGAGCGCCAGGTCCGCGTCGCCGGTGGCATCGATGAACTGCCGCGCCATGATCGCACGGCGGCCGCCCTTGTTCTCCACGATCACGGCCTGTAGCGTACCACCTGCCACAACGGGCGCGGCGTAGAACGTATGCAGGAACGGCGTGATCCGCGACTCGCTCACCAGTTCGTCCAGCTCGATCTTGAGTTCCTCGGTGTTCAGGCGATAAGCTGTGGCCGCGTTGTCGCCCTCGTTCACCGCGCCGCGGCGCTTGAGGCGCTCGATCACCTCGATGGTCAGCCCGGCGATGATGGGGCGCTTGCCGATGGTATCGCGCAGACTGTGCCAGATGTTCACGCAGCCGGCCGTGGCGACGCCGCCGAAACAGTTGTGGCGTTCGATGATGGCCACGCGCGCGCCGAGGCGCGCGGCGCGCACGGCTGCGAACACCCCCGTGCAGCTGCCGCCGACCACACAGATGTCGCAGGTGTGCGCCACCGGGATCTCCCGGCTTGGCTCGCGAATGGCGTCCATCGGTCGTCTCTCCCCCGCCGCGTCGTGTTGCGGTCTGCGGTTCGTGCGCATGAGAATAGCAGAACGGCTATTTGCCGACCAGACCGACGGCGATTCCCCGCGGCATTCCTTGTGCTTGAGCCCGCGGCTCAAGGCGTCTATGCTGCTCGCAATACCCGTACTGGACGGGTCCGTCATCACAGGTGCCCTCTATGATCGAACTCGAACGCTACCTTGACGACCTGGAAGCACGCATCGACCCCGCCGTCGAGGCGCAGTTGCAGCAGGAATGGGAGACCTTCACATTCACGGGTTGGAAAGCCTCGCCGCTTTTCCGTCCCGCCCGCCCCGTGCCCGTGCCTCCGCGCATCGCCTGGCCGACGGTGCGCGTCAACGAGACGCTGGACGACACCGAGGCCGGATTCACCAAGATGGCGCTGCAGCAGTTGCGCATGTGTTCGGATCAACTGGCCACGGGCGGTGGTCGCCTGCTGGACGTGCGCGCCAACTATGGCACCGGCATCCTGGCGTCGGTGCTCGGCGCCCCGGTCCATGTGATGGACGATGTGTACAACACGCTGCCGACGGCCCGGCCGGTGCGCGGCGGCGAGGCAGAACTGCGTGCGATTGCCGATGCCGGCGTGCCGGATATCACCACGGGGCAGGGCGCGCGCGTGCTCGAGATGGGGCGGCGCTTCCGCCGCCTGCTCGACTCGCGCCCGAAACTGTCGCGGTTCGTCCATCCGTACCACCCCGACCTGCAGGGCCCGCTGGACATCGCCGAACTCCTCTGGGGGTCGGACATCTTCGTTGCCTTCTTCGACCAGAGCGACCTGGTTAAGGCCGTCGTCGCACGCGTGACCGACACGTACATTGCGCTGATCGACGCCTGGTTCGAGATTGTGCGGCACCCCATGGACCGTCCGTGGTCGACGCACTGGGGGCAGATGCACCGCGGGCACATCTTCCTGCGGTTGGATTCCGGCATGAACATTTCAGCCGAGATGTACCGCGAATTCGGCCGTGACGCCGACGCGCGGCTGCTGGCGCGCTATGGCGGCGCGCTGCATTCGTGCGGCCGCGTCGACCATTTCTTCCCGGTCGTCGCCGAGATCCCCGGCCTGTACGCGCTCAATCTCTCCCAGCCCGAGTACAACGACATGGCGTCCATCTACGCCTGCACGATCGACCGGGGCGTACGCCTGCTGGGACACCCGCATCAGGAGTGCGACCGGATTGCCGCCGCCGGGCGTCCGACCCACGGGTTGGTGCATTCGAACTGAGCCGGCCTTGCTGACACAATGGGACGACCGCGGCGTGATGCGCACTGGCACGCGGGCCGATGTGGCACCCACGGTTCTCGATCGGTTGGGCTTTGACCTGAATGCCATCCAGCCGCCGCTTGACGGCGAGTCGCTGATGCGGCCGGCCCAGAAGGTCGCCACGCCCGACACCACGGAGAAACCCCGCCGTCCCCGCCGCCCCGGCCCTGGCAACCGCCGCGCGCTACGCGAACAGTAGATCCATCAACTCGCGACCCTTGAGCGCGCCGAGTGCACCGGTGGGGCAGGTGGTTTCGTCGTAGACGCGCACGCTGTCCGGCGTCCAGCCGGGGCGCCAGACGGATACCGGCACGGGGGTGCGGGTATGCTTGCCGCTGGCCAGCGGCACCGGGTGATCCGGCAGCACGACATAGGTGACGGTCGGGCCGACCGCATCCAGCACGCGGCTGACCAGCCGGCGATCGAAGTCCTCGATCGTCTGGAGTTTCAGCTTGAGGTCCTGCGCGTGCGAGACTTCGTCGATCGCCTCGACATGCACGTAGACGAAGTCGTGGTCGCGGATGGCGGCGATCGCGGCATCGGCCTTGCCTTCGTAATTCGTGTCGATATAGCCGGTGGCCCCCGGCACGCGGATCACGTCCATGCCCATGCAGCGCCCGAGGCCGTTGATGACGTCCACCGCCGAGATCACGGCGGCCCGGATGCCATAGCGCTCGGTGATCTTGTGGATGGCGCCGGCCTTGCCGCCGCTCCACGGCCAGATCTGGTTGGCGCTGCGGTCCTTGAGCAGCACGGCGGCGCGGCTGATCAGGTCGCGCAGCACGGCGGCGGTGTGTTCGCCGGCCGGCGTCCTGGCGCGTGGCAGGTGTTCCGCCACCGGGTTGCCGTGGTTGTCGTCCGGCTTGTCGCAGGCGACCTCGGCACTGAACTCCGTGCCCGACAGGATCAGCAGGTTGCGATAGCTGACGCCGGGATGGAAGCGGATCGAGCCGGTTGACAGCCTGGCGTTCAGCAGGGCGATGGCCGCGACGGCATCGGCCTGCGCGATGTGCTCGCCCGAGAAATCGCGCATGATGCCGTTTGCGTCCACGGTCACCAGGTTCATCCTGAAGCAGATGTCGTGCGGCCCAAGCGGGATGCCCTGGCTGGCGGCTTCGAGCGGGCCGCGTCCGCAAAGCTCGGTCGCAAGGTCGCAGCCGAGCACCGACATGTTGGCCACGTCGCTGGAGGTCGGGAAGCCGGCGGGCAGGGTGAGCAGCGTGCCGCTGCGGCCGGCGGCCGCAATCCGGTCCATGCCCGGCGTGTGGGCCGCCTGCAACGGCGTGCGTCCGCCCAGGGCCGCGACCGGTTCATCGGCCATGCCGTCGCCCAGAAAGAGGATCGTCTTGCGGTTTGTGCTCATGAGGTACCCCAGTCTCTCAAACGGCTCGCGATGGTGTCAACCTTGCCGATGGTTTGTGCTGGCGATGGGGCCGCAGGTTGTGCAAACTTTGCCGACGCAAGCCAAAACAGGGAGAGCATGATGACGGACAGTCTGAAGGTGCGTTTGGATACAGGTTTCGCGGCGGCAAGCGGGCAGATCGGGGCCGAGCAGGAGCGTTTCGCGAGCCAGATTGCGTTCGGCGAGTGGCTATGCACACGACATCCCGCCAAGGCGAAAGCCTGGCGCGCGCGCCTGGCCGAGGCGACGGCGATGGTCGAAACAGCCCTGGTTGCCGACCCGGCTGCAGTCCTGCGCGCCGTGCGCGCCGCCGAGGCGCATCTCGCGCCGCTCGCAGCTGCTGCCAAGCGCTACGAGGTCTACCTGATCGGTCATGCGCACATCGACATGAACTGGATGTGGTCGTGGCCCGAAACGGTCTCCCTCACGATCGACACCCTGACCACGACCCTCGCGTTGCTCAAGGAGTTCCCGGATTTCGTCTTCAGCCAGAGCCAGGCGAGCGTCTACCGCATCCTCGAGGAGCATCGTCCCGACCTGCTGGCGGAAGTGGCCGGTCTGGTGCGCGCGGGGCGCTGGGAAGTGACGGCGAGTCACTGGGTCGAAACGGAGAAGAACATCGTCTCGGCCGAGTCGCTCTGCCAGCACCTGCTGCTCACGCGTGCATACATGCGGCAACTCTTCGGTCTCGCGCCCGGGGATGTACCGATCGACTGGTCGCCCGACACGTTCGGGCATGCAGCGACGGTGCCGACCTACCTGGCGCGTGGCGGTGTGCATTACATCTACATGCATCGCCCGGGCGCCCACTGCCCCCCGCAGCCCAAGCCGATCGCCTTCCGCTGGCGCGGTCCGGATGGGGCCGAGGTTGTCGTCTTCAATGACATGGCGTGCGGGTACAACGGCACGATCACCCCGGGACTGGTGCCGGGGAGTCTGCAGCGTTTCGCCGATGCATCCGGGCTCACCTATGCGCCGTTCGTGTTCGGCGTGGGCGACCATGGCGGCGGGCCGACTCGGCGCGACCTGCTGCGTGCCGCCGAGATGGATGCCTGGCCGGTCTTCCCGCGCCTGCGGCATGCGACCGCGCGCGCCTTCTTTGATCGCCTGGCGGGCGACAGGCAGGCGTTGCCGGTCATCACGGGCGAACTGAACAGCGAGTTCACCGGCTGTTACACAACCCAGACCCTGATCAAAAAAGCCAATCGCTTCGCCGAGAAGCGCCTTGAGGATGTGGGCGCGGTCATGGGACTGCTGGCCGCGCCGTTGGGGCGTGACGTGCCGCAGGCGCGCCTGACCGCAGCCTGGCGCGACACGCTGTTCGGGCACTTTCACGACATCCTGCCCGGTTCCGGCGTCCACGACACACGCACGCACATGCACGGGCTCTACCAGCAGACCGTGGCGACGACGTCGTCCATCGAGACGGCGATGTTGCGCGACCTTGCGGCGCGCGTCGATACCGCCGCGGCTCGGCGCGAGATTCCGTGCGATCTGCCTGCCGCGCGTGCGCCGATGGCGCAGGGGGCGGGGATTGGCTGCGGCAGCGTGGATGGCGCCTTCAGTCAGTACTCGCCTGCGACCGGGTACCATCACCGTCCGCTTATCGTCTTCAACACGTTGCCCTATGCGCGTTCCGAGGTGGTGGAAACGCGCGTGTGGGACGCGGGATGGGGGTGGGGCAATGCAGATCCGGCAAATCTGCCGTGGTCGGTCGAGGCGGCCGATGGGACCGTCGTGCCTGCGCAGACACTGGAAAGTGGCGACTTCTGGGGCCACCGTTTCGTGCGGCTGGCTTTTCCGGTCGCAGTTGGGGCATGCGGCTGGACGCGCGTGATCGTGAAGATGGCGGCAGCCGACTCCGGTGCCCCGGCCGCGTCCGCGGCCGCGCGTCACATCGGACAAGGGCACCACTGCTTCTATGCCGCCTACGAGCGGAGTCCCGAAGGGCTTGAAAACGAGTTCATCCGGTTCGAACTCGATCCCGCGACCGGCGGCATCCGCTCCCTCGTCGACAAGACGCGCGGCGTCGAGCTGGTCGCTGCGGATGCGGCGGCCGGCTTCCTGCGCTACGCGGTCGAGCACGTCCGCGGCATGACCGCGTGGTGCGTCGATCATACCGGACCCTGGCGTGCGCCGGTCGTGAAGCAGATCCGCCGCACGGCAAAGGGACCGTGGAAGGCGGGCCTGGAGGTCGATCTGGTGATCGAACAGTCCGAGTTCAAACTCGTCTGGGAGATCCGCGCGGGCGATCCGACCTTGCATATCGGTGTGAACGGCGTCTGGTTCCAGCGCGGCACGCCGCAGACCGGCGTGCCGGTGCTGGCCGCGTCGGTGCCGTTCGCGCTGGCCGCGCCGACGACGCGCTACGAGATTCCCTTCGGCGCGATCACGCGGGACTTCCCGTACGGCGTCGAGGTGCCGGCCCTGCGCTGGGCCCTGGTCGAGGGGCGCGCGGGCAAGGCCGGCCGGACGCCGGCCGGTTGCCTGCTGCTGAACGACAGCAAGCACGGGCATGCGTTCGCGGACGGCCGGCTCAGCCTGACACTGATACGGGCGAGCCATGATCCGGACATTCTGCCCGAGATCGGGCGGCACGAAATCCGCCTTGCGCTCAGGCCCTGTGCCGGCGACCTGCCGACCGCCGACGCCGTTCAGGCCGGGCGCCTGTTCAACCATGAGCTCAAGATCGTGGCAACGGACGCGCACGACGGCGATTGGCCGACGACGGCCAGCCTGCTCCGGCTCGACGCCGCGGGCGTGGTGCTCGATACGGTCCGGCCGGCTGCCGATGGCAAAGGCCTGATCGTGCGCCTGCACGAAACGGCCGGCAAGGCCGCGCGCGGGCGTCTGCATGTGGATGCCGTGCGACTCGGGCGGCTCGCGGCAGCCACGGCGGTTGATCTGCTTGAACGCGACGAACCGGACGCCACCGTTCAGGTTGCGCGCGACGGCGCCGCCGTTGCGTTTCGCATGCCGTCCCGGGCGATCCTGAGTCTGCGGCTTACGTTGGCCGGTTCGTCCCGGTTGCGTGTCGCGCCTGTCAGCCCATGCGGTTGAAGATCGCCATGCACGGAGCTTGCGGTCCTTCAGCGAACGGAAACGTGCGATTGGGGCGGCATCGGGCTGGCGACCGTGTTGCGGGTCATCTTTGCGGCGACGGTCGTGTACCTGCTTCGTATCGTCGGGATCAAGTTCGCGGGCGGCATCCTGCTGCTGTACGTCGTGTGGAAGTTCTTTCGCGAGCTGAGGCGTGACGGCGAAGCCGATGCGGGCGCCCACGCCGCCGGCAAACGGCCAGTGCGGACGCTGAAGAGCGCCATTGGCCTGATTCTGCTCGCCGACGTGTCCATGAGTCTGGACAACGTGCTGGCTGTTTCGGGCGCCTCACAGGAGAACATCGTCGTCCTCGGCATCGGCCTGGCGGTTTCGATCATCCTGATGGCCATCGCGTCGAACCTGATCGCCTCCAAACTCGAGAAGTATCCCCAGGTTCAGTGGGCCGGTCTGCTCGTCGTCTTCTTCGTGATCATCGAAGTGGTCGCGACGGTGCGGCACAGCCGGCGGAACACCCGCTAGAGCAAGTTAAGAAATAGTGTGCCCGCAGTTCTTTTCTGCCACATTAGGTTCAGATCCTGCGGCCACACGATTGAATGGATTGAGTACGCCAAGTGCGTCACAAGCCGCAGGGACCTCGGTCTATCCCACAAGCGGGTTCCTAGTCTTCAGCGACGGGAAGCGGGAGAACTCCCTGTCGGCTGACCAGAACTGCCTGACGCCGTAATCTATGGTCGTCTTCATATGGGTAGGAATATCGCGATGCGTCTGCGCCGTCAACCCTCACGGGGATGCCACGCAACTGACGGGGGCCAGATCGACGGCCTTGTCCGTGATCGCCGCCACCCGCCACGTGTATCGACGGCCGTTGTGCGTGGCGCTGATCGGGTCGCCGATGGCGCAGACCTCGCCGTTGATCAGCGCGACCGGAGCGCCGTTCCGACCGCGGATGCGGCCGCCCACGCGCAGTTTGGCGCGCGCGGCCGACCACTCTTCCACCGGCGCCGATGGTGTGGTGATGGGAGGTGGCGGCGCGACGACGGTGGCAGGTGGCGGCGTGACGGTGGCAGGTGGCGGCGCGACGGCGGCGGGCGCGTTGGTGGTGGCAGGTGGCGGCGTGGCCGGCCCCGGCATCTCCACGGCCTGCACGTCCTGTTGGTCGCGGTACGCGTCCTCCATGGCTTGCTTGGCCTCGCGCAGGTCGGCCTCATGCTGCTCCATGAGCGTCACGTGGCTGGCGTTCTTGGGGAGCAACTTGCCGGCCACGAAACCGATGCCGAGCGCGGCCATGGCGTTCAAGCCGGCCAGCAGGAATGTACAGAGGAATGCGCGTGGCCAGGGCAGCCAGCAGGCGTCATGAAAGACCCAGACGGTGATGGCCAGGCAGGGGATGATGTAGAAGAGCCCAATCTGGGGTTTGAGCGCGTAGTCCAGAACGACGTTGACCACCGCCAAGCCGGCGGTCACGACAAGGACCTTCTGGAAATCGTAATCAGCCTCGTGACGAGCAGCCACGTAGAGGACCAGGCAGGTCAGCAGGGCCTGGACAGTCAGGCCAACGATCATGACGTCGAGCATGGCGAGAATCTCCGCCGGCCGCTGGACACACCAAGAAGGCTCAGCCACCACCCGCGGCGGCACGCAAGGCGGCCTCCGTGAGCACGCCGGGACGCAGGATGGTCAGCGTGTCGGCCGTCACGCGTACCACCGTACTGGCCACGCCTTCGCGCGAAGGCCCATCGTCGAGCACCAGGTCGGCTGACAGACCCACATCGGCCAGCGCCTGCACGGCATTGACAGCCGGCATCGCGCCACTCAGATTGGCGCTGGTTACGCGCAGCACGCCGCCACACGCCGTCAGCAGTTCGCGGCAGAGCGCGTGGTTGGGAACGCGGAAACCTTCCTCCCGGTCGCCGCACGGAAGGACCAGCGTCAGACCGCCTGGCCAGAAGGCTTGTGCGAGCCGTTGTGCCACCGGATCGAGCCGTGCGCCGAAGGCTCGCACGGCGGCCAGGTCGGCGGCCAGCAGGGCGATCGGCTTGCCGGTTGGCCGGCCCTTGAGTGTGCCCAGTCGCGTCACGGCATCGGCGTGGGCCGGGTGCGCCGCGAGTCCGTAGACGGTGTCGGTTGGCACGACCACCACGCCACCGGCCTGCAGGGACGCGGCCGCCTCGCAGATGAGCGATGCGCGGTCCTCAGCTGTGACGGTCAGTACGCGCATGGCTAGAGCTTGGCCAGTTCGGCCTGGACCTTGGCGTTGCCTTCCTCGACCTTGCGCCGCAACTTGGCCTTGTAGGCGTGGAATTTGTGCCGCAGTCCCGCGTCTCCAACGGCGAGAATCTGGACGGCGAACAGTGCGGCATTGACTGGGCCGGCGCTGCCGAGCGTGACGGTTGCCACGGGGATGCCCGCGGGCATCTGGATGGTCGAGAGCAGCGAGTCGAGTCCGTTGACGGCGCCGCCGGCCACCGGAATGCCGATCACGGGCAGCACGGAGTGGGCTGCGATTACGCCGCCCAGGTGCGCGGCGCCACCCGCGGCCGAGATGAGTACCTTGAGGCCGCGCCCCTCAGCCTCGATGGCATACTGCGCGGCGGTGTCCGGTGTGCGGTGCGCGGACATGACACGCACCTCGCACGCGACGTCGAACTCCCTGAGGGTTTCGACCGTTTTCTGGATCAGCGGCCAGTCGGAGTCGCTGCCCATGATGATGCCGACGAGGGGCGTTGTAGTTGTAGGCGACATAAATGATACCTCCGTGAAACTGGAAAATCGAAACTTGGCGGGACGCTCAGAGCGCTCCAAGTTTCCAGTTTCAAGTTTCCAGTTTCAAGTCTCAAGTCTCCCGTCTCCACAACTCGCTACACCCGGAACGCCCGCTGCGCGATGTCCTTGCGGTAATGCGCGCCAGCGAAATCGATGCACCGGACGGCTTCGTAAGCGCGGGCCACGGCCGCCCGCAGGTTCGCGCCTGTCGCGGTGACGGCCAGCACGCGCCCGCCGGCGGTGACGACGTGACCGTCGGCGAGGGCCGTGCCGGCGTGGAAGACGACCGCGTCCGTGACTTTGGCTGCCGCGTCCAGACCTGAGATCGGCAGGCCCTTGCGGTAGGTTCCCGGGTAGCCGCCGGAGGCCATGATCACCGTCGCGCAGGCCTCGGTGCGGATACGCACGAGGGATTCCTTGAGCGTTCCGTCGATACAGGCCTCAAAGATCGGAAGAATGTCGCCGGCCAGGCGCGGCAGGACGGCCTCCGTTTCGGGGTCGCCGAAACGGCAGTTGAATTCCAGCACCTTGGGACCGCTGCGGCCGATCATCAGGCCGGCGTACAGGATGCCCTTGTAGACGATGCCGCGCCGGCGCAACTCGGCCAGCGTGGGGAGCAGGACGCGCTCGCGGATGACCGGCAGGAGTTCGGGCGTGACCACCGGGGCCGGCGAATAGGCACCCATCCCGCCCGTGTTCGGCCCCTGATCCTGGTCACCGACGCGTTTGTGGTCCTGCGAGGAGGGCAGTATGACCACATGCTCGCCGTCAATCAGCGCCAGGATCGAGGCTTCCTCGCCGTCGAGGAACTCCTCGATCAGCACGCTGGCCCCCGCGGCGCCGAAGATGGCGTCGACCAGCATCGACCGGATGGCGGCTGCGGCTTCGTCATGCGTGGCCGCGATGACCACGCCCTTGCCGGCGGCCAGGCCGTCGGCCTTGATCACGACCGGCAGCGAGAAGGCGGGCAGGGCGGCGATCGCGGCTTCGGCGCGGGTGAAGGACTGCGAGCGGGCCGTGGGTACACCGGCCGCGTTCATGATCTCCTTGGCAAACAGCTTGCTTCCTTCGAGACGTGCGGCCGCCTGGCACGGTCCGAACACGCGCAGTCCGGAGCCGGTAAAGGCATCGACGATGCCGGCGCAGAGCGGCGCTTCGGGGCCGATGATGGTCAGGTCCGGCCTGTGCGTGCGCGCCCACGCCAGCAGGCCGGGCACGTCTTCGGACGTGATCGGCACGTTCGTTGCCAGGCCGGCCGTGCCGGCGTTGCCGGGGGCGCAGAAGAGGGAGGGGCGCCGGGAATCCTGTGCGAGCTTCCAGACAAGCGCATGCTCGCGACCGCCCCCGCCGATGACCAGAACTTTCATGCCCTGTAGATTACGGAATCGGCGGCGGTCGTGCAAGCGCCCGTCGCGTTGTCGTGTTGGGCGCTTTGCGCCAAACCAGATCTGCCACTCCGAACACACGGATTGTTTCACCCGCCATGCCGGGGTTCGGTCCATTACCCCAACGCGTCTTTCAGTTCGCGCACCCGCGCGGCTACCTGCGCGGGCGCATCGCCGTGCGCGGCACGATCCGCCGCGAGTTTGACCAGCGCGCTGCCGACGACGACGCCATCGGCCAGTGGCGCCAGGTTGCGCACGTCCGCGGGCGTGCTGATGCCGAACCCGAGACAGACCGGCAGGCGGCTGAGCGCCTGAAGCTCGCGCGCATGGCCTGCCACGGACTCGCGGTCCAGCGTGCCGCTGCCGGTCACGCCCGTGCGCGTGATCAGGTAGAGGAATCCTCCCGCGCCCGCCACGATCTGACGCATGCGTTCCGGATGCGTGGTGGGGGCGATCAGCCGGATCAGCGGCAGGTCGCGGCCAGCCAGGGCCGCCGTGAGCTCGCCGGCTTCCTCCGGCGGCAGGTCCACCACCAGCAGACCGTCAATGCCGGCCTGCGTGAGCGCCGCTCCCAGATCGGCCAGGCCGAATTGAAGCAGCGGGTTGTAGTACGTGAACAGCACGAAGGGCGTGGTCACGGTCGTGCGCAGACGCCGGGCCATTTCGAGCACGCGCCGGAGCGACATGCCGGACCGCAGGGCGCGTCCCGCCGCAGCCTCGATGACCGGTCCGTCGCTGGTCGGGTCCGAGAACGGCACGCCCAGTTCAAGAACGTCCAGGCCGGCGCCGCAGGCGGCTTGCAGCACCGCCAGGCTGGCGTCAAAATCCGGGTCCCCGGCGGTCAGGTAGCCGACAAGCGCCTTGCGGCGGGCGGCAGCCAGCGCCTGAAAAGTCTGATCAAGCCGGTTCATGCCGGGCGTCCTTTCTCTTCCACTGATGTCACGTGCGCCAGATCCTTGTCGCCGCGGCCCGAGAGGCTGACGATCAGCGACTGGTCGGCCGCCATGCGGCCGGCCTCCGCGAGCGCCGCCGCGACGGCATGCGAGCTCTCGAGCGCCGGGATGATTCCTTCCAGATGCGCCAGCAGGTGGAAGGCCTCCAGCGCCGTGCGGTCGTCGATGGCCGTGTAGCGCACCCGTCTGAGTTCCTTGAGCCAGGCGTGCTCGGGGCCGACGCCGGGATAATCCAGGCCGGCTGAGACCGAGTGCGCCTCGGCGACCTGGCCGTCGGCGGTCTGCAGGAGATACGACTTGGATCCGTGCAGCACGCCGACACGCCCGCGGCAGAGCGTGGCGGCATGGCGCGGCGTGTCGATGCCGTCGCCCGCCGCTTCGACGCCCAGGATGCCTACCGGGTCGTCCAGGAACGGGTAGAAGAGCCCCATGGCGTTGCTGCCGCCACCCACACACGCCACCAGCAGGTCGGGCAGTTCGCCCGCGATTTCGAGGATCTGATGCCGGGCCTCGTCGCCGATCACGCGCTGGAAGTCGCGCACCATCAGCGGATACGGGTGCGGGCCGGCCACCGAACCGATCACGTAGAAGGTGGTCTCGACGGCGGCCACCCAGTAGCGCATGGCCTCGTTCATGGCATCCTTGAGTGTGCCCGTGCCCGATGCGACGGGCACGACCTCGGTGCCGAGCAACCGCATGCGCTGCACGTTGGGAGCCTGGCGGCGGATGTCCTCGACGCCCATGAACACCTTGCACTCCATGCCCAGTCGCGCCGCGATCGTGGCCGTTGCCACGCCATGCTGACCGGCGCCGGTCTCGGCAATCAGTCGCCGCTTGCCCATGCGCCGCGCGAGCAGCCCCTGGCCGACGGTGTTGTTGATCTTGTGCGCGCCCGTGTGCGCCAGGTCCTCGCGCTTGAGGTAGATGCGTGCGCCGCCGGCATGGGCCGTCAGGCGCGCGGCAAAGTCCAGCGGCGTTGGACGCCCGACGTAGTTGGCCAGCATGCTGCGGTACTCGGCCAGGAACCCAGCGTCGGCCATCGCCGAACTGCGGGCGGCCTCAAGCTCGAGCAGCGCCGGCATCAGCGTCTCGCCGACGTACCGTCCGCCAAACGGCCCGAAGTGTCCGCTGGCATCGGGGAACCGTCCGATATAGGGCAGGGAACTGTGGTTGGGGTTGGGGAGGTTCATGGTTGGTTCTGAGGGTTCAACGGTTGGGGAGGTTCAGGGTTCACGGTTGGGGAGGTTCAGGGTTCACGGTTGGG